>NZ_JACVBM010000026.1:0-74714 GCF_014852385.1 Pseudomonas sp. PDM03 | reverse complement strand
GCGGTGGGTCAGTCGAGAAATAAGTTGACTGACCCACCGCTATCGCCAGCAAGCCGGCTCCTACAGGGGAATGCGTACGATCATAGAGACAGGTCGGCTGGCAGGCCGCCTCGTTTTTGCTTTGCTTTGGCTATTGATTTTGATCTGCCCCGTCGGGAGGCCGAGTGGAGGTTCTGCGCAGTGGGCAACCCGGCATGGATGCCGGGTTAGCCGCGCACGGCCAGGGATGGCCGATCGCGGCGGGCCCACGGAGCAGGACCGGAGCGAGGGTACCCTAAGCCTAGGCGAAGGGCCGTACGTCAGGGGCAAAGCCTTTTGGTTCCTTTTCGGCGTTTGGAAAAGGGACTCGCCGTAAGGGCGAAACCATAAGCCGTCGTTACCAAAGGAATGGATATGTACACCTGAAAAAAATTCGGAGCCTGACACAAAGCCATCGCCAGCAAGCCGGCTCCTACAGGTCACCCCGCCGCCAGCCCCTTCCCCGCCCGCTCCAGATTCCGCCACAACCAGACCGGCAACACATCAGGATCAAGACTGTCGATCAAATTCTTCAACGCCAACCCCAATTCTGTGTCGCCCTCAATCACCAGACGCCGACGAAAAAACAGCGTGTCCGGATCCTCCTGACGACTGGCCAACAGTAAAAACTCACGCCAGTTCCCGCTGATCGTCACCGCCGCCGTAGCATGCTCGGCAATCCGCAACCCCTGACGACTGAGCGTCAAGTACCAGGACAACCCCAGGTCGGGAATCCGCAAACACAACCAACGCCCGCGCAACACCTCAAACTCGCCATCACGCAACGGCTCGGCGAGGCAACGATTGAGCGCCTGCTGCAACGCCAGGCGCTGCACGGCAAACGGCACCCGACGCACCAGCGGCAACAACCGGTCGGCACCTTTGAGCAGCCACTTTTTTCGGTTCAGCACAGGCCAACCTCCTCGACGCGCAACATGCCGGCCTGGCCATGCCAGTAGCCATTGCACCCTTCGACAAACAGCGGCGGTGTCTCGCCCGAACGAACCCGCTGATAACTGTCAATCACCTCGGCCATGCCCTGCGCACGCGGGCTCAGGCGCAACAGATCGGCACCGCAGTCCACCAGCCCGGAATAATCGGCGAGCAAATTGGTGACTTCAGCCGACATGGTCTGAATACCGTTGAGGGTAAACAGCGGCTGCCCTTCCTGGCTGGTCAGCGCCATACCGTCGGGGTAGTTGATGCAGCAAAACTGGCAGTCGTCCTTGGGCCGGTTTTCCGCGCGGGCAGTGAAACAGCGTGCGGAATAGGCCAGGGGCAAATGCCCATAGGCAAAAATTTCAACTTCCGGCACCGCACGCCCAAGTTCACGGACCTGCCCGATCACATCGCGGATCAGCGCCGCCGAACACTCCACGGGCGGCACCCAGCGGGTCATTCCGCAGTCGAGCAGTTGCGCCAGCGAGTGGCCGTTGTACAGGTTGAGGGCCGGGCCACCCACGAACGGCAACTGGCGCTCGGCGAGGAACTGCACCGCGCCCATGTCATTGGCCTCCACCAGCAGTTGGCCGTTGTCACACAGGCGGCGCAGGCTGGAAAGCTCCGACGCCGCTTCGATCAGCGTCAGGCTGGAGATCACCAACTGCGCCTGGCTGCACTCCTGTAACTCGCGCCCCAGTCCCAGCCACTGATCCAGTGAAAAGGCCCGGCGTTTCGAGCACACGGTTTCCCCCAGGTAAATCACGTCCAGGGGCATGGCCGACATCTCGGCGTAAAAGTTGCTGAGTTGCTCCTTGTCCCAATAAAACAGGACCGGTCCCAGGCTGAGCTTCATGTCGCGTCCCCTCATTGCCATGATCGATGATATGCACCCAGGGTGGTCTGGCTGCCCTCGGACAACCCGGCCAGCACCTGACGCCATTCTTCCTTGACCCGAAAAGCGCCCGGCGCGCCGCGATGGGCATCCAGCGCGGCGCGCCAGACCCGGGTGACTTGCTCGACATAGGCCGGGCTGCGTTGGCGGCCTTCGATTTTCACGGCTTCGACGCCGATGGCCGTCAGCTCCGGCAGCAGGTCCAGGGTGTCGAGGCTGGTGGGTTCTTCCAGGGCATGAAAGCGTTTGCCGTCGACCAGGAAGCGGCCTTTGCACAAGGTCGGGTAACCGGCCGGTTCGTCGGGGGTATAGCGATCGATCAGGACTTCACTGAGCCGCGCGCTCAACCCTTCGGCGTCCTCGCTCCAGCGCACCGCCTTGGCCGGCGAACAGACGCCGCACAGGTTCGGTGACTCGCCGGTGATGTAGGACGACAGGTGGCAACGCCCTTCGGCCATGATGCACAGGCTGCCGAAGCCGAAGACTTCAATGGGCACTGGGCTGCTGGCGGCCACCTGGCGCACCTGCGCCAACGACAACACCCGTGGCAGCACGGCGCGCCGAATATCGTAGCGCTGCGCGTAAAACGCCAGCGCAGCGGCGTGGGTCGCCGAGCCCTGGACCGAGAGGTGCAACGCCAGTTGCGGATGGCGCTGGCTGGCATAGTTGAGCACCCCGGGGTCGGCGGCGATCAGCGCATCCACACCGAAATCGGCAGCACGGTCCACCGCCCGCTGCCAGCGCTCCCAGCCCTTGGGTTGCGGGTAGGTGTTGACGGCGACATAGAGTTTGCGTTGATGCTGACGGATGTGGGCGACGGCGGCGTCGAACTGTTTGTCGTCCATGTTCAGCCCCGCGAAATGCCGGGCGTTGGTGTCATCGCGAAAGCCGACATACACGGCATCGGCGCCTTGGCGCACCGCCGCTTTGAGCGCAGGCAGGTTCCCTGCCGGGCAGACCAGTTGCATGGGTAATCCTCATGAAAAAAGCGGCGCTGCCAGTCTAGCCAGACCGGCAGGCACTGCCTTGACGGCAATCAATTGCCCTCACTGCATCAGGTCGGCAAAGGACAGGAACATCACGTTGTCGTGCTTGAGCACTTGCTGCTCGCAGTCGATCACTGCCAGCCCGTCAGCCCAGCACGCGGCCGTCAACATCGCCGAGCTTTGCTGAGGGTGCAGTTCCACGCTCAACTGGCCGCCAGCGCCGGGCGTCAACCTGGCTCGCAGGTATTGCCGACGCTTGTTGCGTTGTAACCAGTCGAACCCGGCTGGCACGGCCAGTGGCCGTGGCATCACGTCCGTCATACCCTGGGCCCGGAGCAAGAACGGTCGCACCACCACCAACGCGGTAATCAGTGCTGCCGAAGGATTGCCGGGCACGCCGATCCACGGTTTGCCCGCCACTTCGCCAAAAGCCAGCGGTTTGCCCGGCTGCATGGCGAGGCGCCAGAAATCGATGCTGCCCAGTTCCTCGATGGCGTGCTTGAGATGATCCTCCTCGCCGACCGAAACACCGCCGCTGCTCAGCAACAGGTCGCATTCCGACGACGCCAGGCTCAAGGCGTGCCGACTGGCCGCCAGCTCATCGGCCATCACGCCGTAGTCATGCACCTCCACACCCCATCCACGCAACAGCTCCGCCAGGCAGTAGCGATTGCTGTTGTAGATCTGCCCCGGCGCCAAGGGATCGCCCGGCTCGCGCAGTTCATTGCCGCTGCTGAGCAAACACACCTGCAACGGTCGATAGACTTCGATCCGCGCAATTCCGGCGCCGGCCAGCAACCCGATTTCCTGTGCGCGCAGGCGCTTTCCCGCCTTGAGCAGCAGGTGCCCGCGACGAACTTCTTCACCCTCTTTGCGTACGTGATCGCCAACGCTTGCGGGTGGCAACCAGACTCGCTCGCCGTCGATACGGCAACGCTCTTGCGGCACGACGGTGTCGGCGCCTGGAGGCAAGGGTGCACCGGTAAAAATCTGCACCGCTTGTTGCGCGAGCAACGGTGCGCACGCCTGATCCCCCGCCGCGATTCGCCCGCCGATCAACAGCCAGCCACCCTCCTCGGGCAGGTCGCAAGCCCTGAGGGCGTAACCGTCCATGGCACTGTTGTCCCAGGCTGGCAGGTTCACCGGGGAATGGATATCCGCTGCCAGCACGCGTCCCATCGCTTGATCCAGGCGGATCATTTGCACCAGGGGCGGCGGCGGTGCCTGATCGAGCAGGCGGCTGATGGCCTCGTCCACCGGCATCAGGCTGCCGAGGTCGCACACCCGGCCGGTCATGAGCGTGTCTCGCAGGCATCAATGTTACGTTGGGCCTGAGGTTTCAAATGCGGGGCGAAATTGCACGGGCCGGTGCGACTGTCCAGTTGTTCGAGCAGGATCTTGTTCCAGGCCGTCCGGCAGGCACCCGGCGAACCGGGTACGCAGCACACCAGTACGCCGTTGCTCATGCCGGCCAGTGCCCGGGATTGCAGGCTGGACATGCCGATTTCCTCCAGGGATACCTGACGGAACAATTCGCCGAAGCCTTCCACGTGTTTGTCCAGCAGCGGCAGGACAGCTTGCGGCGTGTTGTCGCGAGCGGTGAAACCGGTGCCGCCGGTCATCAGCACAACTTGTACTTCGGGGTCGGCGATCCACCGGGAAACGGTGGCGCGGATCTGATAGATATCGTCCTTGACCAGGTCACGATCGATCAACACATGCCCGGCGGTTTGCAGCAAATCGGTGAGGGTCTGTCCTGAGGTGTCGGTGTCGAAGGTGCGTGTGTCGCTGATGGTCAGCACGGCAATGTTCAGGGGTTCAAATGTGCGTTGCGCCAGATGGGCCATGTCCAGGTTTCCCGTAGATGAGGGTATGGGCCCAAGCCTGAACCGGAATCCTTGATGAGCCTATTCCTCCAAGGAGGTACCTCTCGGGCGCATGGATTTCTGGCTGATGGGGGGATGGGTTTGTTGGGGGGCATATCCGTTGGTGCGGTGATGGCGGCTATTGGTTTCGCCCTTACGGCGAGTCACTTTGGAAAAGCCCCAAAGTAACCAAAAGGCTCTTGCCCCTTTCGTTCGGTGCCTCGCCTAGGCTCGGCATGCCCTCGCTCCGGTCCTGCTCCGTGGGCCCGCCGCCATCGGCCATCCATGGCCGGGGGCGGCTAACCCGGCATCCATGCCGGGTTACCCACTGCGCAGAACCTCCACTCGGCCTCTCGAGGGGGCGTGTACCTCAAGATCAAAAGCTGAAGGCGAGCTAACGCTCGGCCTGATGAGTGGTGAAAATCAAAAGCACACACGAGTCCCTCCTGTAGGAGCGAGGCTTGCCCGCGAAAAACGACCGGACAACGCATTCATTCAGGCAGCCCGCGTTATCGTTGACGTCCATCGCCAGCAAGCTGGCTCCTACAAGGGAAGTGCATATGTGTTTGGATAAATACGATCCCCTGTAGGAGCCGGCTTGCTGGCGATGGCGGTGGGTCAGTCACGTATGTATGGGCTGGACGGACGCCATCGCCAGCAAGCCCGCTCCTACAGGGGATTGGTGTACATGTCCGGAATGAGTGAACGCAGCAGAGAAGAAGAACGCGGACATCTAAAGAGCCAGGTCGGCTTTCAGGCCGCCTCGGCGGCTGTGGCGGTAGTCGCCCCCTCGAGAGGCCGAGTGGAGGTTCTGCGCAGTGGGCAACCCGGCATGGATGCCGGGTTAGCCGCGCACGGCCAAGGATGGCCGATCGCGGCGGGCCCACGGAGCAGGACCGGAGCGAGGGCATGGCGAGCATTAGCGAGCCACCGAACGAAAGGGGCAAAAGCGCTTTGGTTACTTTCCGCCGGGCCGCGCAGGCTTTTCGAAAGTGACTCGCCGTAAGGGCGAAACCAATAGCAGCCATCACCGAAGAAACGGATATACACACCAACAAAGCCCCCCACCATTTCCCATCAGACTCAAGGCGCCAAACGGCTCCGTTTCCAGACACCCTCATGCAAGCGATAGTCAATACGGTCATGCAACCGGTCCGCACGCCCCTGCCAAAACTCCAGGCGCTCAGGATGCAGACAATAGCCGCCCCACTGCTCGGGTCGCGAAACAGTCTGCCCGACGAAGCGTTTGATCGTGTCAGCCAACAGCAATTCAAGCGCTGCCCTACTCGCCAGCGGACGGCTTTGCGGTGAAGCCCAGGCACCAAGACGACTGGCCATGGACCGGGAATCAAAGTACTCATCCGACAGCGCCGGATCCAGCCTCGAGACGCGACCTTCGATACGCACCTGCCGCTCCAGCCCCGGCCAGAAAAACGTCATGGCGGCATAAGGATTGGCGGCCAGTTGCTGACCCTTGTCACTCTGGTAATGACCGAAGAACGTAAACCCTTCCTCGCTCAAACCCTTGAGCAACAGGACACGACAGTGCGGCCGCCCATCGCTGTCGACCGTCGCCAGCATCATGCTATTGGCTTCGACAGGCGCGCTCTCGGTGTCGCGGGCCAGTTGCAGCCATTGGCGAAACATCACCAAAGGGTCATCCAGCGCATGCTCGTCCTGTAAGCCATACAGGGTGTAGTTGCGGCGCATTTGGGCCAGGGAAAGCGGCATGACAGTGATCTCCGGAAGGTTTTGCTCAGTGTGCGAGGCACTGCGCCAACCGACCTTGACCGCCATCAACAGTGTCGATTACTTGAGCCGCAGACGCCGCGCCAGTTTGTGCAAATTGCTCGGATCGACTTCCAGAATCCGCGCCGCGCTGGCCCAGTTTTCCCCGGACAGGCTCAGGGCCTGGAGAATTTTCTTGCGTTGATAATCGTCGACGGCTTCACCCAGCGGCTGGAATGGCAGATCAGCCGGAGCGGCGTCGCAAGGCTCAGAAACAACCTGCGGTGCGTTCGGAGCACTGTCGAGATCAAGAATCTCGGGCTCCAGCGTCATGATCAACGCACGACTGCTGCCGCGACTGAGCTGCTTCAAGGCGGCACGACTGATCACATGCTCGAGCTCGCGCACATTACCCGGCCAGGTATACGCCAGCAGCGCGCGTTCGGCCGCCGGAGACAGACGCAAGCCACGCAGGCCGAGCCGCGCCCGATTGAGTTCAAGGAAATGCCCGGCCAGCATCAACACGTCATTGCCACGTTCGCGCAACGAAGGGATCGGTACCGGGTACACCGAGAGTCGGTGATACAGATCCGCCCGAAACAGGCCATCGCGAATGCTGTCCGGCAGGTGCCGATTGGTGGCGGCGATGATGCGCACATCGACATGCAGCGGCTTGTCCGCGCCCAGGCGCTGGATCTCGCCGTTCTGCAGGGTGCGCAGCAATTTCGCCTGCACACTCAATGGCAACTCACCGACTTCATCGAGAAACAGCGTGCCACCGTTGGCCGCATCGAAGCGCCCGGCACGGTCACCCGTGGCGCCGGAGAAGGCGCCTTTGACGTGACCGAACAATTCACTCTCCGCCAACGACTCGGGCAAGGCCGCGCAGTTGACCTGAATCAGCGGCTTGTGGCTGCGCCGCGACAAACGATGCAAGCGCCGGGCGAACAGTTCTTTGCCAACGCCGGTCTCGCCCAGCAGCAACACCGGCAGATCGGAGTCGGCCAACACGTCCAGCTCATTGAGTAGCTGATGCAACACCTCGCTCTGCCCGAGGATCTCGCCTTCCTCGACCGGCATTCGCAAATCCTGAGGATCGCTGCGGGACAGGCGCAAGCTGCGGTTTTCCTGTTCCAGGCGAGTGACCCGCACGGCTGCTTCGATCTGCAAGGTGCAGCGCTTGAGCTCCTCCCGCGCACGGCTGTCGAAGGTTCCGGCGTGCAGGGCATCGAGGGTGATCGCGCCCCAGATCCGCCCCTCGACATACAGACTCACGCCCATGCAGTCATGCACCGGCAGCGGTTCGCCGATGTGGTTGTCGAGCAATCCGTCGTAAGGATCCGGCAGGCGACTGTCGGGCTCGAACCAGACGGGTTCGCGCGAGGCCATGATCGCCGCCAGCCGGGGATGCTGGGCGATGACGAACCGGCGCCCCAACGCTTCATGCACCAGCCCCACCGTCGCCACTGGCCTGAGGCTGTCGCCATCCAGACGCAATAATCCCACCGCGCCACTGTTGAAGTATTGGCGCAGGGTCTGGACCAGCCGTTGCAACCGCACGGCATTGGGCAACTCGACAATCAGGTCGGCCGCCAGGCTTTCACGCAGCATGGTTTTAATTACCCTCTATGGTGGGATTCACCCTAATGCGTCAGGGTGCGCATCACCACAACTAAAAATAAATTCATATTTATCAATCAGTTAAATATGGCACGCCGGATGCAACAAGCCAGGGGAACCGTTGAAACCCAAGCAAGGAAACCCTGATGAGCCAGACCCTACTGGAACAAAGCCTCGGCCAACTGGCCTGCGACATTCCCGGCGCTACCCGAATCTTTCACAACTTCAAACTGGACTTCTGTTGCGGCGGGCATAAAAGCCTGCGGGAAGCGGCCCTTGGCAAAGACCTCGATCCGCTGCTGATTGCCGATGCCCTGGAAACCCTGCAAGACACCGGCGAAACCCAGCACGACTGGCGCACCGAAACGTCCGAGGCGTTGATTGCCCACCTCCTGACGCGCTACCACGCCCGCCACCGCGAGCAACTGCCGGAACTGATCCGCCTGGCCCGGCGCGTCGAGCAAGTGCACGGGGCGCGCAGCACCTGTCCCAACGGCTTGGCCGATCTGCTGAGCGACATGCAGCAAGAACTCGAAGGCCACATGCTCAAGGAAGAACAAGTGCTCTTCCCGATGCTGCAACAGGGCATCGGCCCGCAGGCCGCACCGCCGATCCAGGTGTTGCGTTTCGAACATGATCAACATGGCGAAGCGCTGGAACAGATGCTCGCCCTGACCCACCACATCACTCCGCCGGCGGATGCCTGCAACACCTGGCGCGCACTCTATCGCGGGTTGCTGGAATTCAAGGACGACCTGATGCAACACATTCACCTGGAAAACAACGTGCTGTTCATCAACGCCCTGAACCCACACCACTGATCACACTTTTCGCGAGCAGGCTCGCTCCCACAGGGATCAATATTCCCCTGTGGGAGCGGGCTTGCTCGCGAATGGCGTCACCTCAGAACTACCGGTTTTACAGCGCCATCAGCCGTGCCAATAGAACATCGCCTTGGCCAGGATCACGATCAACACCATGTGCCCGAGGATGCTGCGGCGAATCCAGGTCGCGCGGGTCGTGGACAGCCGCGCGCTTTTCAACCAATACGCCAGCAGCAGGTAATGGCCGATGATGCTCAGGGCCAGGATGATTTTCAGGCTCAGCAAGGTGCCAAAACTGCTGGCCAGCGGCTGGCTCAAAACACCGCGGTGTTGCCAGGCGAGCGCGATGCCGGCGCCATACAACAGCAACACCACACCGTGCAGCACCTTGCGCGAGCGCACGGCAATCGCCTGATCCGCCGTCGCTCGCGCCGTTTCTGCCAACGGCTGGCGTGCGCGGTGCCAGATCACCACTTCGAAAAACAGCGTGCCGATGAAGGCGATGGCTGCCAGCAAATGCGTAATCAACAAAAAGGGGTACATCATCGCCCGCCTCCATTCGTTGGCCTGCTCATCCCGGATGACCGTCGACCCGGGCCCGCAGCAGCATCGGCCCATAACGCCAGGCGTACAGCGCAAACGCCAGCGTCCAGCACAGACCGGCCAGCCACAACGCCGGCAAAGGGAAAAACACAATCAACACGACCCGACTCAGACACGCCAGATTGAGCAAAATGAACGCCAAGGTCATGCCCGACGGTGGCTCCAGCGCACGGCCGGTATGCCCGAGCGTTACCCGCGCGATCATCGCCAGCACCAGACCACCCATGGCGCCGATCGTCAGGCAATGCACTGCCAGGCTCGGGTTCAGCGGTACGCCGAAATGCCACAGCGCCATGCCGAGACAGGCCACCGCCAGCCAGCCGTAAGCCAGGTGCAGCGACCACAACAACGGCACGCGCCACAGACCGCGATCTTGCCAGCGCACCAGGCGCACCAGATGCCCAGCCCCCAGCACCGCGAACAACAAACCCACCCAGACATTGGCGTTGAGCGCAGGGTCGACCGCATACAGCAACGCCACCAGTGGCGAGCCAATCAGCAGCAGCCAATCCAGCCATGGCCAAGGGGCAACAGCGTCAACCCGGCCGAGGCCGCGCTGGGTGAAGAACGGAATCACGCGCCCGCCGATCAACCCCATCATGGCCGCCACCAGCCAGATGCCGGTCAGCACGCCCTGACGCTGCCAGCCTTCATGACCTGCGACCAGCCCCGACACGGACACCCCGTCGGCCCCGGCCAGCAACAGCAGGACCATCACAATCGGGTAGTTACGCTTTTGCCGTACCTTCCACAACGTGAAGCCCATCAACGCCGCCACCGCCAGCGGGAACGCCATTTCCAGCACCACCAACAGCGGCCACGGCGCATTGACCAGCCACGCCACGCGCGCCGCCAACCACAGCAGCGCCAGCGCGGCCAACGGTTTGCCGCTGAGGCCGGGGCGACCGGTCCAGGTCTGTACGGCCGTCAGCAGGAAGCCCGCAATAATCGCCAGCCCGAACCCGAACAGCAATTCGTGCCGGTGCCAGCCCAGCCACCCACCGGCCGGTTGCCACGCGGACAACGAACCACTGAAGGCCGCCAGCCAAAGCGGGATGACCAGCACAGCCAACAGGCCGCCCGCGAGGAAGAACGGCCGAAAGGCCAGACGTAACAGCGGCGCGATGGCCATCGCTTTACGGCGGTCAAGCACTTGCATAAAGCCACTCCTCTACCTTGTTGCTGACCTGGCGCCAACCTGCGCGCGAGGTAATTCCGGGTGCAATCATCGGGTATTGCCGAGCAATTGCCTTTGTCGCAGATCAAGTGTGCAAGGGGCGTGCCCCCGCTCCAGATCAACGGCTGGCGGCACTTCCTAGCTGTAACGGTAGCTGACGCAGGGTAAAAATGACCATTTGAAGGTTGTTTTTACCCTGACTGCATGGGTCTTTTTTACCCTGTCCGTCTACAACCCCAATAAACAAAGGCCTTCAGGCATGGCCCGCGTCTTGCTCAAGCCTCGGGAACTCAAAGCAAACTCGATCCCGGGAGTCCTCATGAAAAAAGTCGTCCAGCCACTGGCCTGGTTTGTGGTGTTGACCTCTGTCCTGGCGGTGGCCAGCGGCATCTCCCTGGGCCTTGTCTGATTCTTGATCGCAAGCCACTCCTCAACCTTCAGGATGAATTCCCATGGTGCTTCATCGCGTCCATCACCAGATTCTGCGCAGTCATCACTTGTTCGAGCCGTTGAATGAAGAACAGCTGGATGAATTGATGAGTACCAGCCAACTGCTGAGCATCGACAAAGGCGAGCCGTTGTTTCGTCAGGGCGAGCCGGCCGATTCGTTTTATTTCGTGATTGCCGGGGCGGTGAAGATCTACCGCCTGACACCCGACGGGCAGGAGAAAGTATTCGAGGTGCTCAGCGATCGGCAAACCTTCGCCGAAGCGATGATGCTGATGGACACCCCCAACTATGTGGCCTCGGCCGAAGCGGTCTGCCCTACCCAGCTCTACCGGTTATCCAACAGCACCTACATGCGTTTGCTGCAGAACAACAGCCGGCTGACTTTCGCGCTGCTGGGCAAGCTCTGCGTTCGCCTGCACCAGCGGGTCAACGAAATCGAAACCCTGTCACTGAAAAACGCTACCCACCGGGTCGTGCGCTATCTGCTGACACAACTGGTGCGCCAGCAAACCGTCGACAGTCAATTCGAACTGCCGATGGCCAAGCAACTGATTGCCGGGCACCTGTCGATCCAGCCGGAGACGTTCTCGCGCATCATCCGCCGCCTGATCGATGAAAAAATCATTACCCAGGACGGCCGCCAGATCGCCATTCTTGATCGTCCACGCCTGGAACAGTTCGAGTGAGCGCCATGCCCGTCTGCCTGTATTGCCAACACGCCAACCCATCAAAAGAAACCGAATGCCGCCACTGCGGCATGCCCCTGCCGGCACTGGCCGAACGCGCCGGGGAGCGTCGGCAGCATCGGTTCATGTGGTTCTGCATCGGCCTGACGATCTTTTGCGTGGCGATGTTTTTCTGGCTCCCGCGTTGATGCCAGGGTCAAGGCTGGGTCAACTGGCGATACAACTGCGGTAAGCGCAGGGGCAGTTGTTCGGGCTGGCGGATCAAGGTGTAGCCATTGGAGCCGAACATGTACGGCAAGTAATCCCCGGCCTCGCGATCAATCGTGATGCAGAACGGCGTCAATCCCTGGCGCCGCGCCTCCCGCACCGCCTCGCGGGTGTCTTCGACACCGTAGCGGCCCTCATACAAATCCAGATCATTCGGTTTGCCGTCGGTCAGCAGCAACAACAATTTGCTGCGTCGTTTGCTGGTGCCCAGCAGTTTGGTGGCCTGGCGAATGGCAGCGCCCATGCGTGTGTAATAACCCGGCTTGAGCCCCTGGATGCGACCTCGGGTGTTGTCGTCATAACGCTGGGTGAACGACTTGAGTTCCTGCATGCGCACTTGCTGGCGACGCAACGAGGAAAACCCGTACAGGGCAAAATCATCACCCAGCACCGACAGGGTTTCGCCGAACAACAGCAGGCTGTCGCGGATGACGTCGATGACACGATGTTCATCGTTGAGATGGGCGTCGGTGGACATCGACACATCGGCCAACAGCAGGCACGCGAGGTCGCGGCGGGTCTGGCGTTGTTCCATGAACAAACCCCGTTCGGCGCACTCGCCATGCTCGCGTTCAACGTGAAAATCCAGCCAGGCCTGCATGTCCAGTTCAGAGCCCAGGGGTTGCTGACGTAACCACTGGCGGTCGTTGCGCAGGTGCTCGAACTGACGGCGCAAACGTCGTGCCGAGGCCTTGAGCCGTGGCGGCAGCGGCTGCGCTTCACAGTCGCGCGGCACCATCATTTGCAGATTGACGAAGCTGTCCTGCATCCGCTGCTTGCGATAGTCCCACTCCGGCAACTTGATGCCCTCGCCCAAGGGAATATCGTCGACATCGGCCGGCGGCAGATCCAGGTGCAGCTTGAGGCCACCGCCCTTGCGCAGACGGGTGCGCGACAGCGTCAGTTCGTCCAGGTCATCGGCGACCCGCGCGGCGTCCGGGTCTTCGCTGTCGTCTGACCAGCGATCCAGATCCACGTGTTCGGTCCAGCTGAACAGGTTCTCCAGGCGCACCACCAACAGTCCGCCATCACGGGTGCTTTCATCGATCCGCGTGGCGCGTTTGCGTCCGCTTTTCTGTTCGCCGGGTGGCGTGGTCAACGACTCTTCGGATTCATCGCCCAGATCGGCTGCCTGCGCGCTGGCGAAATTTTGCGGCGGGTACAACCACAATGGCAGCGGCCAGGCAGCGCGTTCGCTACGTGGAAAATGCTCGACACTGCCCGGCTCACGCAACGCCTGGCATAACGCCCGTTCCAGCGCGGCTTCGCTGCGGTTCAACGAAGCCGGATCCGGGCGTAATTGCAGATGCGCATCGACCAGGCGTTGATAGCGGACGCGCAACGCGGGGAAGCGCTGCAACAGCTGTTGCGTCCAGCGCTGATTGTCCCGCCCCCAGTGACGCATCGGCCCGGCCTGCGCCGCCAGCAGCGCGAGCCAACGATAGAGTTCTTCGTTCAGAGCGACGTCAGGAAACACCGCCAGGCTCGACGGCAGCCGAAGATTCGCCGCATCGCACCACGCCAACGGCACTTGTTTGCAGGTGCCGGCGATCTGCTGCAACACGTTGCGCCGCAGCAGCAGATCGCGGTCGCTGGCGGCTTCGACGCCGACACCGTTGGCACCGCCCATGGCGCGAAACAACAGCGCCAGTGGGCGTTGCTGGCTGATCAGCTCAACGCGTGCCTCAGGGAAATCCGCGCTGGCGCGCCGGGTGATGAAACGGTGCCAGACACTGCCGACCCACTCTTCCAGTTCAACGGTAAAGGCCATGGTAGTTGCCCTTTTTCCAAAGCAAAAAAACGGCCCGCTGTCTCAGCCGGGCCGACCTTTTCTAGCCGTTATGCAGGCTCATGACGGAACCACGGCAGCCGGGGCGCGCAAAGCGGCGCGGCCACGTTGCTTGAAGCTGAACAAGTAGCAGAGCAACCCGGCGAAGAAACCCACACCGGAACCCAGGCGGGCCCAGAACAGCACTTGCAAATGTTCGACCGTGGACATGAAGGGCAACGCGATTCCGTCGGCCTGCCAGCGTTGCAGGTAGACCTGCACGACACCGGCAGCGGTGAGGAACAATGTGATCATCACCATCGACAGGGTCATCAACCAGAAGCCCCAGATCTCCAGCGTCTGCGAGCGCTCGTCGCCGGCTTCACCCAAGCCGCGCAAGCGTGGCATGGCGTAGCTGATCAAGGTCATCACGATCATCGCGTAAGCGCCGTAGAAGGCCAGGTGACCGTGAGCCGCCGTCAATTGCGAACCGTGGGTGTAGAAGTTGACCGGGGCCAACGTGTGCAGAAAACCCCAGACGCCCGCACCGAAGAACGCCGTGACCGTGGTGCCCTTGGCCCACAGCGTGGCCGCACGATTCGGGTGTTGCCGACGACGGTTCTTCACCATGCTGAACGCGAAGATCACCATGGCCAGGAACGGCAGCGGTTCCATGGCGGAAAAGATCGAGCCGACCCACAACCAGACCTCGGGCGCACCAATCCAGAAGAAGTGGTGACCGGTGCCGATGATCCCGGTAATCAGCGCCATAGCGATGATCACGTACAGCCATTTCTCCACGACTTCCCGGTCTACCCCGGTGATCTTGATCAGCACAAAGGCGAGCATCGAACCCATGATCAATTCCCACACGCCTTCCACCCAAAGATGCACCACCCACCACCAGTAAAACTTGTCACGGGCGAGGTTGCCGGGGTTGTAGAAGGAGAACAGGAAGAACACCGCGAGCCCGATCAACCCGGTCATCATCACCATGCTGACGGTGGTCTTGCGACCTTTGAGCAGGGTCATGCCGATGTTGTAGAGGAAGCCCAGGCACACCACCACGATGCCCATCTTGGTGATGGTCGGCTGTTCGAGGAACTCCCGGCCCATGGTCGGCAGCAACTCGTTATGGGTCAACCTGGCCAGGCCCGCATACGGCACCAGCAGATAGCCCAGGATCGTCAGCACACCGGCGGCGGCGAACACCCAGAACAGGAGGATTGCCAGTTTCGGGCTGTGCAGCTCTCGGTCGGCTTCTTCCGGAATCAGGTAGTAGGCCGCGCCCATGAAGCCGAACAGCAGCCAGACAATCAACAGGTTGGTGTGCACCATCCGCGCCACGTTGAACGGAATGATCGGGAATAGAAAGTCTCCGATCACGTATTGCAGGCCCATGATCAAACCGAACAGCACCTGACCGAGGAACAGGATCAGGGCAAACACGAAGTACGGTTTGGCCACGGCTTGCGAGGCGAATTTCAGATGTGGATTGGCAATGCTCATTGCTCAGCCCTCCTTGTTTGGCGGCCAGCCATTGGTGTTGATGTTCGAGCTCCATTTGAGGAACTCGGCGATGTCATCCACCTCCTGGTCACTCAATTTGAACTGAGGCATCGCGCGCCGGCCCGGTACGCCCAGTGGCTGCATTTTCATCCAGGCATGCAGGAAAGGTTTGAAGCCCTGTTCCCCGCCGCGCCGCTGAAAGACGTTGCCCAGCTCAGGCGCAAAGTAGGCGCCCTCGCCCAGCAGCGTGTGGCAGCCGATGCAGTTGTTTTGCTCCCAGACTGTTTTGCCGCGAATCACTGATTCGGTTAATTGCGCTTCGTTACTGCGCACCGGGAAGGTCTGTTCCGTGTGGTAGGTCAAGGCCAGGAATACCAGGAAGAAGAAGATGCTTCCCCCGAAGTAGATGTTCCTGGCCATGCCTTTGGTGAAGGTCTCTGACATGGTCGCTTCCTCTTTGCTTGGCCCGTCCATGATAGGAAGCGAAGGGTTGAAACCTGCTTGATGGCGATCAAGAAACTCCGATGGTTTTGCTCGGGTATTGCCGATGCCGCAGATCGAATGTCGGAGCGTTTTTGTGTCAGGTGGTTTGTTTTTTTGAAGGGGGGCATATCCGTTTTTGCGGTGATGGCTGGTATTGGTTTCGCCCTTACGGCGAGTCACTTTCGAAAAGCGCGAAAGTAACCAAAGCGCTTTTGCCCCTTTCGTTCGGTGCCTCGCCTAGGCTCGGCATTCCCTCGCTCCGGTCCTGCTCCGTGGGCCCGCCGCGATCGGCCATCCTTGGCCGTGCGCGGCTAACCCGGCATCCATGCCGGGTTGCCCACTACGCAGAACCTGCGCTCGGCCTCTCGAGGGGGCGACTACCGCCACAGCCGCCGAGGCGGCCTGAAAGCCGACCTGGCTCTTTGGTCGTGTGCACACTTCCGCACTGTGGTGGCCGCACTAATTTTGGATGTTTGCACATCCCCCCTGTAGGAGCCGGCTTGCTGGCGATGGCGTCCGTCCAGCCAATACATACGTTGACTGATTCACCGCTATCGTCGGAACGCCGCCCGCAGCAAGCCGGCTCCTACACAGGGATTGGGTTCACACAGTACGAAATTGTAGGAGCCGGCTTGCTGGCGATGGACGTCAACGATGACGCGGGCTGTCAGAATGAACGCGTTGTCCGGTCGTTTTTCGCGGGCAAGCCTCGCTCCTACAGGGGGCCTGCGTGCGCTTTTGCTTCTCACCACTCATCAGGCCGAGCGTTAGCTCGCCTTCCGCTTTTGATCTGAGCGCCCCCTCGAGAGGCCGAGTGGAGGTTCTGCGCAGTGGGCAACCCGGCATGGATGCCGGGTTAGCCGCCCCCGGCCAGGGATGGCCGATGGCGGCGGGCCCACGGAGCAGGACCGGAGCGAGGGTATGGCGAGCATTAGCGAGCCACCGAACGAAAGGGGCAAGAGCGCTTGGTTACTTGGCGCTCTTCCAAGTGACTCGCCGTAAGGGCGAAACCAATACCCGCCATCACCACAGAAACGGATATGTACTCAATCAACCACCACCAACATCCCCCCCACAACCACCGCCAACACCAACGCCCAACTCACCAACAACCGACGCCACAATCGCGGCGCATGGCGCATTTCCATAAAGCCATCAGTAATCAACCAGGCCTTGACAACCGCCACCAGCAAAATGGCCACGGACAACATCCCTGTCGCCCCCGACTGCGCCAGCAACACAGTACTCACGCTCAGCGTGGCCAACGCTGCCCAGCAGACAAACAAGAACCTGGAAGCAGACATGAAAACCTCATCAACCCAGCACGTAAACCAGCGGAAACAACACCACCCAGATCAGATCAACCATGTGCCAATACAACACGCCGGATTCAAATCCACTGCGGTTACGGGCGTCGTACAACCCACGACGGCAACGCTCGGCCAGCCATCCGAGGATGAACATGCCAAGCAACACATGAAGAAAATGAAACCCGGTGAGGATCCAGTACAGCGTGAAAAACGTGTTGTGCTCCATCCCCAGCCCCGAGGCCAGCAAGTGTCGGTACTCAGTGACTTTCAACACCACATAGACACTGGCGACGAACAACGCCGCCAACAACCAGACAGCGCCGTAGCGAGGCCTTGAACGCCTGACTTGCGTCTGCGCCAGCGCCGCGAACAGTCCTGCGGTCAGCAGGCTCAGGGTCATCGCCAGACCGGTCGACGTGTTCAGCAACAGACGACTTTCGCTGAACAGCTGCGGCTTGAGTGCCTGGGTCACGGCGAACACCAGAATCAGAATGGCAAACACCGACAGCTCGGCCAGAATGAAAAACCACATCGCCAGATCACCCGGCAAATGCCTGGGCGCAACGCCGCCGGGCTCAACCGAAGTGGACATCAACCACGTCCATCAGCGCCGCAACGGTCAGCGGATCGTCGCTCAATGGTTCGGCCAGGCAGGCCATGCACGCCTCACGCGGGCTCATGCCGGCGCGGATCATTCGTGCGGTGAAAATCAGCAACCGCGTCGAAGCGACTTCCTCCAGATCATGCTGATCGAGCCGCCGTAGCGCCTGCCCCAGCCTGACCACTTGCGCTGCCAGCGCGCTGTCCACCTGAGCCTCGCGGGCAACAATGCGCTCTTCATCGGCCACCGGCGGGTAATCGAAACGCATCGCCACGAAGCGTTGTCGGGTACTGGGTTTCATGCCTTTGAGCAGGTTCTGGTAACCGGGGTTGTAGGACACCACCAGCATGAAGGACGGCGGCGCCTGCAACACCTCGCCGGTGCGCTCCAGGAACAACTCACGACGATCGTCGGCCAGCGGATGCAACACCACCACGGTGTCCTGGCGCGCCTCGACCACTTCATCGAGATAACAGATGCCGCCTTCGCGTACCGCGCGGGTCAGCGGTCCGTCCTGCCACCAAGTGCCTTGGGCACCGATCAGATGGCGACCGATCAAGTCTGCCGCGCTCAGGTCGTCGTGGCACGCCACGGTGTACAGCGGCAGGTTCAACCGATGCGCCATGTGCTGGACGAAACGGGTTTTGCCGCAACCGGTCGGCCCCTTGATCAGCACCGGCATGCCGTGTTGCCAGGCCTGCTCGAACAGCGCCTCCTCATTGTTGAGCGGTTGGTAGAAGGGTTCGGCCTTGTGTTCGCCAGACGGGAGATGGTCCATGGGGCACCTGATTCAACAACAGAATTGAGGGACACGCTACGGACCCCTGCGACAACCTGGCAAGTGACATGGCCGACAAACTTGATCGCCGTCAAGCGGGCATTGGCCTGCTCGGGCATAGCCTTGCAGCGCACTAAGAACCTGCGTCCTGTGCTGCCGTTCCAGCGCATCGCAAAGGTCTTGCCTGAGGAGAAATGGAATGCTGATCAGCAATAGAAAAACGTTTGCTCTGACCGTCGCCACCCTGTGTTCGACACTGGCCTTTGCGGTGTCTCACGCAGCTAGAGCCAACGAGCCCGCCGCCTCACCGCCCATGGTCAAAACCGCTGGCGCTCCCGATATGAGCCGGGCCGAGTTCGATTCATCCAAGGAAATCTACTTCCAGCGCTGCGCCGGCTGTCACGGCGTGCTGCGCAAAGGGGCGACCGGCAAGCCGCTGACCCCGGACATCACCCAGTCACGCGGGCAACCGTTCCTGGAGGCCTTGATTACCTACGGTTCACCGGCAGGCATGCCGAACTGGGGGACGTCCAATGCCCTGACCAAGGAGCAAATCACGGCCATGGCCAAATTCGTTCAGCACACGCCGCCGACACCACCGGAATGGGGCATGGCCGAGACGCTGAAAACCTGGAAGGTGCTGGTCAAACCCGAGGATCGTCCGAAAAAACAACTGAGCAAACTTGACCTGCCCAACCTGTTTTCGGTGACGTTGCGCGATGACGGCAAGATTGCCCTGATCGACGGCGACAGCAAGAAAATCGTCAAGCTGATCGAGACCGGTTATGCGGTGCACATCTCGCGGATCTCCGCCTCGGGCCGCTACTTGCTGGTGATTGGCCGCGACGCCCGGATCGACATGATCGACCTGTGGCCGGTGGAGCCGACCAAGGTCGCCGAAGTCAAAGTGGGCATCGAAGCACGCTCGGTCGAGACCTCCAAATTCAAGGGCTACGAAGACAAGTACACCATCGCCGGTTCCTATTGGCCGCCGCAGTTCACCATCATGGACGGCGAAACCCTGGAGCCGAAGCAGATCGTCTCGACACGCGGCATGACCGTCGACAAGCAGGAATATCACCCTGAGCCGAGGGTCGCGGCGATCATCGCGTCCCACGAATGGCCGGAGTTCATCGTCAACGTCAAGGAAACCGGCAAGGTCATGCTGGTCAATTACCAGGACATCAAGAACCTCACCGTCACCTCCATCGACGCCGCGCCGTTCCTGCATGACGGCGGTTGGGACAGCACGCACCGCTACTTCATGACCGCCGCCAACAACTCCAACAAAGTCGCCGTGATCGACTCCAAGGAACGCAAGTTGACCGCGCTCGTGGACGTCGGCAAAACCCCGCACCCTGGGCGCGGCGCCAACTTCGACCACCCGACCTACGGGCCTGTCTGGGCCACCAGCCACCTGGGCGATGAAGGCATCTCGCTGATCGGCACCGACCCAATCAAACACGCGCAATACGCCTGGAAACAGGTCGCCTCGATCAAGGGCCAGGGCGGTGGATCGCTGTTCATCAAGACCCACCCCAACTCCCGTCACCTGTACGTCGACACCACCCTCAACCCGGACGCAAAACTCAGTCAGTCGGTGGCGGTGTTCAACATCGACAAGCTCGACGCCGGCTACACCGTGCTGCCCATCGCCGAATACGCAGGCATCAAGCAAGGGGCGATGCGCGTCGTGCAACCGGAATACAACAAGGCCGGCGATGAAGTCTGGTTCTCCGTGTGGAGCGGCCAGGCCGACGAATCGGCGCTGGTAGTGATCGACGATAAAACCCTGAAGCTCAAGTCAGTCATCAAGGACAAACGACTGATCACACCCACCGGAAAGTTCAACGTCTACAACACCCAACACGACATCTATTGAGCTCCATCAATGCAAGGAAACACCATGAAAAATACTCTGCTTTCACTGTTCGCCCTGACCGCTGCGCTGAGCGTGCAACCGGCCATGGCCCAGGACGCGCTGGAGCTGTTCAAGAGCAAACCCTGCGCCGCCTGCCACTCCATCGACACCAAACTGGTCGGCCCGGCACTCAAGGATGTAGCGGCCAAGAATGCGGGCGTAGCCGGGGCCGCGGACACCCTGGCCACTCATATCAAAAACGGCACACAGGGCAATTGGGGACCGATGCCGATGCCGGCAAACCCGGTCACGGATGAGGAAGCGAAGATTCTCGCGACCTGGGTCCTGACACTCAAATAACCGCCTGGAGGGCGCCATGATGATTTATCGAAAGGCTCTGGTTCTGGCGGCCCTCCTCCTCATTTGCGCAACCACGGTTGCCGCGCCCGACGCCCAGCGTCAGGCGCAACTCGAACACCTGCTGACCCAGGACTGCGGCGCCTGCCATGGGCTGCACATGACCGGCGGCCTCGGCCCCGAACTGACCCGCGCAGCGCTGGCGGGCAAGTCCAGGGACAGCCTGATCGCCACAGTCACCCATGGCCGGCCCGGCACCGCGATGCCCGGTTGGGCCCCGCTGCTCAGCACCGCCGACATCCGTTGGCTGATCGATCTTCTTCTCCAGGGATATCCCGCACCATGATCCGTTCAATCCTGCTGTCAGCGGCGACCGGACTGTTATTGTCCGCCTGCGCTCAGCCACCCTTGCGTGGCACCGGCGACTTGGGCGTGGTGGTGGAACGCGCCACCGGCAGCCTGCAAATCATCGAAAGCGACAACCGCACTTCGCTGGCCCGGCTCGAAGGGTTGGGCGACCTGTCCCACGCCTCGGTGGTGTTCTCCCGCGACCAGCGTTTTGCCTATGTGTTCGGCCGCGACGGCGGTCTGAGCAAGATCGACCTGCTGACCCGACGCATCGATCACCGAGTGATCCAGGGCGGCAACAGCATCGGCGGCGCCATCAGTCAGGACGGCAAATTGATCGCCGTGTCCAACTATGTGCCGGGCGGGGTCAAGGTCTTTGATGCCGAAACCTTGCAGCTGGTGGCCGACATTCCCGCCACCCCGCTGGCCGATGGCAGCAAGCGTTCCCGCGTGGTCGGCCTGGTCGACGCGCCTGGCCAGCGTTTTGTGTTCAGCCTGTTCGACACCGGCGAGATCTGGACCCTGGATTTCAGCCAGGGCACCACCCCGCAGATCAACCGCTTCACCGACATCGGCGAGCAACCCTACGACGCGCTGATCACCCCGGACGGGCGCTACTACATGGCCGGCCTGTTCGGCGAAGACGGCATGGCGCAACTTGACCTCTGGCATCCCGAGCGTGGGGTAAAGCGGGTGCTCGGTGATTACGGACGCGGCCAGGCAAAACTGCCGGTCTACAAAATGCCGCACCTTGAGGGCTGGGCCGTCGCCGACCATCAGGCCTTCGTCCCCGCTGTCGGTCGCCATCAGGTGTTGGTGATGGATTCGCGCACCTGGCAGCAGAGCGCCGTGATCCCCGTGGCCGGCCAACCGGTGTTCGTCACCTCGCGCCCGGACGGTCGGCAACTGTGGGTCAATTTCGCCTACCCGGACAACGATCGGGTCCAGGTGATCGACACCGAAACCCACGCCGTGGTCGCCGACCTGCGACCGGGCCCGGCGGTGCTGCACATGGAATTCACCGCACGCGGCGATCAGCTGTGGCTGTCGTTACGCGACGGCAATCAGGTTCAGGTCTGGGACCCGTACAGCCTGAAACAGCTGAGCACCCTGCCGGCCACTGCACCGAGCGGCATCTTCTTCAGCAGCCGCGCACAAAAAATGGGTTATTGAAATGGACCTCGACCTGCTTGCCTGCCAACTGATCGATCGCTTCCAGCATGGCATGCCGCTGTGTCCGGAACCTTATCTCGAAATAGCCCAGGTGTTGGGTTGCAGCGAGTCGCAAGTGATCGCCTGTCTGCAACGCCTGGAACTGGCCGGGGCCTTGTCGCGGATCGGTCCGGTGTTCGACCACAGCCGTGCCGGCGCCAGCACCCTCGCCGCCCTCGCCGTGCCCGCCGAACGCCTGCATCAGGTCGCCGAGCGCGTCAGCCAGTACCCCGAGGTCAATCACAACTACGCGCGCGAGCATCACTACAACCTGTGGTTTGTGTTGACCGGCCCCGATCGCCAACACATCGAGCGCATTCTCGAAGAACTGGAGTACGACACCGGACTCACCCCACTGGACCTGCCGATGTTGACCGCTTACCGCATCGACCTCGGCTTTGCCCTGGGAGAAAACCGATGAAAGCGCCATTGAATCCCAAACAGGCACTGGCCCTGCGTCGGCACCTGGAAGGCGGGTTGCCGCTGGTCTCGCGTCCTTATCAGGCACTCGCCGAACGGATCAACGCCGAGGAAAACCAGGTGCTCGCGCAAATGCACCAGTGGCACGAGCAAGGGTTGTTCCGCCGGGTTGGCCTGGTGCTCAACCATCGAGCGCTGGGCTTTACCGCCAACGCGATGCTGGTGCTGGACATTCCGGACGCGTTGATCGACGAAGTCGGCCAGCGCCTTGGGCGAGCGCCCGGCATCACCCTCTGCTATCAACGGCCGCGACGCTTGCCTGACTGGCGATACAACCTGTTCTGCATGGTTCACGGTCGCCAACGCGATCAAGTCGCGGCGCACATTCAGGCGCTGCTCGAAGAACACCTGCTGAGCGACCTGCCCCACCAACTGCTGTTCAGCACCCACGCCTTCAAACAATGCGGCGGGCGCTTTGCGCCTTCACCAACAGGAGCCTCCGACCGTGGATGACCTCGACCGTCGACTGATCAACCGCTTGCAACTGGGCCTGCCGCTGGTGCGCCATCCCTGGAAAGTACTGGCCGCCGAACTGCAAAGCAGCAGCAGCGAACTGCTCGATCGGCTCCACGCACTGCTGGAAGACGGCGTGCTCACGCGCTTCGGCCCGATGTTCGACATTGAACGGCTGGGCGGTGCCTTCACGCTCGCGGCGCTGGCGGTGCCGGAAGAACGCTTCGAAGACGTCGCCGAGCAACTGCACGCACTGCCGGAAGTGGCCCACAACTATCGACGCGAACACCCCTGGAACATGTGGTTTGTGCTCGGTTGCCCGACCGAACAAGGCATCGCCGAGACCCTGCAGCGCATTGAATCCCTGACCGGCTTGCCGCTGCTGAATCTGCCCAAAGAGGAGACCTACCATGTCGGTTTGTATTTCCCGGTCTGAAGACACCCTGGCCCATCGCCTGATCGAGCTGACCCAGACCGGCCTGCCATTACTGGACGACCCTTGGGCCTGGCTCGCCGAGCAGTTGGACTTGAGCATCGAATCCACCCTGGACTTGCTCAAGCGTTTGCAGGCCGAGGGGGCCATCCGGCGCATAGCCGCCGTCCCCAACCACTATCGCCTTGGCTATCGCTACAACGGCATGACGGTCTGGGATGTGCGCGACGCCGACATGCCGCGCCTCGGCGCGCTGATCGGTGCGCAGCCCTTCGTCAGCCATTGCTATCGACGCCCGCGCCGTGAGGACTGGCGCTACAACCTGTTTGCCATGGTGCACGGTCGCAGCAGCGAGGAAATCGACAGCTACCGCGAACACCTGCGCTACTTGCTGGGCGATGCCTGTGCCGCCGACGAGATGCTGGTGAGCAGCCGCATCCTGAAAAAAACCGGATTGCGCCTGCCACCCGCAACGCACTGAACGCGCGCCGACTCAAGGAGAGTTGCATGTTAAGGATCAGCCAATACCTGCGTGCGCTGGCCGGCCAGGCGCCCGCCCCCAGAACCAGCCCACCGGGCAGCAACCGGCCGCCCGTGGTGATCTGGAACCTGCTGCGACGCTGCAACCTGACCTGCAAACACTGCTACGCAACCTCAGCCGACAGCGTCTTTCGCGACGAACTGGATACGCCCGCCGCACTGAGCGTGATCGATGATCTGCGCGCTGCCGGGGTGAAGGTGCTCATCCTGTCCGGCGGTGAGCCGCTGTTGCGTGACGATCTGTTTGTGCTCAGCGCCTACGCCCGCGCCAAGGGTTTCTTTGTTGCCTTGTCCACCAACGGCACGCTGATCGATGAGCACAACATCACGCAGATCCGTGCGGCGAATTTCGACTATGTCGGGATCAGCATCGATGGCCTGGAAGCCACCCATGACGCCTTCCGCCAACTCAAGGGCAGTTTTGCCAGTTCCATGCGGGCGATCCGCCTCTGTCGCGAACAAGGTATTCGGGTCGGCCTGCGCACCACCCTGACCCAGGAAAACCATGCGCAGCTTCCCCAATTGCTGGCGCTGATGCGCGAGTACGACGTGCAAAAGTTTTACCTGTCGCACCTCAACTACAGCGGTCGCGGCAAACGCAGCCGCCAGCTCGACGCCCGGCAACAGATGAGCCGCGAGGCGATGACGCAGATTTTCGAACGCGCCTGGGAAGACATCGCGCAGGGCCGCGACAGCGATTTCGTCAGCGGCAACAACGATGCCGACGCGGTTCTGTTGCTGCAATGGGTGGGGCTGCATCTGCCTGAACATTACCCGCGCCTGGAACACATGCTGCGTGCCTGGGGCGGCAATGCCTCGGGCAGCGGCATCGCCAACATCGACAACACCGGCGAAGTACACCCGGACACCTATTGGTGGCAGCACTCGGTGGGCAACGTGCGGCACACACCGTTTCGCACGCTGTGGCTGGACCGGCCGGACACCTTGTTGCAGCAGCTGCGGGTGCATCCGCGCGCCGTCGGCGGCCGCTGTGGCCAATGTCGCTGGCTGGACATCTGCAACGGCAACACCCGAACCCGCGCCTGGGCCGAAGGCGATCTGTGGGGGCAGGACCCCGGTTGCCACCTCAGCGATGAAGAAATCGGTGTGCCGCCCATCACGACCATCCCTTGCGTCATGCACTGAAGCATCCGCCTGGCAAGCCCCGGCCAACCTGATGAAGAACCAAGGACGTCCCATGTACCCATCGATTATTTTACCGGCCGCACTTGCGTCCCTGTTCAGACCGGGCGAAGTCGCCCTGGTCGGCGCGGGCCCCGGCGATCCACGCCTGCTGACCCTGCGCGCCTGGAGCCTGTTGATGCAGGCCGACGCCGTGGTTTACGACCGTCTGATCAGCCCCGACCTGCTGACGCTGATCCCCCTCACTTGCGCCCGGCATTACGTCGGCAAGGCCAGCGGCTGCCACAGCCTGCCCCAGGAACAAATCAACGAGCTGCTGGCCGACCTCGCCGAGCAAGGGCAACGCGTGGTCCGGCTCAAGGGTGGCGACCCGTTCATCTTCGGTCGCGGTGCCGAGGAGTTGCAGTATCTGCTGCAGCGCAACATCGACTGCCAAGTGGTGCCGGGCATCACCGCCGCGTCCGGGTGCAGCGCTTACGCCGGCATCCCGCTGACGCACCGGGACCTGGTCAACTCCTGTCGATTCATCACCGGCCACTTGCAACACGACGGCGAGTTGAAACTGCCTTGGCACGATCTGGCCGACAGCAGCCAGACCCTGGTGTTTTACATGGGCTTATCGAACCTCGGGGTTATCGCCCGGAACCTGATCGAGGCCGGGTTGCCGGCCGACACACCGGCAGCGCTGGTCAGCAACGGCACGCGCGCCGACCAGCACGTTGCCCGTGGTTTGTTGCATCAACTGCCGACGTTGGCGCTGGAGTGCCCGCCCGGTATTCCGACGCTGACGGTGATCGGCAAGGTGGTCGATCTGTTCGCGGCACAACCGATGGAATACCCGGCGCGTTTTTATCCTGTCCAGGCGTTGCAACGGCACGGCAAGGTGGCGCTATGAAGCGCGGGCTGCTGCCGTTGTTATGGGTCAGTGCTGTCGTTGGCGCCGCTGATCCGGCACTTGAACACGCCGCGAACGACTACCGCCAGCATTGCCAAAGCTGCCATGGCGCCAACCGTTTCGGCGGTACCGGGCCGGCGTTGTTGCCAGAGAGTCTGAGCCGGATCAAACCCGATGAAATCCGCAGCGTGATCCAGAACGGCCGCCCCGCCAGCCAGATGGCCGGGTTTGCCAACGTGTTCAACCCGGCACAGATCGACGCGCTGGTGAGCTACCTTCAGCAACCGCCCACCACCGCGCCGACCTGGAGCAACGACGAGATTCGCGGCAGTCACTCGATGTTCGCCGACATCAACAAGCTGCCCAACACGCCCCAGCATGGCGCCGATCCGCTGAACCTGTTCGTGGTGGTGGAAGCTGGCGATCACCACATCAACATCCTCGACGGCGATCGCTTCGAGGTGCTGGCGCGGTTTACCTCGCACTTTGCCGTGCATGGCGGGCCGAAGTTCTCACCCGACGGGCGCTTCGTCTACGTCGCCTCGCGCGATGGCTGGGTCAGCCTGTACGACCTGCACAACCTGAAGCTGATCGCCGAGGTCCGCGCCGGGCTCAACACCCGGAACCTGGCGGTGAGCAAGGATGGTCGCTGGGTGTTGGTGGGTAACTATTTGCCGGGCAATCTTGTCGTGCTGGATGCCCGCGATCTGTCGCTGGTCAAGACCATTCCAGCCATCGGCCAGGACGGCACGGCGTCACGGGTCAGCGCGGTCTACACCGCGCCGCCACGGGACAGTTTCATCGTCGCGCTCAAGGACGTGAAGGAAGTCTGGGAACTGTCGAGCGCCGGGACTCCGGATTTCGAGCCGCGACGGATCGAGGCTGAGGACATGCTCGACGACTTTTCCTTTTCACCGGACTACAAGCAGTTGCTGGCCACGTCGCGCAAGGCCAAAGGTGGTCAGGTGATCGACCTCGACAGTGGCAAGGTGGTCACCGACATTCCGTTGCCGGGCATGCCGCACCTGGGGTCCGGTACCTATTGGAAACGCAACGGTCAGTGGGTGTTTGCCACGCCGAACATCAGCAAGGGGCTGATCTCGGTCATCGATTTCAAGACCTGGAAGCTGATCAAGGAAATCCCGACACTGGGGCCGGGGTTTTTCATGCGCAGTCACGTCAATTCGCGGTATGCCTGGACGGATGTGTTTTTCGGGCCGGACAACGATGCGATTCATTTGATCGACAAACAGACCCTGGAAATCGCTCGTACCTTGCGTCCGATGCCTGGCAAGACGGCGGCGCACGTCGAGTTCACTCGCGATGGTCGGCACTTGCTACTGAGCATTTGGGCCACGGATGGGGCGCTGATTGTTTATGACAGTGACACGCTTGAGGAGATCAAGCGTATCCCGATGAACAAGCCGTCGGGCAAGTACAACGTTGGTAACAAGATCGAGTTTGTGGAGGGGACTTCGCATTAGGGGTTGGGTGTATATCCGTTTTTTTGGTGATGGCGGCTGGCGGTTTCGCCCTTACGGCGAGTCACTTTGGAAAAGCCCCAAAGTAACCAAAGGGCTCTTGCCCCTTTCGTTCGGTGCCTCGCTAATGCTCGGCATGCCCTCGCTCCGGTCCTGCTCCGTGGGCCCGCCGCCATCGGCCATCCATGGCCGGGGGCGGCTAACCCGGCATCCATGCCGGGTTGCCCACTGCGCAGAACCTACGCTCGGCCTCTCGAGGGGGCGTGTACCTCAAAATCAAAAGCTGAAGGCGAGCTAACGCTCGGCCTGATGAGTGGTGAAAGTCAAAAGCGTATGGGATTCCCTGTAGGAGCCGGCTTGCCGGCGAAAAACGTCGGGGCAACGCGTTCATTCAGACAGCCCGCGTTATCGTTGACGCCCATCGCCAGCAAGCTGGCTCCTACAATTTTGAATCGTGTGAACCCAATCCCTGTGTAGGAGCCGGCTTGCTGGCGATGGCGGTAGATTAGTCAACGTATGTATTGGCTGGACGGACGCTATCGCCAGCAAGCCGGCTCCTACAGTTGATTGGTGTCATGGCCAATTACCGCGTCTGCTGCTGTTGCTTTGCTTTGCTTTGCTTTGGCTTTTGATTTTGATCTGCCCCGTCGGAAGGCCGAGTGGAGGTTCTGCGCAGTGGGCAACCCGGCATGGATGCCGGGTTAGCCGCCCCCGGCCAGGGATGGCCGATGGCGGCGGGCCCACGGAGCAGGACCGGAGCGAGGGCATGGCGAGCCTTAGCGAGCCACCGTACGTCAGGGGCGCGGGCGCTTGGTTACTTGGCGCTTTTCCAAGTAACCCGCCGTAAGGGCGGAACCAATAGCCGCCGTTACCGCAGAAATGGATATGTACCCCGATCCCCCCCCTCAGCCCAACGTATAACCGTTATCAACCTTCCAGTCCTGCCCATAAACCCCCCGAGCCCCCTGGGACAGCTGAAAAATAATCACGTTGGCCACCGCAGACGCATCAAGAAAATGCCCCGGCAAAAGACGCTTGCCAAGCGTATCGGCAACATCATCAAGCTCACCGTCGCTCAAGCCCAGGTTGTCCCACATCGAGGTCGCGGTCGGCCCCGGCGAAACCAGGTTGATGCGCACATCGTAACGGGCAAACTCCACCGCCAGCGTGCGCGCCTGGGCCGCCAATGCCGCCTTGCTGGCAATGCAGGCAGCCAGGCCAGGAAAACTCGACCCCGTCAGGAAGCTGCCGACAAACACCACCGACGCCGGGTTCGCCAACTCACCGCGCAACGCCGCCAGGGTGTTCAACGCACCCGCACCGTTGACCGCCCATTGCCGCTGAAAGGCCGGCATGTCCAGGCTATCGGCCATTTCGGCAATGCCGGCGTTGGGCACCAGATAATCCACCCGCCCCAACGTCGCCGCCCGCCGGGCCAACCCTTGCAGATCGTCCTCGCAGGTAACGTCCCCGGCACACCATTGCAGCCGTTCACCATAGATCTGCTGCAAGGCCGGCAAGTCACCGACGGTGCGCGACATCGCCAACACCCTGACCCCGCGCGGCAACAGCGCCGCGCACAAGGCCAGGCCAATCCCGGAACTGGCGCCGGTGATCACGGCCAAACGATCCTGAAACTCGGTTTGCATCATGTTCTCCTGGGCATCGTCGATGCCAAGCACTGGGGACCTGGCGGGCCCCTATCTTTGAACAGATGCAAAAATACCGACTTGACGGCGATCAGATTTTCTCAATGGATCGACAGCTCAATGAGTCGAGTGCGACATGGCCGGTTGCTGCAGCACCGACTGATCGATCTCGCTGAACCGCAGCACGCGACCGCCCTGCTCCGTGGCCAGTTTTTCAGCAGCCTGCTGGCTGGAGAACGACGCCAACACCACACCCATCGCCCCCTTGAGCCGGGTGCCGACCACGTAATACGCATCTTTGGCATCGATCAGTTGGGTGTCATCCGGCGAATTCCAAGGGCTGTGCTCCATGTCGTGGACATACAGCCTGGCATCGCCATGATGGTTTTCCGGTTGCAACCACCAACCGATCATTTCCGCCGTCGAGCAGAATTTCTTGATGCCGCTGTGCTCGACCACTTCACCCTTGGGGCCGGGAAAGCCGTCGATGATCATGCCGCAGACATGGCACTCATCACTGGGATGAAAGGCGCTGGGGGCATCGCTGTAGCTGGCTTGCACGGGTTTGTCACACGCCGTCAGCAGCACACAGACCATCAGGCCCGCCAGGTTGCGCAGCGTCTTCCAATCAAGCGTTCTCATCATCAGGTGCTCCAAAAAACCAAAGTAAGAATTCAAGTCGCCCGTCGACGAAACAGCAGCCAGGCCGTACCCAACGGCGCCGCCACCCACAACAGCAGGCAGAGCCAGAGCATCGAGCCCGGCACAGGCAAATCGCTGCCCAGGGTCAGCACGCCAGCGGTACTGGCGACGGCGTCAAAACCGGAAAGATTGATCAAGCGATAGAGGTCGGCGGGATTGAACAGCAGCAACCAGGGCAGCACTTTCGGGTTGAAGTGCCCTTCGCTGAGCACCAGCAGGGCGAGCAGCGCCAGGTCGAACACCAGCACGAAAAAGAACCACACGCCCAGCGCCAAACCGGCAGCCGTGGATTTCTCGGCTGCCACACTGCTCAGCACATAGGCCAGCCCCAGGAAGCCCCAGCCCAGTAGCGTCGACGAGACAATGAATCGTCCGAAGGCCCAGAGCAGCAGGTTCAGCTCGACGTCGTCCACCAGCACGGCGATCGCGAGCATCGCGCAGCCGAAACCGATCAGCGTCGCCAGTGCCAGGATCAACCCGTGGCCAATGAACTTGCCGAGCAGGATGTGCCCGCGCCCCAGCGGATAGGTCAACAACAGCAGCAAGGTGCCGCTTTCGTCCTCGCCGACAATGGCGTCATACGCCAACATCAAGGCAATCAGCGGCATCAGGAACGTCGCCAGGCTGGCCAGGCTGGCGATGGTCGCGGGCACCGAGGTAAAGCCCAACTGACCGGACGCCGCCGCGCCCAGCCAGGCAATGCCGGTGGCCAGCACCGCGAACAACAGGCTGATCGCCAGCAACCAGCGGTTGCGCAAACCGTCATTGAATTCCTTGCGGGCCATGTTCCAGATCGGGTTCATAGAATCTCTCCACTGTGGGTCGCAGCGGCCCGTCCCATGTAATAGCGGTAGAGGTCTTCCAGGGACGGTGGAGTGATTTCCACGTCCGCCGGCTCATCCTCATTGAGCAACTGGCGCAACAGGCCCAGTTTGCTGCCATTGAGCGCGGCCACTTCCAGGCCCTCCACGCCCCAACGTTGAGTGGCGTGCCCGGCGCTGTTCCAAGTAGCCTGCAAGGGGCCGGCATGCTTGAGTCCGTTGGCGCGAATCAGCGTCGGCAACCCGGCTTCCTCGCGCAGGCTGCGCAGACTGCCGAGGGCCAGCAGACGCCCTTGGGTCAGGATCGCCGCACGATTGATATGCGCCTCGACCCCCGGCAAAACGTGGGAACAGAGAATGACGCTGGTGCCCTGGCTGCGCAGACGGTCGAGCAACCGATACAGGTCTTGAGTGGCGATGGGATCGAGGCCGACCGTCGGCTCGTCGAGCAGCAACAGGCGCGGTTCGCCGAGCAAGGCTTGCGCCAGCCCGAGGCGCTGGCGCATGCCTTTGGAGTAGGTCTTGACCCGTCGATGCGCCGCCCCTGCCAGGCCAACTTCTTCCAGCAGCCCGTCCACCTGAGCGAACGCGGCCCCTTTGAGTCGCGCGAAATGACGCAAGGTTTCCAGGCCACTCATCTGCGGATAAAACGTCACGTTCTCCGGCAAATAGCCGAGCAGACGCCGGACATTCGGATCACTGGGCAAGCGGCCAAACACCCTGACCTGCCCTTCGCTGGCCTGCAGCAAACCGAGCACCAGTTTCATGCTGGTGGTCTTGCCCGCACCGTTGTGCCCGAACAAACCCAGCACTTCGCCTTCGGCCAGGCTCAGGCTCAACTGATGCAACACCGTGGTGTGCCCATAACGCTGGCTGACGCCTTCCAGATCGACGACATTCATGTGACGGGCTCCTTGGTCAGGGTGTGCGTGGTGGATTTCATCAACGGATGGCTGTCGAGTACGCCCGGCGATTTCATCACCGGAAACGCCCGTTGCACCCAGCGCAGCAGTTCAATCCCGGGGCTGTTCATCAACAGCCGCACCTGCGGATACAGCCACAGCAGGCGGTCGACGTTGTCGTTGGGTTCGTAGGCGATATCGCCCAGGCCATCGTTGTTGCGGTCCCAGCCCAGATAGTCGCTCCAGTAATTGCCCCGGCCATCCGCCGACCATTCCTGCAAGCGGGTGGCGACGTATTTGACCTGGCGCTGGTTGCCGACAAACGCGTTGTCGGCGATGCGGTTGTCTTCGGAGCCGGCGGTGAGGTGAATGCCCACGGCGCTGTGCTCGAAGTGGTTGTGTTCGATGCGGTTGAACAGCGAGTTGTAGATGAACAGCGCCTTGCCCTCGGCGCCGCTGATCATGCTGTCGCCGGTCGAGCCGTCGCGCACGTCGGTGACGAAGTTGTCGCGCAAGGTCGAATAGGTGATGTAGTTCATCAGGATGCCGTAGTTCTGATCCTGTTCGGAGCGGTTGCCGATCACCGTGAGCTTGCGGCTTTGCATCAGGGCGTAGCCGGTACGGGTGCGGCGGGTGGTGTTGCCGATCAGCTGGTTGTCGTTGGCGAACATGTAATGCACGCCGTAACGCAGGTCTTCCAGGGTATTGCCTTGCAGCAGGTTGCCGTTGGAAGTGTCGATGTAGATGCCATCGCGGGTGTCGCGCACCTGGTTGCCGATGACCCTGGCGCCATGCACGGCATACAGGTGAATGCCGTTGCCGCGATCCTGTGAACGCATCGCCGGATCGCCCTGGATGCGGTTGTCGATCAGGCTCGCATCCTGAGTCCCATCGACCCAGATCCCGAAACCCTGACCTTGCAGGCGATTGCCTTTGATCACCGCGCCACGGGCCTTGGGCTGGAGGAACACCGCCGCATTCATGGCCGTGAGGTCATGACCCCAGTCCAGAAAAGTGCAGCCCTCGATCCCGACGTCCGGTGCGCTGACAATCACCCCGTTGCCCTGCCCTTGCGCCTGAAACACCGCGCCGGGCTCGCACACAATCTGCATCGGCTGATCGACGCTGAACGAGCCACGGTATTCGCCCGCCGGCACGTGCCAGCGTTGCTCGGCGTCGAGGCGCAACGGCAGCGCGGTAATGGGTTGCACCGCCAGCACGCTGCCGGGCATCAGCAGGAGCGCAAGCGCGATCACCTTGATCGGGTTTCCCTTGATGTCGGTCATCGGTCCGCTCCTGTCGATGCTCAACCGTCAGGCCCGCTCGACCTTCATGCGGCCGACCATTTCCATGTGCAGCGCATGGCAGAACCAGCTGCAGTAATACCAATGCAGGCCGGCCTTGTCGGCGGTGAAGGTGATGGACGAGGTTTGCTGCGGGCTGATCTCCATGCTCGCGCCGTGGTTGGTCATGACAAAACCATGGGACACGTCCTCGATCTGGTCGATGTTGGTGATGGTCACGGTCACTTCGTTGCCCTGCTTGACGGTGAACTCGGTCAGGCCATACGCCGGCGCCATGGAGGTCATGTAGACCCGCACATGGTTGCCGTCGCGGATCACCTTGTTGTCGGTCTCCAGGTTGATGCCATCCTTCTTGGCCAACTCCACGGTGGCGGCGAAGAACGGATCGTTACGGTTCCAGATTTTTTGCGTCTTGATCTGATCCCGCCGCGCGAGGATGCAATCGTGCGGTTCGGCAAACGCCGGGCCGTCGTGCACCAGCTTCATTTCTTCGCCGGAAATATCGATCAACTGGTCGTTTTCCGGGTGCAGCGGCCCGGTCGGCAGGAAGCGGTCCTTGGAGAACTTGCACAACACCACCAGCCACTTGCCGTCCGCCTCACTGGTTTCGGTCAGCGACGCGTGGTTGTGGCCGGGCTGGTAATGCACGTCGAGTTTTTGCTTGATGTAATTGACCTTCTCGCCCTTGTAGGCACGTACCGCGTCCGCCATGTTCCACTTCACCACCTGGCTGTCGATGAACAGCGTGGTGTAGGCGTTGCCGCGACCGTCGAAGGTGGTGTGCAACGGGCCCAGGCCCAGTTCGGGCTCGGCGGCGATGACTTCGCGCGGGTCCTTGAATTTATCGGCGAACAGGTCGTCCAGGCGGTCGATGGCGATCATCGATACGGTCGGCGACAGCTTGCCGTTGGCAATGAAGTACTTGCCATCGGATGAGGTGTTGAGGCCGTGGGGGTTCTTCGGCACCGGGATGTAACGGGTGAATTCGGAGTCCTTGCCATCGGTTTTACGACCGTCGACCACCGGCACTTTCGAGTTTTCCAGGGTGATGAACTTGCCGGCCTTGATCGCGGCTTCGATGCGCGGAATGTTGAACACCACGACCCAGTCGCGCTCGTTGCGCATCATGCCGCCGAGGTCGTAGGCCTTCTCCGAGTTGTAGCAGGTGGACGCGGCGTACTTGCCGGTGTAGTCCATGTCGGCGTTGTCCAGATTGCCGTCGACGATCACCTGAAACGCCATTTCCATTTTTTCGGCATCGACGGCGTTGAACATGGTGAAGCTGTTCTTGTCTTGCAGGTCGAAGGTGTGGCCGTCATTGGGGTGCGGAATGACGAACTCGGCGTTGGCGAACACGTACTTGGTGTACGGCACTTTTTGCAGGCGCAGGCCGTGAATGGCTTGCACGTTCGGCACCGTGAGCATCTTGTCGCACTTCATGATGTCCAGGCGGATGCGCGCAATACGGGAGTTGGCCTTGTCGTTGATGAACAGGTACTTGCCGTCGTACTTGCCGTCCGTCATGGAGATGTGCGGGTGATGGCAATCGCCGTTCTGAAACTTCGCGCTGTCGCCCATGATGCGCTTGCTTTCGTTGGTCAGGCCCCAACCGGTGGCCGAGTCTACGTTGAACACCGGAATACGCATCAACTCGCGCATCGACGGCACGCCCAGCACCCGCACTTCGCCCTGATGACCGCCGCTCCAGAAGCCGTAGTATTCGTCCAGCTCGCCGGGGCCGACATGTGTTTTCGCCTGCGCATCCTTGACCGCAGCCGCCCATGACTCGCGGCTGAACACCGCCCCGCCCAATGTCGTGGCCCCTGCCAGCACCGCCCCGGTGACGGCGCTGCTGCCGAGAAAACCGCGACGGCTGAGTCCGGTCTGTTCTTCTTCCTGCACCGGTTTTGTGGATTCTTTGTCAGTCATGCTGCGTACTCCTTGAAGGGATAAAAACTGTGTGCGGGTAGAACTCGGTCAACTGTAGGAGCGAGCCTGCTCGCGATGTTCGCTAACGATGACGCGTGATGACTGGCTAAACGCGGCGCTCTGAATCCATCGCGAGCAGGCTCGCTCCTACAAGGGGCACATCATTCAGCGGCCGTCACTTCCACGACAGGTATCAGTTGCGCCGCCACGGGTGCCGGTTTGCCGCGCTTCTTGCGCTTGTTGATCAGCGGCGGGCATTTGTGTTCGTTGTGGTAAGTCATCTGGCAATCGAGGCAGTAGTGGCACTCGTTGGCATTGATTCGCCCATCCGGGTGAATCGCCTGGATCTCGCATTCTTTGGCGCACAACTGGCAGGGGTTGCCGCATTCCTTGCGGCGCTTGAGCCAGTCGAACAGGCGCAGCTTGGTCGGGATCGCCAACGCGGCACCCAACGGGCAGATGTAGCGGCAATAGACTTTGCGCGTGAAGATGTTGATGACCAGCAGCGCCACCGCGTAGAGGACAAACCACCATTGGCGGTCGAACCTGAGGGTGATGGCGGTCTTGAACGGTTCCACTTCGGCGAACAATTCGGCGGTGGACATGGATTCCAGGGAGATACCGAACAGCAGCAGCAAAATGATGTACTTGATCGCCCACAACCGCTCATGCACCGCGAAGGGCAATTCGTACTGGGGGATTTTCAGCTTGCGCGCGGCTTCGTTGATCAGTTCTTGCAAGGCACCGAACGGGCACAACCAGCCGCAGAACACCCCACGCCCCCACAACAGAATGCTCGCGGCGGTGAACACCCACAGCATGAAAATCAGCGGATCGGTGAGAAACAGCTCCCAGCGAAAATGCTCGAACAACGCATGGACAAAGGTCAGGACATTGACCACCGACAGCTGCCCCAGCGCATACCAGCCGAGGAACACCACGGTGAAGATCAGGTAACCGCGACGCAGCCAGTGCAGGAAATGCGGGCGGCGGGTGAACTTGTCCTGCAGGAACAGGATCGCCGTCAGCAGCAACAACGCGGTGGCGAGTACGCCGACCTGGAAGTGTTTCTGATACCAGATCGTCAACCACATCGGCCGGTTGGCTTCCTCGATGGCAGCCAGTTCTTCGGCACTCGGTGCGGGGCGCTCAAGGTATTGCTCGGGCAATTGATAAGACAGTTCGAAGCTGCTGAACATGCCGCTGACCGGACCGGTCTGACGCCGTACCAGCAACTCCAGGGACCAGGGCGATCCCGGATCGAAACCCGCCTGCTTGCGCACAATGAACACCGACATTTCATTGAACTCGGGCATGCCCTTGGCGAACACGTCGGAGAGGCGCTGATGGTCCATGTCGCGAAAGCTGATGACATTGCCGAACTGACGCAATTGCACCCGGTCGAAAATCCCGCCGCGCACATAGCCCGAGCCTTTATACGAATACAAGCCGCGTCCCAATACAGCAATGGCTTGCTCGCCGGGCTTGAGGTCTTGCATGAGGACACGGTATTGAATGTCACCCAGCAGCGCGCGGCCGATGGTCGGCGGGTTCAGGTCGGCGGTGTACAACTCGATAAAGGTGTCATCGGCCTGGTCAGGCGCGGCCGTGTCGACGCCTTCGGCCTCGGTGCCTTTGAAGGCGGCATCGACCTGTCCACGGGTCAGGTTCAAGCGGCGGATGGCGCCGTTTCCGCTCAGTTGCTCCCAGGTGGCGGGCTCGAAAAAGTCCTGGCGCACGGTGGCGGGCTTGCTCGCCACTGCCCCCTTGTCTTCGATCAGCTTGAGCGATACGGCCACCTCATGGGCGGCCCGCATGATGACCTCATTGACCACCATGGCGGTGACGGTTGCACCGGCAATGGCATCCACGGTGACCGCACTCGGGTCACTGGAATGGCCGACAACCACTCGCTGGCTGACCTTGATCCCTGTGTAGCGGGCACTGAAACCGTGGAGTTTTTCTTCGGGGATGCCGATCAGCAGAATCGGCTCATGGTGTTCCAGGACGTAGGCATCCTGAATCACACCGGCGGTGTCGAGGATCACTTGGGTGTTGATCGGTTTGCCCGAGTAGGCCGGAATGTCCACCACGTCCAGGCTCTGGAAGACATAACCGATGACCTTGCCGGTCGCTGATATCGTCCGCACCTTGAACGGGCCTTCCGCTGCGGAAACCGAATCGGTTTGCGGGAAGACCTTCTCGATACGCTGCTGCTCGATGTCGCCGTATGACTTGGCCTCAACCACCGCGAACATCGCGAGTATCAGCAAGACCGTCACCACCAGACCAACGCTCCAGATGCGCAGGTTGCCAGGTATCGAAGGCGAAGAGATTGTCATGAGCAGGCTGATTTCAAAGGGTCTGCGCCCATGTTAGGGAGCATTGCGCCCCCGTCCCTTGATTGAAATCAACTTGCGGACAATCCCCGTGCCAGAGCGCCCGAATGCCTCAAACAGTGCGGGAAAACTGGCCTTTTTGCTGATCGCCCAAGTAGGCATCAAACGCCATCGCGGCGCTGCGCATCATCAAATGCCCTTGCGGCAACAGCACCAGCTCGTCACGGTGAATCTGCAAGAGCCCATCGCGAACGTGCTCGCCGAGTTGGGCCAATGACTCGGCGAAATACTCGGTGAAGCAGATCGCGTGACGCGCTTCAAACTTGGCGAAATCGATCCGGCCATGACACATCAGGTCGCTGATCACTTCGCGGCGCAACAAGTCGTCAGCGCTCAGGCGATACCCCCGATGCACCGGCAGCAGACCTTGATCGATGCGCGCGTAGTACTGCGAAAGCTCCTTGACGCTCTGGCTGTAGCTGTCGCCGACCTTGCCGATCGAAGACACCCCGAGGCCGATCAAGTCGCAGTCGGCATGGGTCGAGTACCCCTGGAAATTGCGTTGCAGCGTGCCATGGGCGCGGGCCAGTGCCAGCTCGTCATCCGGCAAGGCGAAATGGTCCATGCCGATGTAGACATAACCGGCCTCGGTCAAACGGCGAATGGTCAGTTCGAGCAACTCCAGCTTGCGCTCCGGCGGTGGCATGTCCTCCGGGCGAATCAGCCGTTGCGCGCGCACCATCTCCGGCAGATGCGCATAACTGTAGGCAGCAATCCGGTCCGGGCGCAGGGCAATGATCTTGGCGAGGGTGACGTCGAAACTCTGCACCGTTTGCAGGGGCAGGCCGTAAATCAGATCGACGCTGATCGACTTGAATTGCGCCTCGCGCGCCGCCGCGACCAACGCATAAATCTGCGCTTCACTTTGCTGGCGATTGACCGCCGCCTGGACGTCGGGATCGAAGTCCTGCACGCCAAAGCTCAGGCGATTGAAGCCCAATTGGCGCAGCGAGTGGATCTGTTCGCTGCTGATGGTGCGCGGGTCTACCTCGATGGAAAACTCATGGTCGTCGCTGTCGTCCATGTCGAATGCCTGATGCAGGCAGCCCATCAGGTCGGCCAGTTGTTCTTGGGTCAAATACGTCGGCGTGCCCCCGCCCAGATGCAGCTGCGTAAGCTTGCGCGTGCTGTCGAACAGCGCGGCCTGCATGGCGATTTCACGCTTGAGGTACGTCAGGTATTCGACGGCCCGATGGGTCTTTTGGGTAATGATTTTGTTGCAGGCGCAGTAGTAACAAAGGCTTTTGCAGAACGGGATGTGGATGTACACCGACAACGGTTTCGGCACAGCGGCCTGGTTGCTGTCGTGGGCGGCACGCTGATAGTCGTCGACGGCAAACGCCTGATGAAACTGCGGGGCCGTCGGGTAAGAGGTGTAACGCGGCCCGGGCCGGTCATATTTTTCGACCAGGGCACGATTGAAATCGAATGAAGGCTTCATGATCAATCAACTCGCAGGTGGGTTAATGTTTTGCACTGTCCACCTCCTTTTCAAAAAGGCTGCAGATAGCATCCACCTCCTGCCGGCCGGCGGGAAGGATGCTGATGAAACGCTCTGACAATTCAATCAAACCGTCACGACTCAATTGCTCCAGCAATGGCCAGACGGATGAGAAATACATGGGGAACACCAGCCCATAGCGCCGCTCGATGGCACGGATATCCAGCTCCTGATCACACGCCAGTCGCTCCATGACCATTTGCCTGATCTGCTCCCCCGCCTCAAAACGCCAGCCACGTGCAGTCGGCAGCTGGTCGTTGTCCAACTGACGCTGATAGCGCTGAATGGCGTCGGTATTTTGCGTGTACAAATCGTCGATCCGGCTGATGGCGCACACACCGAACCCGATGTGGTCGCAATAGCCGTGACGGGTGAAACCGTCGCAGGTGCGGCTCAAGCGGCCACGCTCCTGAGCGATCGCCAGGTCATCATCGGGCCGGACAAACTGCCCCATGCCGATGTAGTGATACCCCGCTGCCAGCAATTGCTCGAAGCAGATCTGACGCATCGCGCCTTTGTCGTCCTGGCTGCACAACGCCCTGGCCTTGTCACCGAGCACAGGCCGATAGCGGCGTGGCGGCCGTGCATAGTCGAACACCATCAGGCGGTCGGGTTCCAACTCGATAATCGTCGTCAGCTTCAGCGCAAAACTGTCCGGCGTTTGCCAGGCATGGCCAAAACCCAGATCGACATTGATGGAGCGATAACCAAACGTGCGCGCGGCATCGATGAGCGAATGGATCGGTGCCGGATTCTGGTAACAGGCCACGGACATCTCGCACTCGGTGTCGATGTCCGGAACGCCAATGCTGACGTGATTGAATCCCTGGTCGCGCAGCACGCCCATGGTCGACCAATCGGTGTGATGCAAATCCACTTCAACGCTGTAGTCGCCAGACTCATGCGCCAGAAAGTTGAACCGGCGACGCAAATGCCCCATCAGTCGCTGAATATGGGCGATGGTGGGCGTTCCACCGCCCAGGTGAAATTGCTCGACCCGTTGCTCTGGATGGGTGTGGCAACCGACCAGATCGATCTCGTGTTCCAGACGCCGCAAGTACTGCTCGATGGCGCCCTGCTCGCCGCAGGCATCAGCAAGGGTGCAAAAGGATGGCTTGAGGCTGGAAGGCAGGCGCACGTTCAGGGAGAGCGGCCGGCGTTTCTGGCGGCTGACGCGCAAGGCACGAAGCAAATCCAGAGAGCCGATGCCGTTGTGAAACTTTTGCGTATCGGCATGGCAGTTGGGGTCAAGTACGCCCTGATCGCACCGAGCGACAAGCTCGCCAGGGTTGTGAAAGAAATCGAGCATGACGGGTCTCCCAGACTGGCTGCAGATCTTCAGTGTCCGGGATCGGCAATCATCGCTCCTTGATTTGTATCAAGCCGCCAGCCAAGTGCTTGCAGAGGCCGACCATCGGTCACCACGTCAGGTAAAACATGCCCTTGGCCAGCAAGACGATGGCGACCATATGACAGAACAGACTGCCGTGGATGAATTGCAGGTATCGAGCGTTCATGCGCCCGCTTTTGAACAGAATCATGGCCACCAGAAAATGCAGGAGCACGCTCACGGCAACGACGATTTTCACCATCAGCAGCGTGCCGAACGAGGACGCCAGCGGCGTGGCAAGAGCGGGCAAGTAACGCTGCCAGACCATGCCGATCCCCGCGCCGAACAACACCAGCAACACCCACGGCATCAGCGTCCGGGCTCGACGACCGATCCCCTGCTCGACCAGCATCATTACCCTGTCGGGCAATTGCTTGCGGATGCTTTCCAGAAACAGGACCTCGAAGAACACCGTGCCGATGAAGATCAGCGCGGCGAACAGGTGCAATGTCAAAAAAACGGGATAGACCATGAGAGGGATGGCTCTGATGACTCAGCGAGAGGAACATCAATCCCATTGTGTCGCCAGTGCCGGTGAACTTCGGCCCAATGGGAACTCGCGCGCTCATCCGCAAGGGCGCGCGAGTGTTGCTTCACAGAATACAGAGCTGCCCGCCCCATCCGTTTGACACCGATCAAGAAACGTCCCTGTCCCTGATGCGGGCTAGCCCACCGTTCAGTGGGGTGCGCGAGGAATCGTCTTGAGCAGATCTTCAGGGCTGATGTAGCCGACAACCGGCTCCGCGACGCTGCCCGGTAGCGGCAGGTCAAGGATGTGGCCCTTGATCTTGCCGATCACGTGCATTTCGCAAGGTTTGCAGTCGAACTTCAACGTCAGCACCTCATCACCGTGCACCAGTTGCATCGGCGCGACCTTGGTGCGAACGCCGGTGACGCCTTTGGCCTGTTTGGGGCAGAGGTTGAAGGAGAAACGCAGGCAGTGCTTGGTGATCATCACCGGCACTTCTCCGGTTTCCTCGTGGGCCTCGAAGGCTGCATCGATCAGCTTGACGCCGTGACGGTGATAGAAGTCGCGAGCCTTTTGGTTGTAGACGTTGGCCAGGAATGACAGGTGCGATTCCGGGTACACCGGCGGCGGATTTGTCTCGGCCTTGCGACCACCCCGTGGGTGGGCCAGCAGACGGGCCGCGGTCAGCGCTTCGATCACTTCCCGACGCAGGGCCTTGAGCTGCGAGTTGGGGATGAAGAACGCCTGGGTCGCTTCCAGCTTGATGCCGGTAGCGTGGTAGTCGGTGGTGCCCAGTTGGCCGAGCAGATCACGCAGTTGGTCCAGGGCCTGCTCCGGCTTGTTGGCCAGACCGAACGGGCCGTCCAGAGACACGCTGGCACTGACGCCCTCCTCGCTGGTGGCGGTGAGTTGCAGGCGCTGCTCGTCCAGCTGTGCGACCCAGGCCAGACCGATACGACGTTCAGCGGAAGTCTTCTGCAAGGCTTGCTGCCAGTTGTGGTCCAGGTTGCGGCTCAGTGGATGGTTGGGCCGCAGCTTGTACATCCCGTCCGGCATCTCGTTGGGCTCGACACGGTAGCGATAACGCTTCTCGCCCTCTTCAAGAAACTCACCCTTGGGCTCGGCGATGTTGGCGCGAAAGCCCACCACTTCGCGCTTGATCTGCACGTTGAGACCGTCGCCGTTGGACAGCGGCTCAGAGGTCACCACCTGCAAGTCACGCTTGCCCACCTTCTCCACCACGCCCACTGGCAGGCCAGTGAAAGTCGGTGAATCGAAGGCACCGATGTCGACCTTGCGGTCGGTGACAAAGTAGTCGGTGCTGCCACGGTGGAAAGTCTTGTCCGGGTCAGGCACAAAGAAATGCGCAGTGCGGCCACTGGATGCGCGGGCCAGGTCCGGACGATCTTCAAGAACGTCGTCCAGGCGCTGGCGATAGTAGGCCGTGATGTTCTTCACGTAGCCCATGTCCTTGTAGCGCCCTTCGATCTTGAATGAGCGAACACCGGCTTCGACCAACGCGCGAATGTTGGCGCTCTGGTTGTTGTCCTTCATCGACAGCAGGTGTTTTTCGTAGGCGACGACGCGGCCCTGGTCGTCCTTGAGGGTGTACGGCAAACGACAGGCCTGTGAACAGTCGCCACGGTTGGCGCTGCGACCGTTCTGTGCGTGGGAGATGTTGCACTGGCCGGAGAACGCCACACACAACGCGCCGTGGATGAAGAACTCGATGGCCGCATCGGTCTCGTCGGCGATGGCGCGAATCTCTTGCAGATTCAGCTCGCGGGCCAGTACCAGTTGGGAGAAGCCCGCCTGGTCAAGAAACTTCGCCCGTGCCAGGGTGCGGATGTCGGTCTGGGTGCTGGCGTGCAACTCGATCGGCGGAATATCCAGCTCCATCACGCCAAGGTCCTGGACGATCAACGCATCGACGCCGGCATCGTAGAGCTGATGGATCAGCTTGCGGGCTGGCTCCAGCTCATTGTCATGCAGGATCGTGTTGATCGTCGTGAACACCCGGGCGTGGTAGCGCCGGGCGAACTCCACCAGACCGGCGATCTCACTCACTTCGTTACAGGCATTGTGGCGGGCGCCGAAGCTCGGTCCACCGATATAAATGGCGTCGGCACCATGCAGAATCGCCTCGCGAGCGATGCTCACGTCACGGGCAGGGCTGAGCAGTTCCAGGTGATGTTTGGGCAAGGACATATTTTTTATCTGGTTTGTCACGGTCGAGGCACGCATTGTAGCGGGCAAATGTTTGACCGGCATCCGTGGGCTTCTTGGTCAGGGTTGATATCACCTGCCTGTAACAAGCCGAAAGGCGCTACTGGGCCGCAAAAACGACAGCATCACCCGTCACGACTCCGGCGTTGACCTCGGGCAGCTGAGTGGAACGGTGCGTCAGCCACTATTTGAATTTTATTGTCATCAGCAACTCACCAGGAGGCGTTTGTTCAGGAATGCCCAGCAGGTTGAAAGCTACGGGTTCGTTACATATACCCTTCTCCCAGAGCCGTTTCGCTATGGGCGAACTGACGGCTGCAACCACCGAATCAAAAACAAAGTAATTTCGAATCTCAGGACTTACCTCCATCACCGCCTTCAAACCCTCTGCCAGGACGATGTGCGTATTTTTGAACGAGTAATCCTTGTACCCGGGGTAACCACACTCATGAGCCACGAAAAGCCAATCGTGAATGATATAAGCGGGTGCGTACCCCCAAGGGGAATAACCATTGACGCCCCATAAAAATCGAGGAATTGACCCCCCATCGGTATACATGGGGCCAGGGCGAATTACTTCACCATTAGAACGTGTAAATCGAAACGGATCATCCTTGCTTGGAACAAACAGAAAATAGTCATTCTTGATCCAGCGCACATCCAAAGCGCCTTCAAACCGTCCCTCATCGGTTTCGCGATACGATATCGGAGCGCAGGCTTGCAACGTGAGAACAAGAAACACAAGAATTAGAAAGCGCATATCAAGTCCTCCTTGAAAGACGAAAACTTGCCATTAAAGATGGCAAACATCGCACTTCCACTTTACTTCGCCCCTTCAATATTATTTTGGATTGCCTGCTGCCCCCGACTTTTTTCCAGCTTCTCCATCAACATCAAATTATCTTTTGCATACCCGCTATTATAATCGGATACGGCTTTATCAAAATTCTCCTTAGCCTTGTCATTTTCGTTGCGATACATATAGATCAACCCTAGATTATTATAAGCCGCCTCAACCACCTTGGAATCCATATTGCTTTTGTTCTCGATCGCGGTATTGATATCGACAATCGCACCTGCGGTATCACCATTTAAAAACCTGACCCAACCCATAGAGTTATATATTGATGCATCCGCAACATCATTAGTCTCTTTAATAGTTTTGGCTCGCTCAAAATAGTCTATTGATTGTTTATAGTCTCCTTCAAGGGCCGCTGCCTTTCCGAGCGCAGAATACGCATAATAACTTTTCGGATTGGATTCCACGTATGTTTTCAATTTCTCTACGGCGGAGGCATAACCGTTCTCGGAAATTGTTGACTTTATATCCACAGGAAGTTCTAACGAAGCATCGTCAGCACAAGCAAATGGCATCAAAAAAATACCGATGATGGCGATCATGATTTTCATTGCCCGAACCCTCCCATAGGCGTGTGAGTAGGTAGAAGAGTTTTATTGTAATCGCTTAACTCTCCCAGCTTATTAACGAGTCTCTCCACCCCGATTCTTATATTATCCTTATCGCCAACCTGGATTTGTGCAAAACCCTCAACTATCTCAACTTTCGCCTTATCATGACTGACTAAAACAAAGCCTTCATATTGCTTGAGCCCTTCAGGCCAAGGAGAAGGTGTCACCATTACGTTTGCCATGGTTTGATGCGGTGCTGACGTATAAATTTGTGCGCCCACACCTATCAAAAACAGAGCGAGACAAAGCCCCATGAAAATCCTCACTTCCTTGAGAAGCCGCCCAAGAATACCGCCCGCTTTCGACGCTACATCCGGCCCCCACATGGCAAGTGGTTTATTAAGGAGTCTGAATGTCAAAATAGCCATTACTATTGCAGCACCATGAAATCCGACCTTGATGACGTCAAGTAGAATCGGGCTCATACAAACCTCCTGTTTATGGCACTAACGACGGGACTAACAACAACCTATCAATATCAACCAACTCTAAAATGTGATCGCCCTGCCTGAATCCCGATCCCAAAGCAAAAACCTTACGGAAGACACGGCAACCAATAGTCTCTTTGGATCATTTGTGTGTTGCGGTGATTTACCACCGTCAGCAAAGCCAAATAAATAGCCACCACCGGACATGTCTCTGACCTTGGCTTCAGAGGCGGAATAATCATTCAGAAGCGATATGGGCAAGAACTCTTCAGTCTTCAGATCAGACCACCGCTCATAGGATCGGAATACCACAAGCCAGTGACTTGACTTCGAAACCTTGGCGCCTGGACCGTCTAATTTCTCGATAATAAGAGCGAGTGCACGCATTCGGTGCTGCATTTCTGACCGACCGACAGCACGCAACTTATCGAAACATAGGCTGTTGGACAGAGCATTGGTGACATAGTCAGCTCTCATGATGTCGGAAAAGTTGACCATCACGTTCAATCCGTCCGCCACTAAAAATGGTCCATGCTCCCCGTCCCAGCCAGGAACTGGTTGCCCATATATTGCACCCGGGCTATCTGGATGCAGCCCCAGTTCCTCATCTGTCAAAGGGATCGCTGTCGGCGTTTTAGTTCGGTTGAATGTGCGCGATGCATCTGGCGACGCGGCAGCCCACATACCGTTGGCGGCAGCACATAACTTTGCGTCTTCAACAAACGGCGAGCCTAAACCGGCGGTGTGATAATAAGGTGCCGAAAAAACACTGTCTCTGCCGTAGGTGACGTCCCAACCAGGTGCAAAGACATTCGAAGCACCATCCGACAAGGCAGTCGGCACATCGACCACTCGCTCCGTGTGGGCCACCCCCTCCCTGCGTGGTGGTCTGCTGACAGCAGTAACGATAGTGTCATCTGAAGTAAAAATCGGTGCCCCTGTATCAGGGTCAGTCATCCGTGCATTTGCGCCCAACCGTCCTTCACACAATGCAGACGGGCCACCCTCCTCAAAATTACTTGAGAACTTTTTGAGTTCCAGATTTCCAACATATGGGAAAAAGTCAGGGGCCGTAATAATTGAAAAAGCAGGTGTCACGTCGTACTTGTGATCATTACTGCTATACATTGCAGCCACATAGCCATCGCAAATATCATCAAGGTAGAGCGCTATATCATAGCGTCCTGCATCAAGCACCGACTCAAACTCTGTCGCATCAGGAATGCTGATGTTTATGTCATTCACAGCGCCGGTTTCATCACTCAGCTGATGACGCATATTAATGAATTCAGAACAGTTGCGCGGTGAAAGGAACGGCCGTTCGTTTGCCGCCACGACTCCGATGATGGCGGCGGAAATATAGTCGAGGCCTGCGCTGAATAATTTCTGCCCAACACGAAGTGTCGAGTACCTTCTGTTCTCGATATAGGCTTCAATCCCGGGTCCCTTCGGAGGCACCTCAGTGGCACCATGTTGAACCTGGCCGCCACCGGTGCCCATCGACACCTTGACCTCTCGCACAAGTGGTTGAGGTTCTGCGCAGACTGTAAGGGTTGCACCTTTCAATTCGGTGTTGATCAGTAACCCGTCGTTGCGACTTGTGCGCGTATAGGGCGGTTGGCTAAGGTCCGCACTCTTGATGTTCGGTAGTTTTCCGACGGAAAAAAGACGGCGCAGTCGATCAGTGAAGTGGAAAGCAGAAAACTCAACAGTCTCACAGGTAAAGGAGTCCAGTCTCAAACCTGGAAAAAGCTTAACGATCGGAACAAGAAATTGGCGGCTCGAATCGCCAAACTGTGAACCACCTAAATAGCCCCCCTCAAAATCACGACCCTCTACACGCTCGCAAAGGAAGGCAGCATAGCGGGCAGGCATGACACGCACTTCGTGTGATAGATCGGTATCGTGCCGATAGTTGCGTATCGTGGGGTCGTAAAGTGCCGGCGCATTTCCGACACGAGCGATACCAGTGCGACTGAAAACAAGGTCTGCATGCATGCGATGCGGTGTTCCGGCGGCTTCCCGATACTCATAAGCGAAGACGGCCGCCACCCATTTGCGCCGTTGTTGATCAGAAACATCAACCAGGCTGTAGATGTAGTTTTCGACCAGATCCAGATCTTCCTGTGTCGGATAGTCGCTTTGCTCCAAACCTGATGGTTGAACCGCAGGGCTCGCCAGACAGTGATAAAGCAAACTCCTCGCGGGATCACCCGGTTGAATAAGAGCTGCTTTATCCGTACTGAAATCATGGAAGCCAAGGACTGTACGATCCACGGTGAGTTCTGCTGAAAACTCTGTTTGCGCGTTGACACCATGCGCGCCAAGAACCGTTTTCCAACGGGTGGCCAGCAACTTTTCCAGCAGATTACGAACATCTTGTTCAAGCGTCATATGACCACTCCAAAGGTAGTTGCCACTCTTGAAGCAAAGCCTATGGGGTCGTCCCGGCCCGATGCGCTCTGATAGAACGCATTGAGCCGTTGGCAGTCGCCCAGGAACCACCCCGTTATCATTGCGCAGTAATCTTCCAGAGCCTCGGTTGAGTTGCGCCCAAGGTAAACACTCACCGCGTTCGCGGCAGCCATTCCCGAAACCAGGGCTCGATACACCCCCCGAGAAGCCGCAGGATCGAGCTTGCAAGCCGCATCACCCGTTAGTACAAATCGGGGCGAGGCCAATTGATCGGCAATGCGCCAAGTACTGTCGGCCCTGAGGAAGCCCAAACGCGATGTATGAACTTTACGGCGCCCTTCAAAGGTCATCTCACACTCGACGTGTCGACCCGATCCAATATTGGATGTCCACCGCCACCCTTGCGAGCCAAGGTGAAAAGACGGATTCATATCATCATCGACCGAGTCGCTATAGCGGTACGCGACCTCAAGAGGGTTACTCAAACACAGCGCTTCAATACCCGTTTTCTTGCTGAGCCAATTGGCTGAACCGGTACTGTCAATGACAACTCGAGATGTCAATTGACCGCATGTTGAGTTAACTGTGACTAGACCTGCATCGCACAAATCAATTGATCTTGCAGATGCAGGCCGAAAAAGACGAACGCCGGCCCTGGCCGCCGCGGCCAACAACGCCTCGTCCAATTCGATCCGATGCACATGAATGCCACTTTGTGCGAAACCGAAATGATTCAGCCTTTGAGCGTTGTCATCCGTAAATTTGATCGTGTCGTGAGTTGCTTTCGGGAGCTGAGAAAAAGCTTCACTTCCGAGCAATTGAGAAATGAGAAGAGCGGTACCTGGCGCAAGGGATTCTCCAGGTCGGAACCGAGGACCTCCAGAAACTTCGATCACCGCCGTGGACAACCCAAGCTCCGCAGCACGAATCGCTGCCGAAGAGCCTGCTGGCCCACCACCGACCACGATCAAATCAAAGTCCGCCCCAGCACTCTCCATGCCTCTATCTCCCTTGATTCGCTTCCCGGCTCGGGCGGTAGATCGATTTGCATGCCTTGGTAATCCGCCGTTTTGTGAATCGGAGGGAGGCTACATGACGTTAGCCAATGGCCATCACTCTGTCCAATTTCCGCCCCCCCCATGTCGAGGAGCAACTCTGCAAACCAAGTCGCTTGAAAAGGTATTTTCTCTATGAAGCTGTTAGCCTTTTAAGTTTTCTGGTCCCCGCGAGGTAATCCGGTGCAGTTTATTCCTTTAGTTGACGCCAACCCCTCTGTTCAAGCACATGTGCGCACTCTCCGAAACCAGGAGGATGTCCGAAACAACATGTACACCTCCCACGAAATCACCGAAGAGGAGCACGAGGATTGGTTGCGTTCTTTGAAAGGAAACAAGCGCCAAGCAGTGTTCGTGGCCATGAGGAATGAGCAGTCCATCGGTGTCGTTTCACTCAACGCCATAAATGCAGTTCAACAAACCGCCGATTGGGCGTTCTATCTCGACACTGAACATCAAGGGAAAGGCATAGGAAGCATTGTAGAGTTTTGGATGCTTGACTATGCATTCAATGACGCATGCCTGGAAAAGCTCAATTGCGAGGTATTGGAAACTAATTCTGCCGTAATAAAAATGCACCAGAAGTTTGGCTTTGAACTTGAAGGAGTTAGACGCAAGAACATTCTGAAAAACGGAAGCCGAATTGACGTGGTACTGCTCGGCATTACCAAAGAAGAATGGAAAAACAAGCGTCCCACACTTGAGCCGCTGATCTTGCGTCTACGTAAGCAGGAATGACAATCGTGGGAGTTCGACTTGGACGCCCACCCCTACTGGGGTGATGGTGAGGCTCACTGCCTCGGATGGAAGCCCGAAATGCCTCCGGCATATGAGTGGTTCTTGCTTGGCATTTTCGACACTGAAGACAGCCCGTATGTGCAGTGGGCTCGGCGCGAGGTTTCGCCATGATCGCCCTCGCCTGGTTCCCCTACGTGTACTGCGACAAGGCTCCGCGACCAAGAAGTAAGCCCACCCTGACCAGTTGCGGCCACTCAGCATTTCTCTGAAACAGCTGGCAGGGCGAACTACTGGACCTTATTCGAGCAGGCCTTCCTCGTATATCAGCTATTCCCTGATACCCACCGTCAGCGTCCCCGCCGAATTCGTCCGACTGCAAGCCAAAACCTTACGACTCAAATTCTGCCGGTGAATGGCGGGCGAGGAATTCTATTGCCATGCCAAACCCTGTAACCAATGCAGCACTGTCACTGCACCTGTAGAAGAAAACCAGAAAGGATGGGCAGAAAATTGCAGGGCATGCGAGTGAGGACATGACCAGAAACTACCAGCGGGACCACGAGGAAATCGTCTGGGCTGAGGCAATTCCGGACCTGAATATCAGCGAAATCACCGGGTAGTTTTGCGCCAGTTTTGTGCGGGTTTTGCGCAGGCACAAAAAAGCCGATCTAACTGATCGGCTTAAGTGTCTGATTTTACTCAGGGAATATGGTCGGGACGGAGTGATTCGAACACTCGACCCCTAGCACCCCATGCTAGTGCGCTACCGGACTGCGCTACGCCCCGACTAGGCGTGAAACTCGTCCTTCATCTCGAAGAACGTTCAAGAATATATCGCAAGCTTTTGAAAACTGGAAGTATTCAAACGCATGAATTTATTTCTTGAGGACCACCAGCACATCTTCCAATTCGGCGATCATCTGCCGAATCATCTGTTTGTATTGAGTGGTGTCGTCTTTGGCTTCATCGCCGGACAAACGCAAGCGTGCGCCGCCGATGGTGAACCCTTGATCGTAAAGAAGCGCACGGATCTGCCGGATCATCAGCACGTCTTGACGCTGATAATACCGGCGGTTTCCGCGCCGTTTGACGGGGTTGAGTTGAGGAAACTCCTGCTCCCAATAGCGCAGCACGTGCGGTTTTACCGCACACAGCTCGCTGACTTCACCAATGGTGAAGTAGCGTTTGCCTGGGATGACGGGTAGCTCGTCGTTATGACTTGGTTCCAGCATAAGCCTCAACTCGGGCCTTCAACTTCTGCCCTGGACGAAAGGTGACCACACGGCGAGCCGTGATCGGGATTTCTTCACCCGTTTTCGGATTGCGGCCAGGCCGCTGGCGTTTGTCCCGAAGGTCGAAATTGCCGAAACCGGACAATTTGACTTGTTCGTTGTCTTCAAGAGCGTGCCTGATTTCTTCAAAAAACAGTTCGACCAATTCCTTGGCCTCCCGTTTATTCAGGCCCAGCTCTTCATACAGACGTTCCGCCATTTCAGCTTTCGTCAGAGCCCCCATACGTCACTTCCTTAACGTGGCGTTCAACCTTTGTTCGAGCGAGGTGAGGATGTTTTGCGTCGTGGTATTCACCTCATCGTCATTAAGAGTGCGCGATGGATGCTGCCAGGTCAAGCCGACTGCAAGGCTTTTTCTATCAGGATCAATGCCTTTACCCTGATACACGTCAAATAGCCTGAGGTCCGTCAGCCATTCCCCTGCATTTTCACGGATTACGTCCAGTACAGCACTGGCCGCGACGTCTTTTTCGGCGATCAGCGCAAGGTCACGACGCACTTCAGGAAAGCGCGACAACTCCTGGAATTTAGGCATTTTACCCAACGCCACTTCGGCCAGAACCAGCTCGAAAACGAAGACCGGACGGTCGAGACCGAGGGTTTTCGACAATTCAGGGTGGATTGCGCCAACGAAACCTACCAAACGACCTTCGCGCTCGATGCGTGCGGTTTGACCCGGGTGCAACGCTGGGTGTTTGCCCGGCACGAACGTGAACGAATCCAGTGCACCGGCGAAGCCCAGAACCGCTTCCACGTCAGCTTTCACGTCGAAGAAATCCACGACGTCGCGGCCTTGCGCCCAGCCTTCCGGAAGACGAGTACCGCAAACGACACCCGCCAGCATCGGCTCTTGCTTCAAGCCTTCCAGCTGACCGACAAAACGCAGACCGCTTTCGAACAGACGCACGCGATCCTGTTGACGGTTCAGGTTGTGCTGAAGCGCCTTGACCAGACCAGGCCACAGGGACGAGCGCATGGCCGCCATGTCGTTGGAAATCGGGTTAGCCAGCAGCAGCGGCTCGACACCCGGATTAAACAACTCGAATTGTTTCGGATCGATGAAGCTGTAAGTGATCGCTTCCTGATAACCGCGAGCCACCAGCAGGCGACGCAGTTCAGGCAGATCGCTACGCGCTTCAGCCTTGGCTTGCGGCGCCAGGCGGGCTTGTGGATAGCGAACCGGCAGACGGTTGTAACCGTACAGACGGGCCAGCTCTTCGATCAGGTCGACTTCGAGGCTGATGTCGAAGCGATGGCTCGGCACTTCAACGCGCCACTGCCCTGCCCCATCGGCAGAAATCTTCAGACCCAGGCCGCTGAGCAGTCGCTCGACTTCGGCCGAATCCATTTCCATACCCAGCATCTGAGTGATGCGTTGCGCACGCAGAGTAACCGGCGCAATCGAAGGCAGGTGCTGTTCGCTGACGGTCTCGATGATCGGACCGGCTTCGCCGCCAGTGATGTCCAGCAGCAGGCCAGTGGCGCGCTCCATGGCTTCACGGGCCAGTTGCCAGTCCACGCCACGCTCGTAGCGGTGCGAGGCGTCGGTGTGCAGGCCGTAGGAACGAGCCTTGCCAGCCACGGCGATCTGATCGAAGAACGCACTTTCAAGGAAAATGTCACGAGTGGTCGCGGTGTTGACGCCGCTGTGCTCGCCGCCCATTACGCCGGCGATTGCCAGAGCGCGGGTGTGGTCGGCGATCACCAGCGTATCGCTACGCAGGCTGACTTCCTGACCGTCGAGCAGCACCAGCTTCTCGCCTTCTTCGGCCATACGTACGCGGATGCCGCCATTGATTTCGGCGAGATCGAACGCATGCAGCGGTTGACCCAGTTCCAACATCACGTAGTTAGTGATGTCGACGGCCGCATCAATGCTGCGCACATCGGCGCGACGCAGGCGCTCGACCATCCACAGCGGCGTAGGCTTGGACAGGTCGACGTTGCGGATCACTCGACCCAGGTAACGCGGGCAAGCGGCTGGTGCCAGCACCTCAACCGAACGCACTTCATCGTGCACGGCTGGAACGGTCACCACGACCGGGCGAGTGACTTCAGCGGCGTACAGCGCGCCGACTTCACGGGCCAGACCGGCCAGGGACAGGCAGTCGCCGCGGTTCGGGGTCAGGTCGACCTCGATGCTGGCGTCGTCCAGGTTCAGGTATTCACGAATGTCCTGACCGACCGGCGCATCGACCGGCAACTCCATCAGGCCATCGTTGCCTTCGCCCACTTGCAGTTCAGCTTGCGAGCACAGCATGCCGTTGGACTCAACGCCACGCAGTTTGGCTTTCTTGATTTTGAAGTCGCCCGGCAGTTCGGCACCGATCATGGCAAACGGGATCTTCAGGCCCGGACGCACGTTTGGCGCACCGCACACGACCTGAAAAGTCTCCGAGCCATTGCTGACCTGGCAAACACGCAACTTGTCAGCGTCCGGGTGCTGCTCGGTGCTCAGCACCTCGCCCACCACCACACCGCTGAATTCACCGGCGGCCGGCGTAACGCTATCGACCTCAAGACCGGCCATCGACAGACGGGCAACCAGCTCGTCGCGACTTACCTGCGGGCTAACCCAGCCACGCAGCCATTGTTCACTGAATTTCATCCTGCTCTCCTAAGAATTCGTTACGACTAGCGAAATTGCGCGAGGAACCGCAAGTCGTTGTCGAAGAACAGACGCAAGTCGTTCACGCCGTAACGCAGCATGGCCAGACGCTCAACGCCCATGCCGAAGGCAAAGCCCGAAAACTCTTCCGGGTCGATCCCGGACATGCGCAGCACGTTCGGGTGAACCATGCCGCAGCCCATCACTTCCAGCCAGCCAGTCTGTTTGCAGACACGGCAGCCTTTGCCGCTGCACATCACGCATTCCATGTCGACTTCAGCGGATGGCTCGGTGAACGGGAAGTACGAAGGGCGGAAACGCACGGCCAGTTCTTTTTCGAAGAACACGCGCAGGAATTCTTCGATGGTCCCTTTCAGGTCGGCGAAGTTGATATCGCGATCGACCAGCAGGCCTTCGACCTGGTGGAACATCGGCGAGTGGGTGATATCGGAGTCGCTACGGTACACACGGCCTGGGCAGACGATGCGGATCGGTGGCTGTTTCGATTCCATGGTGCGGACCTGTACCGGCGAGGTATGGGTGCGCAACAACATGTTGGCATTGAAATAGAAGGTGTCATGCATCGACCGGGCCGGGTGATGGCCTGGGATGTTGAGCGCTTCGAAGTTGTGGTAATCGTCTTCGACCTCAGGGCCTTCGGCGATGCCGTAGCCGATGTGGGTGAAGAACTGTTCGATACGTTCCAGAGTGCGAGTAACCGGATGCAGACCACCCGAGGTCTGGCCACGGCCAGGCAGGGTCACGTCAATGGACTCGGCAGACAGTTTGGCGGCCAGGTCGGCCTCTTCAAACAGTGCCTTGCGGGCATTGAGAACCTCTGTGACACGCTCCTTGGCAACGTTGATCAGGGCGCCGACTTGCGGACGCTCTTCTGCCGGCAAATTCCCCAGGGTCTTCATCACCTGAGTCAATTCACCCTTTTTGCCAAGGTAGTGAACCCGGATTTGCTCCAGGGCATTGATATCTTCAGCGCTTTGCACAGCCTCTAGTGCTTGAGAGACGAGCGCATCCAGGTTTTCCATGTACAGACTCCAGATACAAAATAGGGGAAGAGCTTGAAGGCTCTTCCCCTATTTATGACGTTTAACACCTGACCCCACAGAGGTGAGGCCGGGTGACTGTCGGGGGTACTTAAGCCAAGGTGGCTTTAGCTTTCTCGACAATCGCAGCAAACGCCGCTTTTTCGTTCACTGCCAGATCAGCCAGAACCTTACGGTCGATCTCGATGGACGCTTTTTTCAGGCCGGCGATGAAACGGCTGTAGGACAGACCGTTGATACGTGCACCAGCGTTGATACGAGCGATCCACAGAGCGCGGAACTGACGTTTTTTCTGACGACGGTCACGGTAGGCGTATTGGCCTGCCTTGATTACCGCTTGCTTGGCAACACGGAATACGCGCGAGCGAGCGCCGTAGTAGCCTTTAGCAAGTTTCAGAATTTTTTTGTGACGTTTACGGGCAATGACGCCACGCTTTACACGAGCCATGAGTTACTTCCTCTATTCTTGACTAAAATTAACGAAGGCGCAGCATGCGCTCGACTTTTGCCACGTCAGACGGATGCAGCAAGCTGCTACCGCGCAGTTGACGCTTACGCTTGGTCGACATTTTAGTCAGGATGTGGCTCTTGAAAGCGTGCTTGTGCTTGATACCGTTAGCAGTTTTCAGAAACCGCTTAGCAGCACCACTTTTCGTTTTCATTTTTGGCATGTTCGGATACTCCGCATTCAGTTGATAAACATAATCAGAAGGCCTGCCGTGCCCTGTTGATTACTTCTTCTTTTTCGGGGCGATGACCATGATCAGCTGGCGTCCTTCCATCTTAGGATGCTGTTCGACCGAACCGTACTCGAGCAAGTCACCTTCAACTCGCTTGAGGAGTTCCATCCCCAGCTCCTGGTGGGCCATCTCACGGCCGCGGAATCGCAAGGATACCTTGGCCCTGTCCCCATCACTCAGGAAACGTACCAGGTTGCGCAGTTTTACCTGGTAATCCCCTTCCTCCGTCCCTGGACGAAACTTGATTTCTTTAACCTGAATCTGCTTCTGGTTTTTCTTGGCCGCGGCAATCTGCTTCTTCTTCTCGAAGATCGATTTGCCGTAGTCCATCAGTTTGCAAACAGGGGGTACTGCATCGGCGGAAATCTCCACCAAATCCAGCTTGGCCTCTTCAGCCTTAAGAAGCGCGTCTTCAATTGACACAATCCCAAGCTGTTCACCTTCAGCCCCAATTAACCGAACCTCGCGTGCCGAGATATTCTCGTTGATCGGGGCTTTCGGTGCAGCTCGTTTATCTTGTCTCATTTCACGCTTAATAATAATTACTCCGAATCTGGGCGACCACGCCGGGAAACCGCTTGCGCGAGAAACTCAGCGAACTGGGCGACGGGCATCGAGCCCAGGTCAGCACCTTCACGAGTACGCACAGCGACAGTCTGCATCTCGACTTCCCGATCTCCGATAACCAAGAGATAGGGAACCTTGAGCAAAGTATGCTCGCGGATTTTAAAGCCGATCTTTTCATTTCTCAAGTCAGACTTGGCACGAAATCCGCTTTCGTTGAGAGTTTTTTCAACCTCGGCGGCAAAATCGGCCTGTTTGTCAGTGATGTTCATGATCACTGCCTGGGTCGGAGCCAGCCACGCAGGGAATGCACCCTCGTAGTGCTCGATCAGGATTCCGACGAAACGTTCGAAGGATCCGAGGATCGCCCGGTGCAACATCACCGGATGCTTGCGACTGTTGTCTTCGGAGACGTATTCGGCTCCCAGACGGACAGGCAGGTTAAAATCGAGCTGCAGGGTACCACACTGCCAGACGCGACCAAGGCAATCTTTCAGCGAGAACTCGATCTTCGGACCGTAGAACGCACCCTCCCCCGGCTGCAGATCGTACGGCAGGCCAGCGCTATCAAGGGCTGCAGCCAATGCGGCTTCGGCGCGATCCCACAGCTCGTCGGAACCGACGCGTTTTTCCGGACGAGTGGACAGCTTCATCTCGACGTCTTTGAAGCCGAAGTCGGCGTAGACGTCCATGGTCAGCTTGATGAACGCAGCGGATTCGGCCTGCATCTGCTCTTCGGTGCAGAAGATGTGGGCGTCGTCCTGAGTGAACGCACGCACACGCATGATGCCGTGCAGCGCACCCGATGGCTCGTTACGGTGGCAGGCACCGAACTCGGCCAGGCGCATCGGCAACTCGCGGTAGCTTTTCAGGCCCTGGTTGAACACTTGCACGTGGCAAGGGCAGTTCATTGGCTTGATGGCGTAGTCGCGGTTTTCCGACTGAGTGGTGAACATGTTGTCGGCGTAGTTGGCCCAGTGCCCGGATTTCTCCCACAGGCTGCGGTCAACGACTTGTGGAGTCTTGATCTCCAGGTAGCCGTTGTCGCGCTGAACCTTGCGCATGTACTGCTCGAGTACCTGATACAGCGTCCAGCCGTTCGGGTGCCAGAACACCATGCCCGGCGACTCTTCCTGGGTGTGGAACAGGCCCAGGCGCTTGCCGATCTTGCGGTGATCGCGCTTTTCAGCTTCTTCGATGCGCTGGATGTAAGCCGCCAGCTGCTTCTTGTCCGCCCATGCGGTGCCGTAGACGCGCTGCAATTGCTCGTTTTTGGCATCGCCGCGCCAGTAGGCGCCGGACAACTTGGTCAGCTTGAAGGATTTCAGGAAGCGGGTGTTCGGCACGTGCGGACCGCGGCACATGTCGACGTATTCTTCGTGATAGTACAGGCCCATGGCCTGTTCGTTCGGCATGTCCTCGACCAGGCGCAGCTTGTAGTCTTCGCCACGAGCCTTGAACACTTCGATCACTTCGGCGCGCGGAGTGACTTTCTTGATCACGTCGTAATCTTTTTCGATCAGCTGTTGCATGCGCTGTTCGATGGCGGCCAGGTCGTCCGGAGTAAAAGGACGCTCGAAGGCGATGTCGTAATAGAAGCCTTCGTCGATGACCGGGCCGATGACCATTTTGGCGGTCGGATACAGCTGCTTGACCGCATGGCCAACCAGGTGGGCGCAAGAGTGGCGAATGATCTCCAGCCCCTCTTCATCCTTTGGCGTAATGATTTGCAGCGTAGCGTCGGCGCTGATGATGTCGCTGGCGTCGACCAGCTTGCCATCGACCTTGCCGGCCACGGTGGCCTTGGCCAGACCTGCACCAATGGATGCGGCGACCTCGGCTACGGAAACCGGGTGATCGAATGAACGTTGACTGCCGTCGGGAAGAGTAATAGTTGGCATGGCGCCTCCTCTCCTAGTGGTGACCCCTACCAAAGGTCACGTGGGTTGGGATGAGCCAGTACAAGATCCGGTCCAGGCCATTCAATGACGAACGCCTGCCTTACAGCGGCAGGAGCCTTGCGGCCAACCGGAAAACCGAACCAGAGTGACTGGGATTCAAATCAGGGTTATTCGAACATCTGCCGCCACCGTGACTGAAGGTCTGCGGAGCTTGCAAATACCCGAGCCAGGCATGCTAGCACAGATGAACGGTCGTCGCGGTGCCGAGGTTTTCTGCTGGGGCAAATCAGTCCTTTTTATGCCAGAGTGCTGAACTTGAACCCCGCTTTACCCCTCAGATAACAAGACATTGACCCACAAGGAGCATCCCAGCATGCGTCTGAATCGTTTGTTCGCAGTAGTCGCCCCCATCGTCCTGTTGCTGCCGTTGGCCGCCCATGCCGATTGGCCGAAGGGCGAGCGCGAGAAATACATGGCTCAGTGCACCGAAGCGGCCACCCCACAGATCGGCGCTGCGGCTGCAAAAGCCCACTGCGCTTGTGGTGCCGATGCAATCAAGTCATACCCGGCCAGCGACATTCAGTCGTTGATGGACAACAAGGCCAGCGACGCACTGAAACAAAAAGCGCTGACCCAGATTTCCGCGTGCAAGGCCGATAACAAGGCGAAAAAATAAGCCCGAAAGGACGCTTTGAAGGCCTCAACAGCCGATGAAAAGCCCCTGAAAAGCACTTTTTCGTACAATTTATGCAGGTTTTACAGGTTTTTTTATCGTCTTTACTTTCGGCTGAAAGCCTTTTAAATCGGGGCTTTCAGCCATATCAGGCAACAAAGAAAGCGCGACTGTAGGGCAAACAGCACGCCCGGGGGGCTCCCAAAGCGAACATTTCGACTATGATACCCCGGTGTGCCCAGTTGGCCTGAGCAGCACAGTACTACTGAAAATATATGTTTCTTGGAGATACACCATGTCTAATCGCCAAACCGGCACCGTTAAATGGTTCAACGATGAAAAAGGCTTCGGCTTCATCACTCCTCAAGGTGGCGGTGACGACCTGTTCGTACACTTCAAAGCTATCGAAAGCGACGGTTTCAAAAGCCTGAAAGAAGGCCAGACTGTTTCCTTCGTGGCTGAGAAAGGCCAAAAGGGTATGCAAGCTGCTCAAGTTCGCCCAGAGTAATTTCTCGGCGCACTAAAAAAACCCCGTCCATGTGACGGGGTTTTTTATGGGTGAAGCAAAAGCCGGACGCTATCAGCCGCAGTTGATGCGCGTGATCACCAGGTTGGCATCGGTGTTCAGGTTCAAGCGGTCGGAGCGGTACTCCAGCGTCACCATATCGTCAGGCTTGAGGATACGGGCATTCTGCGCGCCTGCGCGAACACGCGCCTGTTCCAGCAGCGCGGGCGAAGCCTTTTTGCCAATGGTGAATTCGGCAGCCTTTGCTTCGCATCGACTGTGGCCGGTATCCGTCGTCGTGACAGGGTCTGTTGCCGATTCGGTAGATGTGCTGCTGCAACCTGCCAGCAGACTAGCGGCCAACAAAGTACCCAATGACGCGAGCTTCCAAGGCATGAAGCCTCCTTTTTTCAATAGTTAAGCTGAGATCGTGCGACCGCCAATCTGGCGTTTGGTTTCACAGGCAGCGCCAGCGCCCTGCCCTCGACCCGGACAAGCGGCGAGTTTGCCTGAGCACTCCCGGTCATTCACCCCGCAATCGTGACTGAATATGACCTGCGTTCAATAAATATCGATGTAATCGAATGGTGGTGATGGCCAGTTCTCTTTCAGCGCATTGAAGATCTGCATGACCCACACCTCGTCACTGGCCGCGACCAATCCCACATACCCCGAGCCCTTGGCCCACGTCTCCAGACGAAACAGCAGCCCGCCGATGTCCGTGCCGCCCACGACACCCGATGAAATGTAAGCGATGCCTCCCTTGGTCACCCGCAATTGGGTGTGCTCATCATCACTGGCAGAGCCCAGCAGCTGGCGCACCGCCTCAAGGGTCAAGCCGTCAGGAGAGTTCAAATCAATCTGCACAGCACGGTCCTTGAAAAATCATCAAAAACCAAGTGTCGCATAGCCTTTCCCTCATGCCTAAGTCGGAGTGCCAAACACTCTGCAAAATGCTTAACTCTCCCCCAGACTTTCCCGAACTCACGAGCACCATCATGACCACCGTAAGCATCGACGCCGACATCAAAGCCAAGTGGCCACAAGGCCACAGCTCTTACAGCCCGGGCAGTCCGGAAGAGCTGGCAATCATTGGTATCGATCTATTGGTCAAGGAGCTGGGGACTGAAGCGGCGCAAACCTTCATCGCACAGGTATTCGAGAAGTACCCGGCCGACTACAAGGGCGCTGAATACAACGAAAGGGAGTAACCCCGCAGGCTGGCACCTGCGGGTGTGCAACTTACTTCAGACGAGCCAGACGCTGGGTCAGCAGGTCGAAGAAACCCTGGGCATCACCGCTTTCGACCCAGAAAGCGTTTTTCGGCGCTTTCAGGCCGTCATACCAGTCGACGATGGTTTGACCGAAGGTCGGGCCTTCGCGGCTATCAACCACCACATTGACCGAGCGGCCAGTGAACAGCTCCGGCTTGAGCAGGTAGGCAATGACCGTCGCGTCATGCACCGGGCCACCCGGAAGACCGTAGTGCTCCATATCACCTTTGACGTACTCGTTGAGAATATCGCCCACCAGCTTGCTGGCATTGTTGTTCAGTGCGGCGATCTGCTTCAGGCGCGCTTCGCTGGTGAGGATCTTGTGGGTCACGTCCAATGGCAGATAGGTCAGTTTGACGCCACTTTTCAGCACCACTTCAGCAGCATGCGGGTCGGCGAACAGATTGAACTCGGCCACCGGGGTGATGTTGCCACCGTTGAAGTGAGCACCGCCCATGATCACCACTTCCTTGATGCCCTGAACGATTTCGGGCTCCTGGATCAGCGCCAGCGCCAGGTTGGTCTGTGGACCGAGCATTGCGATGGTGATGCTGTGGGGTTTGGCGGTTTTCAAGGTGTCGATCAGGTAATTGACTGCATTACCCTTTGCCAGACCCTGCTTCGGCTCATGCACGGTGACGCCCGACAGGCCTTCTTTACCATGAATGTTCTCGGCATAAATCGGCGTACGCATCAGCGGTTTCGGCGCACCGGCATAAACCGGCACATCCTCGCGCCCCGCCCATTCGCGGGCCAGCCGCGCATTACGCGAGGTCTTGTCCAGACGCACGTTGCCGGCGACGGTGGTCAACGCGCGGATGTTCAGTTCTTCTGGTGACGCCAGCGCAAACAGCAAAGCGACCACGTCGTCGGCACCCGGGTCGGTGTCGATGATCAAGTCGATCTTGTCCGCCGCCTGGGCGCTTGTTGCGGTAATCAGTGACAAAAGCAGCAGACTCCGGAGCAGATGGTGCAGTTTCTGAGCATAGCGGTACATAGCGCACTCCTTGTGCGTGGAAAAGCAGACAGACGAAAACGAATCAAAACGTGACCCCGGCCACCAGCACGACGTTGCAGTACGGCTGACATTCGCCTGTACGAACAATCGCCCGCGCCTGTCGGCTCAGGACTTTGAATTGGTCATGACTGAGTAGCTCACGCCGGCCCAGCGAACCTTCGGCATTTAGCTCATCCAGCGTCACCAGCGCCGACGGCTGCTTGTCCAGAATTTCCTGGGCCAAGACGTGGCTTTCGACCTGCATTTCGCTGAGCACAACCTTCAACGTGCTGATGAAATCCGGAACGCCGTGAGTCAAGGCCAGGTCGATCAGCTCGACACCCGGCGGAACCGGCAGGCCGGCATCGCCAATCACGACCATGTCGCCATGCCCCAGAGAAGCGATCAGTCGCGACAGCGCGATGTTGAGCAACGGTGTTTTTTTCATGGTGCTTTAAAGGCCTGTACGTCGGACAAAGTGGGGATCGAGGGTTGCGCGCCGGCACGGGTCACAGACAGCGCCGCAGCGACCTGGCCGAAACGGATCGCTTGCGCCTCGTTTTTGCCGGCGGCCAGTGCGGCAGCAAAGCCACCGACAAAGGTATCGCCCGCCGCCGTGGTATCGACCGCCCTTACCTTCGGCGCCGGAAAGTGTTCGAAGCGGTTTCCATTGGCAAACAGGGAGCCTTGGGCACCGAGAGTGATGATCACCTTGCCGGCCCCCATGGCGATCAATCGGGTCGCCGCGACTTCGGCGGTTTCCAGTGAATCCACCGGCAAACCGCTAAGGGCCGAGGCCTCGCTCTCGTTAGGGATCAGATAGTCGATGGCCGCATACCAGTCTGCCGGCAACGGTCGGCTGGCGGGCGCCGGGTTGAGAATCACGGTTTTCCCCAGTTCACGACCGCGCTTGAGCGCATGACCGACCGTGGCATCCGGCACTTCGAGCTGACAGATGATCACATCCGCCGCCTGCAACACCGCATCGAAGCGATCAATCACTGCCGGCGTCAGTGCACCATTGGCACCGGCGACAATCACGATCGCGTTCTGGCTGTTGTCATCGACCACAATCAACGCCACACCGCTGGCACCATCGACGGTGCTGACCGCCTGACAATCGATACGGTCGGCCAACAGCGCTCCGCGCAGTTCCTCGCCATAGGCATCGCTGCCCACGCAACCGACCATCGACACTTGCGCACCCAGTCGCGCCGCAGCAACCGCCTGATTGGCACCCTTGCCACCGGAGACCGTGGCAAACGACTCACCAATCAGCGTTTCACCGCCACGGGGCAACCGTGACGCGCGGGTCACCAGGTCCATGTTCAGGCTGCCTATCACCACTACTTTTGCTGGCATACATCACTACTCATAAATGCAATTTCAACGGTGCTTTCTGTTTAACGGAAGTGGGCAAACACACCGGCCAGCGGTGCAGTCGATTCGCGCAGCACAATACTGGGCGTCACGATCCGTTGATCGGTGGCCATGGCCGGTGTGGCGATCCTGCGCAACAGCACTTCGGCCGCCATCTCGCCGAGCTGCAGGATCGACTGCCCCACGGTGGTCAGCGCCGGGTAGACATAACGGCTCATCTGGATATCGTCGAAGCCAATCACCGACAGTTCGCTAGGCACACGAATATTGCGCTCGGCGGCGGCGCGCAACACGCCGATGCCGATCATGTCGTTACCGGCGAAGATTGCGCTGGGCGGATTGTTGTCCAGGAGGATCGCGGCCGCGCTGTAACCGCCGGTACTGGTGAAGTCGCTTTCCAGCATGCGTTCGCGAGGCACTTCGACGCCCGCCTCTTTCAAGGCGCGGCAATAACCTGCCAGACGCATCTGCGCGACGCTGGTACTGGCCGGGCCGCCAATGGTGGCGATGTCCCGATGCCCCAATTCCAGAAGATGGCGGGTCGCCAGATAAGCGCCGTACTCGTGATCGATGCGCACCAGGTCCGCATCAACCCCTTCCAGCCCACGGTCGACAATCACCATCGGCGTGCGCACGCCCGCCAGACCTTCTGCCAGCACCGCGTCCCCACCGGCCGATGCCACGATCAGCCCGTCAATGCGCTTTTCCAGCAATACGCGCAGGTAGCTGCGTTGCTTGTCCGGGTTGTCATCGGAATTGCAGAGGATCACGCAATAGCCATTGCGCTCGCAGTAATCCTCGATGCCGCGCGCCAGTTCGGCGAAGTACGGGTTGAGGCTGTTGGGCACCAGCAGACCGATAGTCGCGGTGGTCTTGGCTTTTAATGAGCGGGCCACGGCGCTGGGCACGTAGTCGAGACTTTTGATTGCCGCTTCGACCTTGATCCGCACTTCTTCGCTGACGGGCCGGGTCTTGTTCACCACATGGGAAACCGTGGTGTAGGAAATCCCCGCGAGCGCTGCCACATCCTTGATTGTTGCCATGACTCAGGTCCGCCGGCTTGCGCGCTGACTGCGATAGGTATCAAGCACCACCGCCACCACGATGACCGCGCCGGTGATGATGCGTTTGGTCGGTTCGGTTGCGCCGATCTGCGCCAGACCGGCCGCCAGTACCGAGATGATCAACACCCCGAAAAACGTGCTGATGACCGAACCGCGCCCGCCCATCAGGCTGGTGCCGCCAATCACCACCGCGGCGATCACTTGCAGTTCCAGGCCGGAGCCGGCATTCGGGTCCGCCGCCTCCAGGCGGGAAATCTGGAACAGCGCGGCGATACCGGCCAGCAGCCCCATCAGACTGAACACCAGAATCTTGTAGGGTTTCGGATTGATCCCTGCCAGACGCACGGCTTCTTCGTTGGTGCCGATACCGATCAGGTAGCGCCCGAACACCGTGCGGGTCAACACGGCCTGGGCAATGAAGATGATAAGCAAGGCAATGATGAACGACGGCGAAATGCCGAAGGCGATCGGGTTGGACAGCCAGGCAAAGGCATCACCGATATAGGCGGTGCGCGAGCCGGTCATCTGATACGCCACACCACGCGCCATTTCCAGCACGCCGAGGGAGACGATGAACGAAGGAATCCGCCACGCCACGGTGATCGAACCGGTGATCGTCCCTGCCAATGCGGCGGCCGCCATACCGAGCAATGCTGCCGGCAATACGCTCCAGCCCCAGCCGAGAATCGCCACGCTGACCGTCGACGCCGCGAGTGCCAGCACCGAGCCCACCGACAGGTCGATGCCGCCGATGATCAACACAAACGTCATGCCGACCGCCAGCACCATCAAGTCCGGAATCTGGTTGGCCAGGGTGCTGAACGTGTCGTAAGACAGAAAATGGCTGCTCAGGACCGAGAACAGCGCGACCATCGCCAGCAAGGCACCGGCCAGGCCCAGATAGGTGCCGAGGCCGTAAAAATTGCCACTACGTTTACCGGCAGATGTTGCAGTTTTCATGGAAGATCCCTAGGCGCTGCTTCGTTGAGCAGCGCATCACGTTTTTGATAGCCGGCAAAAGCAGCGGCAAGCAAGTCATCCTGGGTCCAGCTGTCGCGCTCGAATGTCTCGATCAGGCGCCCCGCCGACAGCACGCCGATGCGGTCGCAGATCAACATCAGTTCGCGCAAGTCGCTGGACACCACCACCAGCGCCTTGCCCTGACGAGTCAGCTCACCGAGCAGTGCATAGATGTCGAATTTGGCGCCGACGTCGATGCCGCGAGTCGGCTCGTCGAACAGCAACACCGAACAATCGCGTTCCAGCCAACGGCCGATCACGACTTTCTGCTGATTGCCGCCGGACAACTCCGAGACCAATTGCGTCGGGCTGGAACTGCGGATGCGCATGGCATCGATCTGACGCTGGGCCAACGACATCTCGTCACCGTTGTTGACGAAACCGCCGCGGGAAATCTCCGGCATGTTACCCAGGGCAATATTCGCGCTGATCGATTGCGTCAGCAGCAAGCCCTCACCCTTGCGGTCTTCGGTGATCAGGGCAATGCCATGACCGACCGCGTCCGCCGGCGAACGAATACTCACGACCTGTGCCGGCGAACCCAGCGCAACCGTGCCGCTATCCGCTATGTCGGCGCCGAAGATCAGGCGTAGCAACTCGGTGCGCCCTGCCCCGATCAAACCGGAGATCCCGTAGATCTCGCCGGCGCGCACTTCAAAGGAGACGTCGCGCACTTTGTCGGAGCGGGTCAGCCCCTTGACCGTCAACGCCGGCGCGCCGATGTTGCGCGGGCCCATGTCGATGTGTTCACCGAGCTCACGGCCAACCATCAAGGTCACCAATTGCTCACTGTTGTAGTTGGCCATCGGCTCGACACAAACGAGGTTGCCGTCGCGCAACACCGCAATGCGCTGAGCCACCCGCGCCAGCTCTTCGAGGCGATGGGAGATATAGATGATCGACACGCCACGAGCTTGCAGGCGCGTGATTTGCTCGAACAGCATTTCGACTTCACGGGCCGTCAGCATCGCGGTCGGTTCGTCGAGGATCAGCACATGGCAATCGCCGATCAGGTTGCGGGCGATCTCGACCATTTGCTGGTGACCGATGCCCAGTTCGCCGACCAGGGTGTCCGGGTCGATTGCATCGAGCCCGACCTGAGCCATGGCTTCGATCGCGGCCTTGCGCAATTGCTTGCGACTGATCCAGCCGCCATTGCTGGGCAGGTTATCGAGAAACAGGTTTTCCGCCACCGACAGGGTCGGCAACAGATTGAGTTCCTGCATGACCATGCGAATGCCCAGGTCTTCAGCCTGGGTACGGCTGCCGGGGCGGTAATCCTGCCCCTGGAATTGCATCTGGCCGGTGGTCGGCGTGACCAATCCACCAATGATCTTCGACAGCGTGCTTTTGCCGGCGCCGTTCTCGCCGGTCAGCGCCAACACCTCGCCGCGTATCAGCGTCAGGTCGATACCGGTGAGGACAGGCTGCGCGTAGGTCTTGCCGATACCGCTGACCGAGAGGACAGCGTTCGGAGCGCAAACAGACATAAAAACTCTCCATGCGCTCGCCCGGACGGGCGAGCACCGTTGTGTCGCCAGAAGGACTACTTGGTAACCAGCTCTACCGGAGTTTCGATTACGCCGTTGGTGCCGCTGTCGACTTTCTCACCCTTGACGATCCTCAGCGCCGTCTCGATGCCGAACACGGCTTGCCTGGCAGCGAACTGGTCAGCGGTGGCCAGGACACGGCCATCCTTGAGCATCGGCTTGATGGCGTTGATGTTGTCGTAGCCGACCACTTGCACCTTGCCGGCCTTGCCCGCGGCACGCACGGCAGACACTGCGCCGACAGCCATGCTGTCGTTGCCGGCCAGCAGGGCTTTGACTTGCGGGTATTCGCTGAGGATCGACGCGGCGACCTTGTTGCCTTTATCGATTTCCCAATCGCCGGATTGCAGGGACACGACCTTGATCTGCGCCGCTTCCATCGCATCCTTGAAACCTGCAGTGCGAGCCTGGGCGTTGGTGGTGGTGGACACACCCTCGATGATGCCGACTTCGTCACCGGCCTTCAGTTGCTTGGCCAGGTACTCACCCACCAGACGCGCCCCCTTGCGGTTGTCGGGGCCTACGAACGGAACATTGATGTTTTTGCTTTTGACGACCGCTGGATCCAGCTGGTTATCGATGTTGACCACGGTGATGCCGGCATCGATGGCTTTCTTGATCACCGGGACCATGGCCTTCGAATCAGCGGGTGCGATGACCAGCGCATTGACCTTGGCCAGAATCATTTGCTCGACGATACGTGTCTGGCCCGCAGTGTCCGTTTCGTCCTTGATGCCGTTGGAGATCAGGTCGAAATCGGCGGAGTGATCTTTCTGGTAGGCCTTGGCGCCGTCTTCCATGGTCAGGAAGAATTCGTTGGCCAGAGATTTCATGACCAGTGCGACTTTGGGTTTTTCAGTGTCGGCGAAGGCCGAGGAGACAGGCAACGCGGCGGATGCGGCAGCCAGCATAGCGACAGCGAGAAGACGTCCAGCGAATGGCAGCTTCATGGGTTCACTCCGATCTTATGATTATTCTTGAGCAACGCTTGCGCTGGCATAAGTTTCACCGCGTAAACCGATGGAACAAGCCATCGGCAGTGCCGCGCAAACGTTTGCGTAGACCGAACTATGCGAACCCTGCCGCTATTTGTCAACGGCCGAAAAACACGGTTTGTGCTTGCGGTAACAAAACCGCTTATGCCGTAGTGCTGATCACACTACCCGCGCTGGAGCCCTTGGCCAGTTCCTTGACCAGATTGCCTGTGACTTCCGCCAGCGCCCCGCTGGTGTTGGCAATTTGCCCTTGAATCGACATGACGACAGCGGTCTTGGCTTCCGGTGTCGGGTAATTCGCCACTTGAGCCGCCGCCAGTTGTTGCTGCTGTTCGCGCAGTTGCTGCTGCAGTTCCTGCATACGCTTGAGCAACATCTTCACCGCGACGCTTTGGTCGCTGCCGCTTTCGCTATCGCTCTCCGTTTTCTTTTCAATCACCGCGCCGCCGGTCCGGACCTTGGTTGCGCCACCCTCCTCCTCGGTACCCAACGCCAGTGTCGAAGCCTCGGAAGTTGATTCGCTCAAGGCGTTGATCGTTGCGGTGGATTTGCCACCGATGGTGATTGTGCCTGCATTGGGAAAGCCGATCGAAAACGACATGTGAACTCCTGAATAAAAAGATCCTTCAGACAAGCATCGACCTGCGCGCAGGTTTCTTTAGCAATGATTTGCCGTCTGGCAAGACGACTTGTTCAACAGAAGCCGTAGCCCTTTTCGGAGAGCCGAACGTAAATAACAAACATATTCGGAAAACCGGACAACAGGGCGTTTAAACCACGCTCAACACATTCCTAATAATTGATACAAATCATTGGGTTAAAGCTATTTTTCATTTCCAGGTATGACTGGTACAGATCCTGCTCCCTCTCATTCACCCCAGACATTCAGATCTGTCCGGGGCGCATCTAGATGAACCTGCATCCGCACCGTCTCACTACTAGAGAGAAAAATAATGACATCTGCTTTCAAGACTTTTGTTCCGGGCGCCTTGGCCCTCCTGCTACTCCTTCCGACAGCCCTTCAGGCGAAAGAAGTCGAAACCAAACAAAAACTGGCGAACGTGGTGATCCTGGCCACCGGCGGCACCATTGCCGGCGCGGGCGCCAGCGCCGCCAACAGCGCGACGTATCAAGCGGCGAAAGTCGGCATCGAACAGTTGATCGCTGGCGTTCCGGAACTGAGCCAATTGGCCAATGTTCGCGGCGAACAGGTCATGCAGATCGCCTCCGAAAGCATTACCAACGACAACCTGCTGCAACTGGGTCGTCGCGTGGCCGAACTGGCTGACAGCAAAGACGTCGATGGCATCGTCATCACCCACGGCACCGACACCCTGGAAGAAACGGCCTACTTCCTGAACCTGGTGGAAAAAACCGACAAGCCGATCATCGTCGTGGGCTCCATGCGCCCAGGCACCGCGATGTCCGCAGACGGCATGCTGAACCTGTACAACGCCGTGGCCGTGGCCGGCAGCAAAGACGCGCGCGGCAAAGGCGTACTGGTGACCATGAACGATGAAATCCAGTCGGGTCGCGACGTCAGCAAGATGATCAACATCAAGACCGAGGCGTTTAAAAGTGCCTGGGGTCCTCTCGGCATGGTGGTCGAAGGCAAATCCTACTGGTTCCGCCTGCCGGCCAAGCGTCACACCATGGACTCGGAGTTCGACATCAAGAACATCAAGAGCCTGCCTGACGTCGAAATCGCCTATTCCTACGGCAACGTGAGTGATACCGCCTACAAAGCGCTGGCTCAATCCGGCGCCAAAGCCATCATCCACGCAGGCACCGGCAACGGTTCGGTGTCTTCGCGCGTGGTTCCAGCCCTGCAAGCCCTGCGCAAGGATGGCGTGCAAATCATTCGCTCCTCCCACGTCAACGCCGGTGGCTTCGTATTGCGTAACGCCGAACAACCTGACGACAAGTACGACTGGGTTGTGGCCCATGACCTGAACCCACAGAAGGCTCGCATCCTGGCCATGGTCGCGCTGACCAAGACCAACGACAGCAAAGAGCTGCAACGGATGTTCTGGGAATACTGATTCGCCCTCGCCCGACCGGTTCCGGTCGGGCACCGCTTTCACCACTCGCCCACTGCGGCGAGTGGCCTCCTATCTGATAAAAAAATCTCCTTCGTCCTACACCAATCGGGAAAAACTGCTGTCAGAGGATTTTCTTGAATTTTAAGCAGTTGCGAAAATGCCTACAGTTAAATACTGTATGCACGTACAGCTTAATAAGGACAATTCCGTGGCCACCACCTCTGCCTCTCCTGACACCTATGTACGCATGGGTATGCGCGTTCAGAAAATCATCAACTCCCCCACCGCCCAGAAAGCCAAGGCGGCCCTGATCTTCCGACTTCCGGACGAGCCAGTGGATGAGTGGGAGCAATTACTCGAAGAAATCGACGAAAACGACAACGTCACCCTCGCCTACCGCGACGATGGCGGTGTGCAGATTTTCTGGGTTGTGCCGAAGGAAGATTGAGTCAATGAGTGTCCGTTTTTTTGCTTTGCTGTTTTTGCTCTTCGCGATGGGCGCGCAAGCTGACGCCCCGCGCACCTTCAACGAAGCCAAGAAAGTCGCCTGGAAGCTGTACGCCCCGCAATCCACCGAGTTCTATTGCGGCTGTAAATACACCGGCAACAAGGTGGACCTGTCGGCCTGCGGTTATGTGCCACGAAAAAATGCCAAGCGCGCTTCACGCATCGAGTGGGAGCACATCGTCCCCGCCTGGCAGATCGGCCATCAGCGTCAGTGCTGGCAGGAAGGCGGACGCAAGAACTGCACGCGCTACGACCCGACCTACCAGAAGGCCGAGGCCGACTTGCATAATCTGGTGCCGAGCATCGGCGAGGTGAATGGCGATCGCAGCAATTTCAGTTTTGGCTGGTTGCCGGAGCAATCGGGTCAATACGGTTCGTGCCTGACCCAGGTCGACTTCAAGGCCAAAAAGGTCATGCCCCGCCCTTCCATTCGCGGAATGATCGCCCGGACGTACTTTTACATGAGCAAGCAGTACGGTTTGCGCCTGTCGAAACAGGATCGGCAACTGTACGAAGCATGGAACAAAACCTATCCGGTACAGGCCTGGGAACGTCAGCGCAATCAGAGCGTGGCGTGCGTGATGGGACGCGGCAACGAGTTTGTCGGGCCGGTGGACATGAAAGCGTGCGGTTAAGCGCTTGTTGAAAACAAAAAGGCCTGCGGTTGAAAGCCCCAGGCCTTTTTCGTTTTCAATCGTGCTGCTGGCGCCCAAGCGTTTGGGCGGCCGATGACGTCTTACTGAGTCACCGGATGCTCGATGACCAGCAGTTCGATGTTCTGTTTTTTCGCCCGGGTCAGCGCCGCGCGCACTTCTTCCTGCTTGGCTTCAGCTTCGGCTTTGGAATTGAATGGCCCCATCAGGATGCGGGTCTTGCCATTTTCCTTGACCACGCTGGAAACGAAACTGTGCTCGATCAGCCAGCCACTCAGGTCGCTGACAGCCTGGGTTATTTCACCTCGCACTTCCAGATCCCACTGCGGCGCAGATACCGCCGCCGGTGCTGCCGCCACGGCTGGCTGCGGCTTTGGCGCATCAGCGCGCTTATCCTCACCGCATCCCGCCAATGCCAGTACTGCGATTACCAAAGCCATTTTGCGCACAACGCTTCCCTCTGAATGCTGAAAGCGGAGATTTTAACACCCATGAATACTTCTCGAGTGCCGCAAAATGGGCGCAAAACAACGAGAATCATGGAGGCGGCCTCTGTATAGTTACGCCTTGGGAATCAATGCAGCATCTGCGCGTCAGAAAGAGGCACCCAAACCGTGAAACTTCGCACTAATCTATACATACCACCGACCTCTGCACTGTCCGAATCAGGTGCCCTACAAAGCAATCAAGGAGAAGACCATGCTGATACTCACCCGCAAAGTCGGTGAAAGCATAAATATTGGCGATGACATTACGATCACCATTCTGGGCGTAAGCGGCCAGCAAGTCAGAATTGGCATCAACGCCCCGAAAGACGTTGCGGTACACCGCGAAGAAATCTATCAGCGCATTCAGGCAGGCCTGACCGCCCCGGACAAGCCGCAATCCTGAATCCTGCTGCAGTCAGTAGCCAGCCTGTTCGCCCCCGAACCACGGCTGGCTAAAGATTCACGCACAGCGACCACTCCTGCATCCCGCCCCATCCCCGAACGTGAAGCCGATACTACCGGCATGTCTCACGTCATGGCTGTCGGACGTTTCGGATTAAGCCTGGGGAAGTATGCATTCGTACCCGGCTAACCAAGCGTCACTCCCCGCGCCATGCCCGTGGCCGCCACGACCATCAACATCACCAGCAGCGCTTCGATATGGCTGATCCGCGCGAACAGCTTCGCACGACTGGCATCAATGGCTGCGCCACGCGCCTGCGCAATCCGCCATTTGATCAGGGTGATCATCGGCGCGATTTCAAGTAGTAGAATCAGTACGAAAAGTGTCATCTTCAGATGGAACAATGGCTGGTGAAGATAGTAGTCAGTGCCCTTTTCGTACCCGGCAAAGGCTCGCATCCCACCGGTGATCAGCAGAATGACCGCTGAAATGCCCCACAGATTATCTGCAATCAAGACGCTGCGCGCCTCACCCAGCCCCGCGGCCAACCGCCGAAAAGCGCTGCCGCGGGTCAGCACGGCCCAGAAACCCAGGGCGAACGCCAAGAGATGAATCGCCGCAAAAAACCAGTGGGCAAGCATCGAGATACTCCAGTCAGGTTTGAGTTGGATCAGCCTGTCAGTAGTAGCCCATAAAATCGGGGATTGCCCCTCCCCCGCGCGGGAGACGCAACCGAAGAACAGAAAACTAGGTCATTCGCGAGCTGCAAGCAGGTGCAAAGTAGATCGTCACTCAAGCCGGCGCTGCGCTTGTTTGCAATGATGGCCATGTGACAGACACCCGATCATTCTCCTTGTAGACTCCCGCTCATAATTCGGCATGGATTTGATCGCTCCAATGCGCAAAATAATATTTTTCCTCATGCTATGCGCCTCTACAGCGCAAGCAGCCTGCGAGATGCAACCCACGACCATCGTCGGGAAAACCCTGATTGGGTCTTTTGAGACGAAAAGGCTGAAATCCGACGCGATCAAATTCTCGCCGGAGACCGGCGACATCACTGGCAAGAATGCAGTGTTCGACTTTGACACTCTTTATGAAATGGATTCCGGCAAATCATCTGCGAGATTCCGTGTGGGAGAGGCTTTCCTGATTGACGGGGTTTCTTATGTCGGGAACGTTGAGTGGGAATCCGGAAAAGCTCCGAAAAAAACAGGGATCTACGAGTTTTACGCCCTTAAAACAGAACCCGTGAAAAACGCTAAAACCCTGACGATGGTAGGCGACTCGATTACCTGGTGGAGCTACGGCCGCTATTTCCGTTGCCTGCTCGCCCCAGAGTTGCCTGGAGTTCAGTTTGTAGGGCCTCACACCGATGTGGTTGGTTATGGCCATGCCGGTGAAGGTGGCAACAATACCCAGCAAGTCATTGACCGCCTGGACAAAATCAAACCATCCAATTATTACTTTGTGCTTGCAGGAACAAACGATTGGAATTTTTGGGCGCCACCAAAAACGATTGAAAACCTGAAAGAGATCGCGAAGGCACTGAACGAAAAAGGCGGACAGGTCATCATCTCTACCCTGCTTCCTCGGCTTGACGAACATGATGTACACAATGAAGAAGTGAACAGATTATTACTTGCGTGGAATGGCGAGGGATGCGACTGCAAAATAATCGACTTGGGCTCCGAGTTCAGGAAGCTTCCAAACAGCCAAAGCTATTTCTGGGATAACGCAGTCCATCCGAACTTTGAAGGCTATCAAAAGATCACCGAAATACTCGGCACCGACATCCGTAAAACTTTTAATCAAGTTGCTCAGTAACCATCGGTGGCTCCAGGTCCTGGCTTTTGGTCTTCCGACAAATGTAAGTCGTGGGCTTACATGAAGGTTAGAGCCGACCTGATGATGTAGCGCGGCGAGGGCTTTGCAAATCGCAGTGTTCAGTCCTGAAACAGGTGTAAACCTTATTCAGGACTAGACACCATCTTGAGTCTCTTTGTTGTTTGACTGTTGAGGGATTGTTCCTTTTTCGCGCTCCCCGGCTTCGTTCGCCGCTTGCGCCTCAAATTCCGGCATCGGCCGGCACGTTCCGGCTTCTCGTATTCCAGAACCGCGCCGCCGACTTCGCCGCCCACTCGGTCTGTTCCAGCAGCTCAGGCGTCCGCAGCAGACGATTGACCGTGGGGACCACCAGAGAAGAGGCGGACTTGATCGCTTATCGGTATACTCAATTTTTTCGAATGAAATCGTAATGCTAAATTCAGTTCAGATTCTTAGAGCTCTCGCCGCATGGATTGTAGTATTCCACCACTACATTCAGATTTTCGGTTATGGAAAAAGTAATGAAGTATCAAATATCATCGCGCTATACGGATCTATCGGGGTTGATATTTTTTTCGTAATCAGTGGCTTTGTCATTTTTACTTCTGCCTCCCAGAGACCGTTGACACCTGGAGAATTTTTCATACAAAGAGCCGCTCGAATAGTACCGGCATACTGGATTTTCACCCTTATTACCGCTGCGACGATTTACTGGGCTCCATCCATAATGCCCTTATTGGGCCTCGATAGCATATCCCTGTTAAAAAGTCTTTTTTTCATTCCCACCCCAAATCCGTCTGGCATAGGAATATATCCGATCCTCACAGTAGGATGGACGCTAAATTACGAAGTGCTTTTTTATGCGATATTCTTTTTATCTCTTTTCCTGCCCCGCGCTCTTCTAGCTCCTGCGATATTTTTCGGGGTTATCATATCGACTTACATATTGCCAAAAATGGGTGGATCGTTCTTATTTTACGGCGCCCCAATAGTATATGAATTCTTGCTGGGGATAATAATCTCCATCATTTACCAGCTTGGGCTACTTAAACGAATCAACCCGATGGCTGCCATTCCTCTGGTAGCAATATCGATTGCAGCAGTAGCATTAATGCCAGACACCGACACTCATGACCCAATGCGGCTCGGGATTCCGAGCGCAATAATAGTGATCGCGATCATATCGCAAGAAAGATATCTTCCTAAACTTTCAATACTTACCAAATTAGGTGATTTTTCGTACTCCACATACCTCATCCATCCGATAGTGATTTGGTACATGCTGAGCGCAAAAAATCACTTTGATTTAAACCTGACGCTTACACTAATAATTACCTGCTCTTTGATTATGGTGTTTTCTTGGTGGAGCTTTGCCTTCATCGAGTTGCCGATTTCGAAGCTTACTAAAAAAAGGGTATTGGAAAGCGCCAGACAGGCTACAAGTCCAACGTAGCCACAGGAATCCATACCAATCTCCGGCCAAGGCACACCCTTGAAAAATGTGTGCCCCCCCCCCTCCAGCCTCAGAGGCTGCCTGGCCTGCTCCAGCTCACGGAGCGGTCGCCACTGGTGCCGCCACGCCTGATCCACTACAAGCCCAAGGCGCGGCGCCGAGAACAGATCGACGCAATGGACCTCCGGGCGTCGGCAACCCCGCACTACCTGACCAAGGAGCCCAGCAAGGCCCCGGATGCGGCGCGCGCCTGCGCCCATATGCCAGCCGGCGAGCATCCCACTTTTCACGAGATCCACACTTCAGATGGCTGTACGAGCAGCAAGCTTCCCGCAGGAGTACATTCAGGCGTTGATGGGGTATGCGAACGAGAGGATGACAAAGCACTATCAGGAGGGGCAAGACGAAAAGAAGATCGAGCACCTGGAGGTGGGTGCCGAACTGGCGTTCTGAGGTGGGAGTTTTGCAAAAGTTTTGCAAATCGCAGTGTCTAGTCCTGAAATAGGTTTACACCTGTTTCATCCCAGCGCCCGATGCATCGCATCGGGCGTTTTGTATTTCAAAGACTGGTGCGGACGCTCGTGGTTGTAGATCGATATTGATTCACTC
>NZ_JACVBM010000025.1:0-78035 GCF_014852385.1 Pseudomonas sp. PDM03 | reverse complement strand
ACTGGGCCGTGTTGATGAAAGAGACGCTAAAGATGCTTATCTGACGCTCAAAGTAATCAGAAATACGTGATCAGGTGTTACCTATGTGCCTGAACTTTTCTGTTACCTATGTGGTTGACCCCTTCATGCCCCAGCGTCCGGCCCCTCGCTTAGGCTCGGCGTTCCCTCGCTCCGGTCCTGCTCCGTGGGCCCGCCGCGATCGGCCATCCATGGCCGTGCGCGGCTAACCCGGCATCCATGCCGGGTTGCCCACTGCGCAGAACCTCCACTCGGCCTCCCGAAGGGGCGGGTAGATCAAGATCAAAAGCGCAAGGCGAGCTAACGCTCGGCCTCGTGGTTTGGTGGGTGTACGCCGATCCATTGTAGGAGCCGGCTTGCTGGCGATGGCGACCTGACAGCCGACCGATTCTCGCGGATGTATCACGCCCTTTGTAGGAGCTGGCTTGCCGGCGATGACGGCCTGACAGCCGCCCAATCTTCCCCGGATGTACCCGCCGCTAAAACCCAGCGCAAAAAAAAGCCACCTTGTCGGTGGCTTTTCAGCTTTCCCTGATCAGTCGTAAATCACTTTCTTCTTCCAGTCCGCATCAGCCTCGACGTCTTTGAGGCCTTCGGTCAATTGGTTCACTTCGCCTTCAGCCGGCGCAGTTTTGTCCATGACTTGTGCATTCGCACGGGCCAGGAGCTTTTCCAGGTATTCGAGTTGTTCGGCGTAGACCTGAGGTTCCTGTTGTTTTCGCAGGTATTGCACACCACGTTCGAACGCCAGGCGAGCCTGGCCAGGCTGGTTTTGTTGCAGGGCGTGCTGGCCGAGGTTGTTGAAGAATTCGATGTGCAACAGAACCAGGATGTGGCGAACTTCGCGGATCCAGCGTTTGGCTTCGTTGGTCGGCAGGAAACCGTCCTGTGCCGCGCGGGTGATCTGACCGTGCAGTGCCTCGAGCAGGAAGCGTACATCCTTGGCCTTGGCTTCGGTCTGGATCGGTGCCGGCGGGTTGTTGACCGGGATCGATTCGCCCTGCGCGACCAGGGTGTTCAGTTCGCTGATCCGCACCTTGAGGTTGGCGCTGGATTTTTCCAGATTCAACAGGCGCTGGCAGACGTTCAGTTCCAGGCGAGTCAACAACAGCTTGAGAGCCGGAGTCATCAACTGGCCAGGGAACGTTTCGGTAATTTCGCCGCAGCGACGCAGGCGGTCGTTGAGCTCAACCTTGGTGCGGGCCTTTTCCAGTTTGTTGTTTTCCACCACATGGTTCATGTACCCAATGGCGATCAATAGTGCGATCCCGGCTACGACTAGCAGGGTGATCATGAGTGGTGTCACCGGTAAGACCTCTTTATGGGATTCGCGTGCGAGTGTAGTGGCTTGGCAGGGGAGCGCATAGGGCCGCTCGACGGGTTGAAACGAACAGGCTTATGCCTGTATCGACCGCAATCCTGCTTATATAAGTAATAGTGTGCGTGGTGCACATTGCCATCATCTGTTGCGTGGGTGGACTATAACGTCTTGGCGGGTGTCAGAATATAGGCGTCAAACACAGGGCGAGCAAAAAGCCGTATTCGCCGCTCAAAGCAGGGCGAAGTCATTGATTTAAATAAATTTATATCTGGGGGTTGACGACCCTTCAATCCATCCATAGAATGCGCGCCACTTACAGCGTAAAGCACACAGCGAAACGCGGTAGGGAGTGAATGTTGTACGTGTGTCCCCTTCGTCTAGTGGCCTAGGACACCGCCCTTTCACGGCGGTAACAGGGGTTCGAGTCCCCTAGGGGACGCCAATATGCGGGAATAGCTCAGTTGGTAGAGCACGACCTTGCCAAGGTCGGGGTCGCGAGTTCGAGTCTCGTTTCCCGCTCCAATTTTAAACAGCGTTGCTTTCGGGCAGGGCTGAGTGAAACCAGAACCAAGTCTTCGGATGCGGGTCTGGGCACCGAAACACACACCATGTGTTCCGGGCAGCGTGTCCCCTTCGTCTAGTGGCCTAGGACACCGCCCTTTCACGGCGGTAACAGGGGTTCGAGTCCCCTAGGGGACGCCATTTGCGGGAATAGCTCAGTTGGTAGAGCACGACCTTGCCAAGGTCGGGGTCGCGAGTTCGAGTCTCGTTTCCCGCTCCAAATTCACAAAAACGCCGCTCATTGAGCGGCGTTTTTGTTTGTGCAAAATTTATATTCAAGCCAAAAAAAAAGGGCCCGCCAGTCAGACTGAGCGGGCCTTTTGCGTGGGCGGGTTTTTACATCGACAGAATCAGGCGCCCGGCGAACAGGATCAGAATCACCCCCATGGTGCGTTCGAACCAATGGCCCATGCGCATGAACAGCACGCGCACCCGGCTGCTGGAGAAGAACAGGGCAACAATGACAAACCACAGTGCGTTCACGAAACACATCCAGAGGCCGTAAAGCGCCTGAATGTTCAGCGGGGTCGTGGCGCTGATGAGGGTGGTGAAGATTGCCAGGAAAAACAGCGTGGCCTTGGGGTTAGTCGCGTTGGTCAGAAACCCGGTGGTGAACGCCTTCAGCAGCGTTTGCTCGACGAACGGCTCGTCGGCTTCTTTATCACCTTCCAGTGCGGATTTGGGCTTGCTGCGCAACAGGCTCACACCCAGGTACAAAATGTAGGCACCGCCGATCACCTTGGCCACGGTCAGCAGCCAGGGCGTGGTGTGCATCAGCGCGCCGACGCCAAGCAGGGTGTAAAGCACGTGCACGGAAATGCCCGCGCCGATGCCCAGCGCCGTACAGATGCCTACCCACCGACCGAAACGCACACTCTGGCGGATGGTGACCGCAAAGTCCGGTCCGGGGGCGACCACGGCCAGAAAGTGAATTGTCGCCAGCGCCAGGAACTCGCCCAGGTAATTCGAAAACTGCATCTCAACTCCAGAAAGTAAGGGGTGAAGCATTGCCGCGATAGCCGACAAAGAAAGAAAGGCTCAGGCGCGGATCGGCCACGCCCGGTGTCACCGAGTGCATACAGCGCGAATTGAACATGATGAAATCACCAGGTTGCGGAAGGACCTCCAGGATCGGAGTGCCGAGCAACGCCGGATCAATGCCGTAACTGTCGCCACGCATTTCGTCGAACTGGTCGGGAGAAATGTCGTGGTCCCACATCTGCAGCGCGCCGCCTTCGGTGGGCATGTTCAGGTAAACATTGCAGGCGAATTGCGCATCGAGGCTTCTGGCCTGGTAACTGTCGGGAGCGTCCTTGGCGAAGATGTCGTGGTGGGCCAGAAAGCACACGCCGGGTTTCACCACTCGGGACAAGCCGACATACATCTTGCGGCCGTAGAGGTTTTCCAGATGCGCACCTGCCGGCCAGGACTCATCGAGCATGCAGCGCAGGGTGTCGACCGGGGACGAGTAGGGCGCGCAACGGTTGCGCAGTTCCGCGATGTTGCGCGTGGCGCGTTCGAAATAGTCTTCGATCAGCAGTGGCTGGTTTTCAGCCTCATAAAACGCCATGCCGATGCGACCGATGCTCGGTGCGTTGATATAGCCTTCGAAACCGGGCTCGAGAATCTTGTCGCCGATCTGAATCGCCAGCGGCGGGGCCAGGAAACTTTTGACCCGGATGGCGAGGACTTCTTCGTTGGCCAGTTTTTTTATGCACGTCTCATCGAGACGCTCGACGTCAAGCATCATGGTTCAGGTCCATCTATCGGATAGTCAACGGAACCCGCGAATGCAGGCCCCCCCGGCGCCAGGCGATGCCGGAGTCGGCATCGTCCAAATGCTCAGTCCACGCTGTAGTGGACTGACAGCGTTCCTTTCTTCTGCGAAACGGAAGCGATCGTGACCGTGCCCAATTCCTTCAGGCTACGTACATGGGTGCCGCCGCAGCCATAGGCGGGCAGTTCACCGAAACCGATTTCCCGGGCGCCTTCGCGCAACGATGTCAGGCGCGGCAGGTCGTGGTCGATCCATTGTTCAATGCCGGACTCGATGGTCCGGGCGTCAACCTCCTGCGCGCAATCCACCGGTTTGAACTGCACGCGTCCCTCGCCCGGCCAGTGATGCGCCTTGATCGGCATCCAGCCCATGGCCTGGACGAAATGGCCGATCAAATGGCCAGCGGAATGCATCCGTGCGTTGAACTGGCGACGTTGCTCATCGATGCGAATCTGGGTCATGCCGAGAGGGACGGGGCGGTCGACGAAATGGATGATCCGGTCCGGGTCCTGGACCACGCGCAGTACCTGGCTTTCGCCGATCCAGCCGGTGTCAAAGGGTTGTCCGCCGCCCTGAGGGTGGAACAGTGTGGCGCGTAGCACCACGGCGAATTCGTTCTCGTGCGGCGTGCAATCGAGGACTTCCACGTTAGCCTTGAGGTCATCACTATGGAAAAAGAGGCGAAGCGTCATATTCCATGTCCTCATTAAAAATTTTGTTTTTTATTATATGAAGCGTGGAATTGCGTGATAATCCGTTCAAACATCAAAGGACTGTTGCGCTGTGAGCATAAATCTTCCTCTGCCGTTGCTCGGTGAAATGGCGATATTCGTCAAGGTTGTCGAGACCGGCAGTTTCTCCGAAGCGGCGCGTCAGCTGGGTTCTTCACCGTCGGCGGTCAGTCGCAGCATTTCGCGTCTGGAGAAGGCACTCGCCACGCGCCTGTTGCAACGCACTACGCGCAAACTGCGGCTGAGCGACGGAGGCGAGGAAGTATTCAAGCGTTGCCAGGAGATGGTCAGCGCAGCCAAGTCGGTGATGGAAATCAGCGGTCAGTTCACCCATGAAGCGGAAGGGCTGGTGCGAGTCAGCGTGCCCAAAGCCGTAGGACGATTCGTGATTCACCCGCATATGCCGGAATTTCTGCGGCGTTATCCCAAAGTGGATGTGGAACTGTTACTCGAAGACCGTCAGGTGGATTTGATCGACGACAACGTCGATCTGGCGATTCGTATCACTGATCGGCCACCTGCCGGGCTGGTCGGTCGGCAATTGCTGACCATCGACCATTTACTCTGCGCCACCCCGCAGTACCTGGCCGAGCACGGCACGCCGACCCATCCCCATGACTTGCTCAACCACAGTTGCATCTACCTGGGTGAGACCCCGAGTGATGCGCGCTGGAAATTCAAGAAAGGCACCAAGGCCGTCACCGTCGGTGTGCGTGGGCGATATGCCGCCAATCACACCGGTGTGCGACTGGGCGCGGTGTTGCAGCACATCGGGATTGGCAGCCTGCCGTACTTCACCGCGCGTTATGCGCTGGAGCAGGGCTTGATTGTGCAGGTGTTGCCGGACTGGACGTTTCTGGCGTCGTACCACGGCGGGGCGTGGTTGCTGCATTCACCGACCCGCTATATGCCACCCAAGCTGCGGGTGTTGATCGACTATCTGGTGGAATGTCTTGGGAAGGAGCCGACATTGAGCAAGCCGGGTAAACCCGGTGTGGCAGGCAAGGTCGCGGCGGAGTACGAATTGCCCGAGAGTGATGGGTTGCTCTGACCCGGACCGGAGGCAACGCTAACCTTGTAGGAGCTGGCTTGCCAGCGATGGCGGCCTGGAAAACACCGCGGAATTCAAGGGCCTCATCGCTGGCAAAGCCAGCTCCTACAGGGGGGGACGATGTACAAAAAAGGCCCGCATGTTCAACCATGCGGGCCTTTTGCATTTCTGACCGGGGATCAGTGCTTGCTGTCGTCGTTCGACATCGCCAGCAACTGCTTTTCCTGATTCCAGTCGAACGGTTCGTCGTTCTGTTCAGCTTCGAAGCGACGTTCTTCCAACGCCTGATACAAGTCGATTTCATCATCGGGCATGTAGTGCAGGCAGTCACCGGCGAAATACCACAACAGGTCACGCGGGACCAGGTGAGCGATTTGCGGGTAACGGGTGATCACCTGGCACAGGATGTCCTGGCCCAGGTATTGGCTTTCGATCGGGTCGACCGGCAGCAACGCACGCAGTTCGTCGAAGCGCTCCAGGAACAAGGCATGGCTTTCTTCGGGAACCTGATCGGCCTCACCCACGGCGACCAGGATGCTGCGCAGGTGGTCGAGCAAAACGAGATGATCGGCAACGATGTTGGACACGAGATAAGTCCTCAAGAGCAAAACGGGCGCGGGAGTATAAAGCTCCTGCGCCCTTTTTTACATCGCAAGCAGGATCAGCGGACCTTTCCTTCGGCCAGCTTCAGCTCTTCTTTGTCGAAATCATCGACATCGATCACCTTGCGCCGCGCCACTTCGGCATTGCGCAGGTTGTGCGCTTCCACCGGCTGCAACACACCAGCTTCCAGCGCGGCGTCGATAACGTTTTCCCCGGCAACCGGTTTGACCTGACCGCTTTTGAGCGCCATGTGGAGTTTTTTCTGCACCGGCTGCACCGCATTCAACAGGTCGCACGCGTGTTGCAGGGCACCAACGGCGTCATCGGCCGACTGCGGACGGAAGCATCCGCCGAGCAGTTCTTCCAGGGTTGGATCGCCCTTGGCCCGGCCAATCACCGCGGCGACTTCTGCACCGAGCTTGTCCGACGGCCCTTTGTGACGGCGACCCAGTGGGAACACGATCACCCGCAACAGGCAGCCCAAAACCTTGTTCGGGAAGTTGGTCAGCAATTCATCCAGCGCACGTTCCGACTGACCAAGGCTTTCTTCCATGGCCCAGGTAAAAAGCGGCGCCATGTGTTCCGGTGAGTCGAGATCGTGGTAACGCTTGAGCGCGGCGGAGGCCAGGTACAGGTTGCTGAGCACATCCCCCAGGCGTGCCGACAGGCGTTCGCGACGTTTCAGTTCGCCGCCCAGCAACATCATGCTCAAGTCCGCGAGCAGGGCGAACGCAGCCGCCTGACGGTTGAGCGCACGGAAGTACCCCTGGCTGAGCTTGTCTCCCGGTGCATGTTCGAATTGACCAAAACCAAGGTTCAGCACCAGTGTGCTGGCGGCATTGCTCACGGCAAAACCGATGTGCTTGAGCAGCAAACCATCGAACTCGGTGAGGGCCTGATCCTTGTCTTCACGCCCAGCGAGGGCCATTTCCTTCAGGACGAATGGATGGCAGCGAATCGCCCCTTGGCCGAAGATCATCAAGTTGCGCGAGAGGATGTTCGCGCCTTCGACGGTGATGAAGATCGGCGCGCCATTCCAGCTGCGACCCAGGTAATTGTTCGGCCCCATGATGATCGCCTTGCCGCCATGCACATCCATGGCGTGGCTGATGCACTCACGCCCGCGTTCGGTAAGGTGGTACTTGAGAATCGCCGACAGCACCGACGGTTTCTCGCCGAGGTCCACCGCGTTGGCGGTGAGCATCCGTGCCGCGTCCATCATCCAGGCGTTGCCGCCGATGCGGGCCATGGCTTCCTGAATACCTTCAAACGCCGACAACGGTACGTTGAACTGTTCACGAATCTGCGCGTATTGACCGGTTACCAGGCTGGTGAACTTCGCCGCGCCGGTGCCGACCGCAGGCAACGAAATCGAGCGCCCGACCGACAGGCAGTTCATCAGCATCATCCAGCCTTTGCCGAGCATGTCCTGGCCGCCAATGAGGAAGTCCAGCGGAATGAACACGTCCTTGCCGGAGTTCGGGCCGTTCATGAAGGCTGCGCCCAATGGCAGATGACGACGGCCGATCTCAACACCGGCGGTGTCGGTCGGGACCAGCGCCAGGCTGATGCCCAGGTCTTCTTCATCGCCCAGCAAGTGATCCGGGTCATACGCCTTGAAGGCCAGGCCGAGGAGGGTGGCGACCGGGCCGAGGGTGATGTAGCGCTTTTCCCAGTTCAGGCGCAGGCCGAGGGTTTCCTTGCCTTCCCATTCACCTTTGCAGATAACCCCGGTGTCGGGCATAGAGCCGGCGTCGGAGCCGGCCAATGGTCCGGTCAAGGCGAAGCACGGAATGTCATCGCCGCGCGCCAGTCGTGGCAGGTAATGGTTACGTTGTTCGTCGGTGCCGTAATGCAGCAACAACTCAGCCGGGCCGAGGGAGTTGGGGACCATCACGGTGGAGGCGAGGTCGCCGCTGCGGGTCGCCAGTTTCATGGCCACCTGGGAGTGGGCGTAGGCAGAAAAACCCTTGCCGCCGTATTCCTTGGGAATGATCAGGGCGAAGAAACCGTTTTCCTTGATGTGGGTCCAGGCCTCGGCCGGCAGGTCCATGTCCTGGCCGATCTGCCAGTCAGTGACCATCGCGCATAGCTCATCGGTCGGGCCGTCGATGAAGGCTTGTTCCTCTTCGGTCAGTTGAGCTTTGGGATAGGACAGCAGTTTGTCCCAGTCCGGACGGCCGCTGAACAGTTCGCCGTCCCACCACACCGTGCCGGCGTCGATGGCATCGCGCTCGGTTTCCGACATCGGCGGCAGGGTTTTCTGGAACCAGTTGAACAGCGGCGCGCTGAAGTATTTGCGGCGCAGGTCGGGCAGCAACAAGGGCGCCGCGACGGCCGCGATCAATACCCAGAGCACCAGCAGCAGCCAGCCAGGCGCACGACTGAAGGCCCCCATCGCCACCACATAAACGGCAACGATGCACAGGGCGGGTAGCGGGGCGATACGGCGGTGGGCTAAATACGCAATCCCGACAACCAGAACCAGTATCCACAACAGCAGCATATTTAATCCTCCGTGAAACCAGGGCAAAACCAACCTTCAGAGCTTAGACGGCATCCGCAAAACAGGGTGGTCAGAGCGAGGTGATTGAAATCGTGGGAAACCTTCGATGAGTTTTGTAGGACCGATTGGCATCGGGCCGGGCAAATCGTTCGCCGGGCGGGCGGCAAAGCGTCCATGTTTGGCCGAAACGTCGTTATCTCTGTGCTGAACCTGTCGCTAGACTCGTGGCTTCCTCAGGAGATTGTCCTCATGCACGAGTATCTGCGTCCCGGCCGCTTCATCGATAGTGACCACCCGTCGGTGGTGGAGTTCGCCGAAAAACATCGCGGCAGTAACCGCGACCCGCTCGAGCAGGCGATCAATCTCTATTACGCAGTGCGCGAGGCCGTGCGTTACAACCCTTACACGTTCAGCCGCGATCCAGAGACCTTGCGCGGCAGTTATGCGCTGGCGACCGGTGAGAGTTATTGCGTGCCCAAGGCCACGCTGCTCGCCGGTGCGGCGCGGCATTGCGGAATTCCCGCGCGGATCGGTCTGGCGGATGTGCGCAATCACTTGTCGACCCCGCGTTTGCTGGAATTGCTCAAGAGTGACGTGTTCGCCATGCATGGTTATACAGAGCTGTTCCTGAACGATCGCTGGGTCAAAGCCACGCCGGCGTTCAATCAGAAACTCTGCGAAATGTTCAACGTTGCGCCACTGGAATTCGACGGGATCAACGACAGCGTTTTCCACCCGTTCAATCGTGATGGCGAGCAACTGATGGAGTACCTGATCGATCACGGTCAGTTCACCGATGTGCCGGAGGCGTTCTTTTTCGAACACCTGGAAAAGTGCTATCCGCACTTGTTCAGCGAACAGTTGCCGCAGCTGTTGGGGGATATGCAGAGCGATTTGAGTCGCGGCTGATCCGGCGTATGCTGCCTGCGCATTCATCAATCAAGAGGCGGTCATGCTGAAGATCTGGGGTCGGAAAAATTCGTCGAATGTCAGAAAACCTTTGTGGGCCGCCGAAGAACTGGGCCTGGCCTATGAAGCCATCGATGCGGGCGGCGCCTTTGGCGTGGTCGATACGCCCGAGTATCGTGCGATGAACCCCAACGGTCGCGTGCCGGTGATTGAAGACGACGGTTTCGTGCTGTGGGAATCCAACGCCATCGTGCGTTACCTGATGGCTCGCCACGCCAACGACACCGCCTGGTATCCCTCGGATCTGAAGGCCCGCGCCACTGCCGACAAATGGATGGACTGGACCACTTCAAGTTTTGCCGGGCCGTTCCGCACCGTGTTCTGGGGTGTCTTGCGCACACCTGCAGATCAGCAGGATTGGCCCGCCATCAACGCCGCAATCAAAGAGTGCAATGGCTTGCTGGCAATGGCCGATCAGGCATTGGCGGCCAAACCGTACTTGTCCGGCGATGAAATCGGGATGGGCGACATTCCTCTCGGCAGCTTCATTTATGCCTGGTTCGAGATGCCGATCGAGCGTGCCCCGCAGCCACATCTGGAAGCCTGGTATGCACGGCTGAAGCAGCGTGCGGCGTACAAGAAAGCCGTCATGACCGCGTTGACTTAATACTCACTATCGACACACTTGACTGTACTTGTGTGGCGGCGACAAGCACCATTGCGCTCATGCGCCGCGGTTGCAATGCTCGCCGCCCGCCCTTATTGATCCCTTTCTTCCCTTCTTGGTGCGTAAATCCGATATGAGTTCCGCTCTGTCCATCCGGCAGCTAACCAAAACCTACGGCAACGGTTTCCAGGCCCTGAGTGGTATCGATCTGGACGTCGCCGAAGGTGACTTTTTCGCCTTGCTCGGCCCCAACGGCGCCGGCAAATCCACGACCATCGGCATTCTCTCGACCCTGGTGAACAAAACCAGCGGCACAGTGAATATCTTCGGCAACGACCTGGACAAGAATCCTGCGCAGCTCAAGCGCTCCATCGGCGTGGTGCCCCAGGAATTCAACTTCAACCAGTTCGAAAAAACCTTCGATATCGTCGTGACCCAGGCCGGTTATTACGGCATCCCGCCGAAAATCGCCAAGGAGCGCGCCGAGCAATACCTGACCCAACTCGGTTTGTGGGACAAGCGCGATGTGCCGTCGCGTTCGCTGTCCGGCGGCATGAAGCGTCGCTTGATGATCGCCCGCGCGCTGGTTCACGAACCGCGTCTGTTGATCCTCGACGAACCGACGGCGGGGGTCGATATCGAACTGCGTCGTTCGATGTGGACGTTCCTCACCGAGCTGAACCAGAAAGGCATCACCATCATCCTCACCACGCACTATCTGGAAGAGGCTGAGCAGTTGTGCCGCAACATCGGCATCATCGACCACGGCACGATCGTCGAGAACACCAGCATGAAACAGCTGCTTGGGCAGCTGCATGTGGAAACCTTCCTGCTCGACACGAAAAACATGCTGAGCGTTGCGCCGCAGTTGCTGGGTTACCCGACCCGTTTGCTCGACGGCCATACCCTTGAAGTCCAGGTCGACAAGTCCATGGGCATCACCGCGCTGTTCACTCAACTGGCGCAGCAGAACATCGAAGTGTTGAGCCTGCGTAACAAAACCAATCGCCTCGAGGAGTTGTTCGTGTCCCTGGTGGAGAAAAATCTGTCGAAGGTGGCGGTATGAGTTCCGAGCTGCAGCCCAATCTTGTCGCGCTCAATACCATCGTTTATCGCGAGGTCAAACGCTTCACCCGGATCTGGCCGCAGACGCTGCTGCCGCCGGCGATCACCATGGTTTTGTACTTCGTGATCTTCGGCAATCTGATCGGCCGGCAGATCGGTGACATGGGTGGTTTCACCTATATGGAGTACATCGTGCCGGGGCTGATCATGATGTCGGTGATCACCAACTCCTACGGCAACGTGGTGTCGAGTTTCTTCGGCAGCAAGTTCCAGCGCTCCATCGAGGAATTGATGGTGTCGCCGGTGTCGCCGCACACGATTCTGATCGGCTACACCCTGGGCGGCGTGCTGCGCGGGTTGATGGTCGGGCTCATTGTGACGTTGCTGTCGCTGTTCTTTACCAAGTTGCAGGTGCATCACCTGGGCGTGACCATTCTGGTGGTGGTGCTGACGGCGACGATCTTCTCGTTGCTGGGTTTCATCAACGCGGTGTTTGCGCGCAACTTTGATGATATCTCGATCATTCCGACGTTTGTGCTGACGCCGCTGACCTATCTGGGCGGGGTGTTTTACTCGATCTCGTTGTTGCCGCCGTTTTGGCAGACGGTGTCGTTGGCGAACCCTGTTTTGCATATGGTCAATGCGTTTCGCTATGGCATCCTCGGTGTTTCGGACATCAGGATCAGTGTGGCGATTACGTTCATGCTGGTGGCGACGGTGGTGTTGTATATCGGGTGTGCGCGGTTGTTGGTTAGTGGGCGGGGGATGCGTACTTAAGGGTACATATCCGTAGCGTACATATCCGTTGCTGTGGTCATGGCTGCTATTGGTTTCGCCCTTACGGCGAGTCACTTGGAGAAGCGCCAAGTAACCAAGCGCTTTTGCCCCTTTCGTTCGGTGCCTCGCTAGTGCTCGACATGCCCTCGCTCCGGTCCTGCTCCGTGGGCCCGCCGCCATCGGCCATCCATGGCCGGGGGCGGCTAACCCGGCATCCATGCCGGGTTGCCCACTGCGCAGAACCTGCGCTCAGCCTCTCGAGGGGGCGACTACCGCCACAGCCGCCGAGGCGGCCTGAAAGCCGACCTGGCTCTTTAGCTGTCCGCGTTGTCCTTCTCTGATGCGTTCACTCATTCCGGACATGTACACCGATCCCCTGTAGGAGCCGGCTTGCTGGCGATAGCGGTGATTCAGTCAACGTATGTATTGGCGGGACGGACGCCATCGCCAGCAAGCCGGCTCCTACAGGGATCGGGTTCACACGGTCGAAGTTGTAGGAGCCAGCTTGCTGGCGATGGACGCCAACGATAACGCGGGCTGTCTGAATGAACGCGTCGCCCAGACGTTTTTCGCGGGCAAGCCTCGCTCCTACAGGTAATCGCGTTTGCTTTCGCTTTTTCACCACTCATCAGGCCGAGCGTTAGCTCGCCTTCAGCTTTTGATTTTGAGGTGCACGCCCCCTCGAGAGGCCGAGTGGAGGTTCTGCGTAGTGGGCAACCCGGCATGGATGCCGGGTTAGCCGCGCACGGCCAGGGATGGCCGATCGCGGCGGGCCCACGGAGCAGGACCGGAGCGAGGGCATGGCGAGCATTAGCGAGCCACCGAACGAAAGGGGCAAGAGCCCTTGGTTACTTGGGGCTCTTCCAAGTGACTCGCTGTAAAAGCGAAACCGCCAGAAGCCGTCACCGCAGTAATGGATATGTACCCCCGAGCCAATCCCACCCAGCTACCGCATTCACAACATCCGCTTCTTCTTGCGCCGAGCCCACTGCCGACTCACCCACCACCGCCAATACATCATCACCAGGCAATAAGCGAGCGCCCCCAACACCAGCCCCACCACAACCGACCCCAGCAAAAACGGCTGCCACAGCGTAGACAGCTCCCCGCTGATCCACTCCCAGGTCAACTCATCCGGCAGATGACGAGCCGGGACGTCCATCAACCACGCCCCAGTCTGATACGTACAAAAAAACACCGCAGGCATAGTGATCGGATTAGTCAGCCAGACCAGACTGACCGCAATCGGCATATTGCCGCGTACGACAATGGCCAGAACCGCCGCCACCAGCATCTGCAACGGAATCGGCAGGAACGCCGCAAACAAACCCACCGCCATCGCCCGTGCGACCGAGTGACGGTTGAGATGCCAGAGGTTCGGGTCATGCAACAGCGTGCCGAGAAAGCGTAAGGATTTGTGTTCCCTGATGCTGATCGGGTCTGGCATGTAACGTTTGAATAAGCGCCGGGGCATAGGGCTTCTCGGTCGGTTAAGGCGGCAAGTATGTCTGGATTCTATGAGCCGCCCATTCAGACTTTGTGACAATTAATAACGATGCACGTGCCGCGAGCCGGCTATGCCTAGGAGGGGACTCTCAAGGACGGGCGTATGCGCACAGGGATGATGGCGCTGGCGTTGGGTCTGCTGGCCCTGCGTTTTTTGCCGGTATTACCGCCGGTCTGGTTATGGCTGGTGTTGCCCGTAACGGGTTTGATGGCGCTGCCGTTTCGCACGTACCCATTGGCTTTTTTTCTGTTCGGCATCAGTTGGGCCGGCGCAAATGCGCAGTGGGCGCTGGATGATCGTTTGCCAGCGCATCTCGATGGCGAAACCCGTTGGGTCGAAGGGCGGGTGACCGGTTTGCCGCAGAACAATGACGGGGTTGTGCGCTTCGAACTGACAGACGTCCGGTCGCGACAGGCCGAGGTGCCGCAACGGATGCGCCTGGCCTGGTATGACGGACCGCCGGTCCACAGTGGTGAACACTGGCGGCTCGCGGTGAAGTTGAAGCGGCCTGCCGGGCTGCTCAATCCTCATGCCTTCGATTACGACGCCTGGCTGCTGGCACAACGCATCGGCGCTACCGGAACGATCAAGGACGGTGAGCGGCTCAGGGAAGCCCGATGGGCCTGGCGCGACAGCATCCGCCAGCGTTTGCAAACCGTGGATGCCCAAGGGCGAACCGGGGCGTTGATTGCGTTGGTGCTGGGGGATGGCGCCGGGCTGAGTCGTGAGGATTGGCAGGTGTTGCAAGACACCGGCACCGTGCATTTGCTGGTGATTTCCGGACAGCACATCGGTTTGCTGGCGGGGGTGGTTTACCTGCTGATTGCCGGACTCGCTCGTTATGGGGTGTGGCCGAACCGCTTGCCGTGGCTGCCATGGGCCTGCGCACTGGCATTCGCCGCCGCCCTTGGTTACGGACTGCTGGCGGGGTTCGAAGTGCCGGTGCGGCGGGCCTGCGTGATGATCGGCCTGGTGCTGTTGTGGCGCCTGCGATTTCGTCACCTTGGCGCCTGGTGGCCGCTGTTGCTGGCGCTCAACGCTGTTTTGTTACTGGATCCGCTGGCGAGCCTGCAACCGGGTTTTTGGCTGTCCTTCGCCGCAGTGGCGGTGTTGATCTTCACCTTCGGCGGTCGCTTGGGGCCGTGGCGATGGTGGCAAACCTGGACCCGTGCTCAGTGGCTGATCGCGATCGGCCTGGGCCCGTTGCTCTTGGTGTTGGGATTGCCGATCAGTCTCAGCGGGCCGGTCGCCAATCTGCTGGCGGTGCCCTGGATCAGTTTGCTGGTATTGCCACCGGCCTTGCTGGGAACCCTGTTGTTGCCGCTGCCGTATGTGGGCGAGGGCTTGTTGTGGCTGGCAGGTGGGTTGATCGACTGGCTGTTCAAGGGCCTTGGGTTGATGGCCGGTCAATTGCCGGCGTGGGTGCCCGTGGCGATTCCATTGTGGATATGGGCACTGGGCATGCTCGGCGCGTTTCTTCTGTTAATGCCGCGCGGTGTACCGTTGCGCCCGTTGGGTTGGCCGTTGTTGCTGTTGCTGGTTTTTCCACCACGGCCACTTTTGCCCGAAGGCATCGCCGAAGTCTGGCAACTGGATGTCGGCCAAGGGTTGGCGATTCTGGTGCGAACTCGCCATCACACGCTGTTGTATGACACCGGACCACGCTTCGGCGACTTCGATCTAGGCGAGCGAGTGGTCCTGCCAGCGTTGCGCAAACTCGGCGTGAACGAACTCGACCTGATGTTGATCAGCCATGCCGACGCCGATCATGCTGGCGGTGCGCGAGCGGTTGCCAATGGTTTGCCGATTAAGCAGGTGCTCAGCGGTGATCCCTTGGCGCTGCCTGCCGAATTGCACGCCGATGCCTGCGAGAGTGGCCAGCAATGGACCTGGGACGGCGTGAGGTTTCAGCTCTGGCAATGGCCTTCGGCCACGGACCGCAATCAAAAATCCTGCGTGCTGCAAATCGAAGCCAATGGCGAGCGATTATTGCTGACCGGAGACATCGACAGCGCGGCCGAGCGCGCCCTGCTCGACAGCCCGCTCGCCGTGCCCACCGATTGGTTGCAGGCGCCGCACCACGGTAGCCGCAGCTCGTCGTCGATGGCGTTGCTCACTGCGTTGCAACCCAAAGCCGTGCTGATCTCTCGCGGCAACGGCAATTCGTTCGGTCACCCGCACCCCACGGTCATGGCTCGTTATAAAAAACGCGGTATGGAAATCCATGACAGCGCCGAGCAGGGCGCCATCCGTCTGTACCTCGGTCGCTTCTATCCCCCGTGGACGATGCGTCAAGAACGGCGTTTCTGGCGTTCCACGCAATAACCGCGAGTTATGAAAGCCCGACCGGATGCGACATCACGGTCTTCGGTGCGTCCACCCCCTATGTTAGAGTGGCGCACTTTTTCGAGGGGACTGTCACTGTGTGGGAATTGGTCAAATCCGGCGGCTGGATGATGCTGCCGATCATTCTGAGTTCCATCGCGGCCATGGCGATCGTCGCCGAGCGTCTCTGGACCCTGCGCGCCAGTCGTGTGACCCCGGAGCACTTGCTCGGGCAGGTCTGGGTGTGGATCAAGGACAAACAACTCAATAAAGAAAAACTCAAGGAATTGCGCGCCAACTCGCCATTGGGCGAGATTCTGGCGGCAGGCCTGGCCAACTCCAAACATGGTCGCGAGATCATGAAAGAGTGCATCGAAGAAGCCGCCGCGCGGGTGATTCATGAGCTCGAACGCTACATCAATGCGCTGGGCACCATCGCCGCCATGGCGCCGTTGCTGGGTTTGCTCGGCACCGTGCTGGGCATGATCGATATTTTCAGCGCGTTCATGGGGACGGGCATGGGCACCAACGCCGCCGTGCTGGCCGGTGGTATTTCGAAGGCCTTGATCACCACGGCTGCTGGCCTGATGGTCGGTATCCCGGCGGTATTTTTCCACCGTTTCCTGCAACGCCGCATCGATGAGCTGGTGGTGGGCATGGAGCAGGAAGCGATCAAGCTGGTCGAGGTGGTGCAGGGTGATCGTGACGTGGACCTGACCGAGGGCAAAAAAGCGTGAAATTCCGCCGCAAACCGCGGGAAACGGTCGACATCAACCTCGCGTCGCTGATCGACGTGGTGTTTATCCTGCTGCTGTTTTTCGTCGTGACCACTACCTTCACCCGTGAAACCCAGTTGCGCGTCGATCTGCCCGAAGCGGTCAGCGGTTCGCCTGCCGAAGACCAGCAGGTCAAACACCTGGACGTGGCCATCAGCGCCGAAGGCGTGTTCTCGGTGAACAATCAGGTCTTGCAGAAGAACGATCTGACCGCGCTCATGGACGCGTTGCAAAAAGAATCCAACGGTGACACCAACCTGCCGCTGTCGATCAGTGCGGATGGCAAGACCCAGCATCAATCGGTCATCACCGCCATGGACGCCGCCGGCAAACTCGGCTTCAGCCACCTGCGCATGACCACTGTCGAGGCGGCGCAGCCCGCGCCCTGATGGCCATGTCCGATCGCTTGCTCGCCGCGTGGTACCAAGGTCATCCGGCCCTGAAGCTGTTGCAGCCGCTGGAGTGGCTGTACCGGCGCGTGGTCATGAACAAGCGCAAACGCTTTCTGGCGGGTGAGGGCGAGATTTATCAGCCACCGGTGCCGCTGATCGTCGTCGGCAACATCACGGTGGGCGGTACCGGCAAGACGCCGCTGATTCTGTGGATGATCCAGCATTGTCAGCGCAGCGGTTTGCGGGTCGGCGTGGTCAGCCGTGGTTATGGCGCCAAACCGCCGAAACTGCCATGGCGCGTCGAGGCCGATCAAAGCGCCGACATCGCTGGCGATGAACCGCTGCTGATCGTCCAGCGTACTGGCATTCCATTGATGATCGACCCGGACCGCAGCAGTGCGGTCAAAGCGCTGCTGGCGAGCGAACCTCTGGACCTGATCCTCTCCGACGACGGCATGCAACATTACCGTTTGGCACGCGACCTTGAGCTGGTGCTGATTGACGCCGCCCGAGGTCTGGGCAACCAGCGCTGCCTGCCGGCGGGACCGTTGCGCGAACCGGTCGAACGCCTGCAAAGCGTTGACGCGGTGCTGTACAACGGCGCCACTGATGATCGCGACAATGGTTTTGCCTTCCAGCTGCAACCCACGGAACTGGTCAACCTGCACAGCGGCGAACGCCGTCCCCTAGACCACTTCCCCGCAGGCCAGGCGCTGCACGCCGTGGCCGGGATCGGCAATCCGCAGCGTTTCTTCACGACCCTTGAAACGCTACACTGGCAGCCAGTTCCGCATGCATTTGCCGACCACGCCGAGTACAGCGTGCAGGCCTTGAATTTCACACCGTCATTGCCGTTGGTGATGACCGAAAAGGACGCGGTGAAGTGCCGTGCCTTCGCCGCCGCCGATTGGTGGTACCTGGCGGTCGATGCTGCGCCATCGCCGGCCTTCGTGGCCTGGTTCGATACGCAGTTGATGCGCCTGTTGCCGGCTCGACTTTTGCCTTAAACCGTTTATATCCAGGGAATGCTCATGGACACCAAATTGCTCGACATCCTCGCTTGCCCGGTCTGCAAAGGCCCGCTCAAGCTCAGCGCCGACAAAACCGAGCTGATCAGCAAGGGCGCCGGCCTGGCGTACCCGATTCGCGACGGCATCCCGGTGATGCTCGAAACCGAAGCTCGCACCCTGACCACCGACGAGCGTCTGGATAAATGACCACAGCCTTTACCGTCGTCATTCCATCGCGTTATGCCTCGACCCGCCTGCCGGGCAAGCCGCTGCTGCTGATCGCCGGCAAGCCGATGATCCAGCACGTCTGGGAACAAGCGTGCAAAAGCAGCGCCGAGCGTGTGGTAGTTGCCACTGACGATGCGCGCATTGTCGAGGCGTGCATCGCGTTTGGTGCCGACGTGGTGCTGACCCGCGAAGACCACAATTCCGGCACGGACCGTTTGGCCGAAGTCGCCGCAAAACTCGGTCTGGCGTCCGACGCGATCGTGGTCAACGTGCAGGGTGATGAACCGCTGATCCCGCCAAGCGTGATCGATCAGGTCGCGGCCAACCTCGCAGCCCACACTGAAGCGCGCATGGCCACGCTGGCTGAGCCGATCGAAGATGTCGAAACCCTGTTCAATCCCAATGTGGTCAAGGTGGTCAGCGACCTCAATGGCCTGGCGCTGACGTTCAGTCGTGCGACGTTGCCTTGGGCTCGGGACGCGTTCGCGAAAAGTCGCGACGTGCTGCCGGAAGGCGTGCCGTATCGCCGCCACATCGGCATCTACGCCTACCGCGCGGGTTTCCTGCATGACTTCGTCAGCTGGGGCCCGTGCTGGCTGGAAAACACCGAATCCCTGGAACAACTGCGTGCGCTGTGGCACGGCGTGCGGATTCACGTCGCCGACGCGCTGATCGCACCGCCCACCGGCGTCGATACGGTTGAAGACCTCGAGCGCGTTCGTCGCCTGCTGGAGGCCTGATGCGGGTTTTGTTCGTTTGCCTGGGCAACATCTGCCGTTCACCCACGGCCGAAGGTGTGCTGCGGTACAAATTGCGTGAAGCGGGGCTGGCCGATCAAGTCGAAGTCGCCTCTGCCGGCACCGGTGGCTGGCATGTCGGCAAGGCGCCGGACAAACGCAGCCAGGCCGCGGCCAAGCTGCGCGGTTACGACCTGTCGATGCAGCGCGCCCAGCAAGTGACCCGCGCCGATTTTTCCACGTACGACCTGATCCTGGCGATGGACAACAGCAACCTGAGTGACCTCATGGCGCTGCAACCTGCCAAGGGCAAGTCCAAGGCCGAACTGGACCTGTTCCTGCGCCGCTACCAGTCGCCAGTCGATGAAGTGCCGGACCCTTACTATGATGGCAACCAAGGCTTTGAGCAGGTGCTCGACTTGATCGAAAGTGCCTGTGATCGACTGGTGATCGAATTGAAGGGCCGGTTATGAGTTTGCAGGTTCAGCCACAGGTTTCGCTCAAGCCTTACAACAGCTTTGGCGTGGACGTTCAGGCCCGGTTGTTTGCCGAGGCTCACAGCGATGCCGACGTGCGCGAGGCGCTGGCCTATGCGGTGGAACATGACGTGCCGCTGCTGGTGATCGGTGGTGGCAGCAACCTGCTGCTGACCGCCGATATCCAGTCGCTGGTGTTGCGCATGGCGACACGCGGCATTCGCATTTTGAGCGACGACGGCAACAAGGTCGTGATCGAAGCCGAAGCCGGCGAGCCTTGGCATCCGTTCGTGCAACACACCCTGGCGCAGGGGTTGTCGGGTCTGGAAAACCTCAGCCTGATCCCCGGCACCGTCGGCGCGGCACCGATGCAGAACATTGGCGCCTATGGCGTCGAGATCAAGGACGTGTTCGCCGGCCTGACCGCGCTGGACCGCCAGACTGGCGAGCTGCGCGACTTCACGCTGGCCGAATGCAACTTCGCTTACCGCGACAGCCTGTTCAAACAGGAACCGGGGCGTTGGTTGATCCTGCGGGTTCGGTTCGCCCTGGACCGTGCCGAGCACTTGCATCTGGAGTACGGCCCGGTGCGTCAGCGTCTGACCGAGCAAGGCATCGATCACCCGACCGCCACCGACGTCAGCCAGGCAATTTGCAGCATCCGCAACGAAAAGCTCCCGGACCCGGCGGTGCTCGGTAACGCCGGCAGCTTCTTCAAAAATCCCTTGGTGCCGGCTGCACTGGTCGCTCGGCTCAAAGGCGAATACCCGGACCTGGTGGCTTACGCGCAACCCGACGGGCAGATGAAACTGGCTGCGGGCTGGCTGATCGAGCGGGCAGGGTGGAAAGGTTTTCGCGAGGCCGACGCGGGCGTGCATAAATTGCAGGCGCTGGTGCTGGTCAACTACGGGGCCGCGACTGGCCTGCAGTTGCTGAACCTGGCACAGCGCATCCAAAAGGACATTTCAGAACGCTTCCATGTCGATCTGGAAATGGAGCCCAATCAGTATTGAGGCTACGCTTTCAAGGCTGATCTCAAAGCCCTGCACATCTTCGATTGTGCAGGGCTTTTTTGTTAATGCTGGGTTAACTTAGCCCCCTAACGATGCAAGCATTTGCTCCACCAAGGGCCCGATGCAGACATCTCCGTCCGCATAAGAGAGCCTCATTAGCCTGAGTCGATCTGCGTGATGCCAACCGCTAATCCCCCAGCGGCAGATTGCTCGACCCCATAACCCATACCAATATGCGGGCGTGCCCATGATTACCCTGAAACTCAATGGTCAAGACCATCAACTCGATGTCACCGAGGACATGCCGCTGCTCTGGGCCATCCGCGACGTGGCCGGTTACAACGGCACCAAGTTCGGCTGCGGCATGGGCCTGTGCGGCGCCTGCACCATTCACATCGAAGGCGCCCCGGCACGCAGCTGCATCACGCCGATCGGCTCGGTAGTCGGTCAGAACGTCAGCACCATCGACAACCTGCACGCCGACCCGGTCGGGCAAATCGTGCAGCAAGCCTGGCTCGACACCGCCGTCGCCCAGTGCGGTTACTGCCAGGGCGGGCAGATCATGTCCGCCACCGCACTGCTCAAGACCAACCCGAACCCGAGCGACGAACAGATCGAAGAGGCGATGGTCGGCAATATTTGCCGTTGCGGCACCTACAACCGCATCAAGACCGCCATCCGCCAGGCATCCACTCACCTGAAGGAAGCCAAGGCATGAGCCAGTTCCCGAATGATTTCGCCCTGAGTAACCTCAGCCGTCGCGGCTTCCTCAAAGGCGTCGGTGCCACCAGTGCGCTGGTGGTCGCCGCGAGTTGGGGCTGGCAGGACGCGTTCGCAGCCGAGAAGGAAAAGAAATTCGGCGCCGACGGCATGCCCAACGGCTGGATCGATGATCCGAAGGTGTACGTCAGCATCGCTGCGGATGGCACGGTGACCGTGGTTTGCAACCGTTCGGAAATGGGCCAGGGCGTACGCACCAGCCTGACCATGGTCGTGGCCGATGAACTTGAAGCCGACTGGGCGCTGGTGAAAGTGCAGCAGGCGCCGGGCGATGAAGTGCGCTTCGGCAACCAGGACACCGACGGTTCGCGCAGCATGCGCCACTGGTACGAGCCGATGCGCCGCTGCGGTGCCGCCGCGCGGACCATGCTCGAACAGGCGGCCGCCGAACAGTGGAAAGTCCCGGTCGGCGAGTGCCACGCGCAATTGCACAAAGTCATCCATAAACCGAGCGGTCGTGAACTGGGTTACGGCGCGCTCGCCGTCGCTGCCGGTGCGCTGGCAGTGCCGGCACGTGACAGCCTGCGGCTCAAGGAACCGTCAGAATTCCGCTACATCGGCAAGGAAGGCACCAAGGCCATCGACGGTGCAGACATCGTCAACGGTCGCGCGATCTACGGTGCCGACGTGCATATCGACGGCATGCTTTACGCCGCAATTGCACGTCCGGCGGTGTACGGCGGCAAGGTCAAATCCGTGGATGACAGCGCTGCGCTGAAAGTCCCCGGGGTGGTCAAAGTCATCCAGATCGAAGGCCGTCCGCTGCCCTCGGAGTTTCAGCCATTGGGCGGCGTGGCGGTGGTGGCCAGCAATACCTGGGCGGCGATCAAGGGCCGCGATGCACTGAAAATCGAATGGGACGACGGCCCCAACGCCAGTTACGACTCGATCGCCTACCGCAAGGAAATTGAAGCGGCGTCGCTCAAACCCGGCAAAGTGGTGCGCAATACCGGCAACATCGACCAGGCCATGAGCGGCGCCGACAGCATCCTCGAAGCCTCTTACTATCTGCCGCACCTGACGCAAGCGCCGATGGAACCGATGGTCGCCATCGCCCGTTTCAAGGAGGGCGTGTGCGAAGCCTGGGCGCCAAGCCAGGCGCCGCAGGTCACCCGTGAACGAATCGGCGAACGCCTGGGCATTCCGTTCGATAACGTCACCTTCCACGTCACCCTGCTCGGCGGCGGTTTCGGCCGCAAGTCCAAGCCGGACTTCATCATCGAAGCGGCGATCCTCGCCAAGGAATTCCCCGGTAAGGCGGTGCGGGTGCAATGGACCCGTGAAGACGACATCCACTGTTCGTATTTCCATACCGTCTCGGCTGAATACCTGAAGGCCAGCCTGAACAAGGACGGCCTGCCGTCGGGTTGGTTGCACCGCACGGTAGCGCCGAGTATCACCGCGCTGTTCGCGCCGGGCATGAACCATGAGGCCGCTTTCGAGCTGGGCATGGGCTTCACCAACATGGCTTACGCGATCCCCAACGTGCGCCTGGAGAACCCGGAAGCGGCGATCCATACGCGGGTCGGCTGGTATCGCTCGGTGTCGAACATTCCTCACGGCTTCGCGATCCAGTGCTTTGTCGATGAGTTGGCGCACAAGGCCAAACAGGATCCGCTCAAGTACCAGATCAAATTGCTCGGCCCGGACCGTCAGATCGATCCGCGTACGTTGAGTGAAGAGTGGAACTACGGCGAGTCGCCCGAGCGCTATCCGATCGATACCGGGCGCATGCGCACCGTCCTTGAAACCGCCGCGAAAGCTGCGGGTTGGGGTCGAGAGTTGCCGAAGGGCCGAGGCCTGGGACTGGCGGTGCATTACAGCTTTGTCACTTACGTGGCGGCGGTGATCGAGGTCGAAGTCAAAGACGACGGCACGTTGATCGTGCACAAGGCCGATATAGCGGTGGATTGCGGCCCGCAGATCAACCCCGAGCGAATTCGTTCGCAGTTTGAAGGTGCTTGCGTGATGGGGCTGGGCAACGCGGTGCTGGGCGAGATCAGTTTCAAGGACGGCAAGGTCCAGCAAGACAACTTCCATATGTACGAAGTGGCGCGCATGTCCCTGGCGCCGAAGGAAGTCGCCGTGCATCTGGTCACACCACCGGGCAACGTGCCGTTGGGTGGTGTCGGTGAACCTGGCGTGCCGCCGATTGCGCCGGCGCTGTGCAATGCGATCTTTGCCGCCACCGGCAAACGCATCCGTGACTTGCCGGTTCGTTATCAACTGCAAGGTTGGCAGAAGGCCGAGGCTTGATGGACAGCGTTGATCTGAATGTCCTGCGCAGCGTGCTGGAGTGGCGCCGCGCCGGTCAGCGAGTGGTGTTGTACAGCGTGGTCCAGACCTGGGGCACCGCGCCCCGGGCGCCTGGCGCGATGTTGGCCTTGCGCGAAGACGGGGTGGTGATCGGTTCGGTGTCTGGTGGTTGTGTCGAGGATAACTTGATCGCCCGGCTGCACGATGGCCGGATTCCGGCTGACGGGCCGCCGGTGCAATTGATCACTTACGGCGTCACTCGCGAGGAAGCCGCACGGTTTGGCTTGCCGTGCGGCGGCACGTTGCGCCTGACCGAGGAGCGAGTCGGCGACCCGGCTTGGGTTGCCGGGTTGCTGGCGAGTTGCGAGGCCCATGAAATCACGGCGCGCTCGCTGGATATCGCGAGCGGTGAAGTGACGTTGCAGCCGGCGACCAAGAGCGATGCGCTGAGTTTTGACGGCACCACGCTACGCGCGATTTACGGTCCGCGTTGGCGGTTGTTGTTGATCGGCGCGGGGCAATTGTCCCGGTATGTTGCCGAGATGGCGCGGCTGCTGGATTTCGAAGTGCTGATCTGCGATCCACGCACCGAGTTCGTCTACGGCTGGGAAGAACAGCACGGGCGCTTCGTATCCGGTATGCCGGACGAAGCGGTGCTGAACATCCAGACCGACGAACGCACGGCCATCGTCGCGCTGACCCACGATCCGCGCCTGGATGACATGGCGTTGCTGACGGCGCTCGATTCCAGGGCGTTTTACGTCGGCGCGCTGGGTTCGCGGGTCAACAGCCTGAAGCGCCGGGAAAACCTCGCTCAGCTAGGCTTGTCCCAAGAGGCCATCGAGCGCTTGCACGGCCCGATCGGTCTGCACATCGGCAGCCATTCCCCGGCGGAAATCGCCTTGTCGCTGCTGGCGGAAATTGTTGCGATCAAGAACGGCGTCGAGCTGAAACAGAAGAAGCCGTTGCAGGAGGAGGCATGAGCGGGCGAATCGGCGTCATCGTGTTGGCGGCGGGGCAGGGCACTCGGTTTCGACAGGTGGCGGGTGCCGACCGGGACAAGTTGTTGGCGGACTGTACGGGGCGCGATGGCGCCGTTCGTTCGGTGATCGAGCAGGTGCTGGTGAGTTTGCCGGCCACGCTGGCGAAACGCGTGCTGGTGACGACCGAAGATCGCCCGCAAGTGGCTCGTATGGCTCAGGCGTATGGTTTCGAGATTGTGCTGATCGAATCGACTGGCTTGGGCGACAGCATTGCGGCGGGGGTGGCAGCGTGCCCGCTGCTCGGTGGCTGGTTGATTGTGTTGGGGGACATGCCATTCATTCTGCCGTCGACGGTTGAACAGGTGTTGGCGGGGATTTCTGATGACGGGATCAGTGTTCCGGTGATCAATGGCGAGTACGGGCATCCGGTTGGTTTCGGGAGAGTGTTTGGACCGGGATTGATGGCGTTGTCGGGTGATCGTGGGGCCAAGCCGTTGTTTGCGTCGGCGCGGGTGGTTGAGGTGGCCGTGGAGGACGCCGGGGTGTTGTGGGATGTGGATGTGCCTGAATCACTGATTTTCAAACCTGCATAAGTCCCCTGTAGGAGCGAGCCTGCTCGCGATGGCGGTGGATCAGCTTGCGCCATCGCGAGCAGGCTCGCTCCTACAGGGGGGACGGTGTATTCGGAGACATAAAAAAAGCCCCGCCTGGGTTACCAGGCGGGGCTTTTTAGTGGCCGAAGGAATCAGACGAGAGGTTTAGGCTCGTGCTCTTTTTCCTGGGCTTGCTCGTGTTGCTCTACCGCTTCCTGAACGGAGCGTGGAGCTTCGTCGATCACGGAGTCAGCTGGTTCGGCAGCCACTTCAGCAGCCGGGGTAGGAGCAGCCTCGACGACTTCAGCAACAACCGGCGCCACTTCGACAGCGGCCGGAGCAGCAGCGGCAGCCAGTTCGGCTTCCTTCTGCAGGCGCTCTTCTTCACGCTTGCGACGACGCACTTCACGCGGGTCGTTAGGTGCGCGGCCACTTGGTGTCAGGGCACTGACAGGAGCGGCTTCAACGGCGGGTGCAGCCACTTCAGCGACAACCGGCGCTTCAACCACTGGAGCAGGCTCGGCAGCAGCCACTACTGGCTCGGAAACCATGGCTTCAGTCGTTTCGCTCTCAGCGACTGGCGCTGGAGCTGGCGTTTCGGCAACAGCTGGCTCGGCAACCCAGTTGAAAGCGGTTTGCTCTTCGCGAACTTCACGAACGGTTTCGGTCACGGTTTCAGCGACGGTTTCAACTACCGGCTCTGCAACCACGGCAGGCGTTTCAGCAACGACGGCAGGCTCGGCGGCAGCTTCGACTTCAGGCTGTGCTTCACGAACCGGAGCCACTTCGACTTCTGGAGCGGCAGTTACTTCTACAGGCGTGGTCGCTTCAACGACTGGCGCTTCGACTGGAGCAGTTTCCAGTGTGGCGGCAGTGGCGCGTTCGGCTTGCTCGTTGGCCTGTGCTTCGGCCGGAGCGCTGATCACGGTGCTGGCAACGGCTGCGGTAACAGCCAGGCCAGCGGCCAGATCGGCAGCGCTTGGTGCTTCGGCGCCTTCGTTACCTTCGGCGGACTCGGATTCTTCCGAACCTTCGATCACGTTGCCGTTGGCATCGCGTTGACGCTCGCGACGGTTGCTGCGACGACGCTGGCCACGGGAGCGGCGGCGTGGACGATCGCCTTCGGCGCCTTCCTGACCGTCTTCCTGCAGTTGCTCTTCGTTGCCAGTCAGCTCTTCTTCAGCAACGGCGGCAGCGGCTTGCTCGGCGCGTGGTTGACGCTCTTCACGCGGTGGACGTGGCGCACGCTCTTCACGTGGCTGACGAGCTGGACGCTCTTCAGCAGCAGCGGTAGTAGCGGCAGCAGCCGGAGCGGAGGCGTCCAGCGGTTCACGCAGTTCACGAACGCGTTCTTCACGCTCGCCACGTGGCTTGCGATCTTCACGAGGCGCGCGCGGTGCACGTTCTTCGCGAGGGGCGCGTGGTGCGCGCTCTTCACGTGGAGCGCGTTCTTCGCGAGCGACTGCCGGGGTATCTTCACGGGCTTCGCGTGGCTCACGTGGTGCGCGTTCTTCACGCGGTGCACGTTCCTCGCGAGGCTTGCGTTCTTCATCGCGGCGACCGTTACGGTTGCGGCTCTGCTGACGACCGTTGCGACGCTCTTCGTTACGGGCCGGACGCTCGGTGGTTGCTGGTTTTTCAACCACAACCGGAGCAGCAGGCTCTTCCTTGGTAGCGAACAGGCTGACCAGCGACTTCACCAGGCCTTTGAACAGGCTTGGCTCTGGCGCGGCGGCTGGTGCAGCAACCGGTGCGGCGACGACTTCGGTCGGAACCGGAGCGTTGGCGCGGGCCGGCGCAGTCTTGACCGCGGCTTCCTGGCGAACCAGGGTGCGGGTCGCAGCGGCTGGCTGGACTTCTTCGACTTCGGCAGCGGCTGCAGCGATTTCGTAGCTGGACTGGTTGATGCTGGCTTCCGGGCTGTCATCACGCAGGCGCTGAACTTCGAAGTGCGGCGTTTCGAGGTGATCGTTCGGCAGAATGACGATGCGGGCACGGGTGCGCAGTTCGATCTTGGTGATCGAGTTGCGTTTTTCGTTGAGCAGGAAGGCTGCGACCGGAATCGGCACTTGTGCGCGAACTTCGGCGGTGCGGTCTTTCAGGGCTTCTTCTTCGATCAGGCGCAGGATCGCCAGCGACAACGATTCAACATCACGGATGATGCCGGTGCCGTTGCAACGCGGGCAAACGATGCCGCTGCTTTCGCCGAGCGATGGACGCAGGCGCTGACGGGACATTTCCAGCAGGCCGAAGCGCGAGATGCGACCGACTTGCACGCGAGCGCGGTCGGCTTCCAGGCATTCGCGGACTTTCTCTTCCACGGCGCGCTGGTTCTTGGCAGGGGTCATGTCGATGAAGTCGATGACGATCAGGCCGCCGATGTCGCGCAGGCGCAACTGACGGGCGATTTCTTCGGCGGCTTCAAGGTTGGTCTGCAGGGCGGTTTCTTCGATGTCGCTGCCTTTGGTGGCGCGCGCCGAGTTGATGTCGATGGACACCAGGGCTTCGGTCGGATCGATAACGATGGAACCACCGGAAGGCAGCTCGACGACGCGCTGGAAAGCGGTCTCGATCTGGCTTTCGATCTGGAAACGGTTGAACAGCGGAACGCTGTCTTCGTACAGCTTGATCTTGCTGGCGTACTGCGGCATCACCTGGCGGATGAAGGTCAGGGCTTCGTCCTGGGCTTCAACGCTGTCGATCAGCACTTCGCCGATGTCCTGGCGCAGGTAATCGCGGATGGCGCGGATGATCACGTTGCTTTCCTGGTAGATCAGGAATGGCGCGGAGCGATCCAGCGAGGCTTCTTTGATGGCGGTCCAGAGTTGCAGCAGGTAATCGAGGTCCCACTGCATTTCTTCGCTGCTGCGGCCCAGGCCGGCAGTGCGCACGATCAGACCCATGTCGGCCGGTGCAACCAGGCCGTTCAGGGCTTCACGCAGTTCGTTGCGCTCTTCACCTTCGATGCGACGGGAGATACCGCCGGCACGCGGGTTGTTCGGCATCAGAACCAGGTAACGACCGGCCAGGCTGATGAAGGTGGTCAGGGCTGCGCCCTTGTTGCCACGTTCTTCTTTTTCGACCTGAACGATGACTTCCTGGCCTTCGCTCAGGACGTCCTTGATGTTGACGCGGCCTTCAGGGGCTTTCTTGAAGTATTCGCGGGAGATTTCTTTGAGGGGCAGGAAGCCGTGGCGCTCGGAGCCGAAATCGACAAAGGCAGCCTCAAGGCTTGGTTCGATGCGAGTAATCCGGCCTTTATAGATGTTGGCCTTCTTCTGCTCGCGTGCACCGGATTCGATGTCCAGGTCGTAGAGGCGTTGGCCATCTACCAGTGCAACACGCAACTCTTCGGGTTGAGTTGCGTTAATCAGCATTCTTTTCATGTAGTACCGTCGGTTTCCGGGCTGCCGGAAACGGCGTTCGGCACACACGACTTCTCATGGTCGGTGTCAGGTGCGTCGGGAGTGGTTGGCCATTCCCGTGTCTAGCGAAGTCCGGCCAATGTGGGCCTTCGTCGCGACGTACGCGTCCTGCTTGCTGTGGCTACTTAAGCACTCAGTCAGGAGGAGGAATCAACCGGCGGCTGTGGACGAGATGAAGCGTCTTGATAAAGCCTATTGCTACACAGTCCAGCGGTTGTGCATCTCCACCCTACACGTATCCCTGATAATTCGGGTGCTGCCGCGCGCAGAATCCGCAGCGGGTTGGCATTTACCGTGAGCTCCGAAAGGGGAGGTCACGCATCATGGCTAATTTAGGCGTTGTTTCCGAAGCGTTCGCTCGGGGTCATTCGCAGCTGACTGCACTTTGTGAACTGGCCGTGAATATGGGCTCGCGTAGCGAGTGAAAACTCTGCTTTGCGGCGTGATTCAGGCCTCATGTCACCTGCGCTCGTTACACCTGCAAACTCCACCGTTACGTAGCGAAAGCGCCGTAGGACGGCCTCGCGTCCTGGTGAATTGCATTGGTCAGGGCCGGTTTTTGACCGTTTGTCCGCTGTCCAGGCCGCTTTTGGCGGCGTTCGCGACTATAGCAGTAATGATTAAGTGCTTCAATTCCATAAAAAATTGATATCATCCGCGCCATGACGACTACTGCCCCCTCGACCCCAGGCGTACAACTGCTTGAGGTCTCGCCGGAATATGCCGGCCAACGTATTGATAACTTCCTTCTCGCTCGGCTCAAAGGCGTGCCCAAGACCTTGATTTACCGCATTTTGCGTAAAGGCGAAGTGCGAGTGAACAAAGGCCGGATCAAGCCCGAATACAAGCTGCAGGCGGGCGATATCGTGCGCGTGCCGCCGGTTCGCGTGCCCGAGCGCGACGAACCTGTGCCGCTGGCCCAGGGCCTGCTGCAACGGCTCGAAGCCTCGATTATCTATGAAGACAAAGCGCTGATCGTGATCAACAAGCCTTGCGGCATTGCGGTTCACGGCGGCAGCGGCCTGACTTATGGCGTGATCGAAGCCTTTCGTCAGTTGCGTCCGGATTGCAAGGAGCTCGAGCTGGTTCACCGCCTTGACCGTGACACCTCCGGCCTGCTGATGATCGCCAAGAAACGCAGCATGCTGCGTCACTTGCACACGGCCTTGCGCGGTGATGGCGTGGACAAGCGCTACATGGCGCTGGTTCGCGGCAACTGGGCGGCATCGATCAAGCAAGTCCGTGCGTCGCTGGGCAAGAGCAATCTGCGTTCCGGCGAGCGGATGGTCGAGGTCGACGAGGAGGAGGGCAAGGAATCGGTGACCGTGTTCAAGGTCCTGCGTCGATTCGGCGACTTTGCCACCCTGATCGAGGCCAAGCCGATCACTGGCCGGACTCACCAGATCCGTGTCCACACCTTGCACGCCGGGCATTGCATTGCTGGCGACACCAAGTACGGCGATGACGATTTCAGCAAGGAAATCCGCGATCTGGGCGGCAAACGCCTGTTCCTGCACGCGTACATGCTGACCGTGCCGCTGCCGGATGGCGGCGAACTGAAGTTGCAGGCGCCTGTCGACGAGATGTGGGCCAAGACTGTGGAGCGCCTGAGTGTACCCCTCTGATTACAAACTGCTGATTTTCGATTGGGACGGCACGCTGGCTGATTCCATTGGTCGGATTGTCGAAGCAATGCACGTAGCGTCCGAGCGTTCCGGTTTTCAGTTGCGCGATGACTTTGCTGTCAAAGGCATCATCGGCCTGGGTTTGCCGGAAGCGATTCGCACGCTGTACCCCGAGATCAGCGATACCGAACTGGTGGCGTTTCGCGAGCATTATGCGGACCACTACATCGCCTCTGAAGCGGTGCCTTCGCCGTTGTTCGAAGGGGTCGTCGAGTCGATGGAGGCGTTCCGCGCCGAGGGTTATCATTTAGCGGTTGCCACCGGCAAGGCGCGTCGCGGACTGGATCGGGTGCTGAAGTCGCACGGCTGGGAAGATTATTTCGACATCACCCGTGCCGCCGACGAAACCGCCAGCAAACCCCATCCACTGATGCTTGAGCAGATCCTCGCCCATTGCGAAGTTCGTCCGGAGCAGGCGTTGATGGTCGGCGATTCGTCATTCGACCTGCAGATGGCGCGCAACGCCGGCATGGATTCGGTGGCGGTCAGCTACGGCGCGCAATCGATTGAAGCGCTGAAATTGTTCGAGCCGGCGCTGGCTATTGATCGTTTTTCAGAATTGCATGCCTGGCTGAGTCAGCGGGCTTAATACGTTTTTGCCGGGGTAGATGGCCATGACCGACGAATGGAAGGCGCCCGCCAAGTCGAGCGCAGAGAGCGGTGACGAGAAAAGCTGGAAGCTGTTGGAAAAGACCCTGCTCGCCAGCGTGCAGGAGCAGCGTCGGTCGCGTCGCTGGGGGATTTTCTTCAAGTTGCTGACCTTTGTGTACCTGTTTGGCGCACTGGTGTTGTTTACGCCGTTGATGGACATGGAAAAAGCCGCCACTCGCAGCGCCAATTACACTGCGCTGATCGAAGTGACGGGCATGATCGCCGACAAGGAGCCCGCCAGCGCTGACAACATCGTCGGTAGCCTGCGTGCCGCCTTCGAAGATAAGAAGGTCAAAGGTGTCATCCTGCGCATCAACAGTCCGGGCGGCAGTCCGGTGCAGTCCGGCTACGTGTATGACGAGATTCGCCGGTTGCGCGGCTTGAACCCGGACACCAAGGTTTACGCGGTAATCTCCGATCTGGGGGCTTCCGGTGCTTATTACATCGCCAGTGCGGCGGATCAGATTTACGCCGACAAGGCGAGCCTGGTGGGTTCCATTGGCGTGACGGCGGCCGGTTACGGGTTTGTCGGCACCATGGAGAAGCTCGGTGTCGAGCGTCGGACTTATACGTCGGGCGAGCATAAGTCGTTCCTCGATCCGTTCCAGCCGCAGAAGCCTGAGGAAACCCGGTTCTGGCAGGGCGTGCTCGATACGACGCACCAGCAGTTCATCAACAGCGTCAAGACGGGTCGTGGCGATCGACTCAAGGACAAAGAGCATCCGGAGTTGTTCTCCGGGTTGGTCTGGTCCGGTGAGCAGGCGCTGCCGTTGGGGTTGATCGATGGTCTGGGTAATGCCAGTTCGGTAGCACGTGATGTGATTGGCGAGAAAGAGCTGGTGGACTTCACCGTTCAGGAATCGCCGTTCGATCGCTTCTCGAAGAAACTGGGCGCCAGCGTGGCTGAGCAGTTGGCGATGTGGATGGGCTTCCAGGGTCCGTCGCTGCGCTGATCTTCCGGCTACATAAAAAAACCGGCCCGAGTGGCCGGTTTTTTGTTGGCGCCCACATCCCGTAGGAGCCGGCTTGCCGGCGATGGTGTCCTCAAGATCGGCGAAGGACTCGACAGCCGTCAGGGGATTTGCACCCCTTCAGCCAGCAGCATGTCGATCAAGCGAATCAGCGGCAGGCCGATCAGGCTGGTGGCGTCAGGGCCTTCGGTGCGTTGAAACAGGCTCACCCCCAATCCTTCCGCCTTGAAGCTGCCAGCGCAATCGTAGGGCTGTTCGGCGCGCAGGTAGCGTTCGATGCGTGCGGTGTCGAGTGTGCGCATGTGTACGGTGAACGGCACGCAGTCGACCTGGCAGTGTCCCGTCTGGCTATTGAGCAGGGCCAGGCCGGTCAGAAAGGTTACGCTTGCGCCGCTTGAGGCCAGCAGCTGCTCGCGAGCCTTTTCGAAGGTGTGGGGTTTGCCGATAATGCGCTCGCCGAGCACTGCAACCTGGTCAGAGCCGATAATCAGATGGGCGGGGTGGCTGCCGGCAAGAGCCCGGGCTTTTTCTTCGGCGAGGCGCTTTACCAGTTCGACGGCGGCCTCATTCGGCCGATGACTTTCGTCGATGTCCGGCGAGCTGCAGGTGAACGGCAGCTGCAAGCGGGCCAGCAATTCCCGGCGATACACTGAGCTTGAAGCGAGTAATAAAGGCAGCATGCGCATCTCCAGAAGACAGGCGCGAATTCTAGCGAGGCTTCCAGGTGACGGACAGGGCTGAATTTCCTTTGACATGGCTGGGTGCATCCCTATAATGCTGCGCCTATGTTGAATGACCCGATTCCACCTCACGTTGACCCGCGCAAATTGGCTGACCGTGGCACCACCCTTCAAGGTGAACTGCTGCTGGCCGATTTGGAGAGACTCTGCGACCCGCTTTCCGACAATGTCGGTACGGTGCAGGCTAAATTCGTTTTTGAACGAGATGAACGTAAGTCTGTGGTAATCCACAGCTTTATCGACACCGAAGTCAAAATGGTTTGCCAGCGTTGTCTTGAGCTGGTCACCCTGCCGATCCACAGCGAATGCAGTTATGCTGTGGTGAAGGAGGGTGCGAATACCCAGTCGTTGCCGAAAGGTTATGACGTGCTGGAACTGGGCGAAGATCCTTTGGATCTGCAGTCACTGATCGAGGAGGAGCTTCTGCTCGCCTTGCCCATTGTGCCTGCTCATCATCCGGAAGAATGCCAGCAGCCGGCGGGTCTCGATGAGCCCGAACCGAGCGAGGACGAGGTAACGCGGTCCAACCCGTTCAGTGTATTGGCGCAGTTAAAGCGTGACCCAAACGTTTAGGAGTTAATCAATTATGGCTGTTCAGCAGAACAAAAAATCCCGCTCCGCCCGTGACATGCGTCGTTCGCACGACGCTCTCGAGGCTAGCACCCTGTCTGTAGAAAAAACCACCGGTGAAGTTCACCTGCGTCACCACGTATCGCCAGAAGGCGTATACCGTGGCCGTAAAGTGATCGACAAGGGCGCTGACGAGTAATCACTTGTCCGCTCAAGTCATCGCGATTGACGCAATGGGCGGGGACTTCGGTCCCCGCAGCATTGTTCAGGCCAGCCTCGCTTGTCTGATTGCTACACCCTCGCTGCACCTGACCCTTGTCGGTCAACCCTCCCTTCTTGAAGAATTGATCGCTGGCCAATCGGCTGTGGATCGCTCGCGCCTGTCGATTACCCCGGCATCCGAAGTGATCACCATGGACGAAAAGCCTGCTCAGGCCTTGCGTGGCAAGCCGGATTCGTCGATGCGCGTGGCGCTCGAGTTGTTGCGTGATGGCAAGGTGCAGGCCTGCGTCAGCGCCGGCAATACCGGCGCGCTGATGGCCTTGTCACGGTTTGTGCTCAAGACCTTGCCGGGCATTGATCGGCCGGCCATGGTCGCGGCGATTCCGACGCAGAAGGGTTACTGTCAGTTGCTCGACCTGGGCGCCAACGTCGATTGCAGCGCCGAGCATCTGCTGCAGTTTGCGGTGATGGGCTCGGTCGCGGCGCAAACCCTGGGCATCGTTCGTCCACGGGTCGCATTGCTGAACATCGGCACCGAAGACATCAAGGGCAATCAGCAGGTCAAGCTGGCGGCGACCTTGTTGCAGAGCGCTCGCGGCATCAACTACATCGGTTTTGTCGAAGGTGACGGTTTGTACCGTGGCGAGGCGGATGTGGTGGTGTGCGACGGTTTTGTCGGCAATATTTTGCTCAAGTCCAGTGAAGGTCTGGCGACCATGATTGCCGGGCGAATTGAAGCGCTTTTCAAGAAAAACCTCGCATCGAAAATGGTGGGTGCCCTGGCGCTGCCGCTGATGAGGCGTCTTCAGGCTGATCTGGCGCCTGCTCGACATAACGGCGCAAGCTTCCTCGGGTTGCAGGGGATTGTGGTGAAAAGCCACGGTTCGGCAGGGGTTCAGGGCTTCCAGAGTGCGATTCAGCGGGCCTTGATCGAGATCCAGGAAAACCTGCCGGAGCGCATTCACGGTCGTCTGGAGGATTTGTTGCTTTAGGCGTTTTCGTCGGACAATGCTTAAATGTGACCGCTCAGTTCAATTTGCCATCCAACTGTCAGTTTCTTGCGTCCCCCAAGCGGGACGTCAATTCTCCGACGACAAGATCATTAGGGGCTTGTTACATGTCTGCTTCCCTCGCATTCGTCTTTCCAGGACAGGGTTCGCAGTCCCTCGGCATGCTGGCCGAGTTGGGCGCGCAACATCCGGTGGTCCTCGAAACATTCAAAGAAGCATCCGACGCGCTCGGTTACGACCTGTGGGCACTGACCCAGCAAGGGCCGGAAGAGCAACTCAATCAAACCGATAAAACCCAGCCGGCCATTCTGACCGCCTCGATCGCCTTGTGGCGTCTGTGGCTGGCGGAAGGCGGTGCGCGTCCGGCTTACGTTGCCGGTCACAGCCTGGGCGAGTACAGCGCCCTGGTCGCTGCGGGCAGCCTGAGTCTGGGCGACGCGGTGAAACTGGTGGAGCGTCGCGGTCAGTTGATGCAAGAAGCCGTTCCGGCCGGGCAGGGCGGTATGGCTGCCATTCTCGGTCTGGACGATGCTGACGTACTGGCAGCCTGTGCCGAAGCGGCGCAAGGCGAAGTGGTCAGCGCGGTCAATTTCAACTCTCCGGGTCAAGTCGTGATCGCCGGTGCCAAGGCTGCGGTCGAGCGCGCCATCGAAGGCTGCAAGGCTCGTGGTGCCAAACGCGCCATGCCGTTGCCGGTCAGCGTACCGTCCCATTGCGAGCTGATGCGTCCAGCCGCCGAGCGTTTCGCCGAGTCGATCGCTGCGATCAACTGGCAGGCGCCACAGATTCCTGTGGTACAAAACGTCAGCGCGAACGTGCCGGCCGATCTCGAAACCCTCAAGCGCGATCTGCTTGAGCAGCTCTACAAGCCTGTGCGCTGGGTTGAATCGGTCCAGGCGCTGGCCGCCAAGGGCGCGACCCAGTTGGTCGAATGCGGCCCCGGCAAAGTGCTGGCCGGCTTGAACAAACGCTGCGCCGAAGGCGTGTCGACATCCAACCTCAATACCCCAGACGCCTTCGCTGCCGCCCGTGCAGCGTTGGCCTGAATCAGGAGAAGCTTGCATGAGTCTGCAAGGTAAAGTTGCACTGGTCACCGGTGCGAGCCGCGGTATCGGCCAGGCCATCGCCCTGGAACTGGGTCGTCAGGGCGCCATTGTTGTGGGCACCGCGACATCCGCCTCGGGTGCCGAGCGCATCGCCGCTACCCTGAAAGAAAACGGTATTCAAGGCACTGGCCTGGAACTGAATGTCACCAGCGACGAATCCGTTGCCGCTGTGCTGGCGAGCATCCAGGAGCAGTTCGGTGCGCCGGCGATCCTGGTCAACAATGCCGGCATCACCCGCGATAACCTGGTGATGCGCATGAAAGACGACGAGTGGCATGACGTCGTCGATACCAACCTGAACAGTCTGTTCCGCCTGTCCAAGGGCGTTCTGCGCGGTATGACCAAAGCCCGTTGGGGACGAATTATCAGTATTGGCTCGGTTGTGGGTGCCATGGGCAACGCAGGCCAAGTAAACTACGCTGCCGCCAAGGCCGGTCTGGAAGGTTTCAGCCGTGCCCTGGCGCGTGAAGTCGGTTCGCGTTCGATTACGGTAAACTCGGTGGCCCCAGGGTTCATCGACACCGATATGACCCGCGAACTGCCCGAGGCACAGCGTGAAGTCTTGCAGGCGCAAATTCCGCTGGGTCGTCTGGGGCAAGCTCAAGAGATCGCGTCTGTGGTCGCTTTTCTTGCATCCGACGGTGCGGCTTACGTTACTGGGGCTACAATCCCGGTGAACGGCGGGATGTACATGAGTTAAATGTGACGGGTTGCTTCAAAAAAATGTCATACGAGCTGTCTAAAATCCGTTATAAAGCTGCAATCTATTTATAGGCAGAGGGTCACGGGGTTTGAGGAGTGAAGCTTTCAGTTGAAAAACTGAAAAGTCTTTCTATACACTTACCCACTGGCCAGCTGCCTGAATTTGTCCATTAGGAGTGAAAACAAGGTATGAGCACCATCGAAGAGCGCGTCAAGAAAATCGTTGCTGAGCAACTGGGCGTTAAAGAAGAAGAAGTGGTCAACACTGCTTCCTTCGTTGAAGACCTGGGTGCCGACTCCCTTGACACCGTTGAGCTGGTGATGGCTCTGGAAGAGGAATTCGAGACCGAAATCCCTGACGAAGAAGCTGAGAAGATCACTACTGTACAAGCTGCAATCGACTACGTTACTAGCCACCAGGCGTAATAGTTTGTAATCGTTGCTTGCTGTCATGGAAAAACCGCACTGCCATCATGGCGTGCGGTTTTTTCTTTAGGCCTGATGCAAAGTCGTCATTTGAAAAAGGAGAGTGCTGTGTCGCGTAGACGCGTCGTAGTCACCGGTATGGGTATGTTGTCGCCACTGGGCACGGATGTGCCGAGCAGTTGGCAGGGCATTCTGGCTGGCCGTAGTGGCATTGGTCTGATCGAACACACCGACCTTTCTGCCTATTCCACCCGTTTTGGCGGCTCGGTAAAGGGCTTCAATGTCGAGGAATATCTGTCGGTCAAGGAAGCTCGCAAGCTCGACCTGTTCATTCAGTACGGTCTGGCCGCAGGTTTTCAGGCGGTGCGTAACGCCGGTCTTGAAGTCACCGACGCCAACCGTGAGCGCATCGGCGTGGCCATGGGTTCGGGTATTGGCGGTCTGACCAATATCGAAGAAACCAGCCGCACGCTGCATGATTCCGGCCCACGACGGATCTCTCCGTTTTTCGTGCCTGGCTCGATCATCAATATGATTTCCGGTTTCCTGTCGATCCACCTGGGTGCACAGGGACCTAACTACGCCATCGCCACCGCGTGCACCACCGGTACGCACTGCATCGGCATGGCAGCCCGCAACATCATGTACGACGAAGCCGACGTGATGATTGCCGGCGGCGCCGAGATGGCCGCTTGCGGTCTGGGCATGGGCGGCTTCGGTGCCTCCCGCGCGCTGTCGACCCGCAACGACGAGCCTACCCGCGCCAGCCGTCCATGGGACAAGGGCCGTGACGGCTTCGTCCTGTCCGACGGTGCCGGTGCGCTGGTGCTTGAAGAGCTGGAACACGCCAAGGCTCGCGGCGCGACCATCTACGCCGAGCTGATCGGCTTTGGCACCAGTGGCGATGCCTACCACATGACATCGCCGCCAGCTGACGGTGCGGGTGCTGCACGTTGCATTTCCAACGCCCTGCGCGATGCGAAGATCAATAGCGATCAAGTCCAGTACATCAACGCCCACGGTACGTCGACTTCGGCCGGCGACCTTGCCGAAGCCTGCGCGATCAAGTCGGTGTTCGGCGATCACGCCTACAAGCTGGCGGTCAGTTCGACCAAGTCCATGACCGGTCACCTGTTGGGTGCGGCGGGCGCAGTCGAGGCGATCTTCAGTGTGCTGGCGATCAATAGCCAGGTGGCGCCTCCGACCATCAACCTCGATGAGCCGGACGAAGGCTGCGACCTGGACTTCGTGCCGCACACCGCGCGCAACATGGACATTGATGTGGTGCTGTCCAACTCCTTCGGGTTTGGCGGTACCAACGGCTCGCTGGTGTTCCGCCGGTTCGCTGACTGATGGACAGCTGGGTCGACGGTCAGCCGGCTGACGCTCTGTCGCTGAAGGATCGCGGCCTGGCTTACGGTGATGGTCTGTTCGAGACCATTGCTGTGCGGAACGGGCAGCCGCTGTTGCTGGACCGGCATCTGTCGCGCCTGGCGCAAGGCTGTTCACGCCTGGCGATCACGGCCGATCACGCGCTGATCCGCAGCGAGCTGCTGGCCTACGCCGCAGCACTGGGCGAGGGCGTGCTCAAACTCATCCTCACCCGCGGCGACAGCCTGCGCGGTTACGCGCCTGACCCTGCGGCCCAGGCCCGACGCATTCTTCAGGGCAACCCGCCTGCCGCTTACCCTGTCGTACATGCGGAGCAGGGCGTTCGCCTGTTTCCTTGCTCCACACGACTGTCCAGACAACCCTTGCTCGCCGGGCTCAAACACCTGAACCGTCTTGAGCAAGTCATCGCCCGTTCCGAATGGCAAGACACCGAGCATGCCGAAGGCTTGATGCTCGATCAGGCAGGGCGGGTGATCGAAGGTGTGTTCAGCAATCTGTTCCTGGTCCGCGATGGCGTGTTGATCACGGCCGATCTCAAGCGCTGCGGTGTGGCCGGCGTGATGCGCGCCGAATTATTGTTTCAAGCCGAGTCGCTGGGGATTCCCACGCAAATCACCGACATTACCCTCGAACAGCTGCAATGGGCTGATGAGGTCTTTATCTGCAACAGCGTGTATGGCGTTTGGCCGGTGCGCGCCTATGCAGCTCTGAGCTGGTCGGTTGGGCCGCTCACCCGTAAACTCCAAACCATTGCCCGCGCGCTACTGGATGCTTGATACGTGAGACGTAAATTCTTGCTGCTGCTGGAAACCGGACTGGTTCTGGCGGGGCTGTGTCTGGGCGCTTCGGCCTGGAAAATCCATTCGGCGCTGGAACAGCCGCTGAACATTGCCCAGGAACAACTCCTGGAAGTGCCCAAAGGCACGACACCCACCCGCACTTTCTATCGACTCGAAGCCGATGGCGTCATCAAGGACGCTTTCTGGTTGCGTGTGTACTGGCGCTTCAACCTGGCCGGGCAACCGTTGCACAAAGGTGAGTACCGCATGCAGCCCGGCATGACGGTGGAAAACCTGATCGACCTGTGGAAGCGCGGGGAAATGGTGCAGTACAGCCTGACGCTGGTCGAAGGCTGGAATTTCCATCAAGTGCGTGCCGCGCTGGCCAAGGATGAAAAACTTGAGCAGACGCTGAACGGTTTGAGCGATAGCGAAGTGATGGACAAGCTCGGTCACGCCGGGATCTTTCCGGAAGGGCGATTCTTCCCGGACACCTACCGCTTCGTGCGTGGCATGACCGATGTCGAGCTGCTGAAAAAAGCCTACGACCGCCTCGACGAAGTCCTTGCCAAGGAGTGGGGGCAGCGCGCGGCTGACGTGCCGTACACCGAACCCTACCAGGCGCTGATCATGGCCTCGCTGGTGGAAAAGGAAACCGGCGTACCGCAAGAGCGCGGGCAGATTGCCGGCGTGTTCGTGCGGCGCATGGAAATGGGCATGCTGTTGCAGACCGATCCGACCGTGATCTACGGCCTCGGTGATCGCTACAACGGCAAGTTGACCCGCGCCCATCTCAAGGAAGCGACCCCTTACAACACCTACGTGATCTCCGGCCTGCCGCCGACGCCGATCGCGATGGTCGGCCGCGAAGCGATCCATGCGGCACTCAACCCGGTGGCCGGCAACAGTCTGTATTTTGTCGCGCGCGGCGATGGCAGCCACGTGTTCTCCGATGATCTGGATGCTCATAACAGCGCAGTGCGTGAGTTTCAGCTCAAGCGTCGCGCCGATTACCGCTCCAGCCCGGCGCCGGTCACCGCGCCAGAGGCGACGAATGAGCAGGCTCCGATCCCGGCGGCTTCGCCTGACCCGGCCCCGGAGGCGTTGGCGCCAGTGACGCCGCCAGAGCCGGCTCAAGAAACGACTCAAGAACCTGCTAAAGAGCCCGCTGCTGCACCCGCGCCCGAATCGGATGCAACCGCGCCGCAAAGCCCGCAATGATTCTGACTAAGGACTGCCTGTGACTGGCTTGTTTATTACCCTGGAAGGCCCCGAAGGCGCCGGCAAGAGTACCAATCGCGAATACCTCGCCGAGCGCCTGCGCGCCGCCGGTATCGAAGTGGTGCTGACCCGCGAGCCGGGCGGCACGCCTTTGGCCGAGAAGATCCGCGAGGTGCTGTTGGCGCCAGTCGAGGAGGCCATGGACCCCGACACCGAGCTGTTGCTGGTGTTTGCCGCGCGCGCCCAGCATCTGGCCGGCGTGATCCGCCCGGCGCTGGCCCGTGGCGCGGTGGTGTTGTGCGATCGCTTTACCGATTCGACTTACGCCTATCAGGGCGGCGGTCGCGGTTTGTCGCTGGAACGCATCGCTACGCTGGAAAGCTTCGTTCAGGGCGAGCTGCGCCCGGACCTGACGCTGATTTTCGATCTGCCGGTGGAAGTGGGTCTGGCCCGCGCCAGCGCTCGCGGTCGCCTGGATCGCTTCGAACTCGAAGGGCGGACGTTTTTCGATGCGGTGCGCAGTGCGTTCCTCAAACGCGCTAAAGCCGACCCGGCGCGATATGTGCTGGTCGACGCCGCCCAGCCGCTGGCGCAGGTTCAACAGTCGCTGGACGCCTTGTTGCCGCGTCTGCTGGAGCTGACCCGTGGCTGAAGCCTATCCGTGGCAGGACAGCCTCTGGCAGCAGTTGGCAGGTCGCAAACAACATGCGCACGCCTACCTGCTGCACGGCCCGGCCGGGATCGGCAAGCGAGCGCTGGCCGAGCGCCTGATGGCCAGCCTGCTTTGTCAGCGCCCGACCGCACAGGACGCTTGCGGCGAATGCAAATCCTGCCTGCTGCTCAAAGCCGGCAGCCACCCTGACAACTACATCCTCGAACCGGAAGAAGCCGACAAGGCGATCAAGGTCGATCAGGTTCGTGAGCTGGTCAGCTTCGTGGTCCAGACCGCGCAGATGGGCGGGCGCAAAGTGGTGTTGATCGAGCCAGTCGAGTCGATGAACATCAACGCCGCCAACGCCTTGCTCAAAAGCCTTGAAGAGCCGTCCGGCGATACGGTGCTGTTACTGGTCAGTCACCAGACCAGTCGGCTGTTGCCTACCATCAAAAGCCGCTGCGTGCAGCAAGCCTGTCCACTGCCAAGCGAGGCCATGAGCCTTGAGTGGCTGGCCAAGGCGTTACCGGACAGCTCGGAAGAAGAGCGCGTCGAGCTGCTGACCCTCGCCGCCGGATCACCGCTGGCGGCGGTGAATTTGCAGGCCCAGGGCGTGCGCGAGCAGCGGGCGCTGGTGGTCGACGGTGTGAAGAAATTGCTCAAGCAGCAGCAATCGCCGACGCAACTGGCCGAAGGCTGGAACGCGATTCCGCTGTTATTGCTGTTTGACTGGTTCTGCGACTGGTCGAGCCTGATCCTGCGGTATCAGCTGACTCAGGATGAAGACGGGCTGGGATTGGCCGATATGCGCAAGGTGATTCAATACCTGGCGCAGAAAAGCGCTCAGGACAAAGTCCTGAACATTCAGGACTGGATCCTCGCCCAGCGCCAGAAAGTCATGAGCAAGGCCAACCTCAATCGGGTGCTGTTGCTTGAAGCGCTGCTGGTGCAATGGGCGTCATTACCTACCCAGAAGTGACCGACTGGGCCTATCCTCTGAACATCAGCAGCGGAGGTCAGCATGAATGAAGCCGTCAATCCGGGGCCGCGCAACGGCATTTTGTCCCTGACCATCAAGGACAACTCCGTGCTCTACGCGGCCTACATGCCCTTCATCAAGAACGGTGGCCTGTTTATCCCGACCAACAAGAGCTACAAGTTGGGCGATGAGGTATTCATGCTGCTGAACCTGATGGACGAGCCGGAGAAAATTCCGGTCGCCGGCAAGGTTGCCTGGATCACCCCCAAAGGCGCGCAAGGCAACCGGGCCGCTGGCGTCGGCGTGCAGTTCAACGACGGTGACGACACCGCGCGCAGTCGAATCGAAACCCACCTGGCCGGAGCCCTGAAGTCCGACCGTCCCACTCATACGATGTAAGTTGCAGCCCTTTTTATGCTCGTAGATTCCCATTGTCACCTTGATCGCCTTGACCTCGCCGCCCATGACGGCTCGCTGGATGCCGCACTCGACGCGGCCCGCCAGCGTGGGGTAGGGCACTTTCTGTGTATCGGCGTCAGTGTCGACAACGCCGCCGACGTCAAAGCCCTGGCCGAACGTTATGACGATGTCGACTGTTCGGTCGGCGTGCACCCGTTGGACGTGCAACCGGGCGCTGCGCCAGCGCTGGACTGGCTGCTGCAGGAGCTCAATCACCCGCGTGTGGTCGCGATTGGTGAAACCGGCCTGGATTATCACTACGAGCCCGAAGCGGCAGAGTTGCAGCAGGAATCGTTTCGCTTGCACCTGCAAGCCGCGCAGCAGACCGGCAAACCGGTGATCATTCACACGCGCGGTGCCCGGGCGGACACGCTGAACCTGCTGCGCGAGGCCGCGTTGCCCCAGGCGGGCGTTTTGCATTGCTTTACCGAAGATTGGGACATGGCCAAAGCGGCGCTGGACATGGGTTATTACATTTCCCTGTCTGGCATTGTCACTTTCCGCAATGCCGATGCGCTGCGTGACGTGGCCAGTAAAGTGCCTGCCGACCGATTGCTGGTGGAAACCGACTCGCCGTACCTGGCGCCGATCCCTTATCGCGGCAAGCCGAACCTGCCGCAATATGTGCGGGAAGTGGCAGAGTTTCTGGCAATGCTGCGCGGTGAATCCTACGAGCGATTTGCCGCGCAGACGACCGAGAACTTCAAGCGACTGTTCCCGCTGGCGCATGTGAAAGGTTAAATCGCAGGCAAAAAAAACCCGGGTTCTGGGGGGTGAATCCGGGTTAAGACCATTAGGAGTAAAACAATGGTACGCGGTCCGTTGGTACCAATATCGACGCGGCACTTGGGGGAGATGCCCCGCCGACAGTTGAAGTATTGATCAGTATTGCGCTGAGTCCAGTTTACCGGCCCAGGTTTTTAAACAATTTTGGAATACAGGCGCTTCGGAAGAGTTCTCATTAAAAGCTGGTGCTGACAGAATTCATCTAGAAACACAGATATGGAAGGATGATCCGTGCATTTTGCCGCAAGTTAGGCATAATACGCGGCTTCGAATTTTGACCCCGACAGACCTTTTCTTATGCATAAAGAACCTCGTAAGGTCCGTGAATTTCGTCGCCGTGAGCAAGAAATTCTCGATACCGCGCTCAAGCTGTTCCTCGACCAAGGTGAAGACAGTGTCACCGTCGAGATGATTGCTGATGCCGTCGGTATCGGCAAAGGCACAATCTACAAGCACTTCAAATCCAAGGCGGAGATCTACCTGCGCCTGATGCTTGATTACGAGCGCGATTTGAACGAGCTGTTGCATTCGGCCGATGTCGACAAGGACAAGGAAGCGCTGTCCCGGGCCTACTTCGAATTCCGCATGCGCGATCCGCAACGTTACCGCTTGTTCGATCGCCTGGAAGAAAAGGTGGTCAAGGGCAACCAGGTGCCGGAGATGATCGAGGAGCTGCACAAGATTCGCGCCTCGAACTTCGAACGCCTGACCCTGCTGATCAAGGGCCGGATCAGCGAAGGCAAGCTCGAAGACGTGCCGCCTTACTTCCATTACTGCGCATCCTGGGCGCTGGTGCACGGCGCCGTGGCGCTGTATCACTCGCCGTTCTGGAGCAATGTGCTGGAAGATCAGGAAGGCTTCTTCCAGTTCCTGATGGACATCGGCGTGCGCATGGGCAACAAGCGCAAGCGCGACACCGACACGCCGAGTAGCTGAGTCATTCAGTTGCCTTATTGCGCCATGATTTCGCTATATGGCGCAGTACCTCAGTAATATACTCAGGCATGGGACTTGCTAAAACTTGATTTGTGAGTCAAGTTTTACGTCGTCCGAATTCCTTGTGCCGGAGTGACCATGATCGTTGACCGTCAAGGCAGGCGTTTTCGTAATCTGCGAATCAGCCTGACCTCCGCCTGCAATTACGCCTGTACCTACTGCGTGCCTAACGGCAAGCGGCTGGTCGCTGCGCAGGATGAGCTGTCGGCCGAAGCCATGGCACGCGGCGTTGCCTACTTGATCGAGGCGGCAGGGATCGAACGGCTGCGCATCACCGGCGGTGAGCCGTTGGTCAGCCCCAAACTCGAAGCCTTCATGACCGCCGTCGGGCAGATGGGCCTGCAAGACATCAGCCTGACCACCAATGGTCAATTACTGGCGAAAAAACTGCCCCTGCTGGTCGATGCCGGCATTCGTCGCATCAACGTTTCCCTCGATACCCTGGATGCCGGCGCATTCCGCAGCATTGCTCGCGGCGGCGATCTGGCGACTGTGCTCGATGGCATGGACCAGGCCAGCGCCGCCGGCATGAAAATCAAGGTCAACATGGTGCCGTTGCGCGGGCAGAACCTCGATCAGGTGATGCCGCTGCTCGATTACTGCCTGGAGCGTGGCTATGAACTGCGCTTCATCGAGCTGATGCGCATGGGCCACCTGGCCAGCGACAACAACGCATTCCTGCAACAATTCGTCAGCCTTCAGCAACTGCTGAGCCTGATCGGTGATCGCTATGAGTATCTCCAGGCCGATGCGCCGGTTGACGCCACGGCGGTGCGCTATGAAATTCCGGGGCAGGGCTATTTCGGGGTCATCGCCAACGAAAGTGTTCCGTTCTGTCGAACCTGTTCACGGCTGCGCCTGTCTTCAACCGGTTGGCTGCATGGCTGCCTGTCGTCGAGCAATCGTCACTATGTCGGCGATCTGCTGGACAAACCGCGTCATCAGGCATTGCCGGCTTTGCAGCGACTCTTGGTGAAGGCCTTGGGTGACAAGCAGGAAGTGGCGTTTTCCGGTGGTGCGACCGTCATGAAGATTATTGGCGGCTGATCGACCGTCTTCGCGGGCAAGCCTCGCTCCTACAGGTTGACGCCGATCTTGTAGGAGCGAGGCTTGCCCGCGAATGCGTTGGAACAGACAACGACGTTCTGGAGCTGGCGCGGAAGCTGCATCCCATGGCCATTCGCCGGTTTTCCGTCACCGGCCTCTGGAGGGTAGGATGCGTAGCCTGGTTTTGCTGCTGGCCGTTTTGGCGCTTGGTGGCTGCATGAATGTCAGCGATATGGCTGAAGAAGCTCGCTACCACATGAGCGACGTGGGGCTGCTTGACCACAGCGACAGCCGCCGCGTGCACAACCTGCGCATTCAGCCGGATTCGTTCGTCTATATCGCCCAAGGCGCCTTTGTGCCGCCGGGCAGTGCGGTCTACCCGCGACCTAACGTGATTGCCGAAGTCGCCTTCGACGGTTTTATCGAATACTTCCCAATGGTCCGCCGTGCACGCACGCCGGAAGGTCTCGACCAGGCCATGAGCGAAGCCCGTGCGGTCGGTGCGCATTACCTGCTCTACACCCGTTTCGCCAAGACTGACGACCGTATCGGCAACGCGGACGAATGGCTCGATCAGGAAGCCGTGGATCGTCTCGGTATCGACTCCGGCGTGATTCAGATCATGTTGATCGAGACCAGCACCCAGTATTTGATTGATACTGCACGTATCAAGAGTCGTGGCGGTTTACTGACGTTCTACGACAAAAAGCCAGAAGACCTGATGGGCCCGCCGCTGCGGCAATACGCGCGCAGCCTGCTGGGGTTCAGCGACCAGTAATTCCAAGGAGAACGCCATGAGTGGTCTGCAAAAAGCCAACGACCTGTTGGGGCAAATCCCCAAGACCCAAGGCTTGCCACCGGTCCACTTGTGGAACCCCGACTTCTGCGGCGACATCGACATGCGCATCGCCCGCGACGGCACCTGGTATTACCTGGGCACACCGATCGGGCGCAAGCCGATGGTCAAACTGTTCTCCACCATCATTCGCCGCGACGGCGATGATTATTTCCTCATCACCCCGGTCGAGAAAGTCGGCATCAAAGTTGACGATGCTCCGTTCGTGGCGATTGCCGTGGATGTTGAAGGCGAGGGTGAAGCCCAGGTCTTGCGCTTCACCACCCATGTGGATGAAACCGCCGAGGCCGGTGCCGACCATGCGATCCGCGTGGTGATTGACCCGGTGACACAAGAGCCTGCGCCTTACGTGCATGTGCGCACCAATCTCGAAGCGCTGATTCATCGCAATGTGTTTTACCAATTGGTGGAGCTGGCGGTGACTCGTGAAATCGATGGGCAGCGTTGGCTCGGTGTATGGAGCGGCGGCATCTTCTTCCCCATCGGCCTCGAGCCGTAACACATATCCCTGTGGGAGCGAGCCTGCTCGCGATGGGGTCATAACATTCAACATCAGTGTCGACTGTCATGCCGCCATCGCGAGCAGGCTCGCTCCCACATTTGATCTCTGCAATATCCTGAAAATCAAATTGACACCCAATCGTATGATGATTAGCGTGGGCAACTATCGCGAACGGCTTTGTGCCGTCCCAGCATCGAGGTGCCCATGTCCAGCAGTTTTCACGCATCGACGGTCGATTGGCTGGGTTGCTGGATTGCGGCGGGCCAGGTAAAACCTGGCGAGACCCTCAAGGTTGAGGCCGACCTGGGCGAGCAGCTCGGCGTCAGTCGTACCGTCATCCGCGAAGCCATCAAAACCCTGGTCGCCAAAGGCATGCTCGAAGTAGGGCCGAAGGTTGGCACGCGGGTATTGCCGGTGCGACGCTGGAACCTCTTCGATCCGCAAGTCGTCGGCTGGCTATCCCGCAGCGGCCTGCCGGAAAACTTCGTCGACGACCTCCTCGATTTACGCCGCACCATCGAGCCGATGGCCGTGCGCTGGGCCTGCGAGCGGGCGACCGTCGAGCAGGTGCAGGCAGTGCTTCAGGCCTATAACGCGCTGGAGCGGGCGGTGCACAGCGGCATCGATTACAACCGCGCCGACCAGTTCTTCCACGAGTGCATCCTCGCGGCCAGCCACAATCAATTCATCGAACAAATGGTCCCGGCCCTTGGCGCGTTGCTGGCGGTGTCTTTTGAAGTCTCCGCCGCCGATCCGGACGAACTGCGCCGCACGCTGCCGATTCACAAAGACATGGCCGACGCCATTGCCGCCCGCGACGCGGCACGCGGTGTGTGGGCCTGCATGACGCTGATCGACAACGCCGACCTGGCCATCAAACGCTTCTACCCAAAAGTCATGGCCGACAAAAAAGCCAGCTAAAAACATAGAACCCTGTAGGAGCGAGCCTGCTCGCGAAAAACTTCAAGGCAGCGCGTTTATGCAGCGGACACGCGTTACCGTTGACGTCCATCGCGAGCAGGCTCGCTCCCACATAAAACAAGAACAACGCAGGAGGTTTCATGGAATGGACCGCAGTCACCGGACACCGGGCACGCCTCGGCGAAGGCCCGTTCTGGGATGCGCCGACGCAGGCCCTCTATTGGGTGGATATCGCCGGCAAACAGGCACTGCGCCTGATCGGTGCCAACGTGCAGATCTGGCAGATGCCGGAGCACGTGTCTTCTTTCATTCCCTGCGAAAGCGGCGATGCGCTGGTGACGTTGAGCAGTGGCGTGTATCGGCTCGATCTGGATTCACCAGGCCTTGAGCCACGGCTGACCTTGTTCTGCGTCGCCGACCCGCAGCCGGGCAATCGCGGCAATGAAGCCCGTTGCGATGCCCAGGGGCGACTCTGGCTCGGCACCATGCAAAACAACATCGGCGAAAATGGCGAAGACCTGCCCATTGTGCGGCGTTCCGGCGGCTTGTTTCGTATCGACCGCGATGCCCGGGTCACGCCGCTGCTGCGCGGTTTGGGCATTCCCAACACGTTGTTGTGGAGCGATGACGCCACCACGCTTTATTTCGCCGACAGCCTGGATGGCACGCTCTACCGGCATTTCATCCGCACCGACGGCGGCCTCGATCCCGCGCTGGTCTGGTTCGGCCCGCATCAACGTGGCGGCCCCGACGGCTCGGCGATGGATGCCAGAGGTTATATCTGGAACGCGCGCTGGGACGGCAGCGGCCTGATCCGGCTGACACCGGATGGGTATGTTGATCGCATCATCGAATTGCCAGTCAGTCGCCCGACCAGTTGTGTCTTCGGTGGCGCCGACCTGAAAACCCTCTACATCACCAGCGCTGCGAGCCCGCTCAACCATCCGCTGGACGGCGCGGTGTTGTCGATCCGGGTCGATATACCAGGAAAGCCCTGTACGAGATTTGCCGGTTAAATCCCAAAATATGGGATGTAAAATTATATATTGAGATTATTTGGCGGTCGGGTTTATAGTCGGCTCCAATCAGTTACACGCACTCACACTTAAAAAAACAAAACAGGTGAAGTGATGCAGCGATTTTCCAACACGTTTTTTGGCCGGACATCGACAGATGCCCGGTTTTTGTCGTGCCCGCGGAAGGGAGTGCTGATCCATGGCTGAAGCGCTCTCCCTGCCTCCAGTGCCCGAGCCGCCGAAGGGCGAGCGCCTGAAAAACAAGGTCGTGCTGCTGACCGGCGCCGCTCAGGGCATCGGCGAGGCGATTGTTGCGGCCTTCGCCTGCCAGCAAGCCAGGCTGATCATCAGCGACATCCAGGGCGAGAAAGTCGAAAGCGTCGCAGCGCATTGGCGCGCCCAAGGCTTCGATGTTCAGGCGATCAAGGTTGACGTATCCAATCAACAAGACCTGCACGCGATGGCAAAAAGGGCCGTCGAGTTGCACGGCCGCATCGACGTGCTGGTCAACTGCGCCGGTGTCAACGTGTTCCGCGATCCGCTGGAAATGACCGAAGAAGACTGGCGCCGCTGCTTTGCCATCGACCTCGATGGCGCCTGGTTCGGCTGCAAGGCGGTGCTGCCGCAAATGATCGAGCAGGGCATCGGCAGCATCATCAACATCGCCTCGACCCATTCCACGCACATCATTCCCGGCTGCTTCCCGTACCCGGTGGCCAAGCACGGTTTGCTCGGCCTGACTCGCGCACTGGGCATCGAATACGCGCCGAAAGGCATTCGCGTCAACGCCATTGCACCGGGTTACATCGAAACCCAATTGAACGTTGATTACTGGAACGGTTTTGCCGACCCGCAGGCCGAACGTCAGCGCGCTTTTGATCTGCATCCGCCGCGGCGCATTGGCCGGCCGATTGAAGTGGCGATGACGGCAGTCTTCCTGGCCAGCGATGAAGCGCCGTTCATCAACGCCTCGTGCATCACCATCGATGGTGGGCGCTCGGTGATGTACCACGACTGAGTAACCGGGGTTTCAGGCGCGGAACTACGCCTGAAATCCAATCATCATACGATATGACTATTTGCTACAACGTTTGCATCGGCTTTGAAAAATAACGCTCAAAAAAAATAACAAGGAGTCAGCTTATGAATCGTCGTCGTGGGATCCGTTCCCTGTGCTGTGCCGCTTTGGCGGTCACCGCGGTCAGCCTCAGCAGCAGCTTGCTGGCGGCCGAGGAAGTGAAGATCGGTTTTCTGGTCAAGCAGGCGGAAGAGCCCTGGTTCCAGACCGAATGGGCCTTCGCCGAAAAGGCCGGCAAAGAGAAAGGCTTCAAGGTCATCAAGATCGCCGTGCCGGACGGCGAGAAAACCCTGTCCGCCATCGACAGCCTGGCTGCCAACGGCGCCAAGGGCTTCGTGATTTGCCCGCCGGACGTGTCCCTCGGCCCGGCGATCATGGCCAAAGCCAAACTCAACGGTTTGAAAGTGATTGCCGTGGATGACCGCTTCGTCGATGCCAGCGGCAAGTTCATGGAAGACGTTCCGTACCTCGGCATGGCGGCGTTCGAAGTCGGCCAGAAGCAGGGCGCGGCGATGGCCGCCGAAGCGAAAAAACGCAACTGGGACTGGAAAGACACCTACGCGGTCATCAACACCTACAACGAACTCGACACCGGCAAGAAGCGCACCGACGGTTCGGTCAAAGCGCTGGAAGACGCCGGCATGCCAAAAGACCACATACTGTTCTCGGCCCTGAAAACCCTCGACGTGCCGGGCAGCATGGACGCCACCAACTCGGCGCTGGTGAAACTGCCGGGCGCGGCGAAGAACCTGATCATCGGCGGCATGAACGACAACACCGTGCTGGGCGGCGTGCGCGCCACCGAGAGCGCCGGTTTTGCTGCGGCCAACGTGATCGGCATCGGCATCAACGGCACCGACGCCATCGGCGAACTGAAAAAGCCCAACAGCGGCTTCTTCGGCTCGATGCTGCCAAGCCCGCACATCGAGGGTTACAACACCGCCAGCATGATGTTCGAGTGGGTCACCACTGGCAAAGAGCCGGCGAAGTACACCGCCATGGACGACGTGACCCTGATCACGCGCGACAACTTCAAGCAGGAACTGGAAAAGATCGGCCTCTGGAACTGAGGCGCGGTTGATTTCATCGGCGGCCCTGGCGACGGGGCTGCCTGATCTGTGTGATGAGGTGTTTTATGCACGCGCAAGTACAGACACAACACGACAGCGTCGGCGGCAGCCTGCGCTTCAACGGGATCGGCAAGACCTTTCCCGGGGTGAAGGCATTGGACGGCATTAGCTTCGTCGCCCATCCGGGTCAGGTTCATGCCTTGATGGGTGAGAACGGCGCCGGCAAATCGACCCTGCTGAAAATCCTCGGCGGCGCCTACACGCCGAACAGCGGCGACCTGCAGATCGGCGAGCGAACGATGGTCTTCAAATCCACCGCCGACAGCATCGGCAACAAGGTGGCGGTGATCCATCAGGAACTGCACCTGGTCCCGGAAATGACCGTGGCGGAAAACCTGTTCCTCGGTCATTTGCCTGCCAGTTTCGGCCTGATCAATCGCAACGCACTGCGACAACAAGCGCTGGCCTGCCTCAAGGGCCTGGCCGATGAAATCGATCCGCAAGAGAAGGTCGGGCGCCTGTCCCTCGGGCAACGGCAACTGGTGGAAATCGCCAAGGCGTTGTCCCGTGGCGCGCATGTGATTGCATTCGACGAACCGACCAGCAGCCTCTCGGCGCGGGAGATCGATCGCTTGATGGCGATCATCGGGCGCCTGCGCGACGAAGGCAAAGTGGTGCTCTACGTCTCCCATCGCATGGAAGAAGTGTTCCGCATCTGTGACGCGGTGACGGTGTTCAAGGACGGCCGCTACGTGCGCACCTTCGAGGACATGAGCGAGCTGACCCATGATCAATTGGTCACGTGCATGGTCGGGCGCGACATTCAAGACATCTACGATTACCGCCCGCGCAAGCGTGGCGCGGTGGCGTTGAGGGTCGACGGTCTGCTCGGGCCGGGCTTGCGTGAGCCGGTGAGTTTCGATGCGCACAAAGGCGAGATCCTCGGGCTGTTCGGTCTGGTGGGGGCAGGGCGAACCGAGCTGTTCCGCATACTCAGCGGCCTTGAGCGCAACACCGCCGGGCGCCTGGAATTGCGCGGGCATGAACTGAAACTGCGTTCACCCCGCGATGCGATTGCCGCCGGCATTCTGCTGTGTCCCGAGGACCGCAAGAAGGAGGGCATCATGCCGCTCTCCAGCGTTGCCGAGAACATCAACATCAGCGCGCGTGGCGCCCATTCCACCTTCGGTTGCCTGTTGCGCGGCCTGTGGGAAAAGGGCAACGCCGACAAGCAGATCAAGGCGCTGAAAGTGAAGACGCCCAGCGCGGAGCAGAAAATCATGTACCTGTCCGGCGGCAATCAGCAGAAGGCGATTCTCGGCCGCTGGCTGTCGATGCCGATGAAAGTCCTGCTGCTCGACGAGCCGACTCGCGGCATCGACATCGGCGCCAAGGCCGAGATTTACCAGATCATCCATAACCTGGCTGAAAGCGGCATCGCGGTGATTGTGGTGTCCAGCGACCTGATGGAAGTGATGGGTATTTCCGATCGCATCCTGGTGCTCTGCGAAGGCGCGATGCGCGGCGAACTGTCCCGCGACGAGGCCAACGAATCCAACCTGCTGCAACTGGCTTTGCCGCGCCACCGTGCTGACGGCGTGGCGAACTGAGAGGTGACTATGATGACAACCCAAAACAACGCTCTGCCCACCCAGCGCAAACCTCTGGACCTGCGGCGCTTTCTCGATGACTGGGTGATGCTGCTCGCGGCCGTCGGGATCTTTGTGCTCTGCACCTTGCTGATCGACAACTTCCTTTCGCCGCTGAACATGCGCGGCCTGGGCCTGGCGATTTCCACCACCGGGATTGCCGCATGCACCATGTTGTATTGCCTGGCGTCGGGGCATTTCGACTTGTCGGTGGGCTCGGTGATTGCCTGTGCCGGCGTGGTCGCGGCGGTGGTGATGCGTGACACCGACAGCGTTTTTCTCGGTGTGGTGGCGGCGCTGTTCATGGGCTTGATCGTCGGGCTGATCAACGGGATCGTGATCGCCAAGTTGCGGGTCAATGCATTGATCACTACGTTGGCGACCATGCAGATCGTTCGCGGTCTGGCCTACATTTTTGCCAATGGCAAAGCGGTGGGCGTGTCCCAGGAGTCGTTCTTCGTCTTCGGTAACGGCCAGTTGTTTGGCGTGCCGGTGCCGATCCTGATCACCATTGCCTGCTTCCTGTTTTTCGGCTGGTTGCTGAATTACACCACCTACGGGCGCAACACCATGGCCATCGGCGGCAACCAGGAAGCGGCGTTGCTGGCCGGGGTCAACGTTGACCGGACCAAGATCATCATCTTCGCCGTGCACGGTGTGATCGGGGCGTTGGCCGGGGTGATTCTGGCGTCGCGGATGACTTCCGGCCAGCCGATGATCGGCCAGGGTTTCGAGCTGACGGTGATCTCGGCGTGTGTGCTTGGCGGGGTTTCGCTCAGTGGCGGGATCGGCATGATCCGGCATGTGATCGCCGGGGTGTTGATTCTGGCGATCATCGAGAATGCGATGAACCTGAAGAACATCGATACGTTTTATCAGTACGTGATTCGTGGTTCGATTTTGCTGCTGGCTGTGGTTATCGACCGCCTGAAACAACGCTGAGATTTTTGTTGTCTGTGCTGGCCCCTTCGCGGGCAAGCCTCGCTCCTACAGGTTATGTGTCGTGCATGGATTACGCGACTGACATTAACCTATAGGAGCGAGGCTTGCCCGCGAAGGCGATGTACCTGATTCACCTCGCGACTGCCTCCTTCCGTCACTCCCCCTAAATATGTCTTGCCTGTTACAAGTCGTTTCGGGTATCAATTTGTACATGATTAGACAGGTACGATTTGACAAGAAACAACGGGTGGTCGACGAACTCATCCGGCGCATTGAAAGCGGCCTCATGGAGGACGGCTTTCAGTTGCCGGGCGAGCATCAGTTGGCTCAAGAATTCAAAGTCAGCCGAGGTACGCTGCGTGAAGCCCTGGCCGAATTGAAACGGCGCAACTACATCGCGACGCAAAGCGGTGTCGGTTCCATCGTCACGTTCGACGGGGTGGTGCTCGATCAGCGCAGCGGTTGGGCGCAGGCGCTGGCCGACAGCGGGGCGCTGATCAATACCGAAGTGCTGCGGCTCGAGGCGGTGACTCGCCCCGACCTGCTGCCGCGTTTCGGCACTGACCAATTCATCACCCTCGACCGCCGCCGTCGTTCCACCGACGGCAAGCTGGTTTCCCTCGAACGCTCATTGATGCCCGCCACCGGAGGCCTGGAAAGCCTGCCGCGTGTCGGCCTGATCGACAATTCCCTGACCATCACCCTGGCCGCGTACGGCTACATCGGCGAGCGCGGCGATCAATGGATCGGCGCCGAACCCTTGAACGCCGAAGACGCCGAGCTGCTCGGTCGTCCGGTCGGCACGGTGTTCCTCAAAGCCTTGCGCACCACCTACGACCGGCAGAACCGCTTCATGGAACAGGTCGAAAGCCTGCTCGATCCCGTGCACTTTCGCCTGCACCTGCAATTTGGACACCCACAATGACCGCGCTCAATCGTGCACTGGGCGCGTTTTACGGACTGGCCCTGGGCGATGCGCTGGGCATGCCGACGCAATCGCTGAGCCGCGCCGTCATCAAGGCGCGTTTCGGTGAAATCACCGATCTGCAAGACGCCGGCCCCAATCAACCGATTGCGGCCAACATGCCTAAAGGCTCGATTACTGACGATACCGAACAGGCGATTCTGGTCGGTCAGTTGTTGATCGACGGCAAGGGCAGGATTGAACCGTCGGTACTGGCGCAACGGCTGATCGAATGGGAAGCCGCGATGCAGGCCAAGGGCTCGCAGGACTTGCTCGGGCCGTCGACCAAACGGGCGATCGAGATGATCCTCGCCGGTCATTCCCCGGAAGAAGCGGGGCGCTACGGCACCACCAACGGTGCGGCGATGCGCATCACGCCCGTCGGCATTTCGGCGGATGTCCGCGATCCCGAGCGTTTCATCAACGCCGTGGTGCAGGCCTGCCAGGTCACCCACAACACCACGCTGGGCATTTCCAGCGCGGCGGCGGTGGCGGCGGTGGTCTCGGCCGGCATCAACGGCATGGACCTCGGCGAGGCGTTGAACCTCGGCCAGCAAATCGCCCAGCAAGCGGAAAGCCACGGCCACTGGGTCGCGGGCGGACGCATTGCCTCGCGCATCAGTTGGGCGCGGACGATCAGCGTCGACAGCGACAACGCGATGCTGGCGGACTTGATGTACGACGTGATTGGCACGTCGGTGGCTTCGCAGGAGTCGGTGGTGGTTTCGTTTGCCCTGGCGCAGCAAGTGGCCATCGGTGAAATAAATGCCTTCGACGCGCTGTGCATGGCCGCAGGTCTGGGGGGCGACACCGACACCATCGCGGCGATTCTGGGGGCCATGCTCGGGGCTTGTCTGGGGCTTGAGAGTTGGCCGGTGGCGATGATCGACAAGGTCAAAATCGTTAATGAATTGGATTTAGAGCCATTGGTGCAGGGCCTTCTCGCCCTGCGTTGACTGTGCTGACGCCATCGTCGGCAAGCCGATCTCGCTCCCACAGTGATCTGCGGTGTTCCCAATACCTGTGGGAGCGAGACCGGCTTGCCGGCGATGGCCGCACCACCTATTTGAATATTTTCACAGCAATGGATCGCACTGACTTGGCCAGGACAGCCGGGATGTTGTTTTCGTCTTCCGTCATTGCCCATAACCACAACAAAGGCAACAGGAGCATTTCACATGAGTTCATCGAACGCCGGGCAAAGTGCCGGGCAACTGGAAACCCGTGGCATCGAGCCGGTGCCGGAAGCCGAATGCAACGGGCATCCGCTACAGCTGTTCTGGGTCTGGTTCGCCGCTAACATTTCCATCCTCGGCCTGCCGCTCGGCGCTACGCTGGTGGCGTTTCGCGGGTTGGCGATCTGGCAGGCGATCATCGTCGCGATCCTCGGCGCTGCCGGTTCCTTTGCGGTGGTCGGGATCATTTCCATCGCCGGTCGCCGTGGCCGCGCACCGAGCCTGACGCTGTCGCGGGCGATCTTCGGCGTACGCGGCAACATCGGCCCGACCCTGGTTTCGCTGATGTCGCGGCTGGGTTGGGAAACCGTCAACACCACCACTGCCGCGTTCGTGTTGCTGTCGCTGTGTTCGATCCTGTTTGGCTCGCCGGTGGAAGCCAAAAGCGCACCGATGCTGACCCTGATCTTCATCGCAATTTTCGTGCTGCTGACCTTGTCGGTGTCCGGCCTCGGTCACGCGACGTTGCTGGTGATTCAGAAGTGGGCGACTTATGTGTTCGGCGCGCTGAACATTCTGGTCGGCGGTTTCCTCTGCGCCACCATCGACTGGAGCGCCGTGTTCAACGCCACGCCTGCACCGCTTAGCGCAATGATCATCGGCGTCGGCACCATGGCCGCCGGCACCGGGATCGGTTGGGCCAACGCCGGTGCGGACATGTCGCGCTATCAACATCGCAGCGTCAAGGCGGCACGTCTGGTGGCTTCTGCCGCGTTTGGTGCCGGGATCCCGCTGGTGTTGCTGATCACCCTCGGCGGCCTGCTGTCGGTGGGCAACAACGACCTGGCCTCGGCCACTGACCCGATCATCGCGATCCGCGACATGCTGCCGACCTGGATGGCCGTGCCGTACCTGATCACCGCGTTCGGCGGCTTGCTGCTGTCGAACAACCTGTCGGTGTATTCCGCCGGCTTGACCACGCTGACCCTCGGCCTGAAGGTCAAGCGCGTCTACGCCGTGGTGGTCGACATCGTCGCGATTTTCGCCGGTTCGATTTACTTCATGCTGATCGCCGACAGTTTCTACGGCCCGTTCATCACCTTCATTTCGCTGCTGGCCGTGCCGATCACGGCGTGGGTCGGGATCTTCGTCGTTGACCTGATTCATCGTCATTACTACAGCCCCAAAGACCTGCTGGACGTCAGCCCGAGCAGCGCCTACTGGTATCGCGGCGGCGTCGAGTGGCGTGCATTCGGTGCGTGGGCCCTGGCGATCGTGCTGGGTTTCAGCTTCACCACCATTGGCACCACCGAACAAACCGTCTGGTTCCGTGGGTTCCTCTCCGACTCGTGGCTGGGGCATAACGGCCTCGGCTGGATCGTGACGTTCCTGGTCGCCGGCGGGATTTATTTTGTACTCGGCGGGGCCAGGGATCGCCGCGCCGCGTCGCTCGAGAATGCTCATGCCTAAAATGTTGCACACCGGCCAGGTCATCATCGACCTGGTCATGGCCGTGGATAAACTGCCTCAACCCGGCGGCGACGTACTGGCGCAATCCGCCAGTTTTGAAGCCGGCGGCGGGTTTAATGTGATGGCCGCCGCTCAGCGTAATGGCTTGCCGGTGGTTTACCTGGGCCGTCACGGCAACGGTCGTTTCGGCGATTTGGCGCGGGAAGCGATGAAGGCTGAAGGCATTCGCATCGGCATTGCTCACAGTGCTGAACGAGACACGGGGTTGTGCGTGGCGATCACGGATGCTTCCGCCGAGCGCAGCTTCGTCTCCTATATCGGCGCCGAAGGTGAAGTGTCCGCAGAGGATTTGAACAGCGTAGCGGCGCAGACGGGCGACTATATCTACGTCAGCGGCTACAGCCTGCTGCATGTCGGCAAGGCTCAGGCGCTGGTGGATTGGGTGTTGGCGTTGCCGAGTGCGGTCAACGTGGTGTTCGACCCGGGCCCGCTGGTGGAATCACCCGATGCGCCGTTGATGCAGGCGTTGTTGCCGCGCATCGATGTATGGACCAGCAACAGCGTCGAGGCGCTGCGGTTTACCGGGGCGTCGGACATTGCCGAGGCGCTGGATCGACTGGCCGATCATCTGCCGTCGAAGGTGTTGATGGTGGTCCGCGACGGTCCGCAAGGGTGCTGGATTCATCAGCATGGCGAGCGTCAGCATGTGCCGGGTTTCAAGGTTGAGGCGGTGGACAGCAACGGCGCCGGGGATGCCCATGCCGGGGTGTTTGTGGCCGGATTGGCGCGCGGGTTGTCGGCGGGTGAAGCGGCGCGGCGGGCGAATGCGGCAGCGGCGCTGGCGGTGACTCGGTGGGGGCCGGCGACTTCGCCTGGGACGGATGAGGTGGATGCGTTGATCCGCGAGACTTTCGGCGCCTGATTTGACGTCTTCGCGGGCAAGTCGGGTCGCCGCATCGCTCGCTCCTACAGGAATCACGCGATCCCTGTAGGAGCGAGCGATGCGGCGACCCGACTTGCCCGCGAAGGGGCCCTCAAACGTTTACACGTCCAACTTGCGCGCCGCCTCACCCCAGCCGCACATAGCTTGATCGGTTTTCATCGACGTTCATGGATACTGATGAACGACGAACGGTTCAGGCCTCTTGCAACGTTTTGACCGTGTAGCGGCGCCAGATCAGGCGGCCCACGGTGATCAGCCAGTTCAACAGCGCCACGGCGAGAACGGTGAGCAACAGTGTCGCCATCCCGTGTTCGACGATGATCTTCCCGGCCAGCAACGGAAAGCCGAACACACCAATGAAGTACGACAGACTGAACAGCAGCAACGCTTGCGCGGTGGTGCCGTGCGGCGCTTCATTCGCGGCCAGGCCGTTGATCACCGAATACGTCAGCCCGTAACCGACCCCAAGCATCATCGCCGCGAGCACGTAGCTGAAGCCGCTGTCGACCACGAAACCGAACATCACAATCGAAACCATCATCAGCCCGGACAACAGGCAAGACGCGCGGAATGGATCGCGCTTGACCACGAACCCGGCAATCACCATCCGGCTGCTGATCGCCGCGCCCATGAAACCGAAAAAGAACAGCGAGTAATCCAGCGAACGAGACGCCGCGTAGCTGGTTTGGAAACTCGACAGGCCACCGAACACGCAGCCGCCGAGGCCGACCATGAGGATCGGGAACACTGCGCGGGACGACAAAATCTGCCGGGTTGCGCGCCAGGAAATGCGTGCGACCGCAGCGGTAGGCGAGGGCGCTTTTTTCAGCTGCGCATCCAGGCGCCAGAACAGCAACACGCCAATCAGGCTGGCCAGCGCCGCGAGGTAAAACGCCGCCGTTACGGGATAGCCCAGCGCACTGGCCGCGCGGCCCAGCAACGGGCCGCTGCCGATCCCGGTCATCATGCTGCCCGACAGCAGCGCGAAATATCTGGCCCGCTGGGCAGGCGTCACAAGGCTCGCGACGATGATCGGCCCGAGCGTATAGAAAACGCCCCAGCCCAAACCCAGCAGCAAGCCGAAAAACAGCAGCAGATGGCCGAAGCCCGGCGTCAGTGCAAAACCCAGGCTGGCCGCCACCAGCAGCACGCCGAACAGCGCAATCGAACGCGCCGCGCCAAGCCAGTCGGACAAGTGCCCGGAAACGATCACCGCCGCAAACGTACTGAGCATCGCCGCCGAAATCACGCTGCCGGCATCGTGTTCATTGCCGCCGCGCGAGCCGATCAACAGCGACAGCAAAAACGTCGAGCCGTAGGACAGCGACAGCAAATAACTGGCGAGGCAAAACAGGCCGAACAGTTTGCTGGAGACCTGAGGTGGAGCAGTAGACATGACGCGCTTCCTTGACCCGATAACGGAGAGTGTCATCTATCTATCATGCAAGGCGCCGATGTTAGGTCTGAGGTTCTCGATTCCAGGATTAGTGGTGGGCGGAGTAATGCACTCGGCCGATGCCGATTTCTTCCTTGAACAGCTCCATGAAATTTTTCAAACGTTCATGCCGGATGCGGGCCAGGCGTTGACCGGTGAGGGTCTGGAAGCCGTCTGCCAAGTGCAGCAGCTTGGTCTGGAAATGATCGAGGCAAAAGCGCTTGTCATCGTATTCCCGCGCATTCGCTTCCGGGTCTTGTGGGTCATACAGCGCGCTGCCCATGCGGCCGGCGATGTAAAAAGTGCGCGCAACGCCGAGCATGCCAAGGGAATCGAGACGGTCGGCGTCCTGCATGATTTTCGCTTCGAGGGAACTTGGAGTGATGTTGGCAGAAAAGCTGTGGGCCTCGATGGCGTGTACAACGGCGCTGATTTTTGCGCTGGGCCAGTCCATGTCGGTCAACACTGCAGAAGCCTTCTCGGCTGCCAGTCGCGATGCTTGCGAACGCAACGGCGAGTTCTTCTCCACCGACACGCAATCATGCAAAAGCACCGCTGCCAGCAGCACTTCAATATCGCCACCTTCCTCAGCATGAAGAGTGCGCACGTTGTGCCAGACCCGCTGCAAGTGCGACAGATCGTGGGCGCCGTCTTCCGAGGGTTCCAGTGCGTGGGGCAGCAACCTGGCGGCGAGGATTGGCAGCGGCGCGAAAGCATCAGTCGTCATAAACGTCCTGTTAAGTGAAAACGGTTGGGGCAGCGGCTCCACATCCTCCATAGATCAGCTTTGAATTTCCAGTGTGACGAGCGTTGCGCGCCGACTTAGTATGGCGTTTTCCACTTTTGACGAAGGCACGTCCATGACGATCGAAATCCGCCCGGCGACCCCCAGCGATGCACCGCAAATCCTCGCGTTCATCACTGAATTGGCCGATTACGAACGTGCCCGCCACGAAGTCATCGCCAGCGTCGCCGACATTGAGCGCAGCCTGTTCAGCGAAGGCGCCACCGCCCACGGCCTGATCTGCCTGCGCGACGGTTTGCCGATCGGCTTTGCGGTGTTCTTCTTCAGCTATTCCACCTGGCTGGGCAGCAACTGCCTGTACCTCGAAGACCTCTACATCACTCCCGAGCAACGCGGTGGCGGCGCCGGTAAAACCTTGCTGCGCCACTTGGCGAAAATCGCCTGCGCCAATGATTGCGGGCGTTTTGAGTGGAGCGTGCTGGACTGGAACAAGCCGGCTATCGAGTTCTATAAATCCTTGGGTGCGCAGCCACAGGAAGAGTGGGTGCGGTATCGGATGGATGGCGCGGTGCTAAGGGATTTTGCTGCGGGCAATTGACCCCCTTAAAAGATCGCAGCTTCGCTGGCTCCACACTGAAAATGGTTGTCAACCCAACCTGTAGGAGCCGGCTTGCTGGCGATGGCAAACTCAAGAGCAACCCATTACTTTGAGAGTGGATCGCCAGCAAGCCGGCTCCTACAGGGTTGAATTCGATGGTTGATGCATCGCAGAAATTGAAGCTGCGATTTTTTTTGCCTGTAGCAATTAGATCCCACTATATGGGAGATGTATTTATATATTGAGATATCGCCGCGTCAGGGTTTATAGTCCAGCTCACTCACTGCCAATAAACAGAACAGGTGAAGCGATGCTGGCGCAATTGATCGCGCTCGATTGGGGGACAACCTCATTACGTGCTTACAAACTCGCCGCAGGTGGCCAGGTGCTCGAACAGCGTTCGCTGTCATCGGGAATCATGCAGCTGCCCCGGACGCCGCGAATCATTAACGGTCTGGCATGCACCGACGGTTTTGAACTGGCCTTTGACGAGGCCTGCGGTGACTGGCTCGATGAGCAACCCGGTTTGCCGGTGATTGCCTGCGGCATGGTTGGCAGCGCGCAAGGCTGGTGCGAAGCGGCCTACCGCGACACGCCGGCAAACGTTGCCAATCTCGGAACCTCCCTACAAACCATTCGCAGTCTTCGCGGTGTCGATGTGCACATCGTGCCGGGCGTGATTCAGCGTTCGCGCCTGCCGAACGTGATGCGCGGTGAAGAAACCCAAGTCCTCGGCGTGCTGCAAAACCTGGCGGGCGAGGCGGGCAGCGATCTGTTGATCGGCCTGCCGGGCAGCCATTCGAAATGGGTGGAAGTGGCCGACGGCTGCATCGTGCATTTCGACACCTTCATGACCGGCGAAGTCTTCGCCGTGCTCAGCGAACACAGCATTCTGGGGCGCACCCAGCAACGCGGTGGGTCTTTCGATGGCGACGCGTTTGACCGTGGCGTGCAAGTGGCGCTGTCGGCGGACGGCGAAATCGGCCCGCTGTCGACGCTGTTCAGTGCCCGCAGCCTCGGGCTGACCGGCGAACTGAGCGGCAGTGCGCAACCGGATTATTTGTCCGGCCTGTTGATCGGCCATGAGCTGTCGGCGCTGGCCACGGTTCAGCGGCGTCGGCGCAACAGCGTTCATCTGCCGTCGATCATTCTCATCGGCAATTCCCAACTCTGTGCCCGTTACAGCCGGGCGCTCGCCGCCTGCGGTTTTGCCCGAGTGACGCTGGCCGAACAGGCCACCGAACGCGGGTTGTGGCAACTGGCGCTCGCCGCCGGGCTGATCACTCCAAACCCATCCCGTTAAACCTGACTGGAGGTCTGACATGCTCAAGCAAGCATTGGCGCAAAACGGTCTGATCGCAATCCTGCGTGGCCTGCGCCCGCAGGAAGCGGCGGCTATCGGAGAAGTCCTTTACGCAGCCGGATTTCGCGTCATCGAAGTGCCGCTCAATTCCCCCGAGCCGTACGAAAGTATCCGCATCCTGCGCAGTACCTTGCCCGCCGATTGCCTGATCGGTGCCGGCACGGTGCTGACGCCGGAGCAGGTCGAGCAAGTGAAAGCCGCCGGCGGGCAGGTCATCGTCATGCCCCACAGCGATCCCAAAGTGCTGCGCGCCGCGAAGGCCGCCGGGTTGTTCCTGTCGCCTGGCGTGGCGACGCCGACCGAAGCGTTCGCTGCACTGGCGGAAGGCGCGGACGTGCTGAAGATGTTCCCCGCCGAGCAAATGGGCCCGGCGGTTGTAAAAGCCTGGCTGGCGGTGTTGCCCGCCGGGACGATTCTGGCGCCGGTGGGCGGGATCACCCCGGAGAACATGCAGGTGTTTATCGATGCGGGCGTGAAGGGCTTCGGCCTCGGGTCCGGGTTGTTCAAGCCGGGCATGACTGCGGCGCAAGTGGCGTCCAACGCCAAGGCCTACGTCGCTGCATGGAACGCTCTGCGTTAAGACTTTTTTGGCGCCGAGCGCGCTGCATCTAATAAGAGAGAGAAGAGATGAAAATCACCAAACTGACCACCTTCATCGTTCCGCCGCGCTGGTGCTTCCTGAAAGTGGAAACCGACGAGGGCGTGACCGGTTGGGGCGAGCCCGTGGTCGAAGGCCGTGCCCACACGGTGGCGGCTGCCGTTGAAGAATTGTCCGACTACCTGATCGGCAAAGACCCACGCAACATCGAAGACATCTGGACCGTGCTGTATCGCGGCGGCTTCTACCGGGGCGGTGCGATCCACATGAGTGCGCTGGCCGGTATCGACCAGGCGTTGTGGGACATCAAGGGCAAGGCCTTGGGTGTATCGGTCAGCGACCTGCTCGGTGGTCAGGTGCGCGACAAGATTCGTGTCTATTCGTGGATTGGCGGTGACCGTCCGGCAGACACCGCGCGCGCCGCGAAAGAAGCGGTCAGCCGTGGTTTCACCGCCGTGAAAATGAACGGCACCGAAGAGCTGCAATTCCTCGATTCCTTCGAGAAAGTCGACCTGGCCCTGGCCAACGTTGCCGCCGTGCGTGATGCGGTCGGCCCGAACGTCGGCATCGGTGTGGACTTCCATGGCCGGGTGCACAAGCCCATGGCCAAGGTGCTGATGAAGGAACTCGATCCGTACAAACTGATGTTCATCGAAGAGCCGGTGCTCAGCGAAAACTACGAAGCACTGAAGGAGCTGGCGCCGCTGACCAGCACACCGATTGCCCTCGGTGAGCGTCTGTTCTCGCGCTGGGATTTCAAGCGCGTTCTCAGCGAAGGTTACGTCGACATCATCCAGCCGGATGCCTCGCACGCCGGTGGCATCACCGAGACTCGCAAGATCGCCAACATGGCCGAAGCCTACGACGTAGCGCTGGCGCTGCATTGCCCGTTGGGGCCGATTGCGCTGGCGGCGTGTCTGCAACTGGATGCGGTTTGCTACAACGCGTTCATCCAGGAACAGAGCCTGGGCATCCACTACAACGAGAGCAACGACCTGCTGGATTACGTCAAGGATCCGCGAGTGTTCGATTACGACAAAGGCTTCGTGAAGATTCCGAACGGCCCAGGCCTGGGGATCGAGATCAACGAGGAATACGTGATCGAACGCGCGGCGGTCGGGCATCGCTGGCGCAACCCGATCTGGCGCCATGCCGATGGCAGTTTTGCCGAGTGGTGAGTGATCGCTGACCCACCGCAAATCCCTGTGGGAGCCAGCCTGCTGGCGATTTGGTCGGCACATCCAGCATTCATGGTGACTGACCCAGCGCGATCGCCAGCAGGCTGGCTCCCACAGGTTGATCTCCATGGACAGGGAGATCGGCATCATTCCAGTTCCACATCGACCTCAATAAACATAAGAAGAGGCATTCCCCATGCAACCGCAAACCCTCACCGGGCAGGCGTCGTTGGTGGCGCCCAGCCGCAAGCGTTTTTTCATCATGGTCCTGCTGTTCATCACCGTAGTGATCAACTACCTGGACCGCAGCAACCTGTCCATCGCCGCCCCGGCGCTGACCAGTGACCTGGGCATCGACCCGATCCACGTCGGACTGATCTTCTCCGCGTTCGGCTGGACTTACGCCGCCATGCAGATCCCCGGCGGCTGGCTGGTGGATCGCGTTCCGCCGCGCATCCTTTATAGCCTCGCCTTGTTGCTGTGGTCGATCGCCACGGTGATGCTCGGTTTCGCCGCCAGCTTCATTGCACTGTTCGTCTTGCGCATGGCGGTCGGTGCGCTGGAAGCCCCGGCTTATCCGATCAACAGCCGCGTAGTCACCACATGGTTCCCGGAGCGTGAGCGCGCCACGGCCATTGGTTTCTACACCTCCGGCCAGTTCGTCGGCCTGGCGTTCCTGACGCCGGTACTCGCCTGGTTGCAGCATGAATTTGGCTGGCACATGGTGTTCGTCAGCACCGGTGCGGTGGGCATTCTCTGGGCGGTGATCTGGTACGCGGTGTATCGCGAGCCACGGGATTTCAAAGGCGCCAATGACGCTGAAATCGACCTGATCCGCGAAGGCGGCGGGCTGGTGGATATTCAGGCCGAGCAAGCGAAGGTCAAGGCGAAATTCAGCTGGACCGACCTCGGCATCGTCCTGACCAAGCGCAAGTTGTGGGGCATTTACCTTGGCCAGTTCTGCCTCAACTCGACGTTGTGGTTTTTCCTGACGTGGTTCCCGACCTACCTGGTGAAGTACCGCGGCATGGATTTCATCAAGTCCGGCCTGCTGGCGTCGCTGCCGTTTCTCGCCGCTTTCGTCGGCGTACTCTGTTCCGGGTTCTTCTCCGACTTCCTGATCCGTCGCGGCTACACGGTGGGTTTCGCCCGCAAGTTGCCGATCATTGGCGGCTTGCTGATTTCCACCTCGATCATCGGCGCCAATTTCGTCGAGTCGACGCCACTGGTGATTGCCTTCCTCGCCTTGGCGTTCTTCGGCAACGGTCTGGCTTCGATCACCTGGTCGCTGGTATCAACGCTGGCACCGGCACGCTTGTTGGGGCTGACCGGCGGCGTGTTTAACTTCATCGGCAACCTGTCGGCGATTGCCACGCCGATTGTCATCGGTTTCCTCGCCAGCGGTGATTCGTTCGCTCCAGCGATCACCTACATCTCGGTTCTGGCGTTGTTGGGTGCGCTTTCCTACATCCTGCTGGTCGGGAAGGTCGAGCGTATCAAGTTGTAGTCGCAGCCGTCGGGCGACCATAATGCCGCCCGTTCCCTCGCTCAACGGTAAAGGCTGGATATGCAGGAAGACGCCCCAAAAATCGCCAAGGACGCCGCGCCGACCGGCACTCAGACCCTGCTGCGCGGGCTGGGTGTGGTTCAGGCCGTGGCCAGTGGCGCCCGCGATCTCAAGGAAATCGCCCGGCTGATCGGCACGACGCGCAGCACCACCCATCGTCTGGCCAGTTGCCTGGTGGACGAGCGTTATCTGCGCGTGGTGCCGCAAGTCGGTTATTTGCTGGGGCCGAAGCTGATCGAGCTGGGCTTTCAGGCGCGTGAGGAATTGCCGCTGGTCACGTTGGCCGGTCCGTATCTGGATGAGTTGTCGGCGTTGACCGGCGACACCATTCACCTGGCGATTCGCGAAGGTGATGAAGTGCTGTACCTGCACAAGAATCCGGGGCGCAATGGTCCGGAAATGCGTTCGCGGGTTGGCCACCGCATGCCGTTGGCGCGTACCGGGATCGGCAAGGCGCTGATGCTCGATGACACGCAGGAAGAATGGCAACGGCTGTACGAAGTCAGTCTGCCGGCGGGTGGGAAAAATCAGTTCTGGCCGCAGCACCCGGAGCAATCCTGGGAGCAGTTTCAGCAGCGCATGATTGAGTACGTGGCGGGCGGTTACGCCTTCGACCTGGAAGACAACGAACCGTCGATCCGCTGCGTGGCGGCGCCGATCCGTGACGCGAGCAAGCGCATCGTCGCCGGCATCAGCATCGCCAGCACCGTGCCGTACATGCCGCTGGAAAAAATGGCCGAGCTGATTCCCCTGATCAAAGGGGTCACGGCCCGGCTCTCGGCGGAACTTGGCTTGAAGGTATAAACCGCTAAGGTTTAGACCTTCAGCGTTGCCATGTCGATGACGAAGCGGTACTTCACGTCACCGGCGATCATGCGGGCGTAAGCCTCGTTGATCTGGCGGATGTCGAGCATTTCGATGTCGCAGGTGATGTTGTGCTCGGCGCAGAAATCCAGCACTTCCTGGGTTTCGGCGATACCGCCGATCAGCGAGCCAGCCAGTACACGGCGGCCCAGCACCAATTTGGCCGCGTGGACCGGTGGATCAATCGGTTCAATCAACCCCACCAGAATGTGCACGCCGTCGAAACGCAGCGTGTCGAGGTAGGGATTGAGGTCGTGCTGCACCGGAATGGTGTCCAGCAGGAAGTCGAATTGGCCGGCCGCAGCCTTCATCTGCTCGGCATCGGTGGACACGATCACATGGTCCGCGCCCTGACGACGACCTTCTTCAGCCTTGCTTGCCGAACGGGTGAACAGCGTCACTTCCGCGCCCATTGCCTTGGCAAACTTGATACCCATGTGGCCGAGGCCGCCCATGCCGAGAATCCCGACCTTGTCGCCCGCTTTCACGCCGTAGTGCTTGAGCGGCGAGTAGGTGGTGATGCCGGCGCAGAGGATTGGCGCGGCGCTGGCCAGGTCAAGTTTTTCCGGGATGCGCACCACGAAGTGCTCGCTGACCACGATGCTGTCGGAGTAACCGCCCATGGTGTTGCTGCCATCGACCCGGTCGGGCGTGGCGTAGGTCATGGTCGGACCTTCGAGGCAATATTGTTCGAGGTTGGCCTGGCAGGCTTCGCAGCTGCGGCATGAATCGACCATGCAGCCGACGCCGACCAGATCGCCGACTTTATGTTGGGTGACATTCGCACCGATGGCGGTCACTTTGCCTACGATCTCGTGGCCGGGCATCAGCGGGTAAACGGCAATGCCCCACTCATTGCGCGCCTGATGGATGTCGGAATGGCAGACGCCGCAGTAGAGAATCTCGATCGCCACGTCGTCGGCACGCGGGCTGCGGCGTTCGAATTTCACGGGGGCAAGGGGAGTGGTGGCCGACTGGGCGGCGTATCCGATGGCGGTGTACATGGTGGACCTCGCAAAAAGCATGACAGGTGAGGCGGCGCATTCTGGGCGCCGTACCATTACGCGGCCATGGCGATTCCTCCGGGTGTCATGCCTATTCCTCCGGCATCTGCGTTCGTTGGGTCCAATGGGCAATCAGACCTGCGATGATGCTTTCATCCCTTTTTCCGTGATTATTTTGTGAAGAGCTCCCATGTTGTTGACCCGTCATCTCGATGCCAATGCCACGCTGGTTTCGCTGATTGAGCCTTTGACTCATCGCGATGGTTTCGCGCCCACAGCGTTGCCGGGTGTGCAGGCTTTGCGTGCCAGTTGTGATGTGGCTCGCGGCCCGCAGATCTACGAACCGAGCCTGGTCATCATTGCCCAGGGCAGCAAGTTGGCGTACCTGGGCCCGCGTACGCTGGAATACGGCGCCGGGCATTATTTGATTCAGGCATTGCCGGTGCCGTTCGAATGCGAAACGTTTGCGGCACCGAATGGGCCGATGCTGGGGATTTCCATCGCCATCGACCGGGTGGTGCTCGGTGAGTTGGTATTGGCCATGGGGCTGGCGCCGGGACGTAATATTGCGGCACAAACACCCGAGTCCATGACTTCGGCGGTGCTCGACGACGCGATGCGTGGTTGTGTCGAGCGACTGTTGCGTTGCCTGCACGATCCGCTGGAATGCCAGATCATGGGGCAGGCGCGGTTGCGTGAGTTGTTGTTCGTCGCATTACGCGGGCCGCAAGCGGATGTACTTCGGGCGTTGGTCGAGCAGCAGGGGCAATTTGCCCGGATCGCAGCATCGCTCAGTCATCTGCATGCGCATTACACCGAGCCCTTGAACGTCGAGACCCTGGCCAGTTGCGCGAACATGAGTGCATCGACCTTTCATGAGCATTTCAAGCGCAGCACGTTGTTGTCGCCGGTGCAGTATTTGAAGCGTTTGCGCTTGCTCAAGGCGCAGGCGTTGCTGGTGGCGGAGGGCTTGGGCGTGGCGCAGGTGGCGCATCGGGTCGGGTATCAGAGCACGTCGCAGTTCAGTCGGGAGTACAAGCGCTACTTTGAGCGTAATCCCGGTGACGAACGCGCTGCCTGACAACCCCCTGTAGGAGCCGGCTTGCTGGCGATAGCGGTGTGTCAGCCAACCGTTTTGTTGGCTGGGCGGACGTTATCGCCGGCAAGCCGGCTCCTACAAGGATTGTGTTGGGGCATGAGTTTTGGGCAACAAAAAGGCCCCCATTCGGGAGCCTTGATGTTCAGCGATTCAACTTACATGTTCGGGTAAGTCGGGCCGCCAGCACCTTCCGGTGCCACCCAGGTGATGTTCTGTGCAGGGTCCTTGATGTCGCAGGTCTTGCAGTGAACGCAGTTCTGGGCGTTGATCTGGAAGCGCTTCTCGCCGTCTTCCTTGGTGACCACCTCATACACGCCGGCCGGGCAGTAACGCTGGGCAGGTTCATCGTACATCGGCAGGTTCTTGGCGATCGGGATGCTCAGGTCGGCCAGCTTCAGGTGGCAAGGCTGTTCTTCTTCGTGGTTGGTACCGGAGATGAACACCGAGCTGAGCTTGTCGAAACTGATTTTGCCATCCGGTTTCGGGTAGTCGATCTTCTTGCAGTCGGCCGCGAGTTTCAGGCAAGCGTAATCCGGCTTGGTGTCGTGCAGGGTGAACGGCAGTTTGCCGCCGAAGATGTTCTGGTCCAGCCAGTTGAAACCACCGCCGACGATGGCGCCGAACTTGTGGATCGCCGGGCCGAAGTTGCGGCTGGCGAACAGCTCGTCGTAGAGCCAGCTCTTCTTGAACGCGTCGACGTAAGTGGTCAGTTCTTCGGTGCCGTCTTTCTCGGCGAACAGCGCCTCGGCCACGGATTCAGCGGCGAGCATGCCGGACTTCATCGCGGTGTGGCTGCCTTTGATCTTGGCGAAGTTCAGGGTGCCGAGGTCGCAACCGATCAGCGCGCCGCCCTTGAAGACCATTTTCGGCAGCGAGTTCAGGCCGCCCTTGCAGATGGCGCGCGCGCCGTAGCTGATGCGCTTGCCGCCTTCCAGGTATTGTTTGAGTACCGGGTGATGCTTGAGGCGCTGGAACTCGTCGAACGGCGACAGGTAGGTGTTGCTGTAGGACAGATCAACGATCAGGCCGACCACCACCTGGTTGTTTTCCAGGTGATAGAGGAACGAGCCGCCGGTGTTTTCGGTGCCCATGATGTCCAGCGGCCAGCCGGCGGTGTGCACCACCAGACCTGGCTGGTGTTTGGCCGGGTCGATTTCCCAGATTTCTTTCAGACCGATGCCGTAGTGCTGGGCGTCGGCTTCGCTGTCGAGGTTGAAGCGCTTGATCAACTGCTTGCCGATGTGGCCACGGCAGCCTTCAGCGAACAGCGTGTACTTGCCGCGCAATTCCATGCCTGGGGTGTACAGGCCTTCTTTCGGGTTGCCTTCGCGGTCAACGCCCAGATCGCCGGTGATGATCCCGCGCACCACGCCGTTCTCATCGAACAGTGCTTCCTGCGCGGCGAAGCCCGGGTAGATTTCCACGCCCAGGTTCTCGGCCTGCTGAGCCAGCCAGCGGCACAGGTTGCCCAGGGAGATGATGTAGTTGCCTTCGTTGTGCATGGTCTTGGGCACAAAGAGGTCGGGAATCTTCTGCGCGCTGTCGGCGTTTTTCAGCACGAAGATGTCGTCGCGGGTGACCGGCGTGTTCAGCGGCGCGCCAAGTTCTTTCCAGTCCGGGAACAGTTCGTTCAGGGCGCGTGGTTCGAACACGGCACCGGACAGGATGTGAGCACCCACTTCGGAGCCTTTTTCGACCACGCAGACGCTGATTTCCTTACCGGCTTCAGCAGCCTTCTGCTTCAAGCGGCAGGCGGCGGAAAGACCAGCGGGGCCGGCACCGACGATGACCACGTCGAATTCCATGTATTCGCGTTCCACAGGTTATCTCCTACTCAAGGCTCAACAGTTTTTTTTCTAATTGGAGGTTTGGTGTCGCATCCATGAATTCCTGCACGAGGCAGGAAGAGGACAATCGATGAACCACCTTTCTCTTTGGGTGGCGCATTATATCTACACCACTCTTAGCGTCCAATACAAACGTTTGTTTGAATCGGCTCAAAGCCAGAGAAATCAAAGTCACGCGGCTTATGACTGGCCATTTTGCCGTATTGACCGGAATAGGCGTTCCGGTCAAGATACGGTCGGTTTTGCGCTCGCCGTAGGCTGACTGTTGGTTTCAAGAGCACCTCTAAAGACAGGGCGATGGCAGTACAAGGTGATGCGCAGCGCAGTGTTGGCGCGCAGTTTACACGCCACGATATTTAATGACTTGTTGGTCACCACTGACGAACGGTCATCAACGTCATGAGCGATGGTCACTTGACACGTATGCCGGCGTTTTTAGAGGTGCCCTTGCGCCCGATGAGCATCAACCGCCAGGTTCGCCTAGGCGACTTTCTTTTCACCGGAGAGTAACGAGGAATCCATGAAGGTTCTTGTAGCTGTCAAACGCGTTGTGGATTACAACGTCAAGGTTCGCGTCAAGGCGGACAATTCCGGCGTCGACCTCGCCAACGTGAAGATGTCGATGAACCCGTTCTGCGAAATCGCAGTGGAAGAAGCCGTACGCCTGAAAGAGAAAGGCGTTGCGACTGAAATCGTCGTCGTCTCCATCGGCCCGTCCACCGCTCAAGAGCAACTGCGCACCGCGCTGGCTCTGGGTGCCGACCGCGCCATCCTCGTCGAATCCGCTGAAGATCTGACTTCCCTGGCCGTTGCCAAGCTGCTCAAAGCCGTTGTCGACAAGGAGCAGCCTCAGCTGGTGATCCTCGGCAAACAGGCCATCGACAGCGACAACAACCAGACTGGCCAGATGCTCGCTGCATTGAGCGGCTACGGTCAGGGCACCTTCGCGTCCAAAGTCGAAGTGTCCGGCGACAGCGTTGCCGTGACCCGCGAAATCGACGGCGGCGCGCAGACAGTTTCCCTGAAACTGCCGGCCATCGTCACCACCGACCTGCGTTTGAACGAGCCGCGCTACGCGTCCCTGCCAAACATCATGAAAGCCAAGAAGAAGCCTCTCGAAGTGCTGACTCCGGATGCTTTGGGCGTTTCCACCGCCTCCACCAACAAGACCGTGAAAGTCGAAGCGCCTGCTGCACGCAGCGCGGGTATCAAGGTCAAGTCGGTGGCTGAACTGGTCGAGAAACTGAAAAACGAAGCGAAGGTAATCTAAATGACTATCTTGGTTATTGCTGAACACGACAACAAAGTGCTGGCCCCGGCCACGCTGAACACCGTGGCCGCTGCTGCCAAAATCGGCGGCGACATCCACGTGCTGGTTGCAGGTCAGGGCGCTGGCGCCGTGGCTGAAGCCGCTGCGAAAGTGGCTGGCGTGGCTAAAGTGCTGGTGGCCGATAACGCCGCCTACGCTCACCAGCTGCCGGAAAACGTCGCGCCACTGGTTGCCGAGCTGGGCAAGGGCTACAGCCACATCCTGGCTGCCGCCACCTCCAACGGCAAAAACATCCTGCCGCGCGTTGCCGCTCAGCTGGACGTTGACCAGATCTCCGAGATCATCTCGGTTGAAAGCGCTGACACCTTCAAGCGCCCGATCTACGCCGGTAACGCCATCGCTACCGTTCAGTCGAACGCTGCGGTCAAAGTGATCACCGTGCGTGCCACCGGTTTCGACCCGGTCGCTGCCGAAGGCGGTTCGGCTGCCGTTGAAGCAGTTGCTGCTGCGCACAACGCCGGCACTTCGAGCTTCGTCGGTGAAGAACTGGCCAAGTCCGATCGTCCGGAACTGACCGCTGCCAAAATCGTCGTTTCCGGCGGTCGCGGCATGCAGAACGGCGACAACTTCAAACACCTGTACGCCCTGGCCGACAAGCTGGGCGCTGCCGTGGGTGCTTCCCGCGCCGCGGTCGACGCAGGTTTCGTACCCAACGACATGCAGGTCGGTCAGACCGGCAAGATCGTTGCTCCACAGCTGTACATCGCGGTCGGTATCTCCGGCGCGATCCAGCACCTGGCCGGCATGAAAGACTCCAAAGTGATCGTCGCGATCAACAAGGACGAAGAAGCGCCGATCTTCCAGGTGGCCGATTACGGCCTGGTGGCGGACCTGTTCGAAGCCATCCCTGAGTTCGAGAAGCTGGTCTAATCCAGCCGCTTGACCTATAAAGAGCCCGACCTTTTGGTCGGGCTTTTTTTTGCTCTTCCTGTAGGAGCCGCCCGCAGCCAGCCGGCTCCTACAGGGGGATATAACGGGGTTTGAGTATGGATCTGCATCGAGTGTTCGGTTGGTCATTGCTGCTGGGTCTGACGCTGTTGCCGACGCTGTCCATCGCAGCGGGCAAGTGTGAGCGACTGGTGGTCACCGGGAGCCCGGATGCGCCGCCATATCTGTGGCAAGACCCGCAAAACCCCAAGCACCTGATCGGTGCCAGTGCCGATCTGTTGCAACAAGTAGCAGGGCAGTTGGGCATCAAGGTCGAGATGCTCTATGCCGGCAAACGCGCTCAGGCGCTGGAGGAAGTGCGCAGTGGGCGCATGGACATGCTGGCCGACGCGCCGTTGACGGTCAGTGAGCTGGAAACCCTGGATTACATCCATCCGCCGTTGCTGGAAAACGATTACCTCGTCTGGACCCGAAAAGACTCGCCACTGGTCTACAACCAGGCGCAGGACCTTCACGGTCATCCCGGCGCGTTGTCGGAAAAGTCTCGAATGACTCCGGAATTCGGTACGTTCGCCGAGCAGCAATTGACCCTCGTACGCACTCCCAACCTGACCCAGGCCTTTCAGAAATTGCTGTTGGGGGAAGTGGAATTTGCCCTCGCCGGACGCTATTCGGGCATGGCAGCCGCACAGGCCCTGAGCATGGCCAATGACCTCGTCGCGCGCCCGCAGCCGGTCGACAAACCCGGCCTGTTCCTCGCGGTTTCCCATAACTCTGCCTGCAACGATCCGTGGTTGCGCGGACAGCTGGCCAAAAAGATGACAGAATTGCCCGCGTCCGGACTGACGGAAGCCGTGCTGCAACGCAATATCGAGCGCTGGAAAGCGCAGCAACAGCAGCCACAGCAACCACCCGCCAGTACCCCAAAACAGTAGGGATTTTTAGTGAGTATTCGACCTCTTTTCGCTGCCCTGGCCGTTCTGGCTCTGGCGGGTTGTGCAGCCGATCCGGCGCCGAATGAACAAATACGCCTGACCGAACAGGTGCTCGTGCAAGCCAAAGCCGTGGGCGCCACCGCAGACGATGTGCCGGAAATGAAACTGGCCGAAGATAAATTCGCCCGTGCCCAAGGTGATATGGCCGATCAGTCTTACAAACATGCACGCATGCGCGCCGAACAGGCCGAACTTGACGCGCGCCTGGCCGAAGCCAAGGTCCTGACGCTCAAAAGTGAAGAGAAGCTGGATCTTCTCAACACCCGCATCACTCGATTGCGCAAGCAAGTGGGGGATGCCCAATGAACCTCACGTCCAAAGTTATCGGCGGCTTGATTCTCGCTGGTTGCGCCAGCCTCTATGGCTGCGCCGGTCAGCACAGTGAAGCCGCGTTGCAAGAAGCGGGTGCCGACTTTCAGAAGGTGAAAGAAGATTCCAACGTGCTGCGAATCGCGCCGAAAGACGTGATCCGTGCCGGTGAATCCCTGGCCCGTGCCGATCGACTGTCCAGCTACTGGGGCAGCGGGTCCGACGTGCTGCATTACGCCTACCTGAGCCGGCGCTACAGCGAAATCGCTCGGGAGCATACCAATCAGGTACTCAACGAAGAGCGCGCCGCGAAGCTCGAACTGGAGCGTCAGCGCCTGCAACTGGCCCTGCGCGAATCCAAATTGCTGAGCGTGCAGCAGCAGGGCAAGTGGCTTGAAGAGCAGATTGTTGCGCTGGCCACGACCCAGACTGACCGTGGCCTGGTGATGACCCTCGGCGACGTGTTGTTCGACACCGGCGAAGCGGAGCTGAAAAACTCGGCGAACCGCGTGGTGTTGAAGATCGTGCAATTCCTGCAGCTCAATCCCAAGCGCGTCGTGCGCATCGAAGGCTACGCCGACAGCACCGGCGGCAAGCAGGAAAACCTCAAACTGTCCCGTGACCGTGCGCAATCGGTGGCGGACGTGTTGACGGACCTGGGCATCGACGAAAAACGCATTAAGGTCGAAGGTTATGGCGACGAATACCCGGTAGACGCGAACGCCTCGGAACGGGGCCGGGCGCAGAACCGTCGGGTGGAAATTGTGTTCTCCGACGAAAAAGGCCAGCTCGGCGCCGCCCGGTAATGGACGCTTCCTTGTGAAACCATGCAATCCGTAGGAGCCGGCTTGCTGGCGATAGCATCACCGCGGTGTCTCAGATGAACCGCAGTGATGCCATCGCCAGCAAGCCGGCTCCTACAAACCCGGGCTGCCCGTCAGCGCCGGGTTTTTTTTCGCCTGCCAACTGCTCCGCGTTTTCAGTAAAAAGCAGTACAGATTTTGCTGACACTGCACTGTACCGTCGACTATTGTGGCAACTGTCCCCGTACACTTCTAAACTGTTCCGGTATTGTTTCACGCAAGAATAAAATGCCCGTGAAATCGAGTGCTGCGTCATGACCAATCTCTTGCTCTACCAACGTATTGCTCAACAACTGGCCGAAGACATCCGTCGTGGGGTCTATCAGCCGGGGGAGCGCGTGCCTTCGGTGCGCAAGATGAGCTCGCAGCTCAATGTCAGCCATGCGACGGTGTTGCAGGCGTATGCCAATCTCGAAGATCAGGGGCTGATCCGTGCCCGGCCGCAGTCGGGTTACTACGTGCACCAGACGCCGGCCCTGACTGCGCCGACACCGGACATCGCCCGGGTCGAACGTCCCGGCCTGGTCACCCGCAGCAGCATCATTCAACAAGTGTTGGTCGAATCCCGTCGTGAGGGCGTGTTTCCCTTGGGCGCGGCGGTGCCGAGCGTCGATTACCTGCCGGTGCGGGCGCTGCACCAGCAGTTGGCCAAAGTCACCCGATTCCATAGCCCACGGGCATTCAGTTACATGTTCAGCCCCGGTTTTGAACCGTTGCGGCGGCAAGTGGCAATTCGCATGCGCGATGCCGGCGTGGTGGTCGATCCGTCGGAAGTGGTCATCACCCACGGCTGCGTCGATGCCTTGCAGATGTCCCTGCGCGTGCTGACCCGGCCGGGCGACTTGATCGCCGCCGAGTCGCCAACCTACTACGGGTTGCTGCAACTGGCCGATCTGCTGGGCCTGAAAGTCATCGAGATCCCCAGCGATCCGGCCACCGGCATGAGCCTGGAAGCCTTGCAACTGGCAGCGAATCAATGGTCGATCAAAGCGCTGGTACTGACCACGCGCCTGAGCAATCCGCTGGGCGGCACCATGCCCGAAGAGCGTCAGAAACAACTGCTGCGCCTGGCCTCGGATTTCGATATTCAGGTGGTCGAAGACGATATCTATGGCGAACTGATGTTCGAGCAGGGCCGCACCAAGGCACTCAAGGCCTACGACCGGCTGGATCGGGTGATCTACTGTTCGAGCTTCTCCAAGACCCTGTCCCCGGGTGTGCGGATTGGCTGGATGATTGCCGGCAAATACCAGCAGGAAATCCAGCGCTTGCAGACCTTCAGCACGCATTCGGCTTGCAGCGTTACGCAGATGGGGATCGCGGCATATCTGGAAAATGGCGGTTACGACCGGCATTTGCGCTACATCCGTCAGGAGTACCGCAAAAATCTCAGCGCTTTCCAGCTCGCGGTGCAGCAGTATTTCCCGGAAGGCACACAGATGACCCGGCCGACCGGCGGCTTCATTCTGTGGGTGAGTCTGCCGGGGCGGGTCAATACACAAGAACTTCATGTGCGCGCGTTGCAGCAAGGCATCAGCATCGCACCGGGGCTGATTTTCAGTAACACCGAGCAGTTCAATCACTGCATTCGGCTCAACTGCGGCATTCCCTGGAATCGCGAAGCCGAGCGTGCGTTGATGACCCTGGGCATGCTGGCTACCCAGCTTTGCCAGGAGATGGCCGGCGGAATGTGACGGGCGGGCGGGTAATTCCTGCCCGAGCTTGTCATGTCGCGTCCAACAAGCGAGCATATGGCCCTCTGCCGATAGCGCCGTTCCCCGTTGGATCCATGAAACCGATTTTTCCTGCCGCCTGGTTGTCGATCTGCCTGTTGATGACCATCAATTCGGAAGGCGTCCTGGCGGCTTCCGTTCAGGAAAAACCGGCCGCCAGCGCGACATCGAAAAAACCGGCACCGGCAAAAAAAGCCACGCCGGTCAAAAAGAAAGCGGCTACGCAGAAAAAACGTTCGCCCATTGCCTCCAAATCGAAACCGGCCAGTGAAGTGGCGAAAACCAAACTGCCTTCGGCTGACCTGGATTTGAGCTTGCCTGAGGAAATGGCCGAAGAGTTTAAGCCGGTCGGTACAGTTCCGTTGCCCCGGCACGACGCCGTGTTGCCGCAAATGTTCGGTGAGAAGGCCGGCAGCTCTCCATTCCAGCTCAACGGACGACTGATCAGCAACGAAATGAAGTTGCAACTGCGTAACGAAGAGCGTCGGGAAGTTGAGGGCGCGGCGCTGGAATTGGAGTTCAAGCAGTAAATCCTTCCTCGGCGTGACCCGCAGGCCAGACGCTTTGTCGGAGACTGGTCAGTCACGCTGGTTTGAGCGTAAAAACCCGGCGACAGGTAATTTAAAACAACTGTTTTAGCGGTTACTCTGTGCCCCGTCCTTTAACACATCACCCGTCGCGAGGAGCTCGTCGTCATGAAATGCCGTGAAGGCTGTGGCGCCTGTTGCATTGCCCCTTCCATCAGTTCTCCGATTCCCGGTATGCCCAATGGCAAAGCCGCCGGAGAACGTTGCGTACAACTCTCTGCCGAAAACCTGTGCAGTATTTTCGGCCAACCGGAACGTCCGGCCGTGTGTTCGGCGTTTGAAGCCGACGTCGAAGTCTGCGGAAACAGCAGTGACGAAGCGATCAGATTGCTGGGCTGGTGGGAGCAGATGACGGCGGCGTGATGTGTCAACGAACGGAACTTCAACAATAAGGAATAAGACTATGGGTTCGCTGCATCGTATGGCTGTGCTGTGTGGTTTGACGGTTTTGCTGGCGACTGCCACCGCACAGGCCGAAGACTGGAAGGTGGCCAAGAATGAAGACGGCATCAAGGTGTCCTTGAGTGAAGTGGCCGGCTCTGACTACAAGGCTTATCAGGGCGTTACCCTGATGAAAACCACCATGGCCAAATTGCGCGCACTCCAGGAAGACGTGGCGGGCGCCTGCTCGTGGATTCACGAATGCAAGCAGCAGAAGCTGCTCAAGCATGAAGGCGATCAGAGCTGGACCTACACCCAGTTCAATACCCCATGGCCGGTGACTGCGCGTGATTCGGTGCTGCATATCACGACTACCGTAGGCGCCGATGGCAGTCTGACCCGTAAGCTTGAGGGCGTGCCGAAGTACATTCCTGAAGAAAAGGGTTTTGTGCGGGTTGCCAAGGTTGATGGGTTCTGGAAGTTCGTGCCCAAGGGGGACCAGATTGAAGTGACCTATCAGGTTCACACTGAGCCGGGTGGTAGCGTGCCTTCGATGATTGCCAACAAGTTTGTGGTTGATGCGCCGTTCAATACCTTGAAAGCCCTGAAAGAGCGTGCCGAGAAGTAATTGCTTCGTTTCTTTCTATAAAAAGCCCTGATTTGATCGGGGCTTTTTTTTTGCTGGTTTGTTTGATTGGTGTGCATATCCGTTGCTGCGGTCATGGCGGCTTATGGTTTCGCTTTTACAGCGAGTCACTTGGAAGAGCCCCAAGTAACCAAGGGCTCTTGCCCCTTTCGTTCGGTGCCTCGCTGTGGCTCGGCATGCCCTCGCTCCGGTCCTGCTCCGTGGGCCCGCCGCGATCGGCCATCCCTGGCCGTGCGCGGCTAACCCGGCATCCATGCCGGGTTGCCCACTGCGCAGAACCTGCGCGCGGCCTCTCGAGGGGGCGCTCAGATCAAAAGCTGAAGGCGAGCTAACGCTCGGCCTGATGAGTGGTGGAAATCAAAAGCGTACGGCGATACCTGTAGGAGCCGGCTTGCTGGCGATGGCGTCCGCCCAGTCAATAAACAGGTGACTGACCCACCGCTATCGCCAGCAAGCCGGCTCCTACAGTTGATCGTATTCATCCAGACACCTATGCATTTCCCCTGTAGGAGCCAGCTTGCTGGCGATGGCGTCCGTC
>NZ_JACVBM010000024.1:0-81359 GCF_014852385.1 Pseudomonas sp. PDM03 | reverse complement strand
GACTTGATCGACGACCGACAATTTAAAGGTCAGCGTGTAGTCTCGCTGACTACGCCTTTTTACTGATTCCATTACGTCCTCCTGAAAAACAGATCAGAAGGTGTAAACCTTATTCAGGACGGGACAGATTCGAAAAATAGAGGAAAAGCTGCTCCTCTGTTTCCAGTTTTCTGCGCTCGGTGAAAAAACAGGAAATTCCTACAGATCGAGCCTTCCTGAAAAGACTCTGATTCCTACGACAAGCGTCGCCAGAGTAGACTTGGCGCCGCGAGCGCCTGACCGATAGGCTTTGTCCCGTCGCTGCCAAATCAGCGGCCCGGGGTCGAAGCCGGTCAATCATCAACATGGCGCATCCGCACCACCATAGGAACTGGGGCACAGTTTTGCCTTTTCGTTTCGCTTTATGGTGGACCGTGTGGCGCGGGCCTCTCGACTTTTCCGTGTTGATCGAGAATGTTCCGACTTCGAACGCCACATGGTCCGCAACCCAAATCTGTCGAAGGATTAGTGGCGGCTCCTTTCTCAACGTGGAGTCGAAGAAATGCACACGCTAAATCCGTCTGAAACCCACCCTCATTTCATCCCCACTGTTTTTTCCCCGCCACAACCACTTCCTCCACGCCAACCAAGCCTGGCTCTGCGTCCATGACCTGGGACGTTTGATGCGGCGGCCTCTCGGTGCCGCTGCTGCACTGGCAAGATTCGGCGTGGATCAAGTGGCGGGATATGCCGGATCTGGTGCAGGCGCAGCGACCGTTTCCGATCATGGGCATTTGCAGTTGAAGGCAGGCTGAGACATGAAAAAAGGCCCGTTCAGCCTGACTGACGGGCCTTTTTTTTGCCTTCATTTCCCCCTCGGTATCAGCCAATCGCACTGCGCTACGACCTTGCCTGAACCGCTCACCCACCTGCCTTTCTACAGCTTTTGCACCCATGGTTTTTTTTAAAAATCATGGCACTTTGGTTTGATTGAACTACCGTCAAACAATAAGAAGTCATAACGGCTCCAGTTTCCAAATTAGCTTCAATGATCAGATTGGCAAAAGGAGTTAGCTCACTATGATCATGGCAGGCGTATTCCGGCTCTGTACCTACATGGCCGTTTACTTTTCGGGGGGGGCAGGTCGGCGGACAGTAGCGTCCGTAACTGCCAGCGTCACTCTGGCGCGCAGTCCAGGTAACCGCCTAACTAAAAACCGTTTTAGCAAAGGTCGCTCGCTGTTCAGCCAGATCAGCGAACTGCGCCCGCTCGTGTGTTGCACGCAAGGAATAACGCCAAAGCCATGGATAAGTGGTGTGGCGCATTGGGGGGGATAGTCCGATCCCCGTGAAGTGATCAGAGACAACTTTGTCTGCCTATAGATGGCCTATCCAGTGAGGATTCACCAAATGAGCCTTCGTCCCGCGCCCGCTTTCAAGAAAATTATCCATGGCCTGTTCTGGACGGGCCTCAGCGTGAATGCGGCTCAGGCCGCACCTGCCAATTGTTCGGAACTGGACAAATGGTCGACAACGTTCGAGGTCGGTCAGGGGCTGCAGAATGAACTGCGCAGCCCCGTTCCGGTAACGCAACTGGCGGTGGGTGACCCGAAAATTGCCGACGTGCAGCCCAGCGGCAGCAGCGCGTTCATACTCACGGGCATTGCACCGGGGACCACCAGCCTGATGGTCTGGACTGCCTGTTCTAAATCGCCGCGCCAAAGCATGGTGTTCGTCAAGGGTAAAGCCACATCGGCACTGACCAGCGTGTCGTCGGTACCCTCCGACGACCCACTGCTGCCGAGCCAGGTGCAGACCGATATCCGTTTCGTCGAAGTCAGCCGGACCAAGCTCAAAGAAGCCTCCGCCTCGATTTTCGGCATCCGTGGCAACTTCCTGTTCGGCTCGCCGAGAACCTTGCCCACCATCGGCGGCATAGTCACGCCGGTGCTGCCGGTGAACAACAACAACTTCAACCTCTCTTTTGCTACCGGCAGTACCCTGGTGGCGCTCAATGCGCTGGAAGGCAGTGGTTTCGCCTACACCCTGGCACGACCAAGCCTGGTAGCGCTCAGCGGGCAGAGTGCGAGCTTCCTGGCCGGCGGTGAAATACCGATTCCGGTGCCCAGTTCAGGCAGCGATAACGTGTCCATCGAGTACAAGGAATTCGGTATCCGCCTGACGCTGACGCCGACCATCGTCGGGAAAAATCGTATCGCGCTGAAGGTGGCGCCGGAAGTCAGTGAGCTGGATTTCACCAACGCCGTGAGCATCGCCGGCACGATAGTCCCGGCCCTGACCGTGCGCCGTACCGATACCAGCATCTCCCTGGCCGACGGCGAAAGCTTCGTCATCAGCGGCCTGATCAGCTCCCGCAACAATTCCCAGGTGAACAAGTTTCCGGGGCTGGGCGATATCCCTGTTCTAGGCGCGTTTTTCCGCGACAACACCATCAACCGTGAAGAACGCGAACTGCTGATGATCGTCACCCCTCATCTGGTCCAGCCACTGGCTGCCAATGCAACACTACCGTCATTGCCTGGCGAACAGCTGCGCAATTACGACCCGAACTTCTACCGCATGTTTTTCCTGGAAAATGGCGACTTCGACAGTCTCAGCGGGCTCTCGCAATGATCCGGAGCCTGAACCAGACTCGCCTCGCCCTCACTCGTAACGGTGACGTTGAACGCCTGCCGGGCCAGCTTCATTGCCATTGGCCGGGCGTTCAACATGTTGTAGCCAGAGGACATACGATGAAAGCAGTCATTGCAATAGCGACGACGTTAATGCTCGCAGGTTGCGCCAGTAATGGCCTGACTTCGCGACCGCCCAGCTGTGCCAAGCCCGGTTCTGAGCAGGAACTGGCCCTGAACCTGGCCGACAACATGGCCGACGAAGGCCGTTTGTATGCCAGCCTGGCAAATCTGGAAGGTTTGCCCGATGACTTGGTCCAGGTTCGCCTGCGCAAGGCTCGGGTGTTGCGCATGATGGGGCGTAGCGGCGACGCGCAGCCGTTGTACGAAAGCTTGCTCGGCACCTGTCTGACGGCTGAAGGGGAACATGGCCTGGGCCAGTTGGCCGCCGCCAAAAATGATAACGCCACTGCTGCTACACACCTTGAGCGTGCGGTGAAGATGGCCCCCACCGACGACAGGATGCGAAATGACCTGGGGGTCGTCTACCTCAATCAGCGACGGATCCCTGAAGCACGCTTTGAGTTCATGACCGCCATGGAGCTCAAGCAGGCAAACACATTGGCGGCACTCAATATGGTGACGCTGCTGATCTACCAGGATAACTGGAAGTCGGCTGCTGACCTGGTGACCCGCGCCGACTTGAGCCCCAAGCAAGTCGCCGAGGCTCAAATCCGCGCGGAAAAACTCAAGGCCTCCGCCAAAAAAGTGGTGGCTACCGAGGTGAATCGCAAGACGGAAGTCGCCGATGCCTCTTCCAGTGCGAACAAGTAGAACGTACGAGGAATCGAGATGAAGACCAAAAGGCTGTTGATCGTGTGCATGGCTTGCCTGTCCACCACTGCCTGGGCTATTGAGCCGGGCCCCTCTTCGCCGTACCAACAAGGCACCGAACAGTGGTTGCAGTTGCAGATTCGAGGTGTGGTTGCCTCCCCTAATCTGCAAACCGCTTCGGCCGCCGAACGTGAACTGGCCATGCAGCGCTGGCTGAATAGCTTCAACTTCCCGATTCCGATGTTTTTTGAACAGGATGCCGGGGGAGAAATGAGTAGCAGCAACTGAGGCATGTCGATGGGTGATCAGCCTCTGGCGTAGTCCAGAGTAGCCTGGCTGCAAAGCCGGGCTTGATGTCGTGTGCAGGAAATTGGTCTCTACACATAATCCAACCCAGGTCGGATGATCCCGCGGCGGGAAATGTGTGGGTCCATGACAGGAAAGTGCAGATCAGGCTCGGGGGGCAAGGCCATCGCACTCGATAGCCTCCGCCCGTTTGACCTCACCCGAATACTTTGAGTACACCGATCATGGCCGGGCCGATAGCGACCAGAAAGAAGCTCGGCCACAGACAGAAAATCAGCGGGAATATCAGCTTGGTACCAATTTTCGCCCCCATCTCTTCGGCGGCCTGCGTACGCCGGTCACGGAATTCATCGGCATAGATACGCAGGGTATCGGCCACGCTGGTACCAAAGCGGATACTCTGCGCCAACAGGCTGACCAGCCCTTGTACGTCATCCAGGCCAGTGCGCACAGCCAGTTGCTTGAGCGCCGCGGTACTGGAAATACCCGCGCGGATTTGCGCATTGACCAGGGCCAGTTCTTCAGCCAGTTCGACCTGACTGACCGACATCTCCTCAGCCACCCGTTCGATCGTCGTGGGCAAGGCCAAGCCCGACTCCACGCACACGACCATCAGATCCAGCGCATCCGGAAACGCGGCACGCAACCGACCTTGTCGCAACTGCTTGCGCTTGGCGACATACAGCGCTGGCAGCAACCATCCGATACCGGCTGCCAAGACCACCACCAGCAACCCCATGGCCAGGGAAACCCTGGGAATCATCGGCAATAGCAGCAACGCAATACCGACGAATAACAGCGGCGTCATCAAGCGCACAGCCCAGTACATCTGCACCGCTGAAGAGGAACGGTACCCAGCATGCGTCAATAAAGTCTGGGTGACGGACGTCTGAGCCGATTCGCCCGAGGCAAAGCGCTGGCCGACCCGTTCCAGTAACAGTTGCAGATTACCCGGGGCTTCTTGTCCGGCGGTGTTGCCTAAATGACCACGCTTGATCAGCGCCAGACGACGCTGCACCGGATCCTGAAGCCCCAAAATCAGCAAGCTTACGGCGACAACTGCAAGCACCGTACTCAAACCGATCGCGCCGAGGAACAACAGGCGCGCCACCTCCTCGCTTCCCGTGACCCGACTGAACAACCCGAGCAAAAAGTCCATGACCTGTACCTCCCGGTAGCGAATACCGCTTAAACCTGAATCCGAATGATTTTGCGTATCCAGAAAATCCCGAGCAGCATGGCGAAAAACGCCCCGATGATCAGTTTGTGGCCGATGGGATCATTGAGCAGCACAGGCATGTAGGTGGGGCTTGTGACAACGATCGCAATCGCCAGCACGAACGGAATCGACACCAGCACCCAGGCTGACATCCGCCCTTCGGCCGACAGGGTCCTGACCTTGCGCTGGAAGCGAAAACGCCCGCGGATCAGGCGACTCAAACGCTCCAGCACCTCGGTCAGATTGCCACCGGTCTCGCGATGGATGAGGATTGAGGTCACCAGCATCATCACCGTCATGCTCGGCATCCTTTCCAGCAGGCCGAGCATGGCCCGACGTACATCGTTGCCATAGTTGATGTCAGCGAAAGTCAGGCCAAACTCCTGAGCGACCGGCCCCTTATGCTCCTCGGCGACCAGGCGCAGGGTTTCGTTGAACGGGTGCCCGGCGCGCAGGGCACGGCATATGGCATCCAGTGCATCCGGCAGGCCTTCCTCAAACCCGGCGAAGCGTTTGCCACGGTCACGAGAAATTTTCAGCAGTGGTAGCCAGAATGCTCCGAAGCCCGCCAGCAACGCCATCCACCAGACTGACGAGACCAGCCAGATCGAGAAACCTGCACAGGCGCCCAGGAACAGCCCGAGCAACAACACCCGATAAGCACGATATTCATGACCGGACTGCTCGATCATCTGGGTCAGGCTCGCCATAAAGGGCAACTGCTCGAGCATGGCCTCCAGTGGCGTCAAGCGCGTCAGGTACTTCTGCCGCAACACCGTCTGCATATTGGGCAGATTGTTGGCTTTCTCCAGAACGTGCAGACGGCCGCGGATACGCTTGCGCATCTTGCCGGCCTCGCCGAACACCGGCACCACCACCCCCTGAGACAGGAGGAACACAGCGATAAACACCATGCCGAGGAACATCAGAATGAATTCACCAGGAATATTGTTCATGACTGCCGTGCCTCCATCCACTCAGGCCTGAACATCGTAAGCGGCAACTCGATGCCGCGCTTGGCCAGCACATCGCGGAACGCGGGGATCATGCCGCTGGGCCGGTAATCACCAAGCACTTCGCCGTTTTCGCCCATGCCTTGGCGCACGAAGGAAAAGATTTCGGTCATGGTGATGATTTCGCCCTCCATGCCGTTGATTTCCTGCACGCTGACCAGCCTGCGCTTACCATCCTCCTGGCGTTCCAATTGGATCACCACATCAATGGCCGAAGCGATCTGCTGCCGCATGGCCTTGATCGGAAAGGTCGCCCCGGTCATCGACACCATGTTCTCGACTCGCCCCAACGCATCCCGTGCGGTGTTGGCGTGGATCGTGGTCAACGAGCCGTCGTGGCCGGTGTTCATCGCAGTCAGCATGTCCAGCGCCTCGACGCCGCGCACTTCGCCGATCACTATGCGGTCCGGACGCATCCGCAGGCTGTTGCGCACCAACTCCCGCTGGCTCACTTCGCCACGGCCCTCGATGTTCGAAGGCCGGGTTTCCAGGCGCACCACATGGGGTTGCTGCAGTTGCAGTTCGGCCGAGTCTTCGATGGTGACAATCCGCTCGTTTTGCGGAATGAAGCTGGACAGCACGTTGAGCATGGTGGTCTTGCCGCTGCCGGTACCGCCGGAAATCAGCACGTTCAAGCGCCCACGGACAATCGCCTTGAGCAGCAGGGCAATGGCCGGGGTCAACGTCCCCACCTGGATCAGACTGTCGGTATTGAGCAGGTCCACCGCAAAGCGCCGAATCGACATGCTCGGGCCATCGATGGCCAGCGGCGGGATAATCGCGTTGACCCGCGAACCGTCCTTGAGCCGGGCATCCACCAACGGCGAGGACTCGTCGATACGCCGACCCAGGCTTGAGACGATACGGTCGATGATGTTCAACAAATGCTGATCATCGCGAAAACGCACATCGGTCCGTTGCAGTTTGCCGAAGCGCTCGACATAGACCGAGGCAGAGCCGTTGACCAGAATGTCGGACACGCTGTGATCGGCCAGCAACGGTTCCAGAGGCCCCAGGCCGAGCACCTCGTCGGTGATCTGCTTGATGATCAACTGGCGGCTGACGGTACTCACCGGTGCCGAATGCTCATCGAGCAGGCGCTGGCAAATATCGCGAATCTGCCGAGCAGCCTCGGCCTGTTCAAGGGAGTCCAGCAAGGACAGGTCCATGACTTTGAGCAACTGCTGGTAGATTTTTTCCCGCCACTCAGCCTCCACCGGGGTAACCTGGCTTTTGGTTTCGTAAAGAACGTCTGGTGCCACACGTTCCCACGCCATTATTTCCTCTGGCGGATCCAGCAGATCGTCGCCCGGTTGGGCAGCGGCGGGTTTACCGGACTGTTTGCGCAAGCGGTTACGAAAGTCGCTGATCATGGTTCATCCCCCGAAAACACGGTTGAAGGCGCGTTTGAACAAGCCTTTGTTGCCGGCTACTTGTTGACCGACCAGGTCCTCGGTCATGTCGCGCAGTGCAGCAGTAATCGCTGCCCTCGGCGCATGCAGCCCCAACGGCACACCAGTGTTCTGACTCTGGCTGACCAGATTGAAGTCGTTGGGTAATTTCGACAGATTGGTGCAGCGCAGCGCCTCGCCGACATCTTTAAGGCTGATCGCTGCGGCCTTGTCATAACGGTTGACCACGATCTGCAATTGATCCCCGCGCACACCCAGGTCATCGCGAAGTATCCGCACCAGAGAGCTGGCATCGCGCAGATGACTGACGCTCTGTTGCACCACCACGTACACCCGATCCACCTGCTCCAGCACAGAACCGGTGAGGTGATCGATTTGCCGCGGCAGGTCGACCACCACCCAGCCATAGCTGGCGCGGGCCAACTGCAACAGGGTGTCAAGTTGCTCAGGTTGGGCATCCTGCGGCAAACACAGCTCACCGGCCCGACCGCCCAGCACATGCAAGGTCGGGCTGAAGTGACTGCAAAAACCGCGTAACGCGACGCTGTCCATGCCGTTGATCTGATGCAACACCTCCAGATGGCTGTGCGTCTGCGCTACATCCAGATAATGCGTCACGCTGCCAAATTGCAGGTCCATGTCCAGCAGCAGGGTACTGCCGCCTTTCATGCTGAGCTGTTGTGCCAGGTTGCAGGCCACCAGGGTTCCGCCGGAACCGCCCTTTGCGCTCATCACGGCGATCAATTTCCCGTCAGCCCCACTGCCGCTGCGAACCTCCGTGACCAGCCGATTCATGGCAGCGACCAGTTCGGTCTCGGCGATGGGCTCCGGCAGCACGTCCCGCGCACCGGCCTGCATCGCCAGGCGCATGGCTTCCTGTTCGCTCAGCAGTCCGCACACCAACATCGGCGGACGCTCATGGGCCGGGTGTTGCAACAGTGCCGACAATTCCTCGCGCCACAGGTGGCTGACGCGCAACAGCAACAGATCAGGCATACGGTCCAGACCGTAGAGCGGGTCAACATGCCCATTGCTCACAAGGCGAGTGCTTACCTCCAGGCCAGGCATGCGCTGACAGACACTCTGCAGATCGCGTAAAGAGTTGGCATCACGGCTACTGATCAGCAACCGCAACCCGGTTTTGCCAGTCGAACTGGCTATCGGCATTTCCTTCATATTCAGCATGGTGTGATCTCCCCGGAATCAGAATGACGCCCGAGACTTTCGCGTGGCAACGTTGCCCTGAATGCAGGCAAGGTAATGGGCACGCCGAACCCGGGAATAAACAGATTGAAAACGAAGTTTTGCAGACTCAACTGGACATAGCGGATGGCACGAAAGCCGTTTGCGCTGACCAGATCAGCGGGGTTGGCCACCAGGGCGCCATTTGCGTCCAGGTAGGTCAACGTCAGATTAGTGGTGGCCAGATTGCTGATCAGCTGGCTCGTACCTGCGTCGGTCGCGGCATTGAAGATTGCCCGCCGCAACACCACCGGATCGCTGATATTGCAGACGGCTGCCAGGCGCGCACCACGGCGCGCGGCCTCATCCAGCGCATTGACCGTGAAGTACAGGCGGCCCATTTCCAACACGCCGAACAACAGCGTGAACACCAGCAGACCAACGAAGGCGAACTCCACCGTATAGATTCCGCGCATGTGTTTTCTATTCATCACAGTGCCCTCATCACGGTAGTGGCAACCAGGGGAATGTTCAGCGCAATCTGATTGCCAAAAAAACCCGGAATCGAGCCGGCACAATTACCACTGCCAATCACCGGGCAGAACGTATAGGTGATGGTGACTCGCACATGGTCGGTGCCCACCGCAGCGACGACCACGTTGTCAGGCGTCAACCCGGACAACACAGCGGTGCCGGTGTTGGCAGGCACGCCATACACCGCAACGTTTTTCGTCTGGGTCTGCAGCGCATTGCTCAGAGAGACCGCCCCCAGCGTCGAGTCCCAGGCGTGGCTGGCGACAAAACGGTCGGCATCACGGCTGGCCTGCAACAACACGTTGTACTGATAGAGCATGCGGCCGATCTCACCGAGGCTCAGTAACAGCAGCAACAACACCGGCAGGACGAGGGTGAATTCCACCATGGCCAGGCCTTGCTGGCGCTTCGGATGTTTAAACGCGTGAAGTCTCATGACGCCTCCTATGAGTCAGTGCTCGGAGTACCGCTGCCGTTGAGATAGGTTTTGTAGAGCTGGATGATCTGTGGGCCGGAATCGGTTGACGGCGTAGGGCCGGCCACGTTGTCGCCTTCGCACTCCTTCACGAACTGCCCGAAGATCTGAGCGTCCCCGCCACCGCCATCCATTGGTTGCACCACGTAATAGCAGCCAAAACCGAGGACGGGGATCGAGGTTGAACCGCCTTGTTTGCCAGTGCAGTTGCCCACCACAATTTTCATCATCCGGCGCTCGAACACGCCATGGCTCTCACAACCACTGCCAGACCCTGCCACACACCCGGCAACGCTCGCACGCCAGTCGTTGTAGTCAAATATCGCGTCGCCGCCCGCCGTGAGATTGCCGTTGCTCGAGGTGACGGTTTGCCCCTTGTACTTCGCCTGTGCCGGTGTGACCGAGTCGTCGTAAGTGATCGCGGGGTTGCTGGACGCGGTCACCATGTCCGGCGGATAGTCCGAGGCACTGACCGGGCCGTTGTAGATGCCGAAGCGTGTGTTCAAGCCCTGGGAGGTAGGGCCGACCTTGTTGCCAGGTGCGGTCTGGACGTTGTCCCCCACAGTGCGGCAGACATTGCCACCTCCGGCCAGGTCCTCCCTGACCGTACTGCCGCCCGAACCAAAATCGAGCAACTGAAAATTGCCTGGACCAATGGGCGACGAATTGCCGGCAGCCGTCTTCAATACCTGCAAATCACCAAACTGGAAGCCCCAGAACATGCCTGCGCCAGGGTTGTATTGAGTCGGGTCGCCACAGACCATCAAAGGTGCGAGATCACAAGGACTGGTAGGGCTGGGTCCGGCGGTGGCGATTGCCGCCACCGCTTTGGCCCCCAGACCGCCAGAACCGAATACCTGGGCGAAGTTCCAGAAAAATCCGGTCAGGTTATAGCTCGGTACCGATACCCGAACGTATTTGGCATCAGCTGGCCCGGGATAGGAGAACGGCCCATAGACACTGCTTGCCAGTTCCACCACCGCGAATGTGGCTGCGTTGCCACCAACCGCCGTTGCCAATTCTGTGTTGCCCGTGGCATTCGCATTGTGCGTCAGCGTATTGAGTGCGGCAGTGCGCGTCGTACTGGCAATATTAACTCCACCTTCCACCTGACTCAGGGTTTTGGCACCACTCAGGGCCGCGGCGTCCACCGCATTCTGCAAGCGCGTTTTGTTCAGCATCATGTGCCCGCCGTCCAAAGCCAGTGCGGCCACCATGCCAATCGCCGCCAACGCGATCACCATCAATACACTCACCGATCCTTTCTGGCGCCTTGGCGTCGCAGTGAACGGCTGCTGAATACGACGATTCATCTTCAAGCCCTCATTTGCCAATACTGATGCGGATCGGCTCCGCCAAGACCTGGTGTCCAGGACCTGTTACGCCCTGTCAGCGAATGTTGACGACTTTGGTTTCGACCCCGCGGATGACGGTGACAGCCCCACCACTTTCGCCGCCGCTGCGTTGCACCACGCGTTTTGGCACCGTGGCGGTGGCCACCGTCATGACCGGTGCGGCAGGCGCTACAGGTGCAACGGCCGCGATTTTTTTCTCGGAGTTCAGCGGATTGCGCAAGGTCAGTTGCAGTTTCCCTTCCGTTTGCGCCGTGACCAGGGTTTCAGCCTCTGCGGTCGTCATTTCCAGCGTCACTGCACGCACTACCACCGGTTGGGTCTTGTCGGTACCTGCCGTCTGGTCCACCGCCAATACCCGCAAGTTCTCGAGGATGGTCCTGGACACGGCGCTGTTGCTGCCGGCACTGGTGGTTTTGGTTGCGAGTACATCGACCCGGTTACCCGGCAACAGGAAGCCGCCCACACCGACCACATCGTCCACCCGTACCGAGATGGCACGCTTGTCTGTCGCAATCAGCGAAGCCAGAGTGCTGCCACCCAAGTGCTCACTCAGACGCGCACCGCGCACAATGTCGCCCTTCAGAATGTCGAACGTTGCGATCTTGCCCACAGCCTTTTCGCTCAAGTCGAAGGCGTCTTCCGGGATCGTATCCATGGGCATGCGTACGGTCGTGACCTGCTGAGCCTCGACCATCTGCCCGAATGGAATCTCTACTGTGGCGACCACTACGCTTCGAAGGTGATCATCCGGGCTGGCATTGAGCCGGGCGCTCAGCCAGGAGTCGGCCATCCATGCAGCACCAAGGCCCATGACCAGGGAAACGCCTATCAGGGAAAGAGTACGAGAGCTCATGTCAGTATCTCCGTATCAAAGAAAGTCGAGCTGGACGAAGTAGTTGTGCCAGGCCCATTCCAACTCTTGCGGTGACAGTGGTCCGGAACCGCCCATGTAACGTTGACGATCGAGCGCCATGCTCAGGAGATCGCGGGGATGGCAAGGCACCAGGGGCATGCCTTCACTTGCATAAAGCCTTTGCAGCACATAACGCACCAGCAACTGGTCATAAGGCACGCCCAGACGCTCGCTTTCCTGACGCCAGATCTTTTCGTACTCCTCAGGCTTCAGATAACCGAATTGCAGCTTGTAGCCAATCCGGCGAAGAAAGGCCTCATCGGCCAACTCCAGGGGATTGAGGTTGGTGGAAAACACCAGAATCAGATCGAACGGCAGCTCGCAATGCCGACCGCCGCCCAGGTTGAGGAAATCGCACTTCTCTTCCATCGGGACGATCCAGCGATTCAACAGCTCGGCGGGTGCCATGCGCTGGCGCCCCATGTCATCGATGATGAACAGGCCATTGCTGGCCTTGAGCTGCAAAGAAGCCTGGTATTGACGGGTGTTAGTGTCATAGCGAACGTCCAGTTGCTCCATGCTCAACTCACCGCCAGTGACGACGATCGGGCGTTTGCAGCGCAGCAATCGACGGTCGATCCCTTCGTTGAGCATCAGATTGTTCTGTTGAACGTTATCTTCGAACCGCTGATGCACTTGCGGGTCATAGATCTCGATCACGGACTCGTTGATGACGATGGCATGAGGCACCCAGATGGCCTCGGTGAACAGACGGATCAACCGACGGCTGATGTAGGTCTTGCCAGTACCCGCGGGGCCATAAATCATAATGGCGCGCCCGGAGTTCATCGCCACACCTAACTGATCGAGCATGCTGTCGGTAAGCACTACGCCAGCAAAGGCATTGCGCATATCGTTGGCGTTGATGCGACCATGGTGAATGGTTTGCAGTTTGATCAGGGACCGGTAGGTGTCCACCGGGAAGGGTGCCGCACCGATATAGCCACTGCGCGACAAGGCATCGCGGGCGGCGCTGCGACCGCGTTCGGTCAGGCCATAACGCAGCATTTGCCCACTTGTCGATTGCGCCCCCAACTGGCCAAGCACTTCGACACGACCGTCCTTGCGCAGAAACGCCAGGACTTCATCAAGTACGGCGCCGGTCAGCGCCAGGCGCTCCACCAGCCGCGGCATGTCCAGCACGCCAGCGTCATACAAGTGCTTGCATACCAACTCGCCTAGGAAACTGTCTGTCAGACCAGTTTCGCGGATTGTGCACGGCTGAGGAGCCAGTCGTTGCACCGCGCCCCGAGCGCTGGGGTAGGCATCACTATCGACAATGATGTGCATGACTAGCCTCCGAATCCACCGGCAACCAGTTGCCAGTAGACGCTGATTAAAGTGCCTATCAAGATTGCAATCGAATAAGGGAAAGGCTTGCTGGCTACTTCATCTGAAGTTGGCGCCAGATAGGCCTGCGCCTTCAGAATCAACCAATAACGTCCCAGGGTCTGAAGCAGCTGGCCGCGATACAGCACAATCAAAAAACCGCACACGCCACCGGCTATCAGGCTGAACAAGGCAGCCCACAATGCAAAATGGAAGGGTAAAAAGCTGCCGACCATGGCCATTAACTTGACGTCGCCGGCGGCCATGCCACCCAAGGCGTACATCGGCAGAAACAGTGCAAAACAGACCAGGATGCCTAACAGGCTGTCACCCAATCCGCTGACGCCACCTAAATACATTTGACCGCCCAGTCCCAGGGCAAGGCCCAACAGGACCAGCATGTTGGGAATACGGTGGCGACGCAGATCGCTCACCACCGCCACGCCCAATAGTCCTAGCAGTAAAACAGTCATTACCAACAATTCCATGGACATGGCGCGTCCCCCCCTAACCGGGATTATCGTTAGCAGCCAGCACCTTTGACCGCCGCGCAAAGTGCTGTAATCCTGGTGTTCACCTCGGCCCCCAAAAGAATAAACATTGCGGCAACCGCTACCGTCACTAATCCACCGGCCACGGCGTATTCCACAATTGTCAGGCCATCTTCATCTTTGGCGAACTTGGCGATTGAAGTTCTGATTGTTAGCAGGTTCATTTTTGTCTACCTCGCTTCAGCCGTGATATGGATCAGAAAGTACGTTGGCGGGGACAGCGTGAAGTCTATTGAGTTGCCCGGTTTATCAGAGGAACTGTAAAACTGGTCGCTCTATTGATATCACCGCGCCCCCACCGCAACGAGTGGCTGTCATCAGCAGGCGGCACCTTTGACCGCAGCGCACAGTGCTGTGATCCTGGTGTTCACGGCGCCACCCAAAAGAATAAACATTGCGGCAACAGCTACCGTAACTAATCCACCGGCTACCGCGTACTCCACAATGGTCAGGCCATCTTCATCTTTGGCGAACTGGGTGATTGAAGTTCTGATTGTTTGCAGATTCATTTTTTTGTACCTCGTTTCAGCGGTCATACGACTCAGAAAATATATTGGCGGGGTCTGAGCGAAGTTCATTGAGTTGCCGGTCTATCAGAGAAACTGTAAAACCGGTTACTCCATGAACATCACCGCGCCCCACCACAGTGGGTTACTGTCATCAGCAGGCAGCGCCTTTGACTGCAGCGCACAGCGCTGTGATTCTGGTGTTCACGGCACCGCCCAAAAGAGTGAACATTGCGGCAACGGCTACCGTGATTAATCCACCGGCTACTGCGTATTCCACAATGGTCAGACCGTCTTCGTCTTTGGCGAACTTCACTACCGAAGCCTTGATTGTTTGCATGATCATTTTGGCCACCTCACTCAAATGTTGTGTTTCTGAGGCAGAACTTTCTGTGCTGCCTGATGCAACCCTAGTCAGTAAGCAGGCATAGGCGTTAGGAGGATTTTGCACATCGTTAGGACTTTTTTGCGGAGCGGCCGGATACGGTTCATTGGCCTTTGCAGAAGTCACGAGAGGGGTAAACAAGGCATTGAAACGCAACGGCAAATGTCATTGATTCAGAAGCGACAAGTGGTTAAACCCGGCCTCGTCGACAACACACCCGCAAACATTCGGCCCGGGCAGCCTTCCAGGAAACACATAGATCGAATAGTTCTGTAATTCGTCGTTTCTATAATGATTCAATCTGCAAAGTGATGGCGTATTGGCAATACTAGCGAGTAGAGAGTCAATCAGACCTGTCGAGTAGAGACATGACGTCCAATTTGACCAAAAGGCCATCGCTCCTATGGTTCGATCTGACTCATGATCGATCCACGAAAGAACTCATCGCACAGTTCGAGGGTACCTGCGACAGCAAACTGGCGAAAAACTCCGCGTTGCCCATCGGGGAAAAGGCGGACATGATCTGCATGCATTTCGATCGCCCCGACACACCAGGCTTGAGGCTGTTACTGGAGATCAAACGCAGCACACCGGGCATCCCGATCACCATGTTCACCGTGCAGCACTCAGAGGAACTGGCCGTCTGGGCCATGCGTTCCAGCGTCTGGGAATACATGGTGCTCCCGCTCTCGCTCACAGAGAAGAGTCGTTACCTGACTGCTGTAGTTCAACTCTGCGAGCTGCGCCGAAATGTTACCGACCTGCGCAAGACGCTGCTGATAGACCACTCCCCCACCCTGCCGGACAGCATCCGGCTGACCTCAGGGCACCAAAAACACCAGGCGCTGAGCAATGTCATGCTGTACATCGAACAGCACTTTCGAGACAGCATCGATCAAAGGGATTTGGCGCAGCGCTGCGGCATGACGACATTTCGCTTCAGCCGCCTGTTCAAGGAAGCCAATGGACTTGGCTTCACGGATTACATCTTGAACAAGCGCATGAACTTCGCCAAAGAACTGCTCGACAACAGCCAGATGCCTATTACCAGCATCGGCTATGAGGCCGGCTTCAAGGATCCGTCCTACTTCGCTCGTGCCTTCAAGCAGTTCGCAAACTGCACGCCCAGTGAATACCGCTTGGCACGTCAAGTCAGAGCGACTGCAGCAGCGCAACTGGCGCAGGATGAAAAAATCACTGAAGCGCTCGAAAGCCTGATAGAAAGCCTCAGCGGTTGATCGGCACCCGCAAGATTGCACCCATGCCGGGCGCACATGAAAAAGGGGCAGACTTCACAGTCCGCCCCTCGGCCTCTTACTCAAAACCGCGAAACACTGCGCATCGCATCCACCAGATACCGCATCGCAATCCGGTCGTTCTCCGACAACTCGCGATACCGCTCCACCAGCTTCAACTCCTCGGAATTAAGCCGGCGCCTTCGCCGCCCCATACCCAGGCACGGAAAGATCCCCAACATTTCAGTGATGCCTTGTACTTTCGACATGGACGATGTCCCTCTCTACGTCAAAAAGAAAACTGCAAAAACCGCATCGCCCTACCCTTTTTCAGCGGTCACCTCGTGCCAACTGAATCCCACCGGCCTGAGGGCAGAAACCGGTCATGCCCATAGAATAGGAAGTAAATTGGCGCTGAAAAGCGGTTTTTAGAGTAATTAGTCAAAAAAAGCAGAAATGCCGCATAAATCAGAAATCTCTGTGGGAAACGTTTACCGGAAATGTCTTGTTTCATAGCGGTGCCACTGCCACGCCATCAATCATTTTTGCTCTGCCACCGAACGGTTTAAGCTATTTGGCATCTGTTTAAAGTCCGTTGCGTTTGGCCGAAGGCATGTCCGAACCTCCATTTCTGATCCAGCACGTGCCAGGAACGGCGCGGGATTGTTCACGACAGGTTGTACTTATGCACCGCAGGAATTTGCTCAAAGCGTCCATGGCCATCGCTGCCTACACCGGTTTGTCTGCCTCCGGCCTGTTGGCTGCGCGGGCCTGGGCCGGTAATGGCACGGCTGACGGCGAGGCTCAGGCGTTCGATTTCGAATCCCTGAAAATCCAGGCCAAGCAGCTTGCCGGCAACCGCTATCAGGACACCAAGCAGGTGCTGCCGCCGACCCTGGCGACCATGACCCCACAAAATTTCAACGCGATCCGCTACGACGGCAATCATTCGCTGTGGAAGGATTTGAAAGGTCAGCTGGACGTGCAGTTTTTCCACGTCGGCATGGGTTTCAAGCAGCCGGTGCGCATGTACAGCGTCGACCCCAAGACACGTCAGGCGCGGGAGGTGCATTTCCGCCCTTCGCTGTTCAACTATGAAAACACCACGGTCGATACCAAACAGCTCACGGGCGATCTGGGCTTCTCCGGGTTCAAGCTGTTCAAGGCCCCGGAACTGGACCGGCACGACGTGCTGTCTTTCCTCGGTGCCAGTTATTTCCGTGCGGTAGACGCCACTGGCCAATACGGCCTGTCGGCGCGCGGTCTGGCGGTCGATACCTACGCCAAGAAGCGCGAAGAATTCCCCGACTTCACCAAGTTCTGGTTCGAAACCCCGGACAAGGACAGCACGCGCTTCGTGGTCTACGCCCTGCTGGACTCACCAAGCGCCACCGGTGCTTACCGTTTTGATATCGATTGCCAGGCCAGTCAGGTCGTCATGGCCGTCGACGCCCACATCAATGCGCGTACCGCCATCGAACAACTGGGCATCGCACCGATGACCAGCATGTTCAGCTGCGGCACCCACGAGCGGCGCATGTGCGACACCATCCACCCGCAGATCCACGATTCGGATCGCCTGGCGATGTGGCGCGGCAACGGCGAGTGGATCTGCCGCCCGCTGAACAACCCGGCGACCCTGCAATTCAATGCCTTCGCCGACACCGACCCGAAAGGCTTCGGCCTGGTGCAGACCGACCACGAGTTCGCCAGTTATCAGGACACCGTCGACTGGTACAGCAAGCGGCCGAGCCTGTGGGTAGAACCTACAACCGCGTGGGGCGAAGGCTCTATCGATCTGTTGGAAATTCCTACAACCGGCGAAACCCTGGATAACATCGTCGCGTTCTGGACCCCGAAGAAACCGGTCGCGGCCGGCGATTCCCTGAACTACGGCTACAAGCTGTACTGGAGCGCTTTGCCGCCGGTCGGCACGCCGCTGGCGCGGGTCAACGCGACCCGTTCGGGCATGGGCGGCTTCACTGAAGGCTGGGCGCCGGGCGAGCATTACCCGCCAGTCTGGGCGCGCCGGTTTGCGGTGGACTTCACTGGCGGCGGGCTGGATCGCTTGCCGGAAGGTACGGGCATTGAACCGGTGGTGACGTGCTCCAACGGCCAGGTCAAGGATTTCAACGTGCTGGTGCTGGATGACATCAAGGGCTACCGGATTACCTTTGACTGGTTCCCGACCAATGACAGTGTGGCCCCGGTGGAGCTGCGGTTGTTTATCCGCACCAATGACCGGACGTTGAGCGAGACCTGGTTGTATCAGTATTTCCCGCCGGCGCCGGAGAAGCGTAAGTACACCTGAGAGCAATTTAGTGTCTGAGCAGGCCTCTTCGCGAGCAAGCTCGGCTCCTACAGGTTTGTGTCGAACAAGAATGATGAGCTCGACACGACCCTGTAGGAGCAAAGCTTGCTCGCGAAAGCGGCCTGGCAAACAACAAAAATCCCAGCACAGAAACGCAAAAGCCCCGATCACATCGATCGGGGCTTTTTGCTTTTACAGCATCACTCAGTCACGCAAATCCGACTCATGAATCGGCTGATCCCGATGCGTTGCGCGTTGATACTGCGCCGGCCAAATGGCTTTGTGCCCACCCAAATCATCATCCGCATGCAATGGCCAGTAGGGGTCACGCAGCAGCTCACGGGCGAGGAAGATAATGTCCGCCTGACAGGTGCGCAGAATGTGCTCGGCCTGGGCCGGTTCGGTGATCATTCCTACGGTGCCGGTGGCGATGCCTGACTCTTTGCGCACTCGTTCGGCGAAGCGGGTTTGATAACCGGGGCCTGTAGGAATTTCCGCGTTGACCGCCGTGCCGCCCGACGACACATCGATCAGGTCCACGCCCAAATCTTTGAGGCGACGCGCCAGTTCAACGGTTTCATCCGGATTCCAGCCGTCTTCCACCCAATCGGTGGCCGAAACCCGTACGAACACCGGCAACTCCTCGGGCCACACCGCACGCACCGCTTCGGTGACTTGCAGCACCAGCCGAATTCGATTCTCGAACGAACTACCGTATTGATCGCGCCGCTGATTGCTCAAGGGCGATAGAAATTGATGCAACAGGTAACCATGGGCCGCGTGAACTTCGACGACTTTGAAACCGGCGATCAGCGCCCGTTTCGCTGAATCAACGAACGCCTGGATGACCTCGGCAATTTCACTCTCATTCAGCTGCTTCGGTGGTGTGTGCTGTGGGTCGAAGGCAATGGGCGAAGGACCGACCGGCGTCCAGCCACCATCTTCAGGTTTGACGCTACCGTGCTTGCCGATCCACGGCCGATGGGTGCTGGCCTTGCGCCCGGCGTGGGCCAGTTGAATACCGGCGACAGCGCCTTGGGCGGCGATGAAACGCGTGATGCGTTGCAGGGGTTCGATCTGTTCGTCATTCCACAAGCCGAGGTCTTCGGCGGTGATGCGTCCATCGGCCGTCACTGCCGTGGCTTCAGTAAAAACCAGACCGGCCCCACCGACAGCACGGCTGCCGAGATGAACCAGGTGCCAGTCATTGGCCAGGCCATCGACACTCGAATACTGGCACATCGGTGACACCGCGATGCGGTTGAGCAGGGTCAATTGGCGAAGGGTATAGGGTTCAAGCAGCAGACTCATGGGGCACCTCTCGAATCAGTGGGCAGGCTCCAGGGTTCTGTTTGAAAGTCGACGAGTGACAGGAAAAAGGTACAGCACCCGCCCCCGCGGGCAAAAAATTCGACAAGACGTCACAAGGAAAATCAAGCAGTGCTTAGAGCCTAGTCGACATTGGGGGATGGTGAAGGGTTCAGATGAATCGGGTGTCATATAGATCGCCATCGCCGGCAAGCCGACTCCTGTAGGAGCCAGCTTGCTGGCGATAGCGTCAACGCGGTTCTATGTGGGCAATCATCAACTGGACCGTCTCATTCCCGCGAAACTCGTTGAGGTCGAGTTTGTAGGCCAGTTCCACCCATTTGATGGTCGGGTTCGGCCAGATATCGCGGTCGATTCCGAACGCGATGCCGTCCAGCTTCACCGAGCCGCATTCGCTTTTCAGCACCACTTTGAGGTGCCGTTCGCCAACAACCCGTTGTTCGACCAACTGGAACACACCATGGAACAACGGCTCCGGGAAGTGTTGACCCCAAGGACCGGCATGCCGCAAAGCACGGGCCAGTTCGAGGTGAAATTCTTCGACAGCCAAAGTCCCGTCCGACAGCAGTCGCCCGGTCAGGTCTTCTTCGCGCAATTGCCTACGCACTTCAGCGTCAAAAGCTTCGGCGAACAGCGGAAAATTCGCTTCCGGCAAGGTCAAGCCTGCCGCCATGGCGTGGCCACCGTACTTACTGATCAAATTTGGGTGCTGAGCCGCCACCACGCTCAAGGCGTCGCGAATATGGAAGCCCTGCACCGAACGCCCCGAGCCTTTGAGCATGCCATCGCCTGCATCGGCAAAGGCGATGGTCGGACGGAAATAGCGCTCTTTCATACGCGAGGCGAGGATGCCGATGACACCCTGGTGCCACTCGGGATCAAACAGGCACAGGCCGAACGGCATCGATTCCACCGGCAAATCCTTGAGTTGGGCCAGCGCCTCGCGCTGCATGCCCTGCTCGATGGATTTGCGGTCCTGGTTCATGCCGTCCAGTTGGACAGCCATTTCCCGGGCGAGCCCGGCGTCTTCGGTGAGCAGGCATTCGATGCCCAGGCTCATGTCATCCAGGCGCCCCGCCGCGTTCAGGCGCGGGCCGACAATGAACCCCAGATCCGTGGACGTGATGCGCGCATGATCACGCTTCGCCACTTCGAGGATCGCCTTGATCCCCGGCCGCGCACGTCCGGCGCGGATTCGCTCGAGGCCTTGGTGGACGAGAATCCGGTTGTTGGCGTCCAGCGGCACCACGTCAGCGACGCTGCCGAGGGCCACCAGGTCCAGCAACTCGCCGATGTTCGGCTGCGGCCTGCTCTCGTACCAGCCAAGGCTGCGCAGGCGCGCGCGCAGGGCCATCAGCACGTAGAAGATCACCCCGACGCCGGCGAGTGCCTTGCTCGGAAAACCACAGCCTGGCTGGTTGGGATTGACGATGGCATCGGCCAGCGGCAATTCATCGCCCGGCAAGTGGTGGTCGGTGACCAGCACATTGAGGCCAGCCTTTTTCGCCGCCGCCACGCCTTCAACGCTGGAGATGCCGTTGTCCACGGTGATCAGCAGCTGCGGCGTGCGGGTCAGCGCCACCTCAACGATTTCGGGCGTAAGGCCGTAGCCATACTCGAATCGATTCGGCACCAGATAATCAACGTGAGCCGCGCCCAGCAGACGCAAGCCCAACATGCCCACGGTACTGGCCGTTGCGCCGTCGGCGTCGAAGTCGCCGACAATCAGAATCCGCTGACGCTGCTCCAGCGCGGTCACCAGCAAATCCACCGCAGCATCGATGCCCTTGAGCTGCTGGAACGGAATCAGCCGCGCCAGGCTCTTGTCCAGTTCAGCCTCTGAAACCACGCCCCGCGCCGCGTACAGACGGGTCAGCAGCGGCGGCAGGTCACCGAGGAATGGCAGGGTGTCGGGCAACAGGCGAGGTTCGATGCGCATGGGGTGACAGGTACTTCTCTTGAATACGTAGGATAAAACCGGATGACGTGGCGAAAAATCAGCCGCGTTCGCCGCTCAGCCACTGCAACTGGACTTCGTGCTGACCACGATCGTCGGTGACGAAAATCGTCCCTTCGCTGATCATCACGTCCCACTTGATAACGCGTGGCATGTCTTTGGCCAGGGTTTCCAAGACTTCCTGCGGCACAGCAGCGATGTGCACGTTTTTCAGGTTCTTGATCGCCGGGATCACTTTGGTTTCCCAGACGCGCAAGCTGCCATAGGCCAGCAGGCTGGTGCGCTCGGTGCGACGCGAGCACCACGTCAGACGGTCGGCGTCGGGCTGACCGACTTCGATCCAGTGCAGGACGCGATCATCCAGGCTCTTTTCCCACAGGGCGGGTTCATCCACGTCTGACAGACCACGGCCAAACGACAGCTGCTCGTTGTACCAGAAGGCGTAGGCCAGCAGCCGCACGGTCATGCGCTCTTCGGTTTCCGAAGGGTGACGGGCGATGGTCTGCTTCACCGTCTCGTAAACGCTGCGGTCGAGGTCGGTAAGGTTCAGTTCAAACTTGTAGGTCGTGGACGGCTGGGCCATGAACGGGCTTCTTGATACGTGGAAAGGCGGCAAGTCTAACCGATGCGGCAGGCTTCGCGGCCATCAACCTTGAGCGACTGACGGCGGGCTGTGCTAAAACGCTCTATCAGCCAAGCCTTTGTCCTACAGGATCCAGCATGCCGTTCACCGCCAAACCCCTCTCAGGTCTGAAAGTCATCGAATTGGGCACGTTGATCGCCGGGCCGTTTGCCTCGCGTATTTGCGGCGAATTCGGTGCCGAGGTCATCAAGATCGAATCCCCCGACGGTGGTGATCCGTTGCGCAAATGGCGCAAGTTGTATGAAGGCACGTCGCTGTGGTGGTTCGTTCAGGCACGCAACAAGAAGTCCCTGACCTTGAACCTGAAACACCCGGACGGCCTGGCAATCCTGAAAAAGCTGCTCAGTGAAGCGGACATCCTCATCGAGAATTTTCGCCCCGGCGTGCTGGAAAAACTCGGTCTGGGTTGGGACGTCCTGCACGCACTGAACCCGAAACTGGTCATGGTGCGCCTTTCGGGTTTCGGCCAGACCGGGCCGATGAAGGATCAGCCAGGTTTTGGTGCGGTCGGTGAATCCATGGGCGGCCTGCGCTACATCACCGGGTTTGAGGACCGACCGCCGGTACGCACCGGGATTTCCATCGGCGACTCGATTGCGGCGCTCTGGGGCGTGATCGGTGCGCTGATGGCTTTGCGTCATCGCGAGGTCAATGGCGGTCTGGGTCAAGTGGTGGATGTGGCGCTGTACGAAGCGATCTTCGCCATGATGGAAAGCATGGTCCCGGAGTTCGACGTGTTCGGCTTCATTCGCGAACGCACCGGCAACATCATGCCGGGCATCACGCCCTCCTCGATCCACACCAGCGCCGACGGCAAACATGTGCAGATCGGCGCCAATGGCGATGCGATTTTCAAGCGATTCATGCTGATCATTGGCCGTGAAGACCTGGCCAACGACCCGGCGCTGGCCAGCAATGACGGACGTGACAGCCGTCGCGACGAGATTTATGGGGTGATTGATCGCTGGGTCAATGCGCTGCCGCTGGACACCGTCATCGAGCAGTTGAATCAGGCTGATGTCCCCGCCAGCCGGATCTTCAGCGCCGAAGACATGTTCAGTGATCCGCAGTACCTGGCTCGGGAAATGTTCCTGAAGGCGAAGCTGCCGGACGGCAAAGATTTCAAGATGCCGGGAATTGTGCCGAAACTCTCAGAGACACCCGGCAGTTCGCAATGGGTCGGGCCGCAGTTGGGCGAACACAATGCGCAGGTACTCAACGATCTTGGCTACGACAAGGAACAGATCGCAAAGCTGCGTGAAGACGGGGCCATCTAAGCTGAAACGCCTGCTTTCGCTGCTCATCACAGACTGCCTGTCGCACGGCAGGAGGGTGATGTGTGCGCTCGCGGCGATAGCCTTGCTCATCGGTCCGACCTCGTCGGCGATGGCGCAGCCCAAGGAAACCATGATCTGGCTGTTGCGGGATCTGCCACCGCTGACGATTTTCGAAGGACCGAAAAAGGGCCTGGGCGTCATCGACCAACTGTTGCCGCTGTTGATCGCCGGCATGCCGCAATACGAACACACCTTGATGCGAGTCAACCGTGCTCGCGCCTTGCAAATGCTCCACGAGCCGTCCCTTACCTGCGATGCGGCGTTGAACCGGAGCAAGGAACGCGAACGCTGGATCGCGTTTTCCATTCCGGTGTTTCGGGCCATGAGTAACGGCGTCGCCGTGCGGCGCGTTGACAGTGGGACGCTTGCCCCCTTCATCCAGGACGGTGAACTGGACCTGGCGGCCTTCCTGGCGAGCGGCGGCGAGAAGTTGGGCATTATCGCCGAGCGTAACTATGGTGATTACCTCGACGCGCTGCTCAAACAGGCACCACCTGACTCGCTGACCCCGCACTACGGCAACGACGCCTTGGGCAGCCTGTTGCAGATGCAACGCCTGGGGCGCTTGCGGCTGCTGTTGGGATACCGCCCGGAAATCCGCTATCAGGCCCAACAGCAAGGGATCGCCGAGGATGAATTGCAGTTCTACCCGATTCGCGGCGCCGAGAAATTCTTGTCCGGTTACATTGGCTGCACCGACACGCCCAAAGGTCGGCAGGCGATTGTCGAGATCAATCAATTGCTGCGAAAAATGCCTCACGATCGCTTGAGCGAGGCGTACGCCGCGTGGCTCGACCCGGAAAGTCGCGGTGCCTATCTGGAAGAATCCAGGAAGTATTTCGAGCAACAGGCGCTGGAATGACAAATCGCGGGCAAAAAGAAACCCCGAGAAGTGGGGAGACATCTCGGGGTTAAACGTGGTCTACAAAAAGACCAGTGGCAGCACGACTACAAGCACCGGAGCACAATGCTTGATCTTGCTGTTACATGCTCTGACTGACCTGGGTCCAGGAAGGTTCCCACAAAAGACAATTCAATTACTGCGGGCCACGACCTTGTCCTGTGCAGCATTGCGCAATGCCGCGATAACGCAGGGTTCCAGGCGTCCTTCGGCAATCATCAGATCGCGATGCAAGCCGTCGACCACATCTGTGAGCAGACGTTTGTCGGTCAACTGGGCCTGATTGAACTCCCGCTCGACCACGATGGCGCCGGTTGTGCTCTTCAGTGTCACCAGGCATTCGCCGTGAGCGCCTGAGGGGGTCAACGTTACCTGGTACGGGCTCAGAGCCTCACCGAGCAATAGATTGATACTTTCCATCTCGATCACCACTCAATAGTCCGAAAACAAAGTGCCTGGGGCGTGTTCACATTAAGTGACCATTGGCCCGAGAAGAAAGTTCTGGATTCCAGGTGCAGGCGCGTCGGCGTCTCTGGTGGGTAGAGCATGCATGGGGTAGATGACAGGTTTGTGTATGGCTTGGGTTTTGGTGGTTGGTTGGGATCGGGATCGGGATCGGGATCGGGATCGGGTGAATATCCGTTTCTTCGGTGAGGGCGGCTATTGGTTTCGCCCTTACGGCGAGTCACTTGGAAGAGCCCCAAGTAACCAAGGGCTCTTGCCCCTTTCGTTCGGTGGCTCGCTAAGGCTCGCCATGCCCTCGCTCCGGTCCTGCTCCGTGGGCCCGCCGCCATCGGCCATCCATGGCCGGGGGCGGCTAACCCGGCATCCATGCCGGGTTGCCCACTACGCAGAACCTGCGCTCGGCCTCTCGAGGGGGCGCTCAGATCAAAAGCGCAAGGCGAGCTAACGCTCGGCCTGATGAGTGGTGGAAATCAAAAGCGTACGCGATTCCCTGTAGGAGCGAGGCTTGCCCGCGAAAAACGACCGGACAACGCGTTCATTCAGACAGCCCGCGTTATCGTTGACGCCCATCGCCAGCAAGCTGGCTCCTACAATTTTGAATCGTGTGAACCCAATCACCGTGTAGGAGCCGGCTTGCTGGCGATAGCGGTGGGTCAGTCAGCACATTTATTGACTGGACGGATGCCATCGTCGGAACGCCGCCCGCAGCAAGCCGGCCCCTACAGGGGAGTGGTGCACAGTCCGGAATGAGTGAACGCATCAAAGAAGGACAACGCGAACAACCGAAGAGCCAGGTCGGCTTTCAGGCCGCCTCGGCGGCTGTGGCGGTAGTCGCCCCCTCGAGAGGCCGAGTGGAGGTTCTGCGCAGTGGGCACCGCGGCAGGGATGCCGCGGTAGCCGCCCCCGGCCATGGATGGCCGATGGCGGCGGGCCCACGGAGCAGGACCGGAGCGAGGGCATGCCGAGCCTAGGCGAGGCACCGAACGAAAGGGGCAAGAGCCCTTTGGTTACTTTGGGGCTTTTCCAAAGTGACTCGCTGTAAAAGCGAAACCAATAGCCGCCCTCACCGCAGCAACGGATATGCCCCCAATCAATCCAACCGATTACAACGGCTTCCCACGATTCCCATGCTGACTGACAAAAGCCTGTACAGCCTTAAGATCATTCGGCAACACCGTGCAACGCTCATCCCGCTCAAACAGATCGGCAAGGTGAACAGGCAACTCCAGCGCTTTACCCACGCCTGCCTTCTCAACCGCATCCGGGAATTTGACCGGGTGCGCAGTGCCAAGGATCACCATCGGAATATCCAGACTACGACGGCATTCACGCGCAGCCTTCACACCGATAGCCGTGTGCGGATCCAGCAACTCACCCGTCTGCTCGTAAACCTCAGCAATCGTTTCGCAAGTTTGCGCATCATCCACAGCCAGCGAATCGAACAGCTTGCGCGCTTCGGTCCAACGCTCCTGTTCAACGCTGAAGCCGCCGCCCTGCTTGAACGAATCCATCAACCCGGCAATCGCCGCGCCGTTGCGACCGTGCAGGTCGAACAGCAGACGCTCGAAGTTCGACGACACCATGATGTCCATCGACGGCGACAACGTGGCGTGCAGGGTTTCCTTGACGTACTGATTGCCGCTCATGAAGCGGTGCAGGATGTCGTTGCGGTTGGTGGCGACGATCAACTGGTTGATCGGCAGGCCCATGTTGCGCGCCAGGTAACCGGCGAAGATGTCGCCGAAGTTGCCGGTCGGCACCGAGAACGACACCGAACGCGCCGGGCCACCCAGTTGCAGGGCTGCGTGGAAGTAGTAGACGATCTGGGCCATGATCCGCGCCCAGTTGATCGAGTTCACCGCCACCAGACGCGTGCCCTTGAGGAAGCTTTGGTCGGCGAAGCTCGCCTTGACCATTTCCTGGCAGTCATCGAAGTTGCCTTCGATGGCGATGTTGTGGATGTTCTCGCCGAAGATCGTGGTCATCTGCCGACGCTGCACTTCCGATACGCGGTTATGCGGGTGCAGGATGAAGATGTCGACGTTTTCGCAGTGCTTGCAGCCTTCGATGGCGGCCGAACCGGTATCACCGGAAGTGGCGCCGACGATCACCACGCGCTCACCGCGCTTTTCCAGCACGTAATCAAGCAGGCGACCGAGCAGTTGCAGGGCGAAGTCCTTGAACGCCAGGGTCGGGCCGTGGAACAGCTCCAGCACCCACTCATTGCCGTTCAGTTGACGCAACGGTGCCACGGCGTTGTGCGAGAACACGCCATAGGTTTCTTCAAGAATCTTTTTGAAATCGGCATCAGGAATGCTGCCGGTGACGAACGGGCGCATCACCCGGAAGGCCAGTTCGTGATACGGCAGGCCGGCCCAGGAAGCGATTTCTTCCTGGGTGAAACGTGGCAGGTTTTCCGGGACGTACAAACCGCCGTCAGTGGCCAGACCGGCCAGCAGGACGTCTTCGAAATTCAGGGCCGGTGCCTGGCCGCGGGTGCTGATATAACGCATGACTGACTCCAATGGACAGTGTTCGCAAACCCGGGCCCGCACGCAGGCCCGGTGAACGATAACGGCTTAGTTCAGGTGCTCGACGCGGATCCGTACAACCGGACCGACCACGCCCGTGAGGGCTTCGAGGGCGGCAATCGCGTCGTTCATGTGCTGTTCCAGCACACGGTGGGTCAGCAGGATCATCGGCACCAGACCGTCATGCTCTTCGACTTCTTTCTGCATGATCGATTCGATGTTGATGCCACGCTCCGACAGGATGCTCGCGACCTGAGCCAGCACGCCCGGATGGTCCTTGGCCTGAATGCGCAAGTAGTAAGCGCTTTCGCAGGCTTCGATCGGCAGGATCGGATGCGCCGACAGCGAATCCGGCTGGAAGGCCAGGTGCGGCACGCGGTTTTCCGGATCGGAAGTCATGGCGCGAACCACGTCTACCAGGTCGGCGATCACCGACGAAGCGGTCGGCTCCATGCCGGCACCGGCGCCGTAGAACAGGGTCGAACCGGCAGCGTCACCGTTGACCATCACCGCGTTCATCACGCCGTTGACGTTGGCGATCAGGCGATCGGCCGGGATCAACGTCGGGTGCACGCGCAACTCGATGCCAGCCGCCGTGCTGCGAGCGACGCCCAGGTGCTTGATGCGATAGCCCAGCGCTTCGGCGTAGTTCACGTCAGCCGTGGTCAACTTGGTGATGCCTTCGGTGTAGGCCTTGTCGAATTGCAGCGGAATGCCGAACGCGATGGAGGCCAGGATCGTCAGCTTGTGGGCCGCGTCGATGCCTTCAACGTCGAAGGTCGGATCGGCTTCGGCGTAACCCAGGGCCTGCGCCTCGGCGAGTACGTCTTCGAAGGTGCGACCCTTCTCGCGCATCTCGGTGAGGATGAAGTTGCCGGTGCCGTTGATGATGCCGGCGACCCAGTTGATCCGGTTGGCGGACAGGCCTTCACGGATCGCCTTGATCACCGGAATACCACCGGCCACGGCCGCTTCGAACGCAACGATCACGCCCTTCTCGCGAGCCTTGGCGAAAATTTCATTACCGTGAACGGCGATAAGCGCCTTGTTCGCGGTGACCACATGCTTGCCATTCTCGATGGCCTTGAGTACCAGCTCGCGGGCAACGGTGTAGCCGCCCATCAGCTCTATAACGATGTCGATCTCAGGGTTCGTGGCCACTTCGAAGACATCGTTGGTAATCGCAATACCGGTCGTTTGGAACTGAGGCTTTGGCGTGCGAATGGCAATTTGTGCCACTTCGATTCCACGCCCGGCACGACGAGCAATTTCCTCGGCGTTGCGCTGAAGTACGTTGAAGGTACCGCCACCGACGGTCCCTAACCCACAGATGCCTACTTTGACCGGTTTCACTGTGAACTCCCCATAAAACGGCCGACTCAAGGCCGGCCGTGAAAACAGCCGCATGCTCGCGGCTCTCTATTAATGGCCCGGCAAATGTTGCCGCCGGACCATGATCGTCAAAGGCTGGCCGTGACGATGCGAATTTACTTCGCGCCCAGCGCCAGTTTGGCGACTTGTGGCGCAGGCTGGTAGCCCGGAATGACCTGACCGTCGGCCAAAACGATGGCCGGTGTGCCGTTCACGCCAATCGACTGACCGAGGGCGAACTGTTTGGAAACCGGGTTATCGCACTTGGCGGCCTTGATTTCCTTGCCGTCGACCATTTTGTCCATGGCCGCTTTCTTGTCTTTCGAGCACCAGACCGCTTGCAGCTGTTCGTCACCCGGCGAGCCCAGGCCCTGGCGCGGGAACGCGACGTAGCGCACTTCGATGCCGCGCTTGTTCAGCTCAGGCACTTCGGCATGCAGCTTGTGGCAGTACGGGCAGGTGGTGTCGGTAAACACGGTGATGTGCGATTTGGTTTCGCCGATGGCCGGGTAGACCACGGTTTCCGCAACAGGAATGGCGTTGACCAGCTTGGAAATGCCCAGGCGTTCAGCTTTTTCGGTCAGGTTGACCGGCTTGCCGTCCTTGAGCTGAAACATGTAGCCCTGAACCACGTATTGACCGTCGGCACTGGCATACAGCACGCGGCTGCCCTGCAGTTTGACTTCATACAGGCCCGGCAGCGGACTGGCGGAAATGCTTTCTACCGGCACTTCGAGCTGGAGGGTTTCCAGGCTTTTACGAATGGCTTTGTCGGCCGCATCATCGGCGACGGCAAGGGTGCTGACCAACGCAATGGCTGCGGCGGCGAAAATCTGGGTCAGACGCATGAGAACTCCTGAAGGCGGACAAATGGGACGACCAGAACGCCCGTGCCGAAACACCGGGTCATAACCGCCCATCGTGCAAACCGGCAAAGCCTACCACATAAGGGCTGTGTGGCCGAATGTGGGGTGACAAGACAACGCCCGCCCAGCGAAAACGCCGCGATCCTTGTAGGGATTGTGATCATCCACGCGGATGGTGTTTGGCATGCAGGTCCTGCAAGCGTGCCCGGGCAACGTGGGTGTAGATCTGAGTGGTCGACAGGTCGCTATGGCCGAGCAGCATCTGCACCACTCGCAAGTCGGCGCCATGGTTGAGCAGGTGCGTGGCGAACGCGTGACGCAGCGTGTGCGGCGACAGCGATTTGCCAATCCCGGCAACCTTGGCCTGATGCTTGATGCGGTGCCAGAACGTCTGGCGGGTCATCTGTTCGCCGCGCTGACTGGGGAACAGCACATCGCTCGGCCGCCCGCCGAGCAGCTCGCCGCGGGCGTCGCGCATGTAACGCTCGACCCAGACAATCGCCTCTTCGCCCATCGGCACCAGCCGCTCCTTGCTGCCCTTGCCCATCACCCGCAGCACGCCCTGGCGCAGGTTGACCTGCTCCAGCGTCAGGCTGATCAGTTCCGTCACCCGCAAACCGCAGGCGTACAGTACTTCGAGCATGGCGCGGTCACGCTGGCCGATCGCTTCACTCAGATCCGGCGCCTTCAGCAGTGCTTCCACATCGGCTTCCGACAAGGATTTTGGCAATGGCCTACCGAGTTGAGGCATATCAACGCGTAACGTCGGATCGACCGCGATCAACTTTTCCCGCAACAGATAACGATAAAAACCTCGAACACCCGAGAGAAATCGCGCAGTGGAACGGGGTTTGTAATTCTGCTCCAGGCGCCAGGCCAGGTGATCGAGGATCAGCTCGCGACCGGCGTTGATCAACTCCAGTCCCTTCTCCTGCAGCCAGCCATTAAACAAGGCCAGGTCACTGCGATAAGCATCGCGAGTGTTGTCGGAAAGGCCTTTCTCCAGCCATAACGCGTCGAGGAATTGGTCTATCAGTGGATGATCGATGGCAGGCATGGGCACTCGAAACATGCAGTCTTGAGACTGCGCGCGAAAAAAAGGTGAACAGTAAAAACCACCGCTAGTCTTTCATAGCCCGCTACTTCAAGGAACAGGAAGACTCAATGAACGAGCAACAGATTCTGTTGGCTTTTGGCGGTATTGGTGTGGCGCCCCCAAAGCCTCGATTGCCAACATCCTGCGTTGGGAAGGCATCGTCATCGACCCTATCGGCGCCCTCCTCGCCGTAGTGGTGTACAGCTTCATCATCGCCCGTACGTCGGGTGACGGCTTGAGCCAAGGCCTGCCGACCTTCGGCGGAGTTGAGGAACTGACCTACAACAAACTGGCTAATCTGCTGCATCAGGGGGCCGAGCTGTACAGCACAACTCTGACGGAGGGGTTCGGCAGGGAGGATTACCGGGCGCTGCACGGGGAGCGCGCGGCATTGCTGTTCGCTCGCAATGACAGCGGATGGGTGCATGTCGCGACGCCGGACAGTCCGTTGAAGCCTTCGGCGGGGTGGTCGTTGCTGGCGTTGATTCAACCGCAGGTCGGCGGCGCCTGATAGATCGATTCGCGGGCAAGCCACGCTCCTAAAAGGGTCTACTTAATACCTGCAGGAGCGAGCGGTGCGGCGACCCGACTTGCCCGCGAAGGCCACACCTCGGTCCCGCGTCAGGCGGCAAACCCAGGCAACACCGGCACCGGCCGCTTGTCTTCATCAATCGCCACAAAGCTGAACTGCCCATGAATCGCCTTCTCGCGACCATCACAGCTCATGCTTTCAACAAATACTTCAACTTCGACCTTGAGGCTGGTGTTGCCGACCTTGATCACCCGCCCGACCAGTTCAACGATGGAGCCGGCAGGGATTGCGTGATTGAAGTCGATACGGTCCGTGGAAACGGTCACCAACGGTAGCCGGCAAAAGCGGGTGGCGGTGATGAATGACACTTCATCCATCCAGGCCAGCGCAGTGCCGCCGAACAGGGTGTTGTGGTGGTTGGTGGTCGACGGGAAAACCGCCTTGGTCACGCGGCTCACCGAGAGTTCGGTGCGGCGTTCGATTTCTTGCTCACGAGCGGTCATGGGTCTACAGCCTGAAACGAAATTCCGGGATAAATGGCGGGCAACAAAAAAGCAGCCCGTAGGCTGCTTTTTTCTGCATCGGAAGCTGGACTTAAGCCAGTTTTTCCTTGATGCGAGCTGCTTTACCGGACAGGTCACGCAGGTAGTACAGCTTGGCTTTACGTACGTCACCGCGACGTTTAACGGCCATGCTGTCGATTTGCGGGCTGTAGGTCTGGAAAGTACGCTCTACGCCAACACCGTTGGAGATTTTACGAACGGTGAAAGCACTGTTTACGCCGCGGTTACGCTTGGCGATAACAACACCTTCGAACGCTTGCAGACGCGAACGGTCGCCTTCCTTCACTTTCACCTGAACGACAATGGTGTCGCCCGGGGCAAAGGTAGGGATCTCTTTGGTCATCTGCTCTGCTTCGAGTGCAAGGATGATTTTGTTAGTCATGCTGTGCTCCTAAGGTAAATCAACGGACTTACCATCGATACGTTGTTAACTATCGTCCCGCTCGCGGATGTATTCCTCGAGCAGCTTCTTCTCTTCTCCAGAAAGCGAGCGGCTTTCCAGAAGATCGGCGCGTCGTTCAAAGGTCCTACCAAGGGACTGCTGTAAACGCCAACGCCGGATGTGCGCGTGATTGCCACTTAGCAATACGTCGGGAACACGCTGATCCGCATACACCTCCGGTCGGGTGTAGTGCGGGCAATCCAGCAAACCATCCGTAAAGGAATCTTCCTCGGCGGAGTCCGCATGCCCTAAAGCTCCAGGCAGCAGTCGTGTAACCGCATCGATCAGGACCATCGCCGGCAGCTCGCCGCCAGACAGTACATAGTCGCCAATCGACCACTCTTCATCGACATGAGCATCAATAAAACGCTCGTCAATGCCTTCATAGCGGCCGGCAATCAGGATCAATGCATCCAGATTCGCCAACTCGCGTACCGCCGACTGAGTCAGTTGACGGCCTTGGGGGGACAGGTAAATCACCTTCGCCGCCTCCCCGGCTGCTGCCTTGGCCTGAACCAGAGCATCTTCCAGGGGCTTGATCTTCATCACCATGCCCGGGCCACCGCCAAATGGGCGATCGTCCACAGTGTGATGTCGATCCGTCGTGTAGTCTCGCGGATTCCAACAGGTGAGCTGCAAGAGCCCCTGTTTCACCGCCCGACTGGTGATGCCGTACTCGCTGATGGCGGAGAACATCTCGGGAAACAAACTGATCACTTCTACGCGCAAGTTAGCCACGCTTAGAAGTCCGCGTCCCAATCCACCTTCATCTCGCCTGCGGCAAGGTCGACAGCCAACACACATTGCTCCGTATAGGGCAACAGGCGTTCGCGATCATCCAGGCTGCCAGCGCAAGGCTTGACCACCATTACATCATTGGCGCCGGTTTCCAGAAGATGATCGATTTTCCCGAGCAATTGCCCAAGGTGATCAATAACCTTCAGACCTTCCAGCTGGTACCAGTAGTACTCGCCGTCGGTCAATTCAGGGAACAGGTTGCGCGGCACGCAGATCTCATAACCGGCCAGAAGACGCGCTTCTTCACGATCATCAAGACCCTTGAGCTTTGCGACCAGGAACTTGTCGCTCCCGCGTCCGCTGACCAGCTCGACCTGTTTCACATTGCCTTCGCGCTTGAGCGTCCAGGTTTTGTACTGCAACAGGTTTTCAGTCGGATCAGTAAAGGAATACACCTTCACTTCGCCGCGAACGCCATGAACAGAATAAATCTTGCCGATAACGATCAAATCATCAGCAATGGCTGGCGTCGCGTTCATATTGCTCAGGCCGCAGCCTTAGCAGCGTCCTTCAACAACTGAGCAACACGCTCAGAAGGTTGTGCACCAACGCTCAGCCAGTAGGCTACGCGCTCTTGGTTCACGGACAGACGGACTTCTTGACCACGAGCAACAGGGTTGAAGAAACCAACCTGTTCCTTGTGCGAACCGTCGCGCGGGTTGCGGCTGTCGGTTACGGTCAAGTGGTAAAACGGGCGCTTTTTGGAGCCGCCAAGGGCAAGACGGATTGTTAGCATGTGAACATCGTTCCTGTAGTCGGTGCTGCAAATCTAAAGGCACAGCGGGCATAGGTGCCCGAAAGGCCGCATATTCTAAGGAATATCCGGACTTTTGCAAATGTCTTTTTCCGGCGGCCTATCGGACGCCAACCAGATTTGCTATAGAGCCGTCGTTGAAAACGGCCAGTCAGCTCCCGCCAAGTGCGGGTTTGCTGGAGATCCCACTTCCGTGTGGGCTGCGCAAGAGCAAGCCCCTGCGCGAATTCTTTACATTTTCGGCATGCCGCCGCCGGGCAACATACCGCCCATGCCGCGCATCATTTTGGCCATTCCGCCTTTCGCGGAGAATTTCTTCATCATCTTCTGCATCTGCTTGTGCTGCTTGATCAAGCGACCGATGTCCTGCACCTGAGTGCCGGAACCCATGGCGATCCGGCGTTTGCGCGAACCGCTGATCAGCTCAGGGTCGCGGCGCTCGGCCGGGGTCATGGAATTGATGATGGCTTCCATCTGCTTGAATTGTTTCTCTGCCGCGCCCTGGGCATTGCCCATTTGCGCCAGGTTCACACCGCCGATGTTCGGCAGTTTGTCCATGAGGCCACCGAGGCCGCCCATGTTCTTCATCTGTTGCAGCTGATCGCGGAAGTCTTCGAGGTCGAAGCCCTTGCCCTTCTTCAGCTTCTTGGCCAGCTTGTCGGCCTTGTCCTTGTCGAGCGTCGCTTCGGCCTGTTCGATCAGGCTGAGCACGTCGCCCATGCCGAGGATCCGCGAAGCGATACGCTCCGGATGGAACGGCTCAAGGGCTTCGGTCTTCTCGCCCATACCGATGAACTTGATCGGCTTGCCGGTGATGGCACGAACGGACAGTGCGGCACCGCCACGGGCGTCGCCGTCGACCTTGGTCAGGATCACACCGGTCAGCGGCAGTGCATCGCCGAAGGCCTTGGCCGTGTTGGCGGCATCCTGGCCGGTCATGGCGTCGACCACGAACAGCGTTTCGACCGGGTTGATCGCGGCGTGCAACGCCTTGATCTCGCCCATCATCTCTTCGTCGATGTGCAGACGACCGGCGGTATCGACGATGACCACATCAATAAACTTAAGCTTTGCTTCTTTTATAGCCGCTTGCGCGATGTCGACCGGCTTCTGGCTCAGGTCGGACGGGAAGAACGTCACGCCGATGTCGTTGGCCAGGGTTTCCAGCTGCTTGATCGCCGCCGGACGGTAAACGTCCGCGGACACCACCATCACCGACTTCTTCTTGCGCTCTTTAAGGAAGCGCGCAAGTTTACCGGCGGTGGTGGTTTTACCGGCGCCCTGCAAACCGGCCATCAATACGACGGCGGGCGGAACGGCGCTCAGGTTCAGGTCTTCGTTGGCCGCGCCCATCAGGCTTTCGAGTTCGGCCTGGACGATCTTCACGAAGGCCTGGCCCGGCGTCAGGCTGCGCGACACCTCGGTGCCGACGGCGCGTTCCTTGACCGAATTGACAAAGTCCTTCACCACCGGCAAGGCGACGTCGGCTTCAAGCAACGCCATGCGCACTTCGCGCAGGGTGTCTTTGATGTTGTCCTCGGTCAGCTTGGCCTTGCCGGTGACATGGCGCAGCGTCTGCGAGAGACGGTCGGTTAAGTTTTCAAACATTGCGCGATCCTTTCAGGCCCTGTGTAGACCGGGATAATGGCGGCCCAGACCGGAATCAACATGTGCTCGGCGAGCCTGCGGCGTGGGCAGGTCGCGGATTATAGCGAAGACTGCGACTGGCGGACACCTCGCACTTTCGTGGTGTGTGGGTTCTATGCCAAACTCAGCGCCTTTCGGGCTTGCCTAACAGGATTTATGCTCCCCTTGTCACCCAGTTTGCTTACCACCCTCGCCGCCGCCTGCTTATATGCCGCTGCGACCATTTATCAGGGCTCTCGCCTGGCCACCGGCGCCAAGGCGAACAAACGCCTGCTGGTCACGCTCGGCGTGCTCGCCGTGCTGGCTCACAGCGCCAGCCTGTTCACCCACCTGCTGACACCGATTGGCCTGGGCCTGGACTTTTTCAGCGCCGCCAGCCTGATCGCCGCAGCGGTCATTGCCCTGACGCTGCTGGCCTGCTCGCGGATCCCGGTGGAAAACCTGCTGATATTGCTGTTTCCGTTAGGCGCCGCCACCGTGCTGCTGGCACAGTTCGCCCCGGCCGGCACGGTGCAGATCATCGACGAAGAGCCGGGCATCCTCGCGCATATCCTGTTGTCGATCCTGGCCTACGGCATGTTCACCATCGCGGTGTTCCAGGCCTTGCTGCTGCTGGTTCAGGACCATCAACTCAAGCACAAGCACCCGTCCGGACTGATCAAGAACTTCCCGCCGCTGCAAACCATGGAAAGCCTGCTGTTCAGTTTCCTGTGGGCCGGCTGGACCTTGCTGTCGCTGTCGCTGATCTCTGGCTGGCTGTTCGTCGACAATCTGTTCGCCCAGCATCTGGTGCACAAAACCTTGCTGGCGTGCCTGGCCTGGATCGTCTTCAGCGTGCTGCTCTGGGGCCGCAACCGCCTCGGCTGGCGCGGACACAAGGCCATTCGCTGGACCCTCGCCGGTTTCTGCCTGTTGATGCTCGCGTATTTCGGCAGCAAGCTGGTCCGTGAATACATCCTGCACATCTGACGGGCGGCATAAATGGACGACTTGCCCATAGGGCCGATGCTCGCCGTAGTGGCCCTGCTGATTTTATGGTCGGGGCTGTTCACCGCCATTGAAGCGGCACACCAGCACTTGCTGGCCCAGCGCACCGCCTCGCGCGCAAGCGACAAACCGGTGGCAAAGCTGAGTTTTCCGCTCAACAGCCTGATTCTCTGCAACACCCTGTGCCGTGCACTGGTAGTGGTCATCAGCACTTTGCTGGCGATTTTCACTTGGGCTGAAAACGGCCCATGGGCCGCGTGCCTGGGGGCCGGCGCGATTCTGCTGGTGTTTGCCGACTACCTGCCGCGCACCCTGGCCGTCCGCTATCCCGACGCGGTCCTGGCGCTGGGCAACACCTTGCTCCGCGCGCCGCTGAAAATCATCTACCCGGCCGCCTGGCTGCTCAATGGCATCAGCCAGTTGCTGATGCGGCCGTTTGCCCGCAAGGCCAAAGTGGTGCAGCAGAGCGAGGACGAGACGCCGAAGGATCGTCACGACGACCAACAACCGGTTTGCCGTCCGCACGCGGTGTCCGGCATCCACGCGCTGGACAACATCACGGTCAACGACATTCTTGTGCCGCGCAGCGATGTCGACGGGATCAACCTCGACGACTCCATCGAAGAAATCCTCGAACAGCTTCGGGCCAACCGGCGCACGCGCCTGCCGGTGTTCCACAGTGACATCAACCAGGTCGAGGCGGTGCTCAACACCCGGCAGATCCGCCATCTGCTGCCCGACGGCCAACTCACTCGCGAAGCACTGCTGGCCGCGTGTCACGACCCGTATTTCGTACCGGAAAGCACACCGTTGCAGCTGCAACTGTTGAATTTTCACAAACAGCAGCGGCGCCTGGGCATGGTGGTCGACGAGTATGGCGAAGTGCTCGGCATCGTCACGCTGGAAGACATTCTCGAAGAAATCGTCGGCGAATTCGAAAGCCAGCACAGCCTGGACAACCCGCACATCCATCCGCAGGCCGATGGACGCCTGGTGATCGACGGTGCGGCGTCGATTCGCGACCTGAACAAAAGCCTCGGCTGGCATTTGCCCAGCGATGGCCCGAAAACCCTTAACGGGCTGGTGACCGAAGCGCTGGAGACAATTCCGGACAGTGCGGTATGCCTGAAGATCGGGCGTTATCGGCTGGAGATTCTGGAGACCGAAGACAACCGCGTGACCCGCGTGTTGATCTGGCACACGGCTGCAACCCCCACAACTGTGTGACAACCCGCCCTTGTAGGAGCCGGCTTGCCGGCGATGGCGTCCTTGAAATCGCTATCGCCGGCAAGCCGGCTCCTACAAAAAGCGTTTCCGACCGTGGCATAATCGACGCCGCTTACCCAAGCCCCGCCCCACCCCCGTGCTACCCGCACCCCCGCATCAAACCCACATCCCTGGGTGTTCGACCATAATAATTCGCTCCACTGGGGCACATGACTGTCAGGGATTACCGCATGACTACCAGCACGACCTACACCGAAACCACGCCTGTGCAACCGACGAACTCCGCCACCCGCGTGGCGACTGCGAGTTTCATCGGCACCGCCATCGAGTTCTACGACTTCTACGTGTACGCCACTGCCGCCGCGCTGGTGATCGGTCCGGTGTTTTTTCCGCAGACCTCCGGCACGGCCCAGATGCTCTCGGCGTTTCTCACATTCGGCATCGCGTTCCTCGCCAGGCCACTGGGCTCGGCACTGTTCGGCCACTTCGGTGACCGCATCGGGCGCAAATCGACCCTGGTCGCCTCCTTGCTGCTGATGGGCGTGTGCACCACGCTGATCGGCGTGCTGCCGGGTTACGACAGCATCGGGGCCTGGGCGCCGATCCTGCTCTGCGTGCTGCGCTTCGGCCAGGGTTTGGGCCTGGGCGGCGAATGGGGCGGCGCGGCATTGCTGGCGACGGAAAACGCGCCCAAGGGCAAGCGCGCCTGGTTCGGCATGTTCCCGCAGCTTGGTCCATCGATCGGCTTTCTCGCGGCCAACGGGCTGTTTTTGACGCTGGCAATGACGCTAAATGACGAACAGTTCCGTTCGTGGGGCTGGCGGATCCCGTTCCTGCTCAGCGCCGCGCTGGTGATGGTCGGCTTGTACGTGCGCCTCAAGCTGCACGAAACCCCGGTGTTCGCCAATGCCATGGCCCGTCAGGAGCGAGTGAAGATCCCGCTGGTCGAGTTGTTCAGCCAGTATTGGGCGCCGATGCTGCTGGGTGCCGGTTCGATGGTGGTGTGCTACGCGCTGTTCTACATCTCGACGGTGTTTTCACTGAGTTATGGCGTGTCGACGCTGGGCTACACCCGCGAGACCTTCCTCGCGCTGCTGTGTTTTGCGGTGCTGTTCATGGCCGCCGCGACACCGTTGTCGGCCTGGGCCAGTGACCGTTACGGGCGCAAACCGGTGCTGATCATCGGCGGCGTGCTGGCGATTCTGTCCGGGTTCTTGATGGAGCCGCTGCTGACCCAGGGTTCGACCTGGGGCGTGGCGCTGTTCCTGTGCATCGAGCTGTTTCTGATGGGCGTGACGTTTGCGCCAATGGGTGCGCTGCTGCCGGAGCTGTTTCCGACACACGTGCGTTATACCGGTGCGTCAGCGGCCTACAACCTGGGCGGCATTGTCGGAGCCTCGGCGGCACCGTTCTTCGCGCAGAAGCTGGTGGCGATGGGTGGTTTGAGTTATGTCGGCGGGTATGTGTCGGGGGCGGCGGTACTGAGTTTGATTGCGGTGCTGTGCCTGAAAGAGACGCGTCACAACGATTTGAATCGGGTGGCCTGAACCAGAAGCATCGCCAGCAGGCTGGCTCCCACAGGGTTATTGGGTGTACACAAAATCTGTGACCGCCCAATAACCCTGTAGGAGCTAGCCTGCTGGCGGGATTATTGGGTGTACACAAAATCTGTGACCGCCCAATAACCCTGTGGGAGCTAGCCTGCTGGCGATAGGCGCGCCTCGGTTACAGCTCGACTACGACCGCCTGAGAAGCACGGGTCGCTTTAGCACGGGCAGCCTCGATCGACTCATCCCGCGCCAGCGCCACACCCATCCGGCGCTGACCATTCACTTCAGGTTTGCCGAACAGACGCAACGCCGTGTCCGGCTCGCTCAATGCCGCGCCGAGATTGGCGAAAGCCGTCTGGGTCGACTGCCCTTCCACCAGAATTACCGCCGAAGCCGAAGGCGCGAACTGACGGATCAATGGAATCGGCAGCCCCAGAATGGCCCGTGCGTGCAGTGCGAACTGCGACAGGTCCTGAGAAATCAGGGTCACCAGGCCGGTGTCGTGCGGGCGCGGCGAGACTTCGCTGAACCACACCTGATCGCCTTTGATGAACAGCTCGACGCCAAACAGACCACGACCGCCCAAGGCTTCGGTGACCGCTTTGGCCACACGCTCGGATTCCGCCAGGGCAACCGGGCTCATGGCTTGTGGCTGCCAGGATTCCTGATAGTCGCCCTTCTCCTGACGGTGACCGACCGGCGCGCAGAACGTGGTGCCGCCGACGTGACGCACGGTCAGCAAGGTGATTTCGTAATCGAAGTCGATGAAGCCCTCGACGATCACCCGACCTTTACCGGCACGGCCGCCTTCTTGCGCGTAATCCCACGCGGTTTTCACGTCATCGACGCTGCGCAGCAGGCTCTGGCCCTTGCCCGACGAACTCATCACCGGCTTGACCACGCACGGGAAGCCCAGGTCCTGAACGGCTTTGCTGTAATCCTCGAAGGTGTCGGCAAAGTGGTACGGCGAGGTCGGCAGGTCCAGCTCTTCAGCAGCCAGGCGACGGATGCCTTCACGGTTCATGGTCAGTTGCGCGGCGCGGGCGGTCGGGATCACGGTGAAGCCTTCGGCTTCCAGTTCAACCAGGGTCGCGGTGGCGATGGCTTCGATTTCCGGCACGATGAAATGCGGCTTCTCGGCTTCGATCACGGCACGCAGGGCAGCGCCGTCGAGCATGTTGATCACATGGCTGCGGTGAGCGACTTGCATGGCCGGCGCGTTGGCGTAACGGTCAACGGCAATCACCTCAACGCCCAGGCGTTGCAGCTCGATCACCACTTCCTTGCCCAACTCACCACAGCCACACATCAATACGCGGGTCGCGGTTGGCGACAATGGAGTTCCGATACGGGTCATCTCAGGTCCTCAAAGGAGCGGATCATCGAGGGTCGCGGTGCCTGGCACGCTTCCCATGGGGAGAAAGCGCGGCATTTTACATGAACCTGAGGGTTTGGCTTCAGCCGGCGATGGCCAGTTTGCGCAAGCGCCACGCCATGATCAGCCACACGGCGGTCACGCCGGCGAACTTCGAGCCCATGGCGGTGAGGATCACGGCCGGGGTGAACGCGTCGATCATGCCGAAGAAGATGAAGGTATCGAGGGGAATGCTCAGGGCCGAACTTATCCACAGGCGGTCATGCAGCGGGCGTTTGGTGATGCTGAACACCAGCCAGTCGATGCATTCGGAGACCGCGAAGGCCGTGGCGCTGGCCAGGGCGATGGACGGATCGGAGGTGACATAGGACAGCACCAGCGCTGCGAGCATCGCTGCGATTGCACCGTGGCCGAAGCGGGTTTGCACCATGTCGCGCAGGACGAAGACCAAACCGCCCCAGGCAGACCAGATGATGTCCAGGTGCGGCGCGGTGGAGAAGGCGTAGTTGATCAGCACGACGCTGCTGATGTAGGCGATCAGGAAGAGCATGGAGGTACCTGTCAAATTGGCGCACAGGTTACTTCAGAGGAGGCGGTGGTGTCAGCGCTGACGCTTTCGCGAGCAGGCTCGCTCCCACATTTGATCGCATTCCCTTGTGGGAGCGAGCCTGCTCGCGATGGCCGCACCTCAATTTCCCGGTTTTGCCCCGATCATCCAGAGCAACCCGCTGGACTTCGCCCGCTCATGGCACAACCCCAACACCTTGCGCCGCTCTTCGTTGTCCATCCGGCTCCAGCCCGTGATTTCCGCCACGGTACGCTGGCACCCGGTGCAGATGTCATCGTCGTCCAGCGCACAGATATTCACGCAGGGCGATAGCACCGGGCGTTCGGGCGTGTTCATTCTTCCTGCTCTGCCAGATCGCGGGCATAACGCTGGGCGTTATGCACATAGTGCGCAGCGCTGGCCTCGAGCATTTTTTTCTGCGGCTCGGTCAGCTCGCGCACGACCTTGCCGGGCGAGCCCATGACCAGCGAACCGTCCGGAATTTCCTTGCCTTCGCCGATCAGCGAGTTGGCGCCGATGATGCAGTTCTTGCCGATTTTCGCGCCGTTGAGGATCACTGCATTAATACCGATCAGGCTGTAGTCACCGACGGTGCAGCCGTGGAGCATGGCGTTGTGGCCGATGGTCACGCCGGTGCCGATGGTCAGCGGGTAGCCCATGTCGGTGTGCATCACGGTGCCGTCCTGAACGTTGCTGTTCTTGCCGATCAGGATCAGTTCGTTGTCGCCACGCAACACGGCGTTGAACCAGACGTTGGCGCCCTCTTCCAGTTTGACCTTGCCCACCAGCACGGCGTTGGGGGCAACCCAGCTTTGCGGATGGGTGTCGACGCGGGCGTCGCCCAGGCGGTATTTCATCGTGTTGTCCTCAGGCTCAGGCAGCCGCGGCTTCACGCCATACGAGCGATGGCTTCAGGTGTTGATAAAACTCTTGGGCGGCTGGTGCAGGCTGATTTTGGCGTCATAGAGCAAGTTGATCAACTCGACGATCATGATCGCGGTCAGGCCCCAGATCTTGTATTCGCCATAACGATAACTCGGCACGTACCAACTGCGGCCCTGGTAATCGATGCGATGGGTATGTTCACGCGGGTCTTTGCGGAAGAATTCCAGGGGAACGCTGAACACCGCAGCGATCTCGGCGTCGTTGGCCAGGTACTCGACAAAATCCGGAATCACGCCGACATAAGGCGTGACCTTGATGCCGTGCAGGGAAATCAGCGGGCTCAACGGCCCGATCACTTCGACCAGCCCCGGCGGCAGGCCGATTTCTTCTTCGGCCTCGCGTAGCGCGGTGAAAATCAGGTCCGGGTCTTCCGGGTCGCGGCGTCCGCCGGGGAAGGCCACTTCGCCGCCATGGGTCGAGAGCCCGCTGGCGCGCAGGGTCAGAACCAGTTCCGGTTCATCACTGCGAGTGATGGGCACCAGAACCGCGGCCTCCGGGAAACGCTTGTCGGTTTCCAGTGTGCGTGGGATGTGGTTGCTTACTCGATGCAGTAGCTCGTCCAGCATGAGTCTTCTCGATTTATTCGCTACCTCGCATCATGCACCAATCACACCGACCGCCCAACCCCCCGAACTGCGGAGTGTCGCTAAACGACAACTTGCCGACAGACACCGCCGCACGCCAAGATAGGCGCAGCATTCAGGAACCCAAGCATGAAATTTTGCAGTCAGTGCGGCAACCCGGTCACCCAGCGCATTCCCGAAGGCGATTCGCGTCTGCGTTTTGTCTGTGACAGCTGTCAGGCGATTCACTACCAGAACCCCAATATTGTCGCCGGCTGCGTGGCGACCTGGGGCTCGAAAGTGCTGCTGTGCCGGCGCGCCATCGAGCCACGGCTCGGTTACTGGACCCTGCCCGCCGGTTTCATGGAGAACGGTGAAACCATCGAGCAGGCGGCCATTCGCGAGACCGCCGAAGAAGCCTGCGCGCGGGTGCGTAACTTGAGCATCTATACGTTGATCGATGTGCCGCACATCAGTCAGGTGCATGTGTTCTTTCGTGCAGAGCTGGTGGACCTGGATTTTTCCGCCGGCCCCGAGAGCCTGGAAGTGGCACTTTTCGACGAAGCCGACATCCCGTGGTCTGACCTGGCTTTCCGCACGGTGGGTCGTACCTTAGAATGCTTCTTCGCTGACCGGCGGACCGAGGTCTACCCCGTGCGATCCGAGTCGATCCCGCCGCTTGCTCAGCCTGCCATCACTTAAAAAACATCTATAAATAAAATAGCCGCGACACCTCTTAGGGATATCGTTTCAATGCGCTGGTTGCTTGCCCTGTTTTGCTTGTCGTTCGTCGCTATCTCCCAGGCTTCCGTTGCGGAAACGCTGGACGGCAAAGTCATCGACAAAGTTCTGGTTCTCAAGTCCGCCCACCAATTGCAATTGATCAACGACGGCAAGCCGCTGAAGACCTATCGCATCTCCCTGGGCAAACGCCCCAAGGGGCCGAAACTGATGGAAGGCGACAAACGCACGCCTGAAGGTTTCTATTGGCTGGACTGGCGCAAGGTCAGCGATAAATTCAACCTGGCGATGCACATCTCCTACCCGAACATCAGCGACTCTGCGCGCGCCCGGCGCGAAGGCGTCGAGCCCGGCGGCATGATCATGATCCACGGCACGCCGGACACCGAAGAAAATCCTGAAAACCTGTTCCACACCCTGGACTGGACCGACGGCTGCATCGCCATGCGCAACATGGACATGCGCGAGGTATGGGGCCTGGTGCCGGACGGCACGATGATCGAAATCCGCCCGTAATCCCACCGAGGGATTGTCGCCTCCTGACAGCCCGCTATCGCCGGCAAGTCGGGTCGCCGCATCGCAGCTCCTACAGGGTATGCGCAACCTTTGTAGGAGCTGGCTTGCCAGCGATGAGGCCCGGACAGACGCCAAAAATCTCCAACCCTGTCCAGAACCTGAACACACGTTACGAAATCCCTCCTGCCATTGAAACCACCCCCCACCTGCCCCATCTAAGACCCATACCCCATTGCGCAGGTGCCCCATGAGCGACCAGCAAGAATTCCCCGAAGACCCGAGCGACTACGCCGACCCCGAAAACGCCCCGCACCACTCCACCGGCAAAGGCCTCGCGCTGCCCGGCCAGAACCTGCCGGACAAGGTCTACATCATCCCGATCCACAACCGCCCGTTCTTCCCGGCCCAAGTGCTGCCGGTGATCGTCAATGAAGAACCGTGGGCTGAAACGCTGGATCTGGTGAGTAAATCCGATCATCACTCCCTGGCCCTGTTCTACATGGACACGCCCCAGGAAGACCCGCGCCATTTCGACACCTCGGCCCTGCCGCTCTACGGCACCCTGGTCAAGGTGCACCACGCCAGCCGCGAAAACGGCAAACTGCAATTCGTCGCTCAGGGCCTGACTCGCGTGCGTATTCGCACCTGGCTCAAGCACCATCGCCCACCGTACCTGGTGGAAGTCGAGTACCCGCACCAGCCAACCGAGCCGACCGACGAGGTCAAGGCCTACGGCATGGCGCTGATCAATGCGATCAAGGAACTGCTGCCGCTCAACCCGCTGTACAGCGAAGAGCTGAAGAACTACCTCAACCGCTTCAGCCCCAACGATCCATCACCGCTGACCGACTTCGCCGCCGCCCTGACTTCGGCGACCGGCAGCGAGCTGCAAGAAGTGCTCGACTGCGTGCCGATGCTCAAGCGCATGGAAAAAGTCCTGCCGATGCTGCGCAAGGAAGTTGAAGTCGCGCGGCTGCAAAAAGAAATTTCCGCCGAAGTTAACCGCAAGATCGGCGAGCATCAGCGCGAGTTCTTCCTCAAAGAACAGTTAAAAGTCATCCAGCAAGAGCTGGGCCTGACCAAGGATGACCGCAGCGCCGACATCGAGCAGTTCGAACAGCGCCTGGTCGGCAAGGTGTTGTCGACGCAGGCGCAGAAACGCATCGAAGAGGAGATGAACAAGCTGTCGATCCTCGAGACCGGATCGCCGGAGTACGCGGTCACGCGCAATTACCTCGACTGGGCGACCTCGGTGCCGTGGGGCGTGTATGGCGAGGACAAACTCGACCTCAAGCACGCACGCAAGGTGCTGGACAAGCACCACGCCGGCCTCGATGACATCAAGGACCGCATCCTCGAATTTCTCGCCGTGGGGGCCTACAAAGGCGAGATCAGCGGCTCCATTGTGCTGCTGGTCGGCCCGCCGGGCGTGGGTAAAACCAGCGTCGGCAAGTCCATCGCCGAATCCCTTGGCCGACCGTTCTATCGCTTCAGCCTCGGCGGCATGCGCGACGAAGCCGAGATCAAGGGCCACCGCCGAACCTACATCGGCGCGCAACCGGGCAAACTCGTGCAGGCGTTGAAAGACGTCGAAGTGATGAACCCGGTGATCATGCTCGACGAAATCGACAAAATGGGCCAAAGCTACCAGGGCGACCCGGCCTCGGCGCTGCTGGAAACCCTCGACCCGGAACAGAACGTCGAATTCCTCGATCACTACCTCGATCTGCGGATGGACCTGTCGAAAGTGCTGTTCGTCTGCACCGCCAACACCCTCGATTCAATCCCCGGCCCGTTGCTCGACCGGATGGAAGTGATTCGCCTGTCGGGTTACATCACCGAAGAAAAAATCGCCATCGCCAAGCGTCATCTGTGGCCCAAGCAGCTTGAGAAAGCTGGAGTGTCGAAAGGCAGCCTGAGCATCAGCGACACCGCGTTGAAGGCGCTGATCGACGGTTACGCCCGTGAAGCCGGGGTGCGACAGTTGGAAAAGCAACTGGGCAAACTGGTGCGTAAAGCCGTAGTGAAGCTGATCGACGAGCCGAAAGCGGTAATCAAAATCGCGCCGAAGGACCTGGAAGCCTCACTCGGCCATCCGGTGTTCCGCAACGAGCAAGTTCTGTCCGGTACCGGCGTGATCACTGGCCTGGCCTGGACCAGCATGGGCGGCGCGACACTGCCGATTGAAGCGACGCGGATTCACACGCTCAACCGTGGTTTCAAACTCACCGGGCAACTGGGCGACGTGATGAAGGAGTCGGCGGAAATTGCCTACAGCTACGTCAGTTCGAATCTGAAGTCGTTTGGCGGCGATCCGAAGTTCTTCGATGAAGCCTTCGTCCACCTGCACGTACCGGAAGGCGCCACCCCGAAAGACGGCCCGAGCGCCGGCGTGACCATGGCCAGCGCCTTGCTCTCGCTAGCACGCAATCAGCCGCCAAAAAAAGGCGTGGCCATGACTGGCGAGTTGACGCTGACCGGGCATGTTTTGCCGATTGGCGGGGTGCGCGAGAAGGTGATTGCGGCGCGGCGGCAGAAGATTTTTGAATTGATTCTGCCGGAGCCGAATCGCGGCAGTTTCGACGAGTTGCCGGATTATCTGAAGGAAGGGATTACCGTGCATTTTGCCAAGCGTTTTGCGGATGTGGCGAAGATACTGTTTTAATTCCTCGCCTCACTGCACAACGACCACCTGTCTGAACTGACACTTCTGACAGGTGGACTCATTTCCATGTCCTGATAAAACGATTGCTCATCGCCCATCAAAGTGAGAGCAATCATGGAAGAAAAGACGCAATTAGCCCCTCCGACTATCTTGAGTCCTAAAGAGGGGGATAAGGTTGAAAAACTGGTAATGAACGGGGAAGGCGAAAAGTTTGCCTTCACTGAACTGAACTTCAGTTTTTGGGCTGAATACGTTTGGAACCCCATGACCGAGGTAAAACCGGACGGGACGTGGAGCTTTACACCCGAAGGAACAGGACTTGAAATACCTATGCAGGCCTGGGTTCGTGTAAGGCAACGACGGTATTGGCCAGAAGAAGAGATCTCCGAACCAAGCGAAAAAGTACATTACCAAAAACTGCTTAAACGACCAGAAATAACCAAACCCCTTGAGGGAGAGTCACTTCCTCTGATCGACCAAACTATCCAAGGAAATGCATACCACTTCAGTACTCAGGTCGACATTGAACTGATCAAGGTAAGTCCATTACCCATTGCCCCATACAAAACCAGCATCATTCCTGATGGCAGCGGTTATTGGAAGGCAACACCCAACTGGGCGCTGACCCCAGGAGATTATGTAATGAAGGCCATGCAAACACATACAGACATAAGTGGAACAGTACATAAATCGAACTGGACTACCGACTTACCCATCAACATAAAATGACTTTACTGTTGTTCCGTAAAAAAGCAGACAAGTGCATAGCGGATATAGCTGAAAATCTGTGGCAGAAGATCTTTGAATTGATTCTGCCAAAACACAATTTTGGCGGTTTCGGCGAGTTGCCGAAAGGAAGGGGATTACCGTGCATTTCGCCAAGTGCTTTGCGGATGTGGTGAAGGTGTTGTTCTGATTGCTATGTAGCGCCTGCGGAATCGCCATCGCCGGCAAGCCGGCTCCTACACGGTTTTTTTGTCGTACGCATGTTTTGTGGCTGGACTAATCCCCTGTAGGAGCCGGCTTGCCGGCGATGGCGTCAGCACTGACAGCGCCGACTTCCGCAGCTGTCACACTTTGTCTCATCTTCAGTTATGCTCGCCGTTCGTCGTGAATGCCGGAGCCACTGACCTCATGTCCCCCACCCGCCTGTTTGTCCCCCTCGCCCTCGCCTTGCTGGCCGCGTGCGCCACGCAACCGAAACAGAACGTGACCGTGGAAAAACAAAGCGAATGCCCCGTGCAATTGCACAACGGGCAAAACCTGATCCTGACCCTGCCGAGCAACCCGACCACGGGTTACCGCTGGGCGATCCAGGATTCGGCCGGTGGCGTGTTGCGTGCGTTAGGGCCAGAGGTCTATCGAAATCCGGAAGATGCTGGCGTCGTCGGTGCTGCCGGTGTTTCTACCTGGCGTTTCCAGGCATTCGCACACGGTGACGGGCGCTTGCGCCTGACGTCGCAACAACCCTGGGCGACAGAAGTGCCGGCGGTGGAAACCTTCGATTGCGCGATCTCGGTTAACTGATCATGGGCTGGCTGATTCTGGCGCTGATGGGCGCGGTGACCTTTCTTTACGGCCTGAGCGTGCACGCCGCGCTGCTCTGCCTGCTGGTCAAACCGTTGCCCGTGCTGGCCTTGCTCGGCTGGCTGCACGATGCACCGCCCAGCGAATATCGACGCTGGATCAGCCTAGGCTTGATCTTTTCCCTGCTCGGCGATGTGTTGCTGGCGTGGCCGGGGGATTTGTTTGTGTTCGGCCTCGGGGCGTTTTTGGTCGCGCACCTTGCCTATCTGAAAGCGTATTTGAGTGATTGCCGGCGGTTGGCGGTGTTGCCGTTGATCCTCGCGCTGGGCGTCGGTGCCGTGCTGTTGGGGATTTTGATTGCCAATGGCTTGGGCCCGCTGCTGATCCCGGTGATTGTCTACGGCCTGGCCATCAGCGCCATGCTTTGGCGGGCACTGGCGCGTCTGGGCACCGATGTACCGAAACGCTCGGCGCTGCTGGCGGCGGGCGGCGCGCTGGCGTTTGTGTTTTCGGACAGCGTGATTGGCATTAACCGGTTTGTTGCGCCGTTTCATGCCGCGCCTTACGTGATCATCCTCAGTTACTGGTTGGGGCAATGGGGGATTGCAGCATCCGCGTTCGGCACCAAACCACGCTGAATTCATCGCGAGCAGGCTCGCTCCCACAGGTACAGCGCCCCCCCTGTAGGAGTGAGCCTGCTCGCGAAAGCGGCATCACTGAACACACAGGCCTCACAGCCTGCCCACCGCTTTATCAGACAACCCGCGCATCCCCGCGCCAAGTTGGCTAAAATGCCGGCCTTTTCCACATACGCCGCTGGAACCGCCGTGAGCAAAGAACCCGATCGCCTTTTCGCCCAGCCTTTGGCCCAGGTGCCCGACTTCGCCTTTAACGAGGACGTGGTGCGGGTGTTCCCGGACATGATCAAGCGCTCGGTGCCAGGTTATCCGACCATTGTCGAAAACCTCGGCGTACTCGCCGCGCAATTCGCCCAGCCCAACAGCGTGCTCTACGACCTCGGCTCGTCCCTCGGCGCCGTGACCCAGGCGTTGCGCCGTCACGTGCGCACCGATGGCTGCCGCGTCATCGCTGTGGATAACTCGGCGGCGATGGTCGAACGCTGCCGCGAATACCTCAACGGTCAGGATTCGATGTTCCAGGAGTTGCTGCCGGTGGAAGTGATAGAAGGCGACATCCTCGCCCTCGACTTTCAGCCAGCCTCGGTGGTGGCGCTGAACTTCACGTTGCAATTCATTGCTCCCGAGCAGCGCACCGCGTTGCTGAGTCGCATCCGCCAGTCGCTGCTTCCCGGTGGCGCGCTGATTCTGTCGGAGAAACTGCGCTTCAACGACCCCGAAGAACACGCGCTGCTCACCGACCTGCACGTCGCGTTCAAACGCGCCAACGGCTACAGCGAACTGGAAATCGCCCAGAAGCGCAGCGCCATCGAAAACGTCATGAAGCCCGACAGCCTCGAAGAACACCGCGAGCGCCTGCTGGCCGCCGGGTTCTCGAAAGTCGTGCCGTGGTTCCAGTGTCTTAACTTTGCCTCGTTGATTGCCTTGCCATGATTGATCTGTCCCCCCTCGCCCGCCGTCTGGCCGGTACACCGCTGGCCGAATGGGCCAACACCCTGCAAGCGCAACTCGACAAGAAAATGGAAAAGGGTCACGGCGACCTCGAGCGCTGGCAGAGTGCGCTGGACGCCTTGCCAAAAATCCAGCCGAGCGAAGTCGACCTGCTGAATGGCCTGACCCTGGACACCGATTGCGACGCTGAGACCCGTGCGCAAATGCGTACCGCATTGATGGGGTTGTCGCCGTGGCGCAAAGGCCCGTTCGATCTGTTTGGTGTGCACGTCGACACCGAATGGCGCTCGGACTGGAAATGGTCGCGTGTCGCGCCGCATCTGGACCTGAAGGGCAAACGCATCCTCGATGTCGGCTGCGGCAATGGTTACTACATGTGGCGCATGCTCGGCGCCGGCGCGGACAGCGTGATCGGCGTCGACCCGAACTGGCTGTTCTTCTGTCAGTTCCAGGCGGTTCAGCGCTATTTGTCCGAGCCGAATGCCTGGCACCTGCCGTTTCCTTTTGAAGACCTGCCACCGGAACTCGAAGGCTTCGACACAGTGTTTTCCATGGGCGTGTTCTACCACCGCCGCTCGCCGATCGAGCATCTGTTGGCGCTGAAGGATTGCCTGGTCAAGGGCGGCGAACTGGTGCTGGAGACGCTGGTGATCGAAGGTGATCAACAGCAGGTGCTGGTGCCGGAAGACCGTTATGCGCAGATGCGTAACGTGTGGTTTTTGCCATCGGTGCCGGCGCTGATGCTCTGGTTGCGGCGTGCCGGTTTCACGGACGTGAAGTGCGTGGATGTCAGCGTGACGACGGTCGAGGAACAACGCGGGACGGAGTGGATGAAGTATCAGTCGTTGAGCGACTTCCTCGATCCGGAAGATCACAGCAAGACGATTGAAGGGCTGCCGGCGCCGATGCGGGCTGTCATTGTTGCGAAGAAGTAAATCTCTCCAACACCGAATAACCCTGTGGGAGCGAGCCTGCTCGCGATAGCGGTCTGTCATTCAACATCATTGTTGACTGTCAGGCCCTCATCGCGAGCAGGCTCGCTCCCACAGTGGTTTGGTGTTCAGTCTGTAGGTTTCGCGCGTCGGGCCTTGAAGAATTCGCTCAAAACAGCCCCGCATTCCTCCGCCAACACCCCACCTTCATACAACACCCGGTGATTCAGAAAGCCCTGGGTAAAGAACTGCCCCTGACTCTGCACAATCCCCGCCTTGGGTTCCAGCGCGCCGTACACCACCCGCGCAATGCGCGAATGCACGATCAGCCCGGCGCACATGCTGCACGGCTCAAGCGTCACGTACAGCGTACTGCCGGGTAAACGGTAATTGCTGGCGGCCAATGCTGCCGCGCGGATGGCGACCATCTCGGCATGCGCGCTCGGGTCGTTGCCGCTGATCGGGCAATTGAAGCCACGGCCGATGATTTCACCGTCCTGCACCAACACCGCGCCCACCGGCACTTCACCCAGCGCAGCGCCTTGTGCGGCCAGCGCCAGTGCTTCGCGCATGAAGTCGCGATCACGACTGCGGTCGATGATCGCGGCGGGACGAATCTGACGCATCACGCCACCTCGATCGCGGCCATCAGGCCGGTTTCCATGTGGTCGATCACATGGCAATGGAACATCCACACCCCAGGGTTATCCGCCACCAGCGCCACTTGCGCGCGCTCGTTCTTGCCCAGCAAATAGGTGTCGGTGAAGTACGGGATGACCTTGTGCCGGTTCGAGGCAATGACCTTGAAACTCATGCCATGCAGGTGAATCGGGTGCTGGTACTGAGTCATGTTCTTCAATTCGAAAATGTAGCTCTTGCCCTTCTCGAGCTTGGCAATCGGGCGGTCGGCGCAGGTCTTGTCGGTGATGTCCCAGGCCTTGCCGTTGATCTGCCACAGGCTCGGCGGTCGGCCGTTGTCGACGTTCACCGAGACGGAACCCACCCATTCGAAATTGAAGTTGAGTTTCTCGGCATTGGCCAGGTCAGGCTCGGCCACCGGGTTGGCGGGCAGCGCGGGCGGCCACTCGGTTGGGGCATCGGTGTTCGCCACAGAGCGGAACGTGCCCAAGCGTACCGGGCCGTTGCGCAGGGATAATTCTTCACCGGCCGCAGGTGCCTTGATTGCCAGGCAAATGCGCATGCCTGGCCCGAGCCAGTATTCCTTGCCCAATGGACGCGGCTCGACGGGATTGCCGTCCAACGCGTAGATCTGCGCCTCGACACCGGGAATGTTGAGGCGATAGGTCAAGGTGTTATCGAGATTGAGCAGGCGCACGCGGGTGATCTGCCCGGCCGGCAAATCGATGACCGCTTGCGGCACACCGTTGATCGTCGCCAGACGCCCCGCCGTGCCGCCCCGGGCCGCTTCCCGGGGAATGCTGAACTCGACGAAATTGCCCACCTCGTCGACATGCCAGCTCTTGAGGCTCAAGGTTTTCTCGTACTTGAAACCGGTCGGCTCGCGCTCTTCGACAATCAGCGGTCCCACCAGACCACGGCCCAGTTCTTCGCTACTGTTCACATGCGGGTGATACCAGTAGCTGCCGGCATCGGGCACGCGAAATTTGTAGTCGAAGTATTCGCCCGGCAGCACCGGCAACTGCGAAACGTAGGGCACGCCGTCCATCTCCAGCGGCAGGCGGATGCCGTGCCAGTGAATGGTGGTCGCCACCGGCAAGTGGTTGATGAACCGCACCCGCAGCCATTCGCCCTGACGCACGCGCAACTCGGTGCCCGGCGCCGACGGGCCGAACGCCCAGGCTTGGGTCTTGTGCCCGGCCACCAGTTCGACGTCCAGCGGCGCCGCAATCAGCTCATAGTCGTGGCCCGCATCGGCGTCGGCCATCTTGCCCAGCCAGTAACGCGACGCGCCCCCTGCACCGACGCCAACGACAACAAGACCGGCCAGGCCACCGAGGATTTGGCGACGGGTAAAGGACATGAACTCAACTACCTCACGTATCAGCGACAGGTCCGGGGACCTGGAAAAGGCGAATACGATACACCTGCGGTTGAGAAACGGTAAGGGCGACCGAGTGACTCACATCATCAGTGGCGAGGGATCGGTTATGGCTGAAGGCCGGTGATCAGGTGCACCACGCCGCCCTCCAGCATCATGACGCCTGGCACACCTGCCAGATTCAAAGCCTGTCGATTCATCCGCCCCACATCGCGCAATTCCACCCGAACCCGGGTCAGCGCCACAGGCTGCTGCGACTTGAGGTTATCCACACCACCCAACGCAGCCACCACATTCGCTGCCAGGCCAGGCGCCGATGGCGCAGCCACCTTCGGTTCATCCACGATCAGATCCGGCGTCAAGGCTTTCCAGAACGCTCGCTGCATTTTCTCGAACATGTTCAGTTCTCCATAACCAGTGAAGTTTCGACCGTCGCGTCGCGATACAGCCTCAAGAACTCGCGTACTTGCCCGGCACTTTCCAGGCCCAGGATCTGTTGGGCAATGGCCTTGCAATCCGCCAGGTCCACTGTGCGAACCGCCGCTTTGACCGCCGGAATCAACGGTACACTCACCGACAACTCATCCACGCCCAGCCCGAGCAAAAGCGGCGTGGCCAGGGTTTCGGAGGCCAGGGCGCCGCACACGCCCACCCACTTGCCGTGGCTATGGGCGGCTTTCACGGTGCTGGCGATCAATCGCAGCACCGCAGGATGAAAACTGTCAGCTTGACTGGCCAGCCGCGGATGATCGCGGTCCATGGCCAAGGTGTATTGGGTCAGGTCATTGGTGCCGATGGAGAAAAAATCCACTTCAGGCGCAAACAGATCAGCCATCAGCGCCGCTGCTGGCACCTCGATCATGATCCCCAGCTTCGGCAGTTCCGTGAGGCCCAGGGCCAGCGCCTCCTCTTCGAGCAGTTGACGAGCCACGCGCAACTCCGACAGCTGCGTCACCATCGGCAGCATGATGTGCAAACGCGTCAGGCCCGCACAGCTCAGGATTGCCTTGAACTGATCGCGCAACAGCTGCGGACGCTCCAGGCACAGACGAATCCCGCGCACACCCAGAAAGGGGTTGGTTTCACTGTCCATAGGGACATAGGCCAAAGGCTTGTCACCGCCAACATCCAGCGTGCGCACCACCAGATTACGCGCAGGCCCGAGAGCTCGGGCGATGGCGCTGTAGGTGGAGGCCTGCTCGTCCTGGCTCGGCGCATGATGGCGATCCAGATATAGAAACTCCGAACGCAGCAAACCTACACCCGCACCTCCCAACGCCATGGCCTGTTCGGCTTCAGCCAGCGAAGCGATGTTGGCTGTCACCTCGACATGATGTCCGTCGCGAGTACAGGCAGCCAGCGACGCCTGCGCCAATTCATGGTGCTGACGTTGCTGCGCAAGCGCGCGCCTGGCTTGAAGTTCTTCAATGGCAGCCAGATCCGGGTCGAGCTGCAACTCCCCCTTATCGGCATCGAGCAACACCTGGGTACCGTTGACCAGCGCCAGCACTTGCACCGGTAACCCACAGATCGCCGGCAAACCGAACGCCCGCGCCAGGATCGCGACATGGCTGGTGGCGCCACCGCCGACCGTGGCAAAACCCAGCACCTTGCGGGTATCGAGCCCGGCGGTCTGGGACGGTGTCAGTTGTTCAGCAATCAGAATGGCGCCTTCAGGCAACTCCAGCTCGCGGTCCCGCACGCCGAGTAGCAACTTGAGCACTCTCTGACTGACATCGGCCAGGTCTGCCGCTCGTTCGGCCAGCAGCGCATTGCCCAGGCCTTTGAATAAGGCTGCCGTCGACCCGGTGGCCGCACGCCAGGCGAATCCGGCGCTTTTGCCTTCGTCGATCAGCACATGAGCCACCTCCAACAAACCCGGGTCTTCGAGCAGTTCCTGATGCGCCCTGAAGATCTCTGCCTGAGCATCGCCCGTGGCGTTATCACGCATCTGCTGCAACGCTGAAAATGCCTTGGTCAACGCTGCGGACAGATGATCGCGCTCAACCCGCGAACTCTCACCCCATTCGCTGACATCAAGGACCTGCTCGGCGATCTGCACCACTTGGCCAAATGCCGAACCCGCCGAAGCACATACCCCACGCAGCACCTTGGGCGATGATGCCTCCAGGGGCTGCGGGGCAACATCCGCCGTCACGGGCACGGTCTCGCCGCATCCGGCGGTCAGCAGCTCGGCCAGTGCCTTGATCGCCTCCTCAGCATCCGGGCCGACCGCACTGACTTGCACAACATCATCGTGAACGGTCTGCAATGCCATGATCGCCACCAGGGATTTCGCATTCGCACTCTCCTGCTGTTTATGCAGGTGAATGCTTGCCGAGAAACCTTTCGCCGCTTGGGCGAACACCGCCGCAGGACGGGCGTGCAAGCCGTTCGGGTTGGGCAACGTCACCGGTTTGGAGAACAGCGCCTCGCCATCTTTAGCCACAGACTCATCCGTTGTCAGCTCGACAGAATTCAAACCCAGCAATGGCTGACCACTGTCTACCCACCCGGTTTCCGCCGTCAGCCAAGTGAACGGCTCACCGCTGACCACCAGCATCAAGGTCAGCAGGCTGCGTGCATTCAACGCAACAAAATCAGCATCGAACTCGATCAGCGACTGCCCGACGGCAACCTGCTGCCCCTCCTCCACCAACCGCGTGAACCCCTTTCCTGCAAGGTTCACCGTGTCGAGCCCAATGTGCATCAACACCTGCACGCCATTTTCATCGGTGATGCTGACCGCATGCCCACTGGCCTGCACATTGCTGACAACCCCTGCCAGCGGCGCGCACAACGTTGTTGACGTCGGATCGATGCATAGCCCATCGCCGATGATCCGGCTGGAAAAAACTCGATCGGGCACAAGGTCCAATGGCATCAATATGCCGGACAGGGGGGCGTGAAGCTGCAATTGTTGGGGTGTGGCCATGACTTCACCTGCTGTTCTGTTCTTTGAAGTGCCGATGGAGCGCGACGCTCCGACAGCATCGCTTATTTCCACCAGTACTCGACCTGCAATCCGACGTTCGCACCGTGTCGCGCCGTGCCGAAGGCTCCGGTGTCGGACAACGCTGAACCCGCTGCCAGTTCATTGGCCGCACGCTTGGCCGCCTCGTTCCAGCTGGCATAGGTGTAATACAAGCGCACTTCGGGCCGCGCCCAGAATTCAGGCCCCTTGGGCGACCAGGTCGGGGCAAAGGTGAACTTGCTCAGCTTGCGCGTGCCACCTGTGGCTTCGACCTGATCGTGACCCAGCTCGGTCACCAGTTTGAACTGCTCGGTAATCGCGTAGGCCGGCCGAACGCCCAGGGAAATCCAGTTCTGGTCTGATCCGTCGGGGCGAATATCCTTCTGGTAAACCGCCTCGACCTGCCCGCCAAACCGGGGCGTCACCTGCCAGTCGAAGAACTCCACCACCCGGTAGCTTTTATTGCTGTCATCCAGTTTCACGTTACCGGTATAGCCCAACCCGGTGCCCGGCCCTTCACCGTACTGAAACGCGAGTTTGTTCTTGCCACCCAGAAATCCTTTTTGCACATGCTGGGTGGTAATCGCCCAGCCACGATGAGCGTCGCGGCTGTCGGGTTTGTCGATGTAGCTCAGGCCTAACTCCAGCTCACCGCCGGGGTTAGTGTTGAAACCGGCAACGTTGAAATCGTGACGATTGATGTAATCCTTCTGGTACAGGTTGTCCTTGCGCGAAAAGGCGTAGCTGTATTTCAGATCTCCGATCAGCACGTCCTCGATGCCGCCGCCGGTGGCGCTCTGGTTCCAGTAGTAGAAGTCGGAAATGTGGATGTCGTTCCGTTTGTAATAGCGGCGACCGGCCCACAGCGAACCGCCGTTGAGGCCAGGCATGTTCGACCATTGCGCGTACAGCTGCGGCAGACGCACCGAGCCGTTGTCGCCATTGAACGTCAGGTCCTTGTCGTACTGGTTATACAGTGAGGCCATGCCATCGACACTTAGCACCGAACCGTCATCCAGCGTGTACAAGTCCTGACGAAGTTCCAGTTCCCCATACTGCTCGCACTCGTTACCGAGGCGGTATTTGGTCTGTGCTCCGGGCAGTTGGAAACACTGTTGTTTATCACTGTTGACCGACGTACCGACGCCGCTGCGCAGGTAACCGCCGAACTCCAGCGCATGGGCCGTCAGTGGCAACGCCAGGCAAATGCCAGCGGCTGCAAGGCCGCGATTTATTGTTGTTTTCAAGAAACACTCCATTATTTTTATTGTGTGCAGCAGCAAAATCGGCGCGCAAAACTCCCCCGCGCAGCGTTCTGCGTGTTTTTGAAACGGTGTTTTTTGTGAGGGGTCAGTGGTCGGTCAAGTGCAAGACAAACGACTCATACGGTCGTAAAAACACCTGTCGATTTCGCTGCGGACAATCCGCATAGTTGCTGATGACCAAGCGCTGAGTCATGAATTCAGCGATCACTGCATCCGGCAATTCAACTTCGCAAGGCGTCCCGTAGAAGTTGTTCAGTACCAGCAAACGTTCGCCGCTTCCTTCCCGTACATAAGCCCAAACTTGCGCGTGCTCAGGCAACAGCTGACGGTAAACACCATCGGACATCAGCACTTCGGTACGCCGCAAGTTGATCAGTCGACGGTAGTGATGCAGCACTGAATCCGGGTCGTCGAGTTGAGTGGCGACGCTGATCTGCGCCGAATTGGCCGGTACGCCGATCCAGGGTTGCACAGAGCTGAAACCGGCGTTCGGTCCGGTATTCCAATGCATCGGCGTACGGCCGTTGTCACGGGACTTCTGCATGATCGCCGCCATGTTGTCGGCATCGCTCGCACCCGCCTCGCGCTTGAGCCGGAAAATGTTCAGGGTCTCGACGTCGCGGTATTGATCGATGTGATCGAAGCCCGGATTGGTCATACCCAGCTCTTCCCCCTGATACACAAATGGCGTGCCCTGGAGAAAATGCAGCGCGGTGCCGAGCATCTTGGCCGACACCACACGGTGCTCGCCGTCATGACCAAACCGCGAGACCACCCGAGGTTGGTCGTGATTACACCAGAACAGCGCATTCCAGCCGCCGCCGGCCTGCATGCCGGTTTGCCAGTCGGAGAGGATGCGCTTGAGCTCGAGGAAGTCGAAATCGGCGCGAATCCACTTTTGCAGGTTCGGGTAATCGACTTTCAGGTGATGGAAGTTGAAGGTCATCGACAGCTCGTTGGAGTCCGGCCGCGAATAACGAATACAGTGTTCGAGACTGGTAGACGACATCTCGCCGACATTGATCAGGTCATGGCCTTCGAACACTTCGCGGTGCATTTGCTGCAAGTATTCGTGAACATTCGGCCCGTCGGTATAGAAGCGTCGGCCGTCGGTATTGTCCTCGGGAAAGTCCGCCGGTTTCGAGATCAGGTTGATCACATCCAGCCGGAACCCGCCCACACCTTTATCCCGCCAGAACCTCATCATCTTGAAAACTTCGGCGCGCACCTTCGGGTTGTCCCAGTTCAGGTCGGCTTGAGTGTGATCGAACAGGTGCAGGAAATACTGGCCGGTCTGCGCCTCGTACTCCCATGCCGAACCACCAAACTTGGACTCCCAGTTATTGGGCTGATCGCGCCAGATGTAGAAGTCGCGATACGGATTGTCGAGACTGCTGCGCGCCTGCTGGAACCAGGTGTGCTCGATCGAGGTGTGGTTGACCACGATATCGAGCATCAACTTGATCCCGCGCTTGCCGGCCTCGGCGATCAGCAATTCACAGTCGGCCATGGTGCCGTAGCTCGGATCGATGGCGTAGTAATCGCTGATGTCGTAACCGTTGTCACGCTGGGGCGAACGCAGGAACGGCGTGATCCACAGGCAATCGACGCCCAGCCAGTGCAGGTAGTCGAGCTTGGCCACGACGCCGAGCAAATCACCCGTGGGATTGCCTGCGTGGCTGTAAAAACTCTTCGGGTAGATCTGGTAGATCACCGAACGTTGCCAGTCTTGCATGGCTGTATTCCTTCTTGAACTGCGATAGCGATCTATCAAGCGACCCGATACCCAGGCCGAACAATCTTCATGCTCAACCCACAGGTCAAAACAAACGGCACGACCATGGCGATGATCATCCCGATCACAAACATCGGGATGAACTGCGGAATGATCGAGATGAATCCGGGCAAACCGCCGACTCCGATGGCCGAGGCCTGGACCTTGTTCATCGACAGGAAGATTCCCCCCAGCGCCGAGCCAATCAGTGCGGCGTAAAACGGAAACTTGTAGCGCAGGTTGACCCCGAACATCGCCGGTTCGGTGATGCCGAAATAGGCCGAAATCGCTGAGGTCGACGCCATGGACTTGTCCCGCGCATTACGGGTCATGTAGAACACCGCGAGCGCCGCGCTGCCTTGGGCGAGGTTGGACATGACGATCATCGGCCAGATGAAAGTACCGCCCTGGGTCGAGATCAGCTGCAAGTCGACCGCGAGAAACATGTGGTGCATGCCGGTGATCACCAAGGGGGCGTAAAGCAGGCCGAAGATCGCGCCGCCGACCATCGGCGCCAGATCAAACAGGGTAACCACACCTTCGGTGATGAGAATCCCCAGATGCCGGGTCACCGGGCCAATGACCGCCAGCGCCAGCACGCCGGTAACCACGATCGTGGTGATCGGCACCACCAGCAATTGCACCGCATTAGGCACTCTCGCCCGCAGCCATTTTTCGATGACGCTCATCACGTATGCCGCCAGCAGGATCGGCAGGATCTGCCCCTGATAACCGACCTTTTCGATCTGGAACAGACCGAGAATGTCGAAATACGGCAGGCTCTGGCCGTCGAGACCTGCGACTGCCTTGCCATAGTTCCAGGCATTGAGCAGATCGGGATGAACCAGCATCAGACCGAGCACAATGCCGAGGATTTCGCTGCCGCCAAACCGCTTGGCTGCTGACCAGCCCACTAGCGCAGGCAGGAACACGAACGAAGTGTTGGCCATCAGGTTGATCAGGCTCCAGAGCCCGTCAAGCTTGGGGTAAGCGTCCAGCAGGGTTTGGCCCTCGATGAACATGCCCTTGGCGCCGATCAGGTTATTGATGCCCATCAGCAGGCCCGCGATGATCAACGCCGGAAGGATCGGCATGAACACGTCGGAAAACACCCGCACCAGACGCTGCATCGCGTTTATCTTGTCGGCGCTTTTCTGTTTAACGTCGGCGATTGTTGACGCGGCAAGACCGGTTTGATGGCGAAGCTCTGCGTAAACCTTCTCCACCTCGCCAGGACCGATGACCACCTGGAACAGGCCGCCGGTAAAGAATGAGCCTTTGACCAGGTCAATCTGGTTCAGCGTGGCGCTGTTGACCCGGCTCGGGTCCTTGAGGGCAAGGCGCAGGCGTGTGACGCAATGCGCGGCTTGCTCGAGGTTGTCGCTGCCACCGAGGCTTTGCAGCAGCTCGCTGACGATGTTCGGATAGTCGTGGCTCATGCTTGTTTTTCCGCTGTGGTTTTTTGTTATTGGCAGCACACGCCGAAGCGAAAAGTACTCGTCTGTACGAGTTAAATCAACAACTCGTACAGACGAGTTTGAATTTGTTTACTTGTCACCCGACCGGCGGCGATTTTTCCCACCCTCTCAGACGATGAAAACCCAAACCCGCATGGACAAACCCCTACCCTGCCCTTAAGGTTCGAAACCTTGAGCACATTGCGGCACAGAGCCATCCCCATGAGTAAATACAACCAGATCTACAGCGATCTGCTTGCCAGCATCACGACCGAACGTCTGGAGCGCGGCGCCCGGTTGCCCTCCGAAACCGAACTGATGGACAGCTACCAGGCCAGTCGCGGCACCGTGCGCAAGGCCATCGAGCAATTACAGGAGCGCGGGTTCGCCCAGAAAGTCCACGGGAAAGGCACCTTTGTGTTGTCGACCGACCCGATCGAATTTCAGTTGGGCGGCATCGTCAGCTTTCAGGAAACCTATCCGCGACTGGGCAACAACGTCAGCACCGAAGTGGTCGAGTTCAGCCAGATCCCTCTCGAAGGTGCGCTGCTGGAACATATCAAGGCTGAAGAAGGCAGCCTGATCACGAGGATCAAACGCGTACGGCGGATCGATGGAAAACGAGTGATCCTCGACATCAACCATTTCGTCAGCGACGTGATCCCCGGACTATCGCGGGACATCGCCGAGCACTCGATCTACGCCTTCATCGAACAGACCCTGCAACTGCAAATCGCCTACGCCCAGCGCACCATCGAAGCCGTGCCCCGCAGCAAGGACGATCAGCAACACCTCGACCTCGACGGCCAGAGCCATGTGATCGTGGTCAGCAACCATACGTTTCTGCAGGACGGCCGGCAGTTCGAGTACACGGAATCACGGCACACCCTCGACAAGTTCTACTTTTCGGATGTGGCACGGCGCTGACCCTACAGGTTATTGAATCGCGTTTGGGTATAACTATGTAGTGCACCTCCTGCATGGAAACGGGCAATCATCGCTGCCCATTTCTCAAGGAGCGAGAGCATGTCCACCGAACAAAACACCTCTGCATCAAGCAATGCCGCCGATCAGAAAACACTCAGACTCATCGCGCCGGTCGTGGTGACAGCCTGCCCCGGTTTGCAGGAGGAAGCCCATGCGGTCGCCAGTGAAATCCTGCAAAAACACGGCATCACCCACCTGGACCCGGATCAGGTCTGGTGGCATCGCTTCAACAATGTCTCGGCCAGCAGCACCAAGGCTTTTCTGGGTTGGGAGCACGCGCCCAAACCCAGTGAATCTCTAACCCTGACGCAACTGGTGATCCACCGATACCGCGTGACCGACCAGGACGACGCCCTCGAACTGGACAGCAATGGCGGTTTTTACACTGCAGATGCGAACGCCAGTATTTACAACGAAACCAATGAAGTGCGGATGTACCCCAGGCAGGTGCTCGCGGACCTGTGGGAGAAGAACCTCAGTCAACGCTACCTGGATAAGCTGAATGCGTTTTGGGCCAGCCATTTTGATGACTACCGCACACTGGCCAAATGTAACTACCTCAGCAAAGCCGAGGCGGCGCGGCAAAACGGGCAACTCGAAGAGGAGGATTTCCAGACCGTCATCAGGGCCGTGGTCGGTGGCGCGTCGTGGCCGATCACCCTGGCTACCCTGCAAGCGCAAACCGCTACGCCTGCGGATCTTCGTGTCTGCGCGCTGGATGTCGCAGGGCATGTCGCCACCGATATTCTGCGCATCGTTGAGCCCAACGGCCGGCAGATCACCTACGTTCCCGGCGCTGCAGAACCCTTCCATGTGCATCCGACAGTGACGGACATGCACTGGTGGATGCTGCTGCAAATGAACGAAGAGCAGCCCCGTACCGAATTCATGACTCATTTCCCGATGCCGGTTCGCAAGGAGGTCCACGACAACATCACCCCGCTGATGAATCAGCTGGTCGGCACCTGGGGCAAGTACGACCACCATTTGATCAATCAAAAAGACATCACCATCAGCGGTGACGTGTTCACCTGGCAGAGCCGGGCCGTCCAGCACACGATGCTGGAAGAGGCTGACCTGACGCTGGTGAGCAATGGGCAGATGCGTAAGCAGCTATGGCTGGGTTATCTCACCGCCGGACTGCATGTATTCGGCCCGTTGGCGGTGCTTGGCTGGCCGATCGCATTGCCGGTGATTGGGGCCAGCATCGCGGCGATGGGTTTGAACATCGACAAGGCGGTGAATGGCAAAACGGCGGCGGATCGCAAGGCGGGCGTCATTGGCGCGGTGCTTGATGGCATCAATGTGCTGTTCAATATTCCGCTGCTCAAAGAGGTCAGTGTGTTGGACGAAACCGGGGCTGCGGCTGAGGCGGCAGAAGCGGCCGAGATGGCGGACTTGAACAAGACGCTCGATCCCGAAGAAACCACTGGCACGCAAGAAACGCAGGCACCCGGCGAATCAGAGGAAGTCACCCTGCAACCTGGAGAGTTGCCCGGCCCGCCCGATGAAACCGCGCAAGCGTTTGATGTACCGGAGCACTGGCAAAGCAATGAAATCCTCGAAAGCTACCCGATGGCCACCAGCGGAAAATTTCAGGGTGTCTACACACTCGACTCACAACCACCCAACGCCATCTTGATAAATGAGCAGGCTTACTTCGTACGTTTCGAAGCAGACGCCAATGGTGGCGGAACATGGGCCATCATTGATCCGCAGAACCCGAATGCCTTTACGGGTTCGATTCCCGTACGCCTGAATGCCGAAGGTGAATGGGAGCTGGCGCCGAAAAGCGGGTTGAAGGGTGGCGGCAAAGGCCTCAGCAAGCCCGCTCGCGGACCATCGCGCCCTACGGCTCCAGTGCGGCCCACTGCTCCAGTGCCGCCAAAAGTGACGGATCTCACGCACTTGACCCGATACGACGCCCCCAACGGTCGCTCGTTGAACTTCCTGGCGTTGGGAAAACAGGAAACCCATATAAAAGTCGTCAACATGCCTGGTGGGCAAATCAGAGGGCTCTCCCCCTACGAAGAGTTTGTCGCCGGACGCCACGCCGTACTCGTCAGGGATGCAAACGGATTCCAGATACCCAGGGACTTTTTTGCCTCGTTGCCTCCTCGCCCGGTCCAGCCTGCTATCACGCCATCCACAACCGTTACCGAACTCATCGAGAAGATATTCGACACAGCGCCAGGGCTGGTGGTCGGTGAAAGTCAGGATCGCATTGCCAGCATGCGGTTCCTGATCGAAAACATGCCGACGCTGGCCAGGAAAGGCGTCAAGACGATCTACATGCATCGTCTGCTCAATGACTTCAGTCAAGTCGACCTGAACAACTTCGCCGAGACCGGGAAAATGCACGGCATGCTGGAGAAGTACCTGAAACAGCTGCCAGGCGATCCTGCGGGACAGTTCACGCCACTGGAAGTGATCAAAACGGCCCAACAGAACGGCATACGAATCCAGGCCACTGATTGTTTGGCAAGTTATCGCTATACAGAGGCGACTATGACCACCTCAATCCGTCAATCCGTCAAAACCTACCTCACCCACACCATCATGCAGGCCACCCAAGCCCGCAATGGCGGTGGAAAATGGCTGGTGCTCACTGATCAGGAGAGTACTAACACGTTCCGGGGATTGGCCGGCATCAGCGAAACGGAGGGTGGTATCGGATTGCGCATCGAAGAAGTGCGACCCGATCAGAGCCTGCACCTCGACATCGATCACGGCATCGAAGTCAGTCATGACATGGCGGGGGCAGTTGGCCCGATGCGCGGCCATGTCGACACCCTGTACGCTGACATCAGCTTGCAGATGCCGACGCCATTCATTCAACGAACGCCCGATCAGGTCAATCAGCTGCTGTTCCGCCAAGGCATGTTCACCATTGAAAGCTCGGAAGAAACCCTCACGCTGATTCATCGCAGCCGCACTGGCCAGATTGTGCGAACAACTATTGAGCGAACGATGGATAACGGCTTTCGGATCAACCGCCCTGCCTGGGTCGGCGTGCATCAGGTCACCTACGCGAATCTGCTCAGCCTTTCCCACGCACTCAACCGCATGGGTCTGACACTGGAAGGACGCCTGCCCTTCGTAGCTGCCTGATACGCAAAAGGCCCCGTGAATTCACATTCACGGGGCCTTTCAGGTGTTACAGGCGATCAGTCAGATCGGGATCACTCCCACTCGATTGTAAATAATAGATAAAAACCCATAAATATCATTCACTTATGATACGAAAGGATCTCAATGCCATGAAATATGCCATATCCTGTTATGTAGACGATGGCTTGCGCTCTGCATCGGCAAGACTCCACCCTTCATCCTGCCCGAACACCTTGGCCATCTGTCGCAATAGGATAGCCAGCTCGGCAGAGTCGCCGTTTCGGCGCACTTCAATCAGCAGCTCGGCCGCATAGTCCGGATCGGCGCGGAACTGCTCGGCCATTGCCTCGTCATGTGGTCGGCATGTCATCTGGTGCCATCCTCTTTTTGAGCGGGCGGTACAATGTTACGCGATACACGCTCAGGAGCGCAGCGACTTCGGTTGTCGCTTCCCTCTCCACTATCGGCCGCCGGATAGATAATAAGTTGAGTAATTGCATGGGCTTGACCACCCCGTTCTGGCTCGTTCGTCCTGTACCGCTGGTGTACCTGAAATCACCATGGTGCGTGGCCAGAATTGGACACAGTGTCTCAGCGGTCGGCTCAGGACTGCGTACCAACCCTTGACTGGCAGCGGCAGCCGAGCTGCCTTGGTCTCGGGTTAGCTTTCAGTTGTGAGTGCTGCCAAACGAGGTTTTAAGAGATCAAACCTCAATCAGTAGATCAATTACCGTCTGAACCGGTGTGTAAATATCAACATCAGTTTCAGGAGCCTCAATAGTAACCACTAAGCTAAAACGCGCTTTCTTTCTCCAGCTCTCATCGGAAGTTTTGTATTTCCACCAACCACCAACAGGATAGACAGCAATATGCTTCATACTTGCAAGCTTAGCAGCGTCTCCAGTCCAGCAATCGGAGTGAATTGAGCCGCGCTTCCTGAGTTTTGGACCGAATTGCCAACCACTGTTATCTCCTTCAGGCCCATCATAATCTTCATCATCCTCATTGGTCAGGCCGTTCACGAACAGTTTAAAATTCGCGAGGCTTTGTTCAGGTCGGATCACTTCGAAACGTAGCCCATGCGACTGATAGCTGTATCTGCTCCTGTAACCTTTCCTCCCAGGATTAGGTTCAATAAAGTACGAGAGAGTGACCTTTAGTCTGACTTGAGTATCTTGAAGGGATTGCAGAACCTCTTCCGGCCAAGGAAGTTCGTAAAGTACCATTTCATTGAGTTTGGCGTCTGAAGATGGTGTTTCTTTCCCCGGCGTTTTTATAAAAGGCTGAATTTCTTCTTGCGAAATAAGAGTTAAGAGATTGTCGGCGCTGTGTTGGGCTTTTGCTAAATTTACAACACCATGCCCCACAGTTCTCAGCATGATCTCTTTAGAGTTAGATAAGTTATGAGCTTGTTGGAGTGCTTCATACCTTTCAAGCATACGCTGGGTCCAGCCTGCAGAATGAATCATCAAACCGCGGATCGTTTCTGGCCAGAAGTGCGGGTACTCCGCAGTAAGAATACCCGCATCTCGCGAGACTAAGCCGCTTGCTGCACTGGTGTCTTTAGTAGTTTCCAGTACTAGTCCTGCAGAGCGTCCTGATGTAGTAAGAATAGAGACGCAGTCAGCATCTGTGAGCTCTGTCTCATTAGGCGATAGAAGCCGGTTTCCCCCTTCGGCGACCACCTCTGGTTTATAAGGCGCCTGTTTACGCCAACTCCAGTTTATTGATGATCTAGATGATGGAGAAATATCACCCGGGTGGGAGAATGGAGACCAGCCCTTAAAAGTCGGATCATCTACTTCTGTGAGAAACGTGCACGCGCCCACGGTCACCGCATTCCAAGATTGAGCAGGATCCTCAATTTCAGAGAGGTGAACTTGATCCCAATAGTCCATATCCGTTCTTAAATTGGTGTTGTTGCCAGCTGAAATTATGAATAATCGCTGTTTTTCATCCTGGTACCCAGAGGAGTAGTAGTCAATTTCTGCTGACCAAGAGGAAGGCAGTCCACTTGGGCCTGACGGTTGTGCAGTCACCGCCATAGAGTAAACTCTATTCCAATTTGGGCTTTGTATCTCAATCTTGTTGGCTGTATCAATTGTTACAGCACCATACAATTCAGGATCATTGGTGCCGACTGGAGGAAAAATTCGAGCAGACTCAATATGGTATGGCGCTTCAAATACATTGTTTGAGAAAAGTAGTTCTTGTAGTTCTAACCCATATAGAGCCAGCCCTGCCTGTCGGGAGCCGTGATCATTATAAGCATTACCTGGGGTGTCAAAATGGTCCCATCGAGCATCCCAGCACTCAGATTTTTCAGTGCTGCAATTTGAAGATAAAAGAGGATTATTGTAGTTGATGCCGGTATCAAGTATACAAATTGAGGCTATGCTATCGTTATTGAAAGTAGTTCTGGCTAGTAAACTTTCTGATAGATCCTGCTGGTCTCTTGGGCCCAATGTTATGGAAATGTTTGGTGAGCACTGGGCTTTACGCAGCTCCGACAGATTTCCAATCAATTCCGGAGCTGTTTGGAGGTTGTTGGCTGATGCCCTTATTAAAAATACTGCAGACTTAAAAAAAGTTAAATACGAGTTGGATGCTTCTGCACCAATTCTTTCGGCAAGTTGATTGGCAAGTGGCAGTGGGCTGCCTAGGCGATCGCTCCAATTCATCCATACTTCCCACCAAATTATCTCATCTGCATTAGTGGGATACGCCTCGACTCTATCTGTCCAAAATGATCTTAAATTAGCTAGTTTTACTTCCTCAATGCTATCGATCAGCTTGCGGTTTTTTGGCGTTTTATTCCCTGTAGTAACATTTTCAAAGTCTTTGTCTGGATTTAAGTATGTTTCTACTTTTTTTGAGAAGTCCAACCTCTTACTGTCTGGTACAAAGATGACTGCGATCTCTCGTTCGCCTTCCAGATGCCAGCTTTGTAGGTGATAACTTTTTTTCGTATCAAGACTATCAAGCTGTAGTTGGCATTTTGGGAAACTTCGAACTTCGAGGTATATGCCACTTTCTTCAGTTAATGGCTGAACGGCTGCTTTTCGTTGACTGCCTTCGGATATTGCATTGTTATACCCGGCGAAAATTCTACCACCATGAGCCCCGCGATCTTGTGTAGGTATCAATGGATTTCTACCGACACCCTTAGGCTTGAATTTTTCTTTCTTATTGAAGCCTGGTACTACAATGTGTGGCAATCCTTCGCGCATACGGGCTTTCCGGTCAGTTATGAATATGTTTGTAAGCTAGTGCGTCAGTCAATAGTTTTGTCGTAAGATCGGAATCATGATGAAGAACAGCCTCTTTAGCTGCGTCTTCACAGGCTCTAGTGATTTCAGCGGAACTTAGACCTGTTGCCTTACCGATTACCGACGGCCAGCGAATCCCGTTAAGTTTAAACTGACTCAGCCGATTTATTATTATCTTCTTTATGTTTTCTTTGTCAGGTTTTTCAAACGGTATTATATCGTCAAATCTTCTGTACAATGCTTTATCGAGAAGCTCAGGGTGGTTGGTTGCAGCGATAATAATGCTTTCTGATGTGTCTTGCTCAACGAATAGTAAGAAGGAGTTTAAAACTCTTCGTATTTCACCGACGTCGTTTTGTGACCCGCGCTGCGTACCAATTGCATCAAACTCATCAAAAAAATAAATAGCTCGTGTTTGCTTTATATGATCAAAAACCAATCTGAGCTTTGAGGCTGTCTCGCCCATGTACCGAGTGATCAATGAATCTAAAACTATAGTATAAAGTGGAAGTTTTAGTTCGGCTGCGAGCACTGAGGCAGTTAGGGTCTTTCCTGTTCCAGGAGGACCAGTAAATAGCATTTTTCTTCTAGGGAGGAGTCCGAAATCGTGCAACTTATCTTTTTGCCGCTGCTCAATGACGATCCTATCAATTCGACTTTGAGTTTCAGAAGACAATATTAACTCGGATAGTCGTGCAGATGGATGCGAAAGCTCAAGCAATCCATTCAGCTCTTGAGATGAGCGATTAAGCTGAACTGTACTTTTTACTGAGGAGAGTTTAGGCTCAAAATTAGATGTTTGCGCTTTCTCGATGAGTCCCTTTATTTCCCCCGCAAGTTTCGTATGGCCCACGCGCGCCTCTTTCGCCGCAACCTGTAAGGCGATCGAGTAGAAGCGATGCTCGTCACGATCAATGTGACTTCTGAGTAACGCTTTAATCTGTTCGGCTGTTGCCATGATAAGTCCCGTATTACGCTAGCTAGACTTTTAATATGCTCAAGTTCACATTTCGCATGTGAAATTTAGAAGCATCTCCCTGTCACGTTAGACATCAGCATTAAGCTCACGATCCCCTCCTTAGGTGTCTGAGGCGCTGCCTGAGGCAGGCGTCCTCGTATGTTGGTAAATTATGACAGCTCTCTCACTTCAGCAACATGACTCAATGATGGGTGGTCCGCAGCGGATTGCGCACGACACCGCTGAAGCCCTTGATCCACTTGATTTCATCTCCAAGGGCCTAAAGCGCTTTGTTTCACTTATTTCAAAACCCGAGACCAAGGCAGCTCCGCTGCCGAAGCGTGCCGAGGGTTGGTGGCACAGTATTCCTGGATGAACCTTGGTGCAACGACTCCTGTTAGCTAGTGAGCTCGGGAGCGGTTCGCAGATTAGGGATGGGGCTACGAGTCCGTAGTATCGGCCGTGCCGACAGGACCGACGATGGCTAGAGGTCGGGGCCTCTCGACTTTCCAATTTGAAACTGGCCGTAGTAGCTTGCGGTTTTGTTTACGCAGTGGCCCATTGCTGCCGAGACGTCGTCTTGACTGAGGTGCGTAGCGCACTTGAGATCGCAACCGAAGTCATGACGAAGGCAGTTGGGGGTCAATCTAGGGCCGTACGGCCAGAGTTTTTACCCATTGAGCACATGGCCAACCTCAAACGCGAAATTAAAAAAATCAATAACTACCTATGCTTACGATTGTAGGAACTCAGCCTAAATCGCTAGCGACATACTGCCAGATCAGAAGTAGCCTTTAAAAGGCACCAAAAAGGAAGTGCAGAAATTAGCCATCAAGGACCTTTTCATTTTCCTTCATATACCACCTTGCTCATAATCGCCCTTACCTCCCCTTGCAGCTCGCGAAATTCCACCATTAGGGCGTGCACATCTATCGCTCTTTCCCCCTGACCACGCTTTTCGAGAAGCATCAATTTCAATAAGCCCGCGACTCGCCCAAGGTCGCCATTGACCTTGGCAAGGTCTGTTACGGCCGCCAGATCCACCACAGACCGTACTGGGTAGTTCAATCCCACCGCACGCAAGTAGCCAGATCGAGACAAACCGCACTCTTTTGCGCGGATGGCAATCTGCGATTTTTCCTCATCATTAACCCAAACCTCAATCGGCTTACCGCGTCGGCGAGCTTTTGTTTCTGCTGGTTGAGGGCTAATCATGGAGTCGCTCCTACTATGTCGATTTTGATTCAGTCGCGGCAGCGACGGTGGGCCTCGCAGAGCAAAATCCCGTCGAGCCGAAGGCGAGTAAGGCAAGGTGTTGGGAGGGGAAGGGCGAAGCCCGTACCCGTACAACACACATCTTGCCGTCCAGTTCTACGCGATTTTATGCAATGAAATTACAGATACCAATTGACTAGTGCCCAATCGCATAAAATCGCATTGATTCGCATTGATTCGCATTGATTCGCATTGATTCGCATTGATTCGCATAAAGTCGCATTGATCACAGTCCCATTTGATTCCTACCGATTGATAGCACCAAAAGGAAAGGCATCCCGCTCTGTCTTTCTGTCATCGAGAAGCCTTACTGCTTGGGGCAAAACTTTGCGGGACACTGGCCTGCGCTTTGAGCAATTTGCGAGGCGATGAGCGCCTTGGGCATTGCCAACACTTTGGAACCTTTTTGCCGTCTTCTGCGGCCTATAGCTCGTGCTAAGGATGTCCTTCCCCACTACCCTTCCCTTTGGTGGGTAATCGCACTGACTTGACCACCCGTTTGCATTCGACCTAACCAAACATTTGCACCGGATTTGACCCGCCCCGTTAGCAAACATGACCGGCAGTGAAGGGCCAAAAGCTGTCATTTAGGAAAGGCCGGAAACGATCCATCGCTGACGGTCGAGATGGTCAGCTTTCGACGAAGCAATAATTCGTTGTCTATGAGATCCGTGATGCCTCAATTTATGTGGCGCGTGGCCTTGCCTCCACACCATGACCCTCTTTGTGTGGTAGGTTTTTCAATCCATCGACTCGATAATGGCAAAGCGGTATCGTAAGAGGGTTGCACCTTTACGGCACCTAAAAAGAGAATGCACAGTGGGCGCGCCAAATAATAGTGCTATAGAACTACTTACGGTGCCCCCTCATGACTTGGCAGAGCTTTTCGCCGCGAAGATGGCTGCTCCCCCTCGAATAATCCCTCACTCATCTATAACTATTATTTCAAAACTTTTTTGCAAATAGAGGATCGAAATTGAATATTATAAAGGTGTCCATATCAAAGCTATTCGGTATCTTTGACCATGAGATTCCATTTAATCAAGAAAGTGGCGTGACCATAGTTCTTGGGGAAAACGGGATTGGTAAAACAAAGATATTAGAAGCCGTGAACGCTGTATTTAATAACGATTACAATTTCTTAAGCGAATTAGACTTTGAAAAGTTAACCATCTACTTCGACAATAAAGAATCCTGGGAGTTTTCCAAGGCTGTCTCTGATGAGGACTCCGCTCTTTACGTATATAGACGGAGTACGAACTCAAAATCCAAGCCGGAAAAAGTTTTTAGTTACGGAAGAAAAGTTGGTTATGATGTTCGACATCTGCGTACTATTGAAATGCAGTTGGAGAATTTTCGTAATGAAATGATGCATGGCAGCCGCACATACGAAGCCAGAGATCTGCAAAGAATGATGCTGGAACGTGAGTATGTGGAAAGAAATTTAGTTCACAACCGTGAAAAGACAATACCTCTAAAATGGCTAATCGACGAATCAAAAAAGATAAATGTTAGGTTGATTGAAACCCAGCGCATAATAACGCGCAACGAAAGCGCAAAAGACTCCTACAGGAGCATGGTTACGCAATGTTCTAACGAGCTAAAAGATCTCATTTCAAATGCAATCAAATCGTCCGCAGATATTACTTCAGCGCTCGACAGTACGTATCCCAACAGGCTGGTAAAAAACCTTAGGGAAAAAACGGATTACACATATGCTCAGCTGAATGAGGAGCTGTCAGATTTAAATGAAAAGCGAAAATACTTATCAGCGGCAGGATTAGTGGTCGATGCGCAAGACTCTGAGCTTGCAGTTATTCAGGATGAACATAATGACCTTATAGTCATATCAATGAAGCAATATGTTGAGGATAGTAAGCTAAAACTTGAGCCGTACGAAAATCTTGCAAAAAAAATAAGCCTCTTCATGAGTATTCTTAGCAGTCGATTTAAGCACAAAAGGTTGAAAGTCAGTAAGGAAGACGGGCTAGAGTTCACATCCATTATAAACGACAAAAATAATAAACCGATAGAGATCGATCTAACAAAGTTGTCTTCGGGGGAGCAGCACGAGCTAGTTTTGTTTTACAAACTTATCTTTAATTCAACCCCCGGCGATCTGATTCTCATTGATGAGCCTGAGCTTTCATTGCATATTTCTTGGCAGAATCAGTTTATTGACGATTTAAAGCGCGTTGCAGAAATTAATAAATTCACTGCAGTAATTGCAACGCATTCGCCAGACATCATTTCCTCCAACTGGGATCTGCGTATTGAGTTAGAGGGGATTGAGTAATTGGAACAGCATATCACTCCTGAACGAATTGCCAATTCACTTATGCAGGATACACGATTTAAAGGTACTCATGTTTTGGTGGAAGGCATCAAAGACTTAAAGGTCTACACAAAATTTTTCAATCGCGAGGAAGTCAGGCTAACTCAAACAACAGGCAAATACAAACTTAGAGAAGCGTATGGGATTTTATCTTCTAGGGGGTTCACGAGAAAAATCGCGATTAGGGACGCGGATTTTCTGCGCATCAAAGGAAACATAAAATTTGACCAGGACTTCAAAGACGATATTTTTGTGACGGATGGACATGATTCGGAAGTGATGATGATCATGGTTGATACATTGGAAGACTTGTTATCGGTCGGAGTAGATCAACAAATACAACGTGCTTTTGAGGAAAAAGCGAACTCTACGATAAAGAAAGTAGTATTGGATCTCGCCTACCTGACCGGCTGCCTTCGACTTGCTGATAAAAAAGAAAATCTTGGCCTGTCTTTTAAACCAGCGTCACCAGATGGAAATAGAATAAGGTTTAAAAAATTTATATGCGAAAAAACTTTTTCCTTAAATATAGACCAGATGATTCATATCGTCTGGGAGTATTCAAAGAATAGACAAAAGGTAGTCAGTACAAAGCAGGTGATACGTGCAGCGTTTGACAAAATTCTTCTACAGGAAAATAATTATGAAGATATGATTAATGGGCATGATGTTGCTGAAATAGTCTGCATTATTGCCTCGGTAGCTTTAAAAAGCAAAAGCAATATTTTTCAACATCCAGACCGAGTTGAAGAGTCATTGGCACTTTCCTTTGATCGTGGCAAATTTAGAAAGACTAATTTATTCCAGAATATCAACCGATGGCAGGGTGAACGCAATCTAGTTGGTTTGTTTTCAGACTAGGAAGTAAAGATCTTTGGCATTGCGAAGTTAATTTTTGCTTTTGCATGATCTCTGCTAACCATGGGCAGATTGCTGTTTTTGTACAGCAATTTTCCTTCGGAACGTATCCGATGATAGCTGTTAACAAGTAACAACTTCGATAGAACTTTCCGCGCTTGGCCGTTTTTTGCATGCCACCACCGGCAGATTTGGGTCGTTCTTTGCCGGTCATGGCCACGCAGCGTGATTGTCAAATCCGATGCAAATGATTGGTCAGGTCGAGTGCCAATGGGTGGGCAGATCTGTGCAATTATCCATTGTGAGCAATTTCCGGAGTGTAAGAACCCCTACCGTGCACCAATCCCTTGAAAGCGCCGTTGATGGCTCCTCCGGTCTCTTGGTAAGCACAACGAACAATCCAGCCCACGGCCTTTCCTTTTGGTGTCCAAAGGCCGTAGGCCGATCAAGTTGCAAGTGATGGGCTGCGCCTCGAGGCGCGGCGCTTCGCGCGCAGAGTAGAAGCTTCTTAGAACTTCTTAGAGCGGAATTTCGCGAAAGGACTGGAAGCCAGACAGAGCACGATTTTGCGCCCATATTTGGCACGTGACTTATTTCCACCTCGGCCGGGGGTAGTTTCCACATAGGCCGGGGGATGTTGCCACCTAAGCCGGGGCTTGAGTTAAGTCGTGATACTCGCTAGGCGTCTCACAACCTGAATACTGTTCGATTAGTGGCATACTTTTTGGGCGGCTGACCAGCACTAGCCCACTGCTCATCTGGTCGATGGACCAGCCATAGCCGCCATGCAGGCTCCGTGTTTGATCCGCGATCTCGTGCAATGCCGCCCGTAACTGGTCGCGCTTCTTGCTACGGTCTGAGGCGGCGAATCTAGCCCAAGCCGCACCGCCCCAAACATGCGGTGCAATGGTATCGAGGTGTGCCCCGTTTCCGTTACCCAACGCCCGACCTAGCCGGATATTCGAGCACAGCCAGGCATGTAGAATTTTCGCCACTCCTGTCTCCAGCTCGTTGCGCTCGAACAGTGAGACTTTGACATACTGCCCATGAAACACTGCATCCGTTAGACGCGGATTTGCTGCGACGTGAATTTCCCCGGTTTTATGGTTAAAGCTGACAGAGATCAGGTTGCACCGCCGGTCCCATCCCGTTTGGCGGTTAATCTCCCGAATCTGTGTATTGGCCAGACGATTCAAGCTCTCTTTTGCCGCCTTCAGTGCCCGCCCACTCTCAGGGTCTTGATATCCAGCGTCAATAAGTAGACTTCGCAGGCTGGTGCGTTTGCTCGCCAACGGAGCGCCGTCATCTTGATTAAATTCCAACGCAAGGCGTAGCTGCTTATTGATTGGCCCGGCTGAGGTGCTTTCGATCACAAGCTTTGCAATACCAAGCTGAGCCGTCAGGGCGTACAGAATTGACTGATCATCGGCTCCAAGTTGCTCAAACCCCTGAAATCCGATCTCTAGCTTACCGAAGCGGCGCGGCTCGACGAGCAAGCGTCCTCGTTTTTTACCCTTGGTAGGCACGAACAGCCCGTCAAAGACGTGGGCGGGGTCAAGTAGGGCGTAGGCTGGTTTAATATGTCGCTGCGACAAGTCGCGCCCTCTTGGCCTTGGGCTGTTTCTCCAGCACGGCGGGCTTCAATACACCGCCCTCATTCCGACGGAACCAACGCTCCTGAAAGGGTGTGCCGTAGTTGGCTTTGCTGACACCATAGCGGACAAAATACCCACGCTGACTGTCCTCGACTCCCCACTCCTCAGACTCGCTCTGCGTCATGCCGGACAGATACGATTGCCACCGGATGTTATCGACCAACACGGACGACCCACGACTGGCCTGCTGCTGGTCGCCTGCGTTCATCATGGCCGCGCCCTTACTGGTGTGGTGCAGAAACACGATTGAGCAACCGGTCTCGGCGGCGATAGCCTCCATGCGGCCGATGATCTGAGCCATCGGGCCGCTGGAATTCTCTTCCTCGATGTGGAACCGACGCAAGGTGTCGAGCACCATCAGGCGACGGCCCTCACCAGCTCGCCTAAGCCAGTCGAACCAGTTAGGCTTCATGATGTTGGGCTGGCTGCCGATCAGCGGCTGGATGACCAGGCCAGCGGCAACCACTTGGTGCTGCTCGTCACTGAGATACGCCCCTAGAGCATGCAACCGATGATGGATAGCGGCGGTAGGATCTTCGGCAGGCAGATAGATCACCGGACCAGTGGGTAGCTCGCCCAATCCCAAGAGATCAGGGCCACCGGCGATCTGTGCGGCTATTTGCAAGGCCAGCATGGATTTGCCGACACCGCCGGGCGACACCAGCGCCCCGACCGTACCGCACACCATGCTAGGCAAAACGTAATCCAGCGGTGGCGGCTTATTCTCGAACGCTTTTCGTAGGTCAATAGCCACAGTTCAGGCCCCCATTCCGGGGCGGGGGGCTGGGCCGGATTCCTTACAGGTATCGATCCATGCCTCAATTTCGGCCAAATCCCACACGACTTTACGACTGCTAAGAGCGATGCGTCTCGGGAATTTCCCTAGTTTCTCAAAGTTGTAAATCGTGCGCTCGCACAACGGAATTATTGCCAGCAATTGCTTCTTGCTAATGAGAACCTTATTCCCTTTTCTCGATTCTTTCTCCACACCGAACTCCTCGTTTTCCGCATATCGAGGTTCGATTATTGCCCCACAATTCCAGAGCTTTCCAGCAAAAATTAATAGTTTTTTATCTTTAATATCAATCACTTACTGCCCGTAAAACGTCTAGTTTCTGGACAGGAAAATATATCCAGACGTCTGTTTTTAGAGGAATTTTTCCCTCAGACATTTCAACAATAAAATGTGTCCCACAAACGGACCATTGCGGACAGAAAAAAACCCACAAATGTGGGCTTTTCGCTACAAAAGCAGAGGGATCACTGCGCGCTTAAAGCATCACGAAGAACAAAATCAGCTCTCTGGACGTGTTTTTTGCACGTCCATTCATCAATCATGTCTGCCCAGTCCTGAAGCATTGCCCGGCGCTGATCCCGGTATTCAGCCTTGTTGTAGACGGCCCGCACGCCCTTCTGCTCGTGTGCAAGGCACTTCTCAATCCAGTCTGAGTTGTAACCTGCTTCGTGCAGCAACGTGCTTGCTGTCCGTCTCAGATCATGTGGTCCGAACTTACTCAGTGGCTTCCCTTCTTTCTGCGCAAGCCGATAGGTCAGCGTCAGCACCTGATTGATTGTTGCGGTGCTCATTGGCAAGTCAGAATCGTAGCGAGAGGGCAAGACGTAATCCGAGCCACCGGCAAAGGTCTTCAATGCAATGAAGAAATCCAGCGCCTGTCTAGATAAGTACACCAAATGGGGGTTACGCCGCTTCATCCGCTCTTTCGGAATGGTCCACAGAGCTTCGCTAAAATTGATCTCGTCCCAGGTGGCGTTGGTCAGCTCACTTTTGCGCACCATGGTGAGCAATAACAGCTTAGCCGCAGCTCTCACAGAGGAGGCGGTGCCGATGCGGTCCATGTATTGGTACATCAACGCGATTTCGTCGGGGCCCAAAGCGCGGTCACGGGGCTCAAATTTAGCGATGCTTGCAGGACGTACCAGATCGGCCGGATTCTCGACCTTCTGGCCACGCTCAATCGCCCATCGAAACACCTGCATTACGATCTCGCGGGAGTGTACTGCTGTTGCTGGCGCACCTCGCTCCACGATTACATCGGTAAGTGTTCGCAGATCCTCATGGTTGATTTCTACCAGTTTCTGATTGCCAAATTGCGGCTTGAGCTCGCGCTCGTAAACAGATCGGCGCATATCACGTGTCGAGTCGGCCATTTGATAGCCGCGTAGCCATTTCTCGGCCCACGCATCAAACGTTTCTGCACCCTTGGTACGAGCCTTAGCACGGGCCTTTTCTTTGGCTGGTGACTTACCGGCCGAAACCATCTTTTTAGCCTCACCCAAGCGCTCTCTAGCTTCCGCAAGTGTGATGCCGCCCACGCCATAGCGACCGAACGTAACGGTCTCCTGACGGCCGTTGATGGAGTAGTTGTAGCGAAAGGAGATTGAACCCGCAGGAGTAACAGCCACGTAAAGTCCGTCGCGGTCGTTCACCTTGTAGAGTTTTTCTTTCGACTTGAGGTTACGTAGCTTGGTATCGGTCAGCATGGAGGTCACGTATTCCACGTAAAAAATACCATGCTCAGAAAAGCACTCACGCATCAGGAGAAAACCCAATGAAACCGGGCAGATGATGAGGTTTGATACCATGTCCCTCCCTACTGAGGCGACATGGTATCGAGCATCGAGCATGGCATTGGGCTCAGTTAATGCCCCGTACCATGCCACACAAACACGGTGCTTGGCGATGCGCAAATTTGCCAGAATTTGCCAGACCCAAAAAGCCAAAAGCCCGCAATTACGCGGGCTTCAGGGCATTTCTTGCTAGGTGGTGCCGGACAATGCCGGACGCCCAATCATTCCCACTCAATCGTCGCTGGTGGCTTGCTCGACACGTCGTAAGTGACGCGGGAGATGCCTTCGATTTCATTGATGATGCGGCCGCTGACGGTTTCCAGCAGTTCGTAAGGCAGGTGAGCCCAACGCGCAGTCATGAAGTCGATGGTTTCCACGGCACGCAGGGCCACGACCCAGGCGTAACGACGGCCATCGCCTACAACGCCAACCGATTTCACCGGCTGGAACACCACGAACGCCTGGCTGACTTTGTGGTACCAGTCGGCCTTGCGCAGTTCTTCGATGAAGATGTGGTCGGCGCGACGCAGCAGGTCGGCGTATTCCTTCTTCACTTCACCGAGGATCCGCACACCCAGGCCCGGGCCCGGGAACGGGTGACGGTAGACCATGTCGTACGGCAGGCCGAGTTCCAGGCCCAGACGACGGACTTCGTCCTTGAACAGCTCGCGCAGCGGTTCAACCAGCTTGAGGTTCATTTCTTCCGGCAGGCCGCCCACGTTGTGGTGCGACTTGATCACGTGCGCCTTGCCGCTTTTGGCGCCAGCCGACTCGATCACGTCCGGGTAGATGGTGCCTTGGGCGAGGTACTTGATGTTGTCCAGTTTGTTGGACTGGGCATCGAAGACGTCGATGAAGGTACGGCCGATGATCTTGCGCTTCTTCTCTGGATCGCTTTCGCCAGCCAGGTTGTTCAGGAACTGGTCTTCAGCGTTGGCGCGGATCACCTTGACGCCCATGTTCTCGGCGAACATGGCCATCACTTGCTCGCCTTCGTGCAGACGCAGCAGGCCGTTGTCGACGAAGACGCAGGTCAGCTGGTCGCCAATGGCTTTGTGCAGCAACGCGGCAACCACCGAGGAGTCAACGCCGCCGGACAGGCCGAGCAATACGTTGTCGGTGCCGACCTGGGCGCGAACCTGGGCGATGGCGTCTTCAGCGATCTTCGACGGCGTCCACAGTGCTTCGCAGCCGCAGATCTCGAGGATGAAGCGCGACAGGATGCGACCGCCCTGCTTGGTGTGGGTCACTTCCGGGTGGAACTGCACGCCGTAGTAGCGCAGGTCGTCGTTGAACATGCCGGCAATCGGGCAGCTCGGGGTGCTGGCCAGGATGTGGAAGTCCTGCGGCATTTTGGTGACCTTGTCACCGTGGCTCATCCACACGTCGAGGCCGAACAGGCCGTCGGCGTCGATGTGGTCTTCGATGCCATCCAGCAGCTGGCTCTTGCCGACCACGTCGACACGGGCATAACCGAATTCACGCAGTTCGGAACCTTCGACCTTGCCACCCAGCTGTTCAGCCATGGTCTGCATGCCGTAGCAGATGCCAAAGACCGGCACGCCCAGGTCAAACACCGCTTGCGGGCAGCGAGGGCTGTTGGCTTCGTGCACGGACTCGGGACCGCCGGCGAGAATGACGCCTTTTGGAGCGAATTCGCGAATCGCTTCGTCGTCCATGTCGAACGGATGCAGTTCGCAGTACACGCCGATTTCACGCACGCGGCGGGCGATCAGCTGGGTGTACTGGGAACCGAAGTCGAGGATCAGGATGCGGTGGGCGTGAATGTCGAGGGCCATGATTCAGTCTCGTCTAAGTAATTCAGAAACAGTCGTGATTCAGAAACAACTCGGGGCTGAATCGAACAGCCCCGGGTTACTTAACGTTTTGCTTGAAGGCTCAACCTACGCGGTAGTTTGGCGCTTCTTTGGTGATCTGTACGTCATGAACGTGGGACTCGGCCATACCAGCGCCGGTGATCCGCACGAACTCAGGCTTGGTGCGCATTTCTTCGATGTCGGCACTGCCGGTGTAGCCCATCGAGGAACGCAGGCCGCCCATCAGTTGGTGGATGATCGCGCTCAGGGTGCCCTTGTACGGAACACGCCCTTCGATGCCTTCCGGAACCAGCTTCTCGGCGCCTGCCGAAGAGTCCTGGAAGTAACGGTCGGAGGAACCTTGAGCCTGGGACATGGCGCCCAGCGAACCCATGCCACGGTAAGCCTTGTACGAACGACCCTGGAACAGTTCGATCTCGCCTGGCGCTTCTTCGGTACCGGCGAACATCGAGCCCATCATCACGCAGGAAGCACCGGCGACGATGGCCTTGGACAGGTCACCGGAGAAACGGATGCCGCCGTCGGCGATCAACGGAACACCGGTGCCTTCAAGGGCAGCGGCGACGTTGGCGATGGCACTGATTTGCGGGACGCCGACACCGGCGACGATACGGGTGGTGCAGATCGAGCCAGGGCCGATACCGACCTTGACTGCATCAGCGCCAGCTTCGGCCAGGGCCTTGGCGGCAGCGCCGGTGGCGATGTTGCCGCCGATGACCTGCACTTCAGGGAAATTCTGTTTGACCCAGCGAACGCGGTCGATCACACCTTTGGAGTGACCGTGAGCGGTGTCGACCACCACCACGTCAACGCCGGCATTGACCAGCGCGGCAACGCGGTCACCGGTGTCTTTACCGGTGCCGACCGCAGCGCCTACGCGCAGACGACCTTGATCGTCCTTGCTGGCCAGTGGGTAAGCCTTGGCTTTTTCGATGTCTTTGACGGTCATCATGCCTTTGAGGGCAAACTTGTCGTCGACGATCAGGACTTTTTCCAGGCGGTGCTTGTGCAGCAACTCGCGGACTTCGTTCTTGTTGGCGCCTTCACGGACGGTGACCAGACGCTCTTTAGGCGTCATCACTTCACGTACGGTGGCTTCCAGACGGGTTTCGAAGCGCACGTCACGGGAAGTGACGATGCCGACCAGGTCGCCATCGTGCAGTACCGGAACGCCGGAGATATTGTGCATGCGGGTCAGTTCGAACAGATCACGAACCGTGGCGTCAGCCTCGATGGTGATCGGATCCTTGACGACGCCGGCTTCGAACTTCTTGACCTTGCGAACTTCGGCAGCTTGCTGCTCGATGGTCATGTTCTTGTGGATAATGCCGATGCCACCTTCCTGAGCCATGGCGATTGCCAGACGGGCTTCAGTAACGGTGTCCATGGCGGCAGAAACCAGAGGAATGTTCAGCTCGATGCCACGGGTAAGGCGGGTCTTGAGACTGACTTCGTTAGGAAGCACCTCGGAATAACCGGGCACTAGGAGAATGTCGTCGAATGTCAGAGCTTCTTGGCTGATACGCAGCATCGCGGGGGCTCCCGAGCGGGAAAATGGAAGCGCGCCATTATAGTCAGACACCCCCTCGGGTTCAATGTAAAACTCTGTCTATTATCGACGTAGTGATCGACGGGAGATTTTAAGAGCATCGCCAGCAAGCCGGCTCCTACAAAAACACCGTCGATCTGTAGGAGCCGGCTTGCTGGCGATGAACGATAACGCGGTCTCCCGGACGTATTACAACTCGACTTTCACCCAGCTCACGGGCTGATCCAGCCAATCGGCAAACTCATCGATAAAGCTCTGCTTGAACCCGGCCTCGGCCCAGTTGTTGAAAATGAACCCCAGGTTGGAAAACCCGCACTCCTGCAAAAACAGAAAGCCGTTGATGTCATCTTCATGCCCGCATTCGGGACAGGTGAAGTTATCGGTACGCCCCGGCATCCAGTCTTCGAGGCTTTCGAACAGCGCTTCGCCGATTTCCTTGCGGCACTCGGCGCAACCCGCCTCCCCCAGAAAACCTTTGGCCGGCGTATAAATGCAGCGTTTGGTAATGATCTCCAGGCCATTGACCGGCTCGCCGAACGGCAGCGCATCCGGGTGCAGCACCACGGCGCGGGCACCGTCGGCGATCGCGTGCCCCATGCGGTTGCCGGTTCGGCCGCAAGTGGTCAGCTCTTCCTTGATGATGTCCTTGCGCACCAGCCACCGCACGACCGCCCGGGCCCGGGGTTCGTGCACCGGCAGCGTGGAGATTTTCGGGACGATGATGCTTTGGGAATTCATGGGTACAAGCCTGCTGCGTCAAATGGATATTCTGCGGTGCGCCGTCCGACGCCTTCGCGGGCAAGTCGGGTCGCCGCACCGCTCGCTCCTACAGGTTCTGCGCCTGCCTTTGTAGGAG
>NZ_JACVBM010000023.1:0-91790 GCF_014852385.1 Pseudomonas sp. PDM03 | reverse complement strand
GATCCAGGCGACGCGGTGGATCAGATGCACCGCGCCGCCTGGATCGCCAGCAAGCCGGCTCCTACAGGACTGCGGGGAAATGAAAAAGGGAGGCCACTTGGGCCTCCCTTTTTCATTGCGATCTGCCGTTACAGGCTGGCAATCCGCGCATGCTGCTCGGCCAGTTTGCCCAAAGCCTGTTCGGCTTCAGCCAGTTTGGCGCGTTCCTTCTCGATGACTTCGGCCGGAGCCTTGTCGACGAAACCGGCGTTGGACAGCTTGCCGCCCACGCGCTGGATTTCGCCCTGCAGACGCAGGATTTCCTTGTCCAGACGGGCCAGTTCGGCGTCCTTGTCGATCAGGCCGGCCATCGGCACCAGCACTTCCATCTCACCCACCAGCGCGGTGGCGGACAGCGGTGCTTCTTCGCCGGCAGCCAACACGGTGATCGATTCAAGACGAGCCAGTTTCTTCAACAGGGCTTCGTTCTCGGTGAGACGACGCTGATCTTCGGCGCTGACGTTTTTCAGGAAAATGTTCAGCGGCTTGCCCGGGCCGATGTTCATCTCGCCACGGATGTTGCGCGTGCCGAGCATCAGTTCCTTGAGCCATTCGATGTCGTTCTCGGCCGCCGGATCGATGCGCTCTTCATTGGCCACTGGCCAAGGTTGCAGCATGATCGTCTTGCCTTCGATACCGGCAAGCGGCGCGATGCGCTGCCAGATTTCTTCGGTGATGAACGGCATGAACGGGTGCGCCAGGCGCAACGCGACTTCCAGTACGCGCACCAGCGTGCGACGGGTGCCGCGCTGGCGCTCGACCGGTGCGTTTTCGTCCCACAGCACAGGCTTGGACAGTTCCAGGTACCAGTCGCAATACTGGTTCCAGATGAACTCGTACAAGGCTTGTGCCGCGAGGTCGAAGCGGAACTGGTCGAGTTGACGGGTCACTTCGGCTTCGGTGCGTTGCAGCTGCGAGATGATCCAGCGATCCGCCAGCGACAGTTCGTAGGCTTCGCCGTTCTGGCCGCAGTCTTCGCCCTTGTCCAGCACGTAGCGCGCGGCGTTCCAGATCTTGTTGCAGAAGTTGCGATAGCCTTCGACGCGGCCCATGTCGAACTTGATGTCGCGACCGGTGGACGCCAGCGAGCAGAAGGTGAAGCGCAGGGCGTCGGTGCCGTAGCTGGCGATGCCGTCGGCGAACTCGTCGCGGGTCTGCTTCTCGATCTTTTTCGCCAGTTTCGGCTGCATCATGCCGGAGGTGCGTTTCTGCACCAGGTCTTCCAGCTCGATACCGTCGATGATGTCCAGCGGGTCCAGGACGTTGCCCTTGGACTTGGACATTTTCTGGCCTTGGCCATCGCGGACCAGACCGTGAACGTAAACAGTCTTGAACGGAACCTGCGGCGTGCCGTCTTCGTTTTTCACCAGGTGCATGGTGAGCATGATCATCCGGGCAACCCAGAAGAAAATGATGTCGAAGCCAGTCACCAACACGTCGGTGGAGTGGAATTTCTTCAGGAATTCGGTCTGCTCAGGCCAGCCGAGCGTCGAGAATGTCCACAGGCCCGAACTGAACCAGGTGTCGAGAACGTCGTTGTCCTGTTGCAGCGCAACGTCCGGACCGAGGTTGTGCTTGGCACGCACTTCGGCTTCGTCGCGACCGACGTAGACTTTGCCCGACTCGTCGTACCAGGCCGGAATCCGGTGGCCCCACCACAGTTGACGGCTGATGCACCAATCCTGGATGTCGCGCATCCACGAGAAGTACATGTTTTCGTACTGTTTAGGCACGAACTGGATACGGCCGTCTTCAACAGCGGAAATCGCCGGTTCAGCCAAAGGCTTGGTGGACACGTACCACTGGTCGGTCAGCCACGGCTCGATGATGGTGCCGGAGCGGTCGCCTTTCGGCACTTTCAGTGCGTGATCGTTGACGCTGACCAACAGGTCCGCGGCGTCGAACGCAGCAACGATTTGTTTGCGCGCTTCGAAGCGGTCAAGGCCGACGTATTCAGCCGGGATCTTGCCGTCGATGCTTTCGTTCAGCGTGCCGTCGAGGTTGAACACCTGGCAGGCCGGCAGTACGGCAGCGTTCTTGTCGAAGATGTTCAGCAGCGGCAGGTTATGACGCTTGCCGACTTCATAGTCGTTGAAATCGTGGGCCGGGGTGATTTTCACGCAACCGGTGCCGAATTCAGGGTCGCAGTAATCGTCGGCGATGATCGGGATGCGGCGGCCAACCAGTGGCAGCTCGACAAATTTGCCGATCAGGGCTTTGTAGCGTTCGTCGTTCGGGTTAACCGCGACGGCGGCGTCGCCGAGCATGGTTTCCGGGCGAGTGGTCGCGACGATCAGGTAATCATTGCCATCAGCGGTCTTGGCGCCGTCGGCCAGCGGGTATTTCAGGTTCCACAGGAAACCTTTCTCGTCATGGTTTTCCACTTCGAGGTCGGAAATCGCCGTGTGCAACTTGGTGTCCCAGTTGACCAGACGCTTGCCGCGATAGATCAGGCCGTCTTCGTGCAGGCGCACGAACGCTTCTTTCACCGCTTCCGAGAGACCGTCGTCCATGGTGAAGCGCTCGCGGCCCCAGTCCACGGACGAGCCGAGACGGCGGATCTGACGGCTGATGTTGCCGCCGGACTGATCCTTCCATTCCCAGACTTTCTCGAGGAATTTCTCACGGCCCAGGTCGTGGCGATTCTGGCCCTGGGCTTCGAGTTGGCGTTCCACCAGCATTTGCGTGGCGATACCGGCGTGGTCGGTACCCGGCTGCCACAGGGTGTTGCGACCCTGCATGCGGCGGAAACGGATCAGGGCGTCCATGATCGCGTTGTTGAAGCCGTGACCCATGTGCAGGCTGCCGGTGACGTTCGGCGGCGGGATCATGATGGTGTAGGACTCGCCCGCGCCTTGCGGGGCGAAGTAATTCTCAGACTCCCAGGTGTTGTACCAGGAAGTTTCAATGGCGTGCGGCTGGTAGGTCTTATCCATGCGCGGCGGGACCCTATTGGCATTAATTCAGGAAAAGCCGAGGAGTATAGCGGGGCATGGGGCGCAGGGCGAGCGGGGGCGGACAGGGCGCAGTATCAAAAACACCGCAAATCCCCCTGTGGGAGCGAGCCTGCTCGCGATAGCGGTGTATCAGTCAATTCATTAGTGACTGACACTCCGCTATCGCCGGCAAGCCGGTCTCGCTCCCACAGGGATTTGTGTTGGGTTCAGTCGTTGTACTGGCTCAACAACCGCTCAAGGCGCGCGCTGAGGCGGCGTTTGATTTCGGTTTCGATGTGCGGGGCGAAGTCGTCGATCACATCTTGCATGATCAATTGCGCGGCGGCGCGCAGTTCGCTGTCCAGGTGCAGCAGGTCGTCTGGACCTTTGGTTGCAGCGGGTGCCGGTTGCGCTGCAGTGGCGACTGGCGTCGGTGCGACGGTGGGCTGACTGGCGCTGACCGTGTCGAACAACATCGGAATCTGTTCCTGCTCTCCATCGTCGACCGTGTCGGTCAGCAGCGGTGGTTGCAGGTTGTCATCGCCGAGCAATTGGCGGATCGACTCAAGGTCGTCCAGCAGGTGCGCGGACTTTTGCAGCGGTTTTGGAGTGTCCATCGGAATGCTCAGAGTCGCTGTAAACGGTGATCTTGCAGAGGATAGCCCTGTTCGCGGTAGAAACGGAAACTCTCCCGCGCAGCCGTGCGTATCGCCGGATCCTCCACCACGACCTCCGCCACCCGGGCGAATTTGTTGGCAAAGGCAGGGACTTTCAGGTCGAGGTTGACCAGCAAATCCTGATGTTGACCGCAGTCATCGCCAAGACCCAGCACAATCAAACCGTCGGGCTCGCTTTCGGCGGGGCCGTGGGGCACGAAGCTTTCGCCCTTGAAGGCCCACAGGCGTGCATCGAGATCGTCACGCTGGGCGGCATCGCTGCAATGCAGGTAGATGCGATGGCCCATGCGCCAGGCTTTATCGGTGAGCTTGCAGGCGAAATCCAGCCGTGCCGAAGGGTCGGCGCTGGGCAGGATATAGAAGTCGACTTTGGTCATTGCAGTTCCTGAGCCCCAGGCGGCGTCGCCCGAAAGCAACGCCGCCCGAGGTCATCGGTTTCAGGCTTTGGCGCGGTCCAGCAGGTACTGGGTCAGCAATGGAACCGGACGGCCAGTGGCGCCCTTGTCCTTGCCGCCGCTGGTCCAGGCGGTGCCGGCGATGTCCAGGTGCGCCCAGTTCAGGTTCTTGGTGAAGCGCGACAGGAAGCAGGCAGCGGTGATGGTGCCGGCTTTCGGGCCGCCAATGTTGGCGATGTCGGCGAACGGGCTGTCCAGCTGCTCTTGATACTCATCGAACAGCGGCAGTTGCCAGGCGCGGTCGTCAGCCGATTGGCCGGCGCTCAGCAGCTGGCCGATCAGTTCGTCGTTGTTGCCCAGCAGGCCGGAGGTGTGCGCACCCAATGCAACGACGCAAGCGCCGGTCAGGGTTGCGATGTCGATCACGGCTTGTGGCTTGAAGCGCTCGGAGTAGGTCAGGGCGTCGCACAGCACCAGACGGCCTTCGGCGTCGGTGTTGAGGATTTCCACGGTCTGGCCGCTCATGGTGGTGACGATGTCGCCCGGACGCGAAGCGTTGCCGCTCGGCATGTTCTCGGCGCAGGCCAGGATGCACACCAGATTGATCGGCAGCTTCAGTTCGAGCACGGCGCGCAGGGTGCCGAAGACGCTGGCGGCGCCGCCCATGTCGTACTTCATTTCATCCATGCCGGCGCCCGGCTTCAGGCTGATGCCGCCGGTGTCGAAGGTGATGCCTTTGCCGACCAGGGCGTACGGCTTCTCGGATTTCTTGCCGCCGTTGTATTGCATGACGATCAGGCGCGGCGGCTGGGCGCTGCCCTGGCCGACGGCGTAGAACGAGCCCATGCCCAGTTCCTTGATTTTCTTCTCATCAAGGACTTCGACTTTCAGGCTTTTGAATTCTTTACCGAGGTTTTTCGCTTGTTCGCCGAGGAACGTCGGGTGGCAGATGTTCGGCGGCAGGTTGCCCAGGTTGCGGGTGAACGCCATGCCGTTGGCGATCGCGGTGGCGTGGGCCACGGCGCGCTCGACTTCAGCCTGGGCCGCCTTGATGGTCACCAGGGTGACTTTCTTCAGGGCGCGAGGCTCGGCTTTCTGGCTCTTGAACTGATCGAAGGTGTATTCGCCGTCCACCAGGGTTTCGGCCAGCAGACGGGTTTTGCCATAGCTGTCGCGACCCTTGACGATCACTTCGTCCAGCGCCAGCACAGCATCGCTGCCGCCCAGGCCTTTCAGGGTGTTGAGGACGCCGGCGATGATTTTACGGAACGGGCGGTCACCCAGTTCTTCGTCCTTGCCCACGCCCACGAGCAACACGCGCTCGGCTTTCAGGTTCGGCAGGCTGTGCAGCAACAGGCTCTGGCCAACCTTGCCGGCCAGGTCGCCACGCTTGAGCACAGCGCTGATCGCGCCGCCGCTCAGTTCGTCGAGTTGTTTGGCAACGGCGCCGAGCTTGCGGCCTTCGCCGACGGCGACCACCAGGGTGGAGGTTTTCAACGTTTCTGGGTTAACGCTTTTTACAACCAGTTCCATGTCCGGGTCCCTGAATGATGGGTCAACACGCAAGTGCTCGACGACAGACGTTCGAGCCTGCTTATTTATAGAGTGAAAGACGCAAGTCACGGCTTGCGACAAAGGCCGCAGTTTGAACCTCGCTACCGGCGCCTGACAACCCTCGGTTGTACGATCTTCTGCGCTTTGGCCGCCTGCGTAACCATGCGCAGTGACAGGCGCGTCCAATCACAGGATAATGCGCCAACTTTTTTCGGCGGCTCTGTCTTGCGGGCTGCCTGATACGTTTGCTTGTTTGGCCGCCTTAGCCTGACAACCCTGGAGTGTCTGGTTTGATCGTCTTCCGTTACCTATCCCGCGAAGTCCTGTTGACCTTGAGCGCCGTCAGTGCCGTGCTGCTGGTCATCATCATGAGCGGACGCTTCATCAAATACCTCGCCCAGGCGGCGGCTGGCCTTCTGGATCCGGGCTCGCTGTTCCTGATCATGGGCTTTCGCCTGCCAGGCTTTCTGCAACTGATCCTGCCGCTGGGCCTGTTCCTCGGGATCCTGCTGGCCTACGGTCGCCTGTACCTTGAAAGTGAAATGACCGTGCTCTCCGCCACGGGCATGAGCCAGCAGCGCCTGTTCACCATGACCCTGTTTCCGGCCACCCTGGTGGCACTGGTGGTGGCATGGTTGAGCCTGAGCCTGGCGCCACAAGGGGCCAATCAGTTTCAGTTACTGCTGAACAAACAAGACGCGCTGACCGAGTTCGATACCCTCGAGCCGGGCCGCTTCCAGGCCTTGCGTGACGGCACCCGGGTGACCTACACCGAAACCCTGTCGGATGACCGCATCCACCTCGGCGGCGTGTTCATTTCGCAAAAGAACGTCTCGTCGGACAAGAAGGATCGCGGGATTTCCGTGCTGGTGGCCGAGAAGGGCCGTCAGGAAATCCGCCCCGACGGCAACCGCTACCTGATTCTCGACAACGGTTATCGCTACGACGGTAATCCGGGGCAGGCCGACTATCGTGCGATCAAGTACGAAGAGTACGGCGTGTTGCTGCCTAAACCGGACGTCAGCGACGAAGTCACCGACCGTGATGCAATGCCCACCAGTTCGTTGCTCGGCAGTGATGACCTGCGTTCGCGCACCGAGCTGCAATGGCGCCTGTCCTTGCCCTTGCTGGTCTTCATCGTGACCTTGATGGCGGTGCCGCTGTCGCGGGTCAATCCGCGCCAGGGCCGTTTCCTCAAGCTGCTGCCGGCGATTCTTCTTTATATGGCTTACCTGAGCATCCTGATTGCCGCTCGCGGCGCCCTCGAAAAGGGCAAGATCCCGCCCGCGCTGGGCTTGTGGTGGGTTCACGCAATCTTCCTGGCCATCGGCCTTGGCTTGCTCTATTGGGAACCCTGGCAGTTGAAGCGGGCGAGTCGCCGCAGCGCGCTGGAGGTGGCCCGTGGTTAAGCTCGATCGCTACATCGGTAGCAGCGTCTTTATCGCGATCCTGGCGGTACTGGGGATTATTCTCGGTCTGGCCACGCTGTTCGCTTTCATCGACGAGATGGGTGAAGTCAGCGATACCTACACCCTGGTCGATGTCTTGAGTTACGTCCTGCTGACCGCGCCGCGTCGTCTTTACGACATGTTGCCGATGGCAGCACTGATCGGCTGCCTGATCGGCCTCGGCAGTCTGGCCAGCCACAGCGAGCTGACCATCATGCGCGCTGCGGGCGTGTCGATCGGTCGGATCGTCTGGGCCGTCATGAAGCCGATGCTGATCCTGATGGTGGTGGGCGTGTTGATTGGCGAGTACATCGCGCCGGCGACCGAAAGCACCGCGCAGGCCAACCGCTCGCTGGCTCAAGGCAGTGGTGATGCGCAAAGCGCCAAGCATGGCCTGTGGCACCGTCAGGGCGAGGAGTTCATCCACGTCAACTCGGTACAACCCAACGGCGTGCTGTACGGCGTGACCCGCTATCGCTTCGACGATCAGCGGCACATGTTGTCGTCGAGCTTCGCCAAGCGCGCGAAGTTCGACCAGGATCACTGGCAGTTGAGCGATGTCACGACCACGCTGTTCCATGACAAGAGCACCGAAGTGGTCACGGCCCCGGTCGAGCGCTGGAACGTGGCGCTGAGCCCGCAACTGCTGAGCACCGTGGTGATGTCGCCGGATTCGCTGTCGATCACCGGCCTGTGGAGTTACATCCACTACCTGGCGGATCAGGGGTTGAACAATGGCCGCTACTGGTTGGCATTTTGGGTCAAGGTGTTGCAGCCGCTGGTCACTGCCGCCCTGGTACTGATGGCAATCTCCTTCATCTTCGGTCCGCTGCGTTCGGTTACCCTCGGTCAGCGGGTATTCACCGGCGTGCTGGTGGGTTTCACCTTCCGCATCGTCCAGGACCTGCTGGGGCCTTCGAGCCTGGTGTTCGGGTTCTCGCCGCTGTTTGCGGTGCTGGTGCCGGCGGGTGTGTGCGCCCTGGCGGGTGTCTACCTCCTGCGCCGAGCCGGTTGAAACACACGAACCTGTAGGAGCCGGCTTGGTGCGGGCGGCGTTCCGACGATAGCGCATCACCGCGGTCATCCAGACCCACTGCGGCGCCCCCATCGCCAGCAAGCCGGCTCCTACAAAAGCCTTCAAAAACGCCCCTGTCGCAAGACCGGGGCGTTTTTTGTAGGTGCCGTCTGACCTGCGAACGTGACGCTTGCGCCGTGGATCAGGTACAATTCCCGGCTATTTTTCGGCGGGCCATGCCTGCAGCCTTTTTGAGTGTTGATCCGTGAGTGATTTGAGTCATATCCGCAATTTCTCCATCATCGCCCACATTGACCATGGCAAGTCGACGCTGGCCGATCGCTTCATCCAGATGTGCGGCGGCCTTGCCGAGCGCGAAATGGAAGCCCAGGTGCTGGACTCCATGGACCTGGAACGTGAACGCGGGATCACCATCAAGGCCCACAGCGTCACCCTCTATTACACCGCTCGCGATGGCATCAAGTACCAGCTGAACTTCATTGATACCCCGGGCCACGTTGACTTCACCTACGAAGTCAGCCGGTCGCTGGCGGCCTGTGAAGGTGCTTTGCTGGTGGTCGATGCCGGTCAGGGCGTTGAAGCGCAGTCGGTTGCCAACTGCTACACGGCGATCGAGCAGGGCCTGGAAGTCATGCCGGTCCTGAACAAGATCGACCTGCCACAGGCCGATCCGGACCGCGTCAAGGAAGAAATCGAAAAAATCATCGGCATCGATGCCACCGACGCGGTCACTTGCAGTGCCAAGACCGGTCTGGGCGTCGATGAAGTGCTGGAGCGCCTGGTCACCACCATTCCGGCGCCGACCGGCAACTACGACGATCCGCTGCAAGCGTTGATCATCGACTCCTGGTTCGACAACTACCTGGGCGTTGTGTCCCTGGTGCGCGTGCGCCACGGTCGCGTGAAGAAGGGCGACAAGATCCTGGTCAAATCCACGGGCAAGATCCACCTGGTGGACAGCGTCGGTGTATTCAACCCGAAACACACCCCTACCGCCGACCTGAAGGCCGGTGAAGTGGGCTTCATTATCGCGAGCATCAAGGACATTCACGGTGCGCCAGTGGGCGACACCCTGACCTTGAGCTCCACCCCCGACGTTGACGTGCTGCCAGGTTTCAAACGCATTCAACCGCAGGTGTACGCCGGTCTGTTCCCGGTCAGCTCCGACGACTTCGAAGATTTCCGTGAAGCCCTGCAAAAGCTCACGCTCAACGACTCGTCGCTGCAGTACACCCCGGAAAGCTCCGACGCCCTGGGCTTCGGCTTCCGTTGCGGGTTCCTCGGCATGCTGCACATGGAAATCATCCAGGAGCGCCTGGAGCGCGAGTACGACCTGGACCTGATCACCACGGCGCCGACGGTAATTTTCGAGCTGTTGCTGAAAACCGGTGAAACGATCTACGTCGATAACCCGTCGAAGCTTCCGGACCTGTCCACGATCGAAGACATGCGCGAGCCGATCGTGCGGGCCAACATTCTTGTGCCGCAAGAACACCTGGGCAACGTTATTACCCTGTGCATCGAGAAGCGTGGCGTGCAGCACGACATGCTGTTCCTCGGTACTCAGGTTCAGGTGACCTACGATTTGCCGATGAACGAAGTGGTCCTGGACTTCTTCGACCGTCTGAAATCCACCAGCCGTGGCTATGCTTCGCTGGATTACCATTTCGATCGTTATCAATCGGCTAATCTGGTGAAACTGGATGTGTTGATCAACGGTGACAAGGTCGACGCCCTGGCGCTGATCGTGCACCGTGACAATGCGAACTACAAAGGTCGCCAGTTGACCGAGAAGATGAAAGAACTGATTCCACGGCAGATGTTCGACGTGGCAATCCAGGCCGCCATTGGCGGTCAGATTGTGGCGCGGACAACCGTCAAGGCACTCAGAAAGAACGTATTGGCCAAATGCTACGGTGGTGACGTCAGCCGTAAGAAAAAGCTGCTGGAAAAGCAAAAGGCCGGTAAGAAACGCATGAAGCAAGTCGGCAACGTGGAAATTCCACAAGAAGCCTTCCTTGCAGTGCTCAGGTTGGATAGTTAGGTCCTATGTCACTAAATTTCCCGCTGTTGCTGGTCATCGCCGTGTTCGTCTGCGGCCTGTTGGCGTTGCTTGATCTGGTTTTCCTGGCGCCGCGTCGGCGTGCCGCCATCGCTTCGTATCAGGGCAGCGTCAGCCAGCCGGATGTGGTGGTGGTCGAGAAGCTGAACAAAGAGCCGCTGCTGGTCGAATACGGCAAGTCGTTCTTCCCGGTGTTGTTCATCGTGCTGGTCCTGCGTTCGTTCCTGGTGGAGCCGTTCCAGATTCCTTCCGGCTCGATGAAACCGACGCTGGATGTCGGCGACTTCATTCTGGTGAGCAAGTTTTCCTACGGGATCCGCCTGCCGGTGATCGACAAGAAAGTCATCGATGTCGGTGATCCGCAGCGCGGCGATGTGATGGTGTTCCGTTACCCGAGTGATCCGAACGTCAACTACATCAAGCGTGTGGTCGGCCTGCCGGGTGACCAGGTTCGCTACACCGCCGACAAGCGCCTGTTCGTCAACGGCGAGTCGATTGCCGAGCAACTGGTCGGCTCCGAGCCGGGCACGCTGGGCAGCGCCGAGCTCTACAAGGAAAAACTCGGCGCCGCCGAGCACTTGATCCGCAAGGAAATGAGCCGTTATCGCGCATCGCCCGACCATACGTGGACCGTGCCTGCCGGGCACTACTTCATGATGGGCGACAACCGCGACAACTCGAACGACAGTCGTTACTGGGATGATCCGACTATTCCCAAGGATCTGCTGGGCATGGTTCCCGACAAGAATATCGTCGGCAAGGCCTTCGCAGTCTGGATGAGCTGGCCGGAACCCAAACTCAGTCACCTGCCGAATTTCTCGCGGGTTGGCCTGATCAAGTAATCACACACGGCGCTGTTGAACACAGCGCCGAATGCATTTCTGGAACTGCCACAATCGGCGCCAGATGCATGAAAACAATGATATTCAGGACGTAATTTTTGAACACAGCGTTAATTGTCCCAAGCCTGCGCCGTACCACGGCGATGGCGGTGGAATCCAGCCACGAACTCAGCGTGGGTAAACCGTGAGCGTCTCCTTAAGCCGTCTAGAGCGTCAGCTCGGCTACACCTTCAAGGATCAGGAACTGATGGTCCTGGCCCTGACTCACCGCAGCTTTGCCGGGCGCAACAACGAACGCCTGGAATTCCTCGGTGATGCCATCCTCAACTTCGTCGCTGGCGAGGCGCTGTTCGATCGCTTCCCGCTGGCCCGCGAAGGCCAGTTGTCGCGTTTGCGCGCACGTCTGGTGAAAGGTGAGACTCTGGCTGTACTGGCCCGCGGTTTCGATCTGGGCGATTACTTGCGTCTGGGTTCCGGCGAGTTGAAAAGCGGCGGTTTCCGTCGCGAGTCGATTCTGGCCGATGCCCTGGAAGCGCTGATCGGTGCGATCTACCTGGACGCCGGCATGGACGTGGCGCGCGAGCGCGTGTTGGCCTGGCTGGCCGGCGAGTTCGAAGGCCTGACACTGGTCGACACCAATAAAGATCCAAAAACCCGCCTGCAGGAATTCCTGCAGTCCCGTGGTTGTGAGCTGCCGCGTTACGAAGTGGTGGATATCCAGGGTGAGCCGCATTGCCGGACGTTCTTCGTCGAATGCGAAATCACCTTACTGAATGAAAAAAGCCGAGGTCAGGGTGTGAGTCGTCGTATTGCCGAACAGGTAGCGGCCGCCGCAGCACTGATAGCCCTGGGTGTGGAGAATGGCAATGACTGATTCAACTGCAACACGCTGTGGCTATGTTGCCATCGTCGGCCGTCCCAACGTGGGCAAGTCCACGCTGCTGAACCACATCCTCGGCCAGAAGCTGGCGATCACTTCGCGCAAGCCTCAGACCACCCGCCACAACATGCTGGGTATCAAGACCGAAGGCGCCGTCCAGGCGATCTACGTCGACACCCCGGGCATGCACAAGGGCGGCGAAAAGGCCTTGAACCGCTACATGAACAAGACCGCTTCGGCGGCGTTGAAAGACGTCGACGTGGTGATCTTCGTGGTGGATCGCACCAAGTGGACCGACGAAGACCAGATGGTGCTCGAGCGTGTCCAGTACGTGACCGGCCCACTGATCGTGGCGCTGAACAAGACCGACCGCATCGAAGACAAAGCCGAGCTGATGCCGCACCTGACCTGGTTGCAGGAACAGCTGCCGAACGCGCAGATCATGCCGATCTCCGCCCAGCACGGGCATAACCTCGACACGCTGGAACGAGTGATCGCCGAGCACCTGCCGGAAAACGATCACTTCTTCCCGGAAGACCAGATCACCGACCGCAGCAGCCGCTTCCTCGCCGCTGAACTGGTGCGTGAGAAAATCATGCGTCAGCTGGGCGCCGAGCTGCCATACCAGATCACCGTGGAAATCGAAGAATTCAAGCAGCAGGGGAAAACCCTGCACATTCATGCGTTGATCCTCGTCGAACGTGACGGCCAGAAGAAAATCATCATTGGCGACAAGGGCGAGCGCATCAAGCGCATCGGCACCGAGGCGCGCAAGGACATGGAGCTGCTGTTCGACTCCAAGATCATGCTCAACCTCTGGGTCAAAGTGAAAGGCGGCTGGTCCGACGATGAGCGCGCATTGCGTTCGCTGGGTTACGGCGACCTGTAAACCTGAGCCCAGGTGATAAAACTGTGGGAGCTAGCCTGCTCGCGATAGCGGTCTGTCAGTCAGCAATTTTGTTGAATGTCAGTCCCTCATCGCGAGCAGGCTCGCTCCCACAGTGGTTTTGGGGTGTTAGTAAAATCGCGATCCGTCATTGAGAGCTCCATGTCCCAGCCCATCGGCCAACCCGCCTACGTCCTCCACTCCCGCGCCTACCGCGAAAACAGCGCACTGGTGGATTTCCTCACGCCGCAAGGTCGGCTGCGGGCGGTGTTGCGCAGTGCGCGGGGCAAGGCCGGGACGCTGGCGCGGCCGTTCGTGCCGCTGGAAGTCGAGTTCCGGGGGCGGGGCGAACTGAAGAATGTCGGGCGCATGGAAAGTGCCGGTACGTCGACATGGCTCATCGGTGAGGCGCTGTTCAGCGGGCTTTACCTCAATGAGCTGTTGATTCGCCTGTTGCCATCAGAAGATCCCCATCCCGCTGTCTTCGATCACTACGCCGCGACTTTGCTTGCGCTGGCCGAAGGCCGCCCGCTGGAGCCGCTGCTGCGTTCCTTCGAATGGCGCTTGCTCGACGATCTCGGTTACGGCTTCGCGCTGAACACCGACATCCACGGCGAACCCGTCGCGCCGGACGGCCTGTATCGTCTACAGGTGGATGCCGGCCTGGAACGGGTCTACCTGCTGCAACCCGGTCTGTTCAACGGCACCGAACTGCTGGCCATGGCCGACGCCGACTGGTCGGCCCCCGGCGCGTTGTCCGCCGCCAAGCGTTTGATGCGCCAGGCATTGGCCGTTCACCTGGGCGGTCGTCCCCTGGTTTCCCGAGAGTTGTTTCGAAAGCCGTAGGGTCTTGATCTTCGCTCCCACCAAGGATCAACAGACCCTGTTGCCCCGTGTATGCTGTGCGCCGAATCTTTAAATTCAGGAGCGCTTCCGTGACCACCAGCAATCGCATTCTTCTTGGCGTGAACATCGACCACGTTGCCACCCTGCGCCAGGCCCGGGGCACTCGCTATCCCGATCCGGTCAAGGCCGCACTGGACGCGGAAGAGGCGGGCGCTGACGGCATCACCGTGCACCTTCGCGAAGACCGTCGGCACATTCAGGAACGTGACGTGCTGGTGCTCAAGGATGTGCTGCAAACCCGCATGAACTTCGAAATGGGCGTCACCGAAGAAATGATGGCGTTCGCCGAGCGCATCCGCCCGGCGCACATTTGCCTGGTGCCGGAAACCCGCCAGGAACTGACCACTGAAGGCGGCCTGGACGTAGCGGGGCAGGAAGCGCGGATCAAGGCCGCGGTAGATCGCCTGGCGAGGATCGGTTGCGAAGTGTCGCTGTTCATCGATGCGGACGAGCGGCAGATCGAAGCGTCCCGACGTGTCGGTGCTCCGGCGATCGAATTGCACACCGGTCGTTATGCCGATGCCGAGACACCAACGGACGTGGCTGAAGAGCTCAAGCGCGTGGCTGATGGCGTGGCATTTGGTCTGGCGCAGGGTTTGATCGTCAACGCCGGTCACGGTTTGCACTATCACAACGTCGAAGCGGTCGCAGCGATCAAGGGCATCAACGAATTGAACATCGGCCATGCGCTGGTGGCGCATGCGTTGTTTGTCGGGTTCAAGTCGGCGGTGTCTGAGATGAAGGCGTTGATCCTGGCCGCCGCCAAAGTCTAAGCCGAACACAAAAAACATGTGGGAGCGAGCCTGCTCGCGATAGCGGTGTATCAGTCAAAGATTATGTCGACTGACACACCGCTCTCGCCGGCAAGCCGGTCTCGCTCCCACATTTGATTGCGGTGCCAGTTAAAGCTGCGGGGTTTCCTGGCTCGGCTTGGTCTTGTCGACCCCCGGCACATGCAGATTGCCTTCGGCCACCTGATTGCCTTCCAGCTGAGGCTGCGTCACCCAGGTCAGGATGTCGTAGTAGCGACGGATGTTCGCCACGAAATGCACCGGCTCGCCGCCGCGGGCATAACCGTAACGGGTTTTGCTGTACCACTTCTTCTCGGACAGGCGCGGCAGGATCTTCTTCACGTCCAGCCACTTGTCCGGGTTCAGCCCTTCCTTTGCCGCCAGTTTGCGCGCGTCATCCAGGTGACCGCTGCCGACGTTGTAGGCCGCCAGTGCAAACCAGGTGCGGTCCGGTTCCTGGATCGACTCATCCAGCTGTTCCTTCATGTAGGCCAGGTATTTGGCGCCGCCCATGATGCTCTGCTTCGGATCGAGGCGATTGGACACGCCCATGGCTTGCGCGGTGTTCTGGGTCAGCATCATCAGGCCACGCACGCCAGTCTTCGACGTGACGGCCGCTTGCCACAGGGATTCCTGATAACCGACCGCCGCCAGCAGGCGCCAGTCGACCTTCTCTTTCTTGGCGTAGGTCTTGAAGTGTTGCTCGTACTTGGGCAGTCGTTGCTGCAAATGCTGGGCGAAGGTAGTGGCGCCCATGTAGCCGAGTACGTCGACGTGCCCGTAATAGCGGTCCTTCAGGCGTTGCAGCGTGCCGTTCTTCTTCACCTTGTCGAGGTAGGCGTTGATCTCGTTGAGCAGGCTGTTGTCGTCGCCGGCGGCCACGGCCCAGCTCTGGTCGCTGGCGTCACCGAGGTCGAAGGCGACCCGAATGTTGGTGAAGTAGACCTGGTTCATCGCCACTTCATTGGAGTCGACCAGGGTCAGATCAATCTGGCCTTCATCGACCATGCGCAGCAGGTCGACGACTTCAACCGCGTCGGACTCTTCGTATTCAATGCCGGGAAACTTCTGTTTCAACTCCGCCAGTTGCCCGGCGTGGGTGCTGCCCTTGAGCACCATGATCTTCTTGCCCACCAGATCCTTCGCATCGGTCGGCCGCGACTGGCCGTTGCGATAGATGATCTGCGGGGTGACTTCCAGATAAGAGTGGGAAAAACGCACCTGCTGTTTGCGCGCTTCGCTGCTGACCAGGCCGGCCGCAGCGATCACCGGACCGTTGGGCTTGCCCACCTGGCTGAACAGGTCGTCAAGGTTGTCGGCGGTTTCGATCTTGAGTTCGACCCCCAGATCGTCGGCGAAGCGTTTCACCAGCTCGTATTCGAAGCCGGTTTCACCGTTGCGATCCTGAAAGTAGGTGGCGGGGCTGTTTCGGGTAACCACCCGCAGCACGCCATCCTCCTTTACGCGCTCCAGCGTGTTGGGTTTATCAACACAGCCACTGAGCATCAGGAAGAGTCCGGTTGCGATCAGCCATTTGGCGTACCGCGGACGCAAAGCCGTTGGGGAAAACATCTGCGCAGTATACGCAAAGGACCACGAGCGCCATATCTCGACAGCGAAGGCCTTGTCTGCTAGAGAGCGAAAAACCGCTCTGGAGCCCGCAGGAATGGGCTCGAATGGCTTTTTGTGACACAAAAAATAACACCTGGCCGACCGCTGTTTCAGGTCCGGATACCCGGCCCGACGTCCGGGTGACGCCGCCCGTACCGTTTCGGGTGATGTCGCGGGCGGTTTAGGCTAGAATGCACGGCCTCAAAGCACACCCCTTCCCGAGGCTGTCCCGAAGATGTTGATCCTGCGCGGCGCTCCTGCCCTTTCTGCCTTTCGCCACAGCAAACTCCTTGAGCAACTGAGCCAGAAGGTTTCGGCTGTCAGCGGCTTGTATGCTGAATTCGCTCACTTCGCCGAAGTTACCGGCGTCCTGACCGGCGACGAACAGCAGGTGCTCGCGCGCCTTCTGAAGTACGGTCCAAGCGTACCGGTTCAAGAACCGACCGGTCGCCTGTTCCTGGTGTTGCCGCGTTTCGGCACCATCTCGCCGTGGTCCAGCAAGGCCAGCGACATCGCTCGCAATTGCGGCCTGAGCAAGATCCAGCGCCTGGAGCGCGGTATCGCGTTCTACGTCGCCGGCCAGTTCAGCGACGCCGAAGCGCAGCTGATCTCCGATGTTCTGCATGACCGCATGACCCAGATCGTCCTCGCCAACCTTGAACAGGCCGCCGGCCTGTTCAGCCACGCCGAACCGAAGCCGCTGACCGCGATCGACGTGTTGGGTGGCGGCCGCGCCGCGCTGGAAAAAGCCAACACCGAGCTGGGCCTGGCCCTGGCCGAAGACGAGATCGACTACCTGGTCAACGCCTTCGTTGGTTTGAAGCGCAACCCGCACGACATCGAACTGATGATGTTCGCCCAGGCGAACTCCGAGCACTGCCGTCACAAGATCTTCAACGCCAGTTGGGACATCGACGGTCAGAGCCAGGAAAAAAGCCTGTTCGGCATGATCAAGAACACTTACCAGATGCACAGCGAAGGCGTTCTGTCCGCTTATAAGGACAACGCTTCGGTGATCGTCGGTAACGTTGCCGGTCGTTTCTTCCCGGACCCTGAAACCCGCCAATACGGCGCGGTGCAGGAGCCGGTGCACATTTTGATGAAAGTCGAAACGCACAACCACCCGACCGCGATTGCCCCGTTCCCGGGGGCGTCCACCGGTTCCGGTGGCGAGATCCGCGACGAAGGCGCTACCGGTCGTGGCGCCAAGCCAAAGGCCGGCCTGACCGGTTTCACCGTATCGAACCTGCAGATCCCTGGCTTCGAACAGCCGTGGGAAGTGCCGTACGGCAAGCCTGAGCGCATCGTCACCGCGCTGGACATCATGATCGAAGGCCCACTGGGTGGCGCCGCGTTCAACAACGAATTCGGTCGTCCAGCCCTGACCGGTTACTTCCGTACCTTCGAACAGTCGATCACCACCCCGCGTGGCGACGAAGTTCGCGGTTACCACAAGCCGATCATGCTGGCCGGCGGCATGGGTAACATCCGTGCCGAACACGTACAGAAAGGCGAGATCACCGTCGGCTCCAAGCTGATCGTGCTCGGCGGCCCGGCGATGCTGATCGGTCTGGGCGGCGGCGCTGCCTCTTCCATGGCCACCGGCACCAGCTCGGCTGACCTGGACTTCGCTTCGGTTCAGCGCGAAAACCCTGAGATGGAACGCCGCTGCCAGGAAGTCATCGACCGTTGCTGGCAACTGGGTGACAAGAACCCGATCAGCTTCATCCACGACGTGGGTGCGGGCGGTCTGTCCAACGCCTTCCCTGAACTGGTCAACGACGGCAACCGTGGTGGCCGTTTCGAACTGCGCAACATTCCAAACGACGAGCCGGGCATGGCCCCGCACGAAATCTGGAGTAACGAATCCCAGGAACGCTACGTTCTGGCCGTCGGCCCTGCTGACTTCGAACGCTTCCAGGCGATCTGCGAGCGCGAGCGTTGCCCGTTCGCCGTAGTCGGCGAAGCCACTGCCGAGCCGCAACTGACCGTCACCGACAGCCACTTCGGCAACAGCCCGGTGGACATGCCACTGGAAGTGCTGCTGGGCAAAGCCCCGCGCATGCACCGTTCGGCCGTTCGTGAAAACGAGCTGGGCGACGACTTCGATCCGTCGACCCTTGAGATTGCAGACTGCGTCGATCGCGTTCTGCATCACCCGGCCGTGGCGAGCAAAAGCTTCCTGATCACCATCGGCGACCGCACCATCACCGGCCTCGTGGCCCGTGACCAAATGGTCGGCCCGTGGCAGGTTCCGGTGGCCGACGTTGCCGTCACCGCCACCAGCTTCGACGTCTACACCGGTGAAGCCATGGCCATGGGCGAGCGTACTCCGCTGGCGCTGCTGGACGCTCCGGCGTCGGGCCGCATGGCCATCGGCGAAACCCTGACCAACATCGCCGCTTCGCGCATCAACAAGATCTCCGACATCAAGTTGTCGGCGAACTGGATGTCCGCTGCCGGTCACCCGGGCGAAGACGCGCGTCTGTACGACACCGTGAAAGCGGTCGGCATGGAACTGTGCCCTGAGCTGGGCATCACCATTCCGGTGGGCAAGGACTCCATGTCCATGGCCACGCGCTGGAACGACAACGGCGAAGACAAGACCGTCACCTCGCCAATGTCCCTGATCGTGACCGGTTTCGCGCCAGTGGCTGACATCCGTCAGACCCTGACCCCGGAACTGCGCATGGACAAGGGCACCACCGACCTGATCCTGATCGATCTGGGCCGTGGCCAGAACCGCATGGGCGCCTCGATCCTGGCCCAGGTTCACGGCAAGCTCGGCTCGCAAGCACCGGACGTCGATGATGCCGAAGACCTGAAAGCCTTCTTCGCGGTGATCCAGGGCCTCAACGCCGACGGTCACCTGCTGGCCTACCACGACCGTTCCGACGGTGGTCTGTTGACCAGCGTTGTGGAAATGGCCTTCGCCGGCCACTGCGGCCTGAGCCTGAACCTCGACGGTCTGGCGGAAACCTCCGCCGACATCGCAGCGATCCTGTTCAACGAAGAACTGGGCGCCGTGATCCAGGTTCGCCAGGACGCGACTCCGGACATCCTCGCGCAGTTCAGCGCTGCCGGTCTGGGCGAGTGCGTGTCGGTGATCGGTCAGCCGATGAACAACGGCCAGATCAACATCACCTTCAACGGCGAAACCGTGTTCGAAGGTCAGCGTCGTCTGCTGCAGCGTACATGGGCTGAAACCAGCTACCAGATCCAGCGTCTGCGTGATAACGCCGACTGCGCCGAGCAAGAGTTCGACGTGCTGCTGGAAGAAGACAACCCGGGCCTGAGCGTCAAGCTGAGCTACGACGTCAACCAGGACGTCGCCGCGCCTTACATCAAGAAAAACATCCGCCCACAGGTTGCCGTACTGCGTGAGCAGGGCGTCAACGGTCAGGTGGAAATGGCGGCCGCGTTTGACCGCGCCGGTTTCAACGCGATCGACGTGCACATGAGTGACATTCTGGCCGGCCGTGTCGACCTGAACGACTTCAAGGGCATGGTCGCTTGCGGCGGTTTCTCCTACGGCGACGTACTGGGCGCCGGTGAAGGCTGGGCCAAGTCCGCGCTGTTCAACAGCCGCGCCCGCGATGCGTTCCAGGGTTTCTTCGAACGTAACGACAGCTTCACCCTTGGCGTGTGCAACGGTTGCCAGATGATGTCCAACCTGCACGAGCTGATTCCGGGCAGCGAGTTCTGGCCGCACTTCGTGCGTAACCGTTCCGAGCAGTTCGAAGCCCGTGTGGCGATGGTTCAGGTCCAGGAGTCGAACTCGATCTTCCTGCAAGGCATGGCCGGTTCGCGCATGCCGATCGCCATCGCACACGGTGAAGGTCATGCCGAGTTCTCCAGTGAAGAAGCGTTGCTGGAAGCCGATCTGTCGGGTTGCGTGGCGATGCGTTTCGTCGACAACCATGGCAAGGTCACCGAGAAGTACCCGGCCAACCCGAACGGCTCGCCGCGCGGGATCACCGGTTTGACCAGCCGCGACGGTCGCGTGACGATCATGATGCCGCACCCGGAACGTGTGTTCCGCGCCGTGCAGAACTCGTGGCGTTCGGAAGACTGGAACGAAGACGCGCCATGGATGCGCATGTTCCGTAACGCTCGCGTGTGGGTGAACTAAGCGCCGTGTACAAGCTCAGCTTCTTTGTTCCGACCAGCCATGTCGAAGTGGTCAAAAGCGCTGTGTTCGCTGCCGGTGGCGGGCGGATCGGTGCTTACGAGCACTGCGCATGGCAGGTGTTGGGCCTGGGTCAGTTTCGTCCAATGGAGGGCAGTCAGCCGTTCATTGGCGAAGCAGGGCAGATCGAACAGGTTGAGGAATGGAAAGTTGAGCTGGTGGTGGCGGATGAGTTGATCCGTTCGGTGGTGGCGGCTTTGAAACAGAGCCATCCCTACGAGACACCGGCTTATGAAGTGTGGCGGCTGGAGGATTTCTGATCCGCTGGCCGCTGCAATGAAAAACCCGCTACGGCGGGTTTTTTGTTGCCCACAATTCAACGGACCTGCACCGCCCTTGTAGGAGCCGGCTTGCTGGCGATAGCGTTCTATCAGCCAACATCAACGTTGAATGTTAAACCGCCATCGCCAGCAAGCCGGCTCCTACAAGGTTGTGTGTCGATCACAAAAAAGGCGACCCCCTCGCGGGAGTCGCCTTTGCTTTAACCGCCGCTAAAACTTATTCGGACAGTTTGTACGCAATCACATAGTCACCTTGCTTGGTGCCCAGCGAACCATGACCGCCCGCCACGACGAGCACGTATTGCTTGCCGTCCTTGCCGGTGTAGGTCATCGGTGTGGTTTGCGCGCCCGCAGGCAGGCGACCTTCCCACAGTTGCTTGCCGTTTTTCACGTCGTAGGCACGCAGGTACTGGTCGAGGGTACCGCTCAGGAAGCCCACGCCACCGGCGGTGGTGAAGGTGCCGCCCAGGCTAGGCACGCCCATGCTCAGCGGGATCGGAACCGGCGAGCTGTCGCGCACGGTGCCGTTCTTGTGTTTCCACAGGACTTTGGCGGCGGTCAGGTCGATCGCCGCCACATAACCCCATGCCGGCGCCTGGCACGGCAGGCCCATTGGCGACAGCAATGCTTCGAGGACTACGCCGTACGGCGCGCCTTTGTTGGGCTGCACGCCTTCGGTTTCGCTTTTGCGCGGGCCTTGGGCAGCGATTTCGGCGGCCGGGATCAGTTTCGATTTGAACGCCATGTAGCTCGGGTTCACGAAAGCGATCTGACGCACCGGGTCAACCGAGATGCCGCCCCAGTCGAACACGCCGAAGTTGCCTGGATACACGATCGAACCCTGCAGCGACGGCGGGGTGAACGGGCCGTCGTAGCGCATGGACTTGAAGTCGATCCGGCAGATCAGTTGGTCGAACGGCGTCACGCCCCACATGTCGCGCTCTTGCAGCGGCGGCGGCATGAGGTTGAGGTCGGATTTCGGTTGGGTCGGCGAGGTGTGATCACCTTCGACAGCGCCTTGCGGAACCGGCACTTCGTTGATCGGCACAATCGCCTGGCCGGTGCTGCGGTCCAGCACGTAGATGCTGCCTTGCTTGGTCGACGCGAGTACCGCCGGCTTCACGCCGTCTGCGGTTTTCAGGTCCATCAGGGTTGGCTGGCCACCGACGTCCATGTCCCACAGGTCATGGTGGGTGAACTGGAAGTGCCATCGCACTTTGCCGGTGCCGATGTCGAGGGCGGTCAGGCCGGCGGCGTGCAGTTCCGATTCCGGGGTGCGAGCGCCACCGAACTGGTCCGGCGTCTGGTTGCCCATCGGCAGGTACAGCATGCCGAGTTTTTCGTCGACGGCGAACATGGACCACATGTTCGGCGAGTTGCGCGTGTAGACCTTGCCTTCGGCAATCGGCGTGGTGTCGTCCGGGTTGCCGCTGTCCCAGTTCCACACCAGTTTGCCGGTGTGCACGTCGAACGCGCGGATCACGCCGCTCGGTTCGTCGGTGGAGACGTTGTCGGTGACGTGGCCGCCAATCACCACCAGGTCCTTGGTGACCGCTGGAGGCGAAGTGGAGTAGTAGCCGCCGGCGGTGAAACCACCGATGTTGGCGCGCAGGTCGACCTGGCCTTTGTCACCGAAGTCTTCGCACATCTTGCCGGTGTCGGCGTTCAGGGCGATCAGGCGGGTGTCGGCGGTCGGCAGGAAGATCCGGCGTGGGCAGACGCTGGCGACAGGCGCGCTGGCGCTGCCGGTCGGGCTCTGCTCGGAGGCGTAAGCCGCGTCATCGTGATACGTCACGCCACGGCAGGTCATGTGCGCCCAACCCTTGAAGTTCGCCGCGTTTTGCGTGGAGAGCTTCGGATCGAAACGCCAGATTTCCTTGCCGGTGTCCGGGTCCAGCGCGATCACCTGGCTGTGCGGCGTGCACACATAGAGCATGCCGTTGGCTTTCAGCGGGGTGTTTTCAGCGGTGGTTTCACCCGGATCGTTCGGCCCCGGCAGGTCGCCGGTGCGGTAGGTCCAGGCCGGTACCAGTTTGTTGACGTTCTGCGGGGTGATCTGCGCCAGCGGCGAGTAACGGTCACCGTGAGCGCTGCGGCCGTAGGAGTTCCAGTCACCGTCGGGCATGGCCGGGGCGGTGTTGGTCATGCCCGGCACGCTGTCGCGGTCCAGTTGGCCTTTGATTTCACCGGGGTTGGTGAATTGGCTGGCCAGTGCGGCCACGCCAGCGAGCACCACGGCCACGCTCAGTGCGCCGGTGCCTTTCGGTGCAGCGCCTTCGCGCAGCAGCGGACGACGGAACCACGGCAGCAACATGACGATGCCCAGCGCGAACAACATTGCCAGACGCGGCACCAGTTGCCACCAGTCGAGGCCGACTTCCCACAAGGCCCAAACGGTGCTGGCGAACAGCACCAGCGCGTACAGGCCCAAGGCTGCGCGGCGGGCAAGGATCAGCAGCACGCCGGTCAGCGCCAGGCCGATACCGGCCAGCAGGTAATACAGCGAGCCGCCGAGCATGCTCAGCTTGATCCCCCCGGCCAGCATGGCCAGGCCCATTAGCAGAAGCAGAATGCCGAGCAGGGTCGGCAATAGACGGCTTCGACTCAAAGCACCATCAGTGCTCATAGTGTGGTTCTCCGTGACGTTTCAAGTAGTCCCGCGCAAGTTCACTGTAGATGACGATCTGGCGCGGGCATGGTTCATGTAAAAACTGGAACGGTTAATGCGGTCCCTGTAGGAGCCGGCTTGCTGGCGATAGCGGTGGGTCAGGCGATAAATTTGTTGGCTGACCCACCGCAATCGCCAGCAAGCCGGCTCCTACAGGGTTTTGCGTTGTTCTTTAGAACGATGACTGGATCTTGATCCCGCCAATCAGGGCGTCATCGACCTTGTCCACGCCACCGGGGTGGCGGATGTATTGCAGGTTCGGGCGCACGGTCAACCAGTTGGTGACGTGCACGCCGTAATAGAGTTCGGCGCTGTATTCGGTGTCCTGCGGCGGCAGGAAGGACGGATCGTCGAAGTCGGAGACCGCGTGGGCCTGATTGCTCGCCTCGGCATTTTTGCGATAGGCCGGGTTGACGTGAACCCGGGCGAGGGCGAAACCGATGTCGTCCTTGGCGCGCGCATCGAACAAGCCTTTGTAGACGACGCCCGCCTGGACATAGTTGTCGATGGCGTTGGTCTTCTTGTCGTGCATCGTGCCGTTGGCGAACACGCTCAGGCCACGGGAATTGTCGCTGGCGCGGCTGGTGATCTGCTGCTGCACACCCAGCCATACGCCGTGCTTGCTCGACGCGCTGCGGTAGGCCTCGCCACTCAGGGCGGCGGGCTGGCCATTGCTGTCCTTGTAGGCATCGGTGGCGTTGGCGTTGCTGTAGTAATAACCGGCGCGGTATTCGCCCGGCAGGCCGTTGAGCTTCGGCGTCCACACCAGCTCCACCGGCAAAATTGCGCCTTGAGTGCCGCTGCCGCTGAGCTTGAAACCATTGCCGCGATCGAGGTTCGACGGGTTCTGCTCATACGCGCCGATCTGCGCGTACAGCTCTGGCGTCAGGTGATACTTGACCCGCATCGCCCACTGGCTGACCGGCCAGTTGTACCAGATGCCCCCGACCCAGTTACCGACCTGGGAGCCGCAGAACGCCAGGTTCTGGAAGTCGCAGGGGAAACTGTTGAAATCTTCGCCTTCGCCGAAACGGCCGACCTTGATGTCGAGCTTCTGATCGAAGAATTTCTGCTGATACCACATCTGCGTCAGGCGCCAGGTTTGCCCGCGACCCCAGACTTCTTGCGCTGAAGTGAAACCGCCGACCCGCGGATCGTTGATCCGGTCATTACTGATGTTGTTGCCGTTGCGTTCGGTGACGGTCAGCTGAAATTCAGCGTCGTCCCAACCGAGGATCTTCTGCAGATCGAGATGCGTGCCGAGGCCGAACTGATCGCTGTAGCGCGCGGTGCGATCGTGGTCGTAGCCGCCGTGCAGATTGCTGCCCATTTCACCGGTGTAATCGACTTTGAAGTCGTAGCCTTTTTCCGAAAGTTCGGTGCGCGCGCCGTTCCAGTCGCCGAGCATCCACGGTGATTCGCTATCGAAGGCCGGGGCGGCCTGAGCGCAGGTGGCGAGGCTCAGCGCGGTGAATCCGCCGATCAGGTTAAGGACTTTTCGCTGGGAAACAGGCGTGCAGACAGCGCTGTCTCGCAAAAATTGAACATAAGGCATAGAGGAGAAATTCTTGATCTTTTTCTGGGGAGTGAGGGGCGAAGCGGTTAGCGGAAGCGTTTCAGCAGGTTCGGGCGTAAGGATAATGTTCTGTTACAAATAGAGAAAGGCCTTTTGCCGAGATGAATTTTTGTTGATTCGGTAACAGTCAGAACGCCACAGTACCCTGTAGGAGCCGGCTTGCTGGCGATGGCTGCGTATCAGTCAACATTCATATCGCCTGACACACCGCCATCGCCAGCAAGCCGGCTCCTACAGGGTACTGTGGCGTTCAGATGATCCGTTACCTTTGACCTACATTTAGCAGATAGCGCACAGACGCCTTTCCCCCAAGGCGGCCCTCGGCTAAGGTGCGCGGCTTCCAATTCATCTATCGCGTGAAGGCCCGGCATGACCGAACAGAACAACAACCCGCTGCACGGCGTGACACTGGAGCAGATCCTCAACGCGCTGGTTGAACATTACGAATGGTCGGGGCTGGCCGAGCGCATCGATATCCGCTGCTTCAAGAGTGATCCGAGCATCAAGTCGAGCCTGACCTTCCTGCGCAAGACCCCGTGGGCGCGGGAGAAGGTCGAACGCTTGTACGTCAAGTTGATGCGTACCAAGCGACCGCTCTGAACATGATCATGCAACCTGCCGTGCGCCGTCGTTTTGTGGCCGTGGCTGCTGTCCTCGGCTGGGCGGGATTGAGCATTCAGCTGTACCTGATTTTCTATTCGCGCTGGACGCTGGGCGCCAGTCTGCTGGGCGGGCTGGTGAGTTTTTTCAGCTACTTCACCGTGCTCAGTAACACGCTTGTGGCGACCGTGCTGACCTGCGCGCTGACGTCCCGCGAGTCGGCTGCGCGACGCTGGTTTTTGCAGCCGTGGGTGAGTGGCGCGATTGCCGTGAGCATCGCCGTGGTCGGCCTTGCCTACAACATTCTGTTGCGTCATCTGTGGCATCCCGAAGGCTGGCAATGGCTGGCCGATGAACTGCTGCACGACGTCATGCCGTTGCTGTTTCTGGCCTGGTGGTGGTTGTGTGTGCCCAAAGGCACTCTGCGTCTGCGGCACATTGCGCTGTGGGTGATTTACCCGTTGCTGTACTTCGCGTATGCGCTGCTGCGCGGGCATCTGCTGGCGGTTTATCCCTATCCGTTCATAGATGTCGACAAGCTGGGTTATCCACAGGTGTTTGTGAATGCAGGCGGATTGTTGGCGGGGTTTGTGGTGATTGCGTTGTTGGTGATCGCGCTGGATCGGTGGCGGCGATAAGCCTGAATCACACGGACCTGTAGGAGCCGCCCGCAGCAAGCCGGCTCCTACAGTTTATGTGGCGTTATTCTTCGTCGCTGTCGTCCAGGCGCCAATAGCCGACGGCTTTGACGAACAGCTCGTTCAGACCATGCTCGTCCAGCAGCACCCGACGAATCTGCCGCGACACTTTGGTCTCGGTCGCCACCCACGCGTATAGATTGCCGCTGGGCACTTGCAGCTGTTTCACGGTGGTCAGCAAGTTGTTCTTGCCACCTTCGCGCAACACCCAGATCACATTGACCTGCGCCGGGCTTTCGAGCTTTTGCTGTTCCGCGCCGTTCTCCACTTCAATGATCACCAGCGCCTGGCGATTGGCCGCCAAACCCTCCAGCCGCCGCGCAATCGCGGGGATCGCCGTCTCGTCACCGATCAGCAAATAGCTGTCGAACATGTCCGGCACGATCATAGATCCCCGTGGCCCGCCAATGTGCAGGAACTGTCCCGGTTTGGCCTGTTCCGCCCAGGTCGAAGCAGGGCCGTCGCCGTGCAACACGAAATCGATGTCCAGTTCCAGCGTGTCGAGGTCGTAGCGACGCGGCGTGTAGTCGCGCATCGCCGGCATCGGGCCGTTGTCCTTACCGGCACCGAGCACCAGGGTCTCCAGCGCCGCTTGTTCTGCCGCGTTCTGCGGGAACAGCAGTTTGACGTGGTCGTCTGTGCCGAGGCTGATGAAACCTGCCAGCTCAGGCCCACCCAGGGTAATCCGGCGCATGCGCGGGGTCAGGTCAACCACGCGCAACACTTGCAGGCGACGGCGTTTGATTTCATGCATCACGCGGTGAATGGTGTGCTCGATCACTTCAGTCATTCAGTTTTCTCCTGAGCGGGTTGAACCAAGGGGCCGTCGACGATGGCTTTGGCTGTGTTGTTGAGCAGGGCGGCGACCCGAATGATTTCTTCTGCGCTCCAGCGACCGTGGTGCAGTTGCAACGCGTGACGCAGGTTATGCACCGCTTCGTGGATCTCGGGCGGACGGTCATGGCCGCGCAATGAGCGCTTGCTGACATCGATGCGCATCCGCACGCCGTCCAGTGCAACCGCTTGCTCACTTAAAGACAGACGACCGGCGTCGGTCACGCTGTAGCGTTTTTTTCCGCCTTCGGCATCGCCCTGGATCATTTCGCTTTCTTCCAGAAAGGTCAGGGTCGGATAGATCACGCCGGGGCTGGGGCTGTAGGCGCCGTCGAACATGCCTTCGATCTGGCGGATCAAGTCGTAGCCATGGCAGGGCTGTTCGGCAATGAGCGCCAGCAGCAGCAATTTCAGATCGCCGGGGGCAAACACCCGTGGGCCGCGACCGCCGCGTTCGCGACCGGGGCGTTTCTCGAAGCCGTCGCGGCCGTCACCGTGTTCACGGTGGGGGGAATGATGGTCTCTCATTTTTCCTTCTCTCTGTCGTGTTTAGATACAACTTAAGATATATCTTATCGAGAGGGCAAGCGAAAGGGACCAACGGTCGTCGCCGAAGGACGTCGTGGCGGATTTCAGTGCGGGGCGGGAAAAAGGCGTTTTGCAGCTTGCTGTTTTAGAGTGATTGATCTAATTATGCGTAACTAACAGAGAGTGATTATTAATAATTAGACCTAAGTAGTCTTTGTCTTACAGATACTGTATTTAGTTTGACTGTATGCTTTTTTCGTTAAAACTGTTTGTAGTATGTTTCTGTCGGGTGAACGGTTTAATTATTGATTTTGCAGATTTTTTCTACTTGCTCGTGGGCGGTTGTTACTACAAGTTCTTCGGAAGTTACGTACTTACTTTCTCAGATAATTGGCCGATCATTCTCTCCGTCGAAAGTTGAGCCAAATTGCCACTATTCAAGACGGCAATAGGGACGATTCACGCTTTCCACGGACCAATCCTTTGAAAAAGACAGGTACTAAACAATGTTCAAGAAGTTTGCAATCGCCGTTCCGATGACCCTCCTGGCCCTGAGTGCTTCGATGGCGTTCGCTGCGGATGAGTCGCGCACCTCCATCAACATCACTGCAGAAATCCCGAGCAAGGTGTTTCACGCTCAACCCGTGGACCTGAACTTCGGTAAAGACGAAAGAATGCAATACCAAATTGGCGCCGGCACCCTGTCGGAGGTCCGTGGCACCTTTGATATCCAGCACACCAATGGCTCGGTGGGCGCTTACGTCGTCGGCGGCCCGACCCCGCTGTTCAACGGTAATGCGACCTTGAACATTCCGCTGACCTACACCTTCAACGGCACCGTACTGACTGCCGATTCGCAGGAAGTGGTCGGCGATACCGAGTCCAACGGTGGCATGCGCGCAGACCTGGTGATTACGGCCGACAAGCCGGGCAACAATCAGGTGGGTATTTACACCGCCAACCCCGTCGTCATGTTTGATGCCATTCCGCGCATCTGAATGACAGCGTTCTGTCAGCAAGTTCTTGCTTGATAACGCGCACCGATCGATAGGGTTGTAATCCCTGTCGATCGGGTTTCACCGTCTTTATCCACAGAGTATTTCTTTCATGTTCCCGATGACTCCCATCGCGACGGCGCTTGCCTTGTGTTTTTGCGCAACTGCCCTGGCCGCGCCAGCGGATAACGGCCATACACCTCGAAGTTTGCTGGCGCAGGCCAAGGGTTTACCGAGCGAATTCGAAGAACACTTCTTCGATGTACCGTTGGCGGTGCGCGTGGAACTTGATCAACAATTTCTGGGTGAGGCGATGGTCGTGTTAACCCGCGACGACCGCATCACCCTCGTTGACTTCACCGATGTCAGCGACAGCACAATCAAAGCCAGTGAACGCGACACCTGGTCTGACTATTTGAAGCAAGGCGTGGTGCTGGGCAATTGCGAGGCGAAATGCCCCGAGTCGCTATTGGCCGTGCACTACAGCCTGGAAAACTCGCTGGTGTCGATCCTCACGGAAAACGCCGAGCGCGACGATCAGGTCCAGCGTTATTACAACCAGCCCGAAGGTGGCAGCACCGGGTTGATCGTGCGCAACCAGTTGAACCTGAACGGCGGGCAAAACCAGGACCTCGGTGGGCGCTATGGTCTTGAAGCCAGCAGCAGCCTCGGCAACTGGACTCAAGCGGTGAACCTTCAACTGTCGCGACTGGGCGGTGTGGATAACCAGACCTATCACGCCGTGCATGAGCTCTATACCCAGCGTGAACTGGAAGGCAGCTTTGTGCGCCTGGGCTATTTCACCCCGACCTCCGAAGGGCTGACCCGCCAGCCGCGTTCCTTCGGCGCGAGTCCCGACACGGCGCTGGGTGTGATGTACGGCAGCTCCGACAGCCTGGCCATCAACCAGCCGACACCGGCGGTCTACCCGATCTACGTCACCGCCAATCGCCAAGGCTCGGTGGAGATCTACCGCGACGGTTTGCTGATCAATACGCAGGCGATGCCCGCAGGCCTGCAAACCCTTGACACGCGGCCGTTGCCCGGCGGTATCTATGAAGTTGAAGTGCGCCTGATCGAAGATGGCCAGATCACCTCCAGCACCCAGGAACTGGTCTACAAACCGAACAACTGGCGCAACCACGACGAGCAATGGCGCTACAACCTGTTCGCCGGGCGTGAATCCAAATTGCTCAGCAACTGGGACGATCAGAACGACGGCGACATGACGGCCGGTGCCGCCTTCAACTTTCTGCTGCACCCGCGTGTCATCCTCGGCCTGTCGGGTCGACAGGTGCGTGACAGCCTGCAATATGGCACCTCGGTCGATTGGGCCGTCGTCAACAATGCCAGCGTCTATGCCAACGTCTACAAGACCGAGGACCACGGCACCGGTTTCGACGTGCAGGGGCTTTATTCCTACGGCAGCGGCAGCATCGTCGCCAGCCACAACCGCAGTTGGCTCGACACCACCCGGCTCTACGACACGCTGCCGGACGGCACGCGAGTACGACAGCGCAACGTGTTTATCGGCCAGACCAGCAACTCGTCGTTGTCGCTGAACCATCGGCTCACCAGCAAAACTTCGGTCAATGCCAGGGTGTCCCACAGCGAGGGCAACACCGAAGGCGTCGGCGTGGATCTGGGCTGGAACCAGCGCGGCCGATTGTTCGGCAGCGACGCCAATTGGCGCTTGTCGTTGTTCGACAGGCCGGGCAGTTTCAGCTCGGGCAATGACCGCAATCGTGGTGTCGACCTGAGCGTCAACATCGCCCTGGGCGGGCCGGGTGAACAGATCTCCGGCAGCATCGGCACCCGCACCGATCGCGACGGCGGACGCGATAACAATGCCTCGGTCACCTACCGCAAAGATTTGCAGGATCACCTGCTGCAAAGCGTTTCTGCCACGGCCATCACCGACACCTATGGCATCGGCATGAACGCGATGGCGACGATGCAATCGGAGCGGGTCAACGCTGACGGTTTTATCCAGCGCTCCTCATTCAACAACGATTTCACCGGTGGCTTGAACCTCGATAGCACTGTCGCCGTCGGTGGGCAAAAAATGGTCGTGACCAGCCAGTACCACCGCAACGGTGCCGGCATGATCATCGATGTCGAATCGGACATTGATGACATTGCCCTGCGTGCCGACGACTTGAGCGGTGGCAGCGCGGTGCTCAGGCCGGGGCGCAATTTCGTGCCGATCACCGCCTACAAAAGCAGCTCGGTCAGTTTCGATTTCGAGGGCAATCACGTGCCCGCCGCGACCATCCAGCCGGCGCGTTCCAGCTATCACCTGAACAAGGGCGGCGTCGAGTATCGCCAGGTTCGCGTAATGAGAACCCTCACCGTGCTCGGTCGCCTGGTGGACTACCAGGGCAGCCCGCTCAAGGGCCACCACATCATTAACCACGCCAGTCGCGGGGTGAGTGAAGTGGACGGCTTCTTCTCCATGGAAATGAACGCCGGTTCACCGACCCTGGAAGTGCGCCACGGCAACCAGTTGCTGTGCCAGTTCCGACTCGACCCGAGCCAAGGCCGTACGGAAAACAATGTGCTGATGATCGGCGACCTGCGTTGCACGCCGGATACGTTGGCGGACGCAACGACAGGGACGCCGACGGCAGGCTGATGCCCGGCAATACGCACTTTATCTATGAGGTAAATGACGATGAAACGTCGGTTGGCACTGATTGGTTTTTGTTTATTCACGCAGACGGCACGCGCCGGGCCGAGCATCAATATCGGCACGGTTTACGACTACCTGGATGGCGATAAAAGTACCTATTTGAAGCGCGTCTTCAATGGCGGCGACAGCACTGCGTTCGTCAAGGTCAACATCCTGGAAATCCTTTACGACGCCGATGGCAAGTCGCAGGAAGTGCCGCTCAAATCCAGTGCCGACGGCAGCGCCCGGGACGGCTTGATGGCCAGCCCGGCGCGGCTGATCGTGCCCGCCAGTGGCATGCAGGGCACGCGACTGCTGTACATGGGCGAGCGTGACCGCGAGCGCTATTTTCGGGTGCGTTTCGTGCCGGTGGTGCCCGAGAAGGAAGACGAGTTCGCAGTCTCCGGCGAAGAGCGTGAGGAATACAAGAAGACCTTGTCTGCCGGCGTCACTGTGCTCGCCGGGTATGGCGCGGTGTTTTTCGTCCGACCCAAGGACACGCGTTACGCCAGCGTGATCGAGAACGGCGCGACGGATTACCGCATCCGCAACGACGGCAACACCGTGGTGGTGATCGATGAGTTCAAGGATTGCGCGGTCAAGAACGATCAGGACTGTATGCCGACCACCAAGCATCACATCCTCGCGGGCCGCAGCTTTCAGTTCGAGAAACAGGCCGGTCGCGAGTATCGCTTCACTCTGGTTGAAGGCGAGAGCAGCAAGAAGCTCGATGTGAAGGGCTGATGACCATGTTCAGAAAACTGATGGTTCTGATGGTGTCGGCAATGACATGCCATTCAGCATTTGCTGCCCGTGAGGTGCAGCATTTCGAAGTGTTCGTGACGATTCCGAGCCAGGCGTTCTACGTCATTCCCGCAGACACAGGCTGGATTCATCGCGAACAGCAATTGCCGTGGAATCTGGCGACCTCGACCTTGGGTGGCTTGCGCAAGTATTTCGATGTGAAGAATGAGGCTGGCTCCATCGAAGCCCGGCTTGAGGGCAGGCCATATCTGTCCAACGGGACGCCGGCGCATGACATTGGTTTGCGTGTGTTGTTCAACGGAAAGGTGTTGAGCGAACTGGAGAGCCGCGATGTGGTGTCGATGAGCGAGGCAGCGCCGGGTAAACGCGTGTTGCTGGAGATCGCGCCGGTGCTGCCGGTCGATGGGATTTACAAACCGGGCAGCTATTTCGGCAGCGTCAATTTGATTTTCAACGCTGTGCTGCCTGATGCGTGATGCCAGGGTGAAACAGTCAGCGGAGCCGTGCGGGTACGATTGGGGTAAAAAATGAACCGTCTAAAGGAAGCCAATCGAAATGTACGCGGCGTCGGATTGGGGCTACTGCTTACCGTGTGCGGGTCTTCGGCCTGGGCGATAGATGTCTCGATCCAAGCATCCTTCAGACCAGATTCTGCGAACCCTCAGCAGAATAAATTCAAAAATGACACGCCACCCAGTGGATATTGTGCAAGCCATCCGGCCGAGTGCGACGCTAACCAGATGTTCAGCTTGCGCGTACCGATTCAGTTCAACTCCAACGCGCCGATCGAGGCGAATCATGCATCACCTCGCCAGGGGGCGACATTCAAGGTGCCTGCCCAGTGGCGCGAATTGTCCGTGGTCCAAGAGACGACGGGAGAGCCGGAGATGGTCAGGGTCCGAATTGCAGGTTTGGGCTCTGATTATGTTACGGAAGATGTCGTCGGCCTTGTGGGCGGTGGGAGTGACTACCGACTCGCCCACAATCAACTGTGGGGCGCCAGTTGGGTGAATGCGCCTGCTCCGTGCCTGTACAGTGGTGTCGGTTATTACGGCAATACGTCCTACGGTTTTTTCTGGAAAACACCGGCAGAGGGCAGCTGTTCGAAGCAAGCACGGTTCAACGTACCTTGGTTGCGCTACGACTATCTGGATTTCGCCTATGAACTGGTTACGCCCAATCCGTTGGGTATGTCTGCGGGTCGCTATTCGGGAAGCCTGACCTATAGCGTCGGGCCAAACGGCGATTTCGACATGGGCGATGTCATGCAGCCGAGCGATTCGGCACTGACCCTGAATTTCACCCTGGAAGTACAACACACCCTCAAAGTCGAGATTCCACCGGGCGGCAATCGCGTCGAACTGGTCCCGCAGGGCGGCTGGCAGGCCTGGCTGACGCAGGGGCGCAAGCCGACACGGCTGTTCCGGGATCAGACATTCAATGTGTCATCGTCAAGTCGCTTCAAAATGAATCTGGACTGTCAGTACAGCCTGGATGGCAACCGCTGCGCGGTGCGCGACCCGATTTCAGGGCATGTCGTGCCACTCGACGTCAGCGTGACCCTGCCCATTGGCCTGGTGGATGCCGCCGGGCAACCGGTCAATCGCCGGCCGTTGCGCCGCGACGGCAGTGGCACGGAGATGTTCCAGCCGCGCTTTTATGTCGATCGAAAACCGGGAACGTTGCACTTCGAGATTGCACAGGATCAGGTCGGCGAGATGCTCAAGCCCGGTGTCGCAAGATCCTATGCCGGCAATGTTACGGTCGTCTGGGATTCGGAAGTTTAGCGGGTCAAACCGGGCAGTTATTTCGACAGCGTCAATTTGCTTTTCAGCGCAGCGTTGCCGGGGGCGTGACAAGCGCATGGCTTGGGGTAAAGAACCCGGGGGCAAAGTCACTGACGGAAAGGGAGTGGGTAGATTCATGAACATAATCAGGACGGCGAGCCGACTGTGTACGATAGTTTTGGCTGGCACATTCACGATGTCGGTCGAGGCGGTAACCCTGGAGATAACAGCCGTGTTCCGGCCGGATCCGGCTAAACCGATGCAAAATGCATTCGAGAATAAAACGCCTGCGGGAGGCTATTGCAAGGATCATCCTTCGTATTGCGAAAACGGTGTTTTCAGTATCGCGTTGCCCATTCGTTTCAGGTCCATTGCCCCTATTGCGGCGATGCATGAGGAACGTCAGGGGCCGATGTTCCGGGTGCCTTCGAACTGGAAAGACGTCACGGTCGTTCATGAAGCGACGGGTGAACCCGAGACGGTGAAAATACGAATAAACGGTATTGGAGCGGCCTATACGATCAAAACACCTCTTCCCGGAGGGGTCTGGCCAAGTTCGTGGGTTTATGCGCCTGCCCCTTGCGCCTATGGCGGTGTGGGGTATGGGAGTAGCTTGTATTACGCGTTCTTCTGGAGAGTCCCGGCCAATGCGGGGGTGTGTGCCAAGCAGGCTCAAAAGGAAATTACCGAGGCCCACCAGTTTGCTTACCAGGACACCGGTTTTTCCTACGAACTGATCACACCCAACCCACTCGCAATGTCGACGGGCACCTATCGCGGAACATTGAACTACACCGTTGGGCCGCTTCGTGATTTCGACATGGGTGATGTCATGTTGCCTGACGATGAGTTGATCACTCTCAACTTCACCCTGAACGTCGAGCACACCCTCAAGGTCGAGATTCCACCGGGCGGCAATCGTGTCGAACTGGTCCCGCAGGGCGGCTGGCAGGCCTGGCTGACACAGGGACGCAAGCCCACACGGCTATTCCGGGATCAGACGTTCAATGTGTCTTCGTCGAGCCGTTTCAAAATGAACATGGACTGCCAGTACAGCCTGGATGGCAACCGCTGCGCGGTGCGCGAGCCGGTTTCAGGACATACCGTGCCGCTCGACGTCAGCGTGACCCTACCCAGTGGCTTGGTGGATGCCGCCGCGCAACCGGTCAATCGCCGGCCATTGCGGCGCGATGGTAGTGGCACCGAGCTGATCCAGCCGCGCTTTTATGTCGATCGAAAACCGGGAACGTTGCACTTCGAGATTGCACCAGGCGAAGTCGGCGAAATGCTCAAACCCGGTGTCGCAAGATCCTACTCCGGCCTTGTCACAGTCATCTGGGACTCGGAAGTGGGTTAAGGCTTGAACCCTGATGCATCACCCGATGCATCAGGGGTTGCCGATTATTGCTCTGCGGCTTTTTGCAGCGCTGCGCGGGTCAGCTTTCTGCTCAGCTCTTTTTCTTCGTAGCCCATGTCGTGAAGCAGTCGGAAGTAGACCTCATCACTCATGTCTTCATCGGTCAGCACCATACTGTCATCGACATCCAGGCGGCGGGCGAGGTCTTGCAGGCGCTGCTTGAGTGCTCGTCGTTGTGCAATCTGCAGGCCTTTGGAGTTGGCCCAGGCGTGTTGAACTTCGCGCAACTCGTCCAGCAAGTCGCTCCTGGTTTCGTACAGCCTGGTATTGCGCCGGAACTCGTTCGGGAAGGTGTCACGCAAGTACTTTTGCCAGAACGGCTGTTCAAGCATGTCGTTGATCAAGCCATCGCCTGCCTCCATCGACATCACCGTATCGAAGGCCGTGTCGAGGGCTTCGGCGCTCACGCCGGCCACCGGGCGATACAGCATAGCCTCCGATTGCCAAGGTAAACCGAGGCGTGGAGCCAAGCCGGTTTCGTAGGCGAGGTACACCTCGACCTCATCGGGATTGCCCGGTCGACTGCCGAAATCGGCACGGGCAATGTCATCCACGCGCGCGAGGCGCGCGGCACCTTTTGCCAGGTTCACCAGTTTGCTTTCAAGGACAGCGTTGGAGGTCGATAAGGCATGGGCTTCGGAGGCGAGCACCTTGATACCCATGTGGTTGAACACTTGAGCCCCGGCATCGGCGCAGGTGGTGGGCGCCCTGGCCATTTCGAACAGATCCTTGCGCAACCCGGTGTCCAGATCGATGGCTTCGATCATGCGCCATACCCGGTTACTGAGCTGTTGGCGCAATTCGCCACCGGACCGGTAATCGGCCGAGAGGGTCTGTTTCTGGATCAAGGCAAAGAAATCTTCGGAGCCAGGCTCGGTCATCAGATCGTGCCAGGCGTCCTCGCGGAAAGTACCCAGCCCCCCGACTTCGGCACTCCACCAGACAGAGTCGTCCTTTGTCGGCCATTGAAGCATCGCGTCGGCGGCAGCTTCGGCATAGATCTGATCGGGCGCGAGGCCGACCGAGCGTCGATAGGCTTTGAACTTGATCAGATTGGCCTCCGAAAGTTTCTTCGGAAACAAGCGAGTCCGCGCCACGATGAAGGCGTCCTGCGAGCCAGGCACGACCGTCGGAATAACGCTGAGGGGGTTCTCCTGCAAATCCAGAAAGAAGCCCCGCGGTCGACGTTTGCTGAAGGGCCCGAACAGGCCATCGGGCCAGGTGGTTGCCCCTGTGTTGCTCAAACTCAGGATTCTCAGTTTGGGCATGCGCCCGACGTTTGGAAGCATGCCCAGCCGGGTGTTGTCATCGAGCCTGATGGTTTCCAGGTGAGTCAGGTTTCGCAGTTGCTCGACGGCCGACGGCGTCAAGGTGATGTCGTTGCTCATCAGCCGCAACGTACGCAGGTGGTGCATCTTGCCGATGGTCTCGGGAAGCCGTGTCAACCCGCAGCTGCGGGCGCTCAGTTGCCGAAGATGCGGGAAGTCGCTCAACAGGCCGGAGGAGGTTTCGGAAAAGTTTGTGCGATCCAGATTCAAGGTGCTGATCTGGTCGAGGAAATGCTTGATATCCGGCAGTTCCTTCCACCAGCGTTCGAGGTCGGGCACATCGAACTCAACGGACAGGTCCAGCGCATAACCGCCGTCGGCTGTGGTGCTGCGCTCACCGAAAACGGTGGATTTTCTTTTGAAACAATCGATGAGCCGTTCGGCAATGTGCTGTCCGCCACCGCGTACGAACCCTTGTCGATCAGGCCCCCATGTCTCCGGTCGCTGGTATTGCCACCGATTGAGTATCACGCGCAGGTCATCGAGCTCTCGATCCAGCCTCGTCAGCGTCTGACGTCCTTGCTCCGGCGAACCCAGGGATCGAACGAAGGTAGCGACCTCTCGTTCGTTGAAGTGCGGGTACACATCCTGCACCCGCTCGGTGAGCGTGGCGGCAGTGGTGGAGAAGCCGGGACCGCGCAACAGCGTCATGTCTTCGTGGTTCGCCATCGGGCGGATCGGCGGGGCGGCGAGTGCGGTGCGGCGTTCGGCCGGAGTATCGGTCTTGGCCATGACCCATTGCTTGAAAAACGCCCCCTGGCCCGGTCGATAACCCAACTGCGCCTGTTTGTTTTTCGGCAACGCCGTGAGCACGGCTTCGAAAAAATCAGCGGCGTCGTGCAGTTTGTGATTGTCGGCGTCCCAGACTTCGAACCGGTTGGCGTCGTCCTTGACCAGCACTCGCACCGTCGTCGCTTCATATGCGCCCACGCTGCCGCGCAGTGGTCCGGCATCGCTGCCTTCACGCACCTCGATACGTAATTGCGCGAAGGTGTCGGTATGAATCCTGAGCGCATTCAGCACCAGGCTTTCGGTTTGCGCCACCCACTGCGCGCCGTCATGAAAACCTTCGTACGCATGGTTGGTCCGGGCTTCGAAGGCGGCTTCACGGGCGCGGCTCTTCAGGCTCAACGGCAGGCGTTGCTCCTGGGTCATGCGCGTGAGGTCGGCCGCGTCGGAACTGTTCAGCAGCGTCTGTGCCGCGCGGGTCGGCAGCTCGGGGAATGTCTGGCGAATGAGTCGGACCTGCGGGTCGTCGGACGTTTCTGCACCTTGGTAAAGCTGATTGACGATGTCAGCGTTCAGTCGATTGGCTTCGTCCGCCAGTCGATTACGCAGGGCTTGCACCTGTTCACTTTTGGCGGTTGACCGACCGAGCATCGCTCGCAGCTCTTCTTCACTGAGAAACTCGACAAGCCTGGGCGCAAACTGCTCGCTCATGAGCTGTGACTGGCTGGTGGACAGCGTTTGCGCTTCGGTCACCTCGGGATTGCCGTACTGGCGAAAGCGTCCGGTCATGTCGGTGTCTTCATAGACCTTCAGGGCTTTATCCACAGGCCAGCCGTCCAGGTAAGTCGCCAGGGGTTCAAACCACCAGGAGGCAGGATCCAGAGGTTGACCGGTTCGAATCCGTTCAATGGCCTCGCGGGTCCGGTGCTGGATTTTCAAGCGTGTGAGGCTGTCGTCCAGCAGCGGTGGCGGGGACGTATTGTCGACGTACATCCGGCGCAGCGCAGCGTCGTCGGTGCCGCTGGCGATGCGCACATTGTCCAGTTCTGTGTCGCTGAAGCCGTCCACGGAATGGCCGAGGCGACGCATCAACGTCGGGCGTTGCCACGCTCGCGGGTTTTCGGCTTCGTGGGTCCAGGCGCCCCGGCCGTTATGTTTCAACCCAGGTAAATAGGCGTTGTCGCGATGCGGGTGCTTGACGCGGTAGTCGCCGGTTTGTGGGTCTTTTTGCACGGCGTAGTGTTTGTCATCCAGCGGCAAAATGTCCTGGCCTTCGTGGGCATGGAGACCCAAGGCGTCAGGTTTCGCTTTAGCGGGCAGTTTTACATTCGGCCTCTCATAAGGCTTGAGATCGGGATGCCACAGTCTTGGCTCGCCATTGGGCAGACTCACCGGTTTCATGCCTTCGATCAGCGGCGAAAGTTTCAGGCGCGCAACGTTGCCAATCTTCACCCCGGCGGCGAATGCCACCAACTGAATGACGTCGGTCACCACGCCGATGATGTGTTCGGCGGCTTCGATCCTCAGTCCCATGGTCATATCGACGATGCCTTCGATGACGTCACTGGCCATCTGATACGCCGTGTAGACCATCATCAATTCACCCAGCCCCGGAACGAACGGCGTGGCGACCATCAGTGCGACGTTGAAGATGTCCGAGACTATTTTCTTGAAGTTTTCCCACCAGGCCCATCGGGCATTGCTATCGCTATCGGCGGTGGACACGGCAATGTGTCGAGCGTCGTTCAGCACCTTGTTGAGCTTCTGCTGGAAGAGGTATTCCCAGAGTTCGCCTTGGATCGGTGCCGCCTTGAAATGCAGATTGGGTTTGTCGATTGGCACTTCCCGCCAGCTCGGTCCCTGCTCCAGCGGTGCTTTTTGATGCCATTTCACCTCGAACAGACGTTGCTGCAGCCCGCCGAAAAAATGCCCGCGCTCCGATTGATCGACGAACCGGCTGAAGTACTGCTGATAGGTCATGCCGGTGGATGAAACGACGTCGTTGTCGCGTAGCTGGCGCGTCAGTTCATTCATGAACGCGACGGTCGAGGGGTACTCTTTCAGTGGATGCTCAGGGTCCTGCGGGACGTAAACAATCACCGGCATCACCTCACGGATGTGTTGTTCCGGCCTGGGTGTGATCAACACGATTGCGCTCAGCGGGCGTTCGAGAATCGACAGTTCGGCAAATTGCATCACCCGGCCTTTACGGGTGAGGTTGCGCTGGCCATCGAGCATTTTCAGGATCAGGTCACTGGCCTCGGCGTCGATGTCGCCCTTCAGAACCGCCAATTGGACGGCGGCTTTGAACGCGGCTTTCTCGCTCTCGACGATTTTGAACTTCAAAAAACCTTGGGCGAGGCCGTCACTGGGCAGTAAGTGTTCTTCGAGGTATTTCGTGTAGCGCGCGCCGATGTCCAGTTCGCGGCAAAGGTTCTGGAACTGGGCAATGGACATTTTGCGTTTGATCGGCAGGACGTCGAAGTGCCCGCGTGCGTCGGGCTGGCTGATGAAGACCGAGTCCGGTTCGCAGGTTTCGTGACGTGCGAAGTTGTGCAGGGCGGCGTCCAGCAATGAGACGGTTCGGGTAACAACACCGCCGGAGATATCGAAGGCATACCACGGGCGTGCTTTGGGTAAGTACAGGTATAGGAACGTACTGGTCACATCGACATCGACGTTGAATTTTTTTTGCAGTGCATCGGTGAGTAACGGTTCGGCGAACGTGTAAACGTCCTGCACCTCATCCATGAACCGGTCGACTGCATTCTGCGTGGACCAGAGTTCAAGATTGGCTTCTTGTAACGGCGTGTGGTCGAAATCTCTGGCGCTCTGTATCCATTGCCCTGACGCCGTTTGTGTGAGGCTCAGTTCATGAGCCCGTCGCACTGACGCGCCTTTGAAAACGGGGTGGATACGGTTCTTGATGAACGCGTAATGGTGACCTTTATTGTCATCGGCCACGGGTGACGGTAGCGCTGATATACGTCCGTGTAAGTCAGTCATGCTTTCAATAAACCTTGAGCATTAAGTGGAGTGACCAGCCTAACGCCCGAGGTTCAAAGTAAAAGTCTGAATTCCCGCTGCTTGAAACGCGTTCTTCCCGGCGAAGCATTGGAATTTTCAATGCCGAAAATAGTTATTTACCGCCATCGTTTTTCAGCGTCGTGCGACCTCCACGGGCAGGCACTGCGTATGCGTGCCCGGTTGCAGATACGGCGTGAGAATCGGTGCCATGCCCTTGAGCACTTGCACCGGTAAGGCCGAGGTGAACTTGAAGGCTTCGGCCGTGCGCCCGGGGACGAATGCGGTCAACGTACCGAAGTGGCTATCACCGATGTAAAACACAAAGGTGGCCGTGCGGTTGATCGACTTCGAACTCAAGATTCGCCCACCGGAACCAATGGCTTCGATGCGGTTGTCACCGGTCCCGGTCTTGCCGCCCATGGCCAGCGGCTTGCCATCGGGGGTGATGAAACTGCCGGAAACACGTTTGGCCGTACCCGCGTCCACCACGTGCGACAAGGCCTCGCGCATGGCCGTGGCCACTTCGGACGGCATCACCCGTTTACCCACATCCGGGTCGTTGATCAGCTTGGTTTCATAGGGCGTATTCGCCGCGAAATGCAGGCTGTCGATGCGCAGCGTCGGCATGCGCACACCGTCGTTGAGGATGGTGCCGATCAGCTCCGCCAATGCCGCTGGGCGGTCGCCGGAACTGCCGATGGCGGTGGCCAGCGAGGGCACCAGGTGATCGAACGGATAGCCGACTTTCTGCCAGCGCGCGTGGATGTCGAGAAACGCCTCGATCTCCAGCATGGTGCGGATGCGGCCATCGCGGGCACCCTTATGTTTGCTTTTGAACAGCCAGCTATAGACTTCCTGGCGTTCGAACTGGCTGGCCTTGACGATTTCGCTCCACTTGGCGTCGGGGTGATTCAACAAATAACCGATCAGCCACAATTCCAGCGGGTGAACCTTGGCGATGAAGCCCTGGTCCGGCAAATCGTAGATGCCGGGGCTGTAATTTTCGTAAAGCCGTTGCAGGCGTTCGTCCGTGAGTTTCTCGGTGAGCTTGGCGCCTGAAAGGTGCGAGCGCACAAAGGTGTTGAAGCTTTCCTGACTGGCTTGCGGCAACAGGTAGCGATGCACCGCAGCCATGCGAATCGGCGTCGGGCGCATGCTGTCGAGGAAGGTTTCGAGCCGTGCCTGGGTGTCCTTGTTTTTGTAGCGCTTCCAGAACTTCAGCAGGAACGAAGTACCCTCGCGGTCGGCGAACTCGGCCAGGTATTCCTGGCGCCGAGGATCGCGGTCGTCCCCGAGCAGTGCCGCGCTGTTGTTCGGGCCGGAGTAGGTGGTGTAGCGCACCAGATCACGCATCAGCCGAATGAACGGCAGGTTGATCGATTCGCGCAGGGCATCGCGCAAGGTCGGTATGCGACCGTTGTCTTCCTTGCGGAAGTTGACGAAGGTATGCAGCCCGCCGCCGGTAAAAAAGGCTTCGCCGGGGCTGGCCGAGTATTTGCGGTCCAGCGCGGCGCTGAGCATGGCCGACAGGTTGTGGTCCTTGTTCTCGATCAGGTAATCGACGGCCCAGCGGCTCAGGCGATCCTGATCCGGGACGTCGACTTTCTTCAGTTCCGGGACGGTCATTTCGGCGTACTTGTCGTGCAGCTCGGCAATGATTTGCAGGTAAGTCGTCAGTACCCGCATTTTCGCGGTGGAGCCCAATTCCAGTTTGCTGCCTTCATTGATATCGAATGGCTGATCGGTGCTGTCGGTTTGCACACGCACCCGCGAACCGTCCGGGGTCAATTCGAACAGTGTGAAGCTGTAGCGCACTTGCGTGGTGCTGGTGGGGGTGAGCAGGCGTTCGCCCATCAAACCAATCTGCGTTGCAAACTCCGGGTCGGCCAGGTGCTTGAGGTACTCGGTGACCTGGGTTTGCAGTTCGCCTTGCAGGGTGCTGGTGGCCGAGAGATCCAGGCGATCGAGGTCGTACAGCGGACGATTGAGCAACCCGCCCAGGCGACTGCGTGCCACGCTGATGCCTTTGTTGGTTTCGATCGGTTGAATGGTCGGCTGGGTCTGCCAGTCGCGATAGGTCACTTTGCTGGCCAATGCGGCGGCGGCGAACGGCGCGTCGATCACAAAGTTTTGCGCCAACAGGCGAATGTGGCTGTCGGTGAGGTCGGCCAGCTCATCGCGGCCCTTGGTCAGGTAGTGGGAAGGGCGGCGCTGGGCAATCATCAACGACAGCATTTCACGCAGGGCCAGGCCTTTTTCCGCCATGGCCTTTGGATCCGTGTCGGTACTGGCCAGCCGTTCGTTGGCCTTGTTGAAATCGGCTCCGTACCAGACGCGCAAACCTTCGGCCATGCCGTGTACTTCCCCGTGCCCGGGCACGGCGGACAGGGGCACGCTGTTGAGGTAATCACGCACCACGTTCTGGCGCGCCGCAAGCGTTTCCGGCCCGGCCTGATAGGCGCGTACGCTGGCGGAAATCATCTGGCGGATTTTTTCCCCGCCGGACACGGTCAAGCCGTCGGGCGAGTGTCGATACTTCTCGAGTTGCGTCGCGAGGGTACTGCCGCCCGCTGATTGGCCAGGCATGTGCAGCATTTTGGCGACCTGCGACCACGCCGCCATGCCGAAACGCGGCCAATCCACGGCGGGGTTGGCCCGGGGCTGACGAGGGTCGAGCAGGAAGCGGTTTTCGATGAACAGCAAACTGCTGACCACCACCGGCGGAATCGCGTCAAAGCTTGAATAGAGCTGCTGCGGGTATTTGTACTGATACAGCGGCGCCGCACGGCAGTCGGTGATCGACAATCCTGCCTGGATCTTCTCCGCATAGGGCACGAAAAAGCCTTTGTCGGTGTAGTCCATCAACGGTTGGGAAAAGCGGGTTTGCGCCGCAACGACGTAGTCGCGCTTGATCAGGCGCGGCAGGAATTCACCCAGAGAGCTGTAGCCCAGACGCAAGTCAAAAGGGCCGGCCCCGGGATAGCGAATGGCATCGCTTGGGCCAGGCTTCAGTTCGTAACTCAGGGTAGCGGCATACTTGCTGGCTTCCCGGGATTGGAACTTCGAGGTACGCATTTCCCTGACAGCGGCCAACCCCAGAGCAATCAGGATAATCAACACCAGTAACCAAAACGCCTTCCACCCGTGTTTGGTACGACTACGACGGGGTTTTTCGGGGATAGGCGCTTCATCCACACGTTCAGTCGGGACCACAGTTTTACTCGTATCGGTTTGCCATAACGCGCCCATAGTCGACTGATCCATTCACGCAGATTGATCGGACTTGTTTGAAGCTTAGACGGTGGATGCTGCCGGTGAAAAAATTGTGAACACCCGGATATCGAATATTCACCATGACGGGGGATGAGCGAATGTTCTTTTTGCAGGGGGCTGGCTTGTTGGCGATGGCGATTTCACGGGCGCCATCGCCAGCAAGCCGGCTCCTACAGGGGGGAGGTGAGCCCGATATTTTGAGTCGCGCCTCGATCCGTAGGAGCCAGCTTGCTGGCGATGGCGGTTTCAGGGACGCCATCGCCGGCAAGCCGGCTCCTACAGGGGGGAGGTGACTTCCACATTTTGGACAGCGCCCCCGATCCGTAGGAGCCAGCTTGCTGGCGATGGCGGTTTCAGGGACGCCATCGCCGGCAAGCCAGTTCCTACAGGAGGGCCGTACTAGAGCCATCGCCACGTAAATGCTGCCTAGGTAGGGGCATGACGATGCACCAATGCTGTGCAATACTCCGTGCCGTTTTAACGGTAAAAATTCCTACAAAAAGTCAGGTAATGCGCCTCCAAAAACCGCGTTTTCTCCGAGATTTCTCGCTGAATATTGTGGGTTGTAGAGTGAAATATCCTGCAGGAAACTTTTTAGACTGCACGCCCCGCTGATCCTGGAGGGTTTTGCCCTGCAGGACGGTTCTGCCCACGAAGCAGGTCCGGTTTCAGGCAAGCAATGGCTTATCGGTCAGCGCTTCGACACTCGGTGGTCATATCCAATAACAAGACGAGGTTGTACCCCTATGCCAGTCGGCAATCACCTGCCCCACGGCGAGACCGCTCAGGGCGGCCCGCTTAAACGCGAACTCGGCGAGCGGCATATTCGCTTGATGGCACTCGGTGCCTGTATCGGTGTCGGTCTGTTTCTCGGTTCGGCCAAGGCCATCGAAATGGCTGGCCCGGCCATCATGCTGTCCTACATCATCGGCGGTCTGGCGATCCTGGTGATCATGCGCGCCCTCGGCGAAATGGCTGTGCACAACCCGGTCGCCGGCTCCTTCAGCCGTTATGCCCAAGACTACCTTGGCCCGTTGGCGGGGTTCCTGACGGGCTGGAACTATTGGTTCCTGTGGCTGGTGACCTGTGTCGCGGAAATCACCGCAGTGGCGGTGTACATGGGCGTCTGGTTTCCCGAGGTCCCGCGCTGGATCTGGGCACTTGCCGCGTTGATCAGCATGGGCTCGATCAACCTGATCGCCGTAAAAGCTTTCGGTGAATTCGAATTCTGGTTCGCCCTGATCAAGATCGTCACCATCATTGCGATGGTGATCGGCGGCGTCGGCGTGATCGCGTTCGGTTTCGGCAACGACGGCGTGGCGTTGGGGATTTCCAATCTCTGGGCTCACGGCGGCTTCATGCCGAACGGCGTGCAAGGCGTGTTGATGTCCCTGCAAATGGTGATGTTCGCCTACCTCGGCGTCGAGATGATCGGCCTGACCGCCGGTGAAGCGAAGAACCCGCAGAAGACCATTCCCAATGCGATCGGCTCGGTGTTCTGGCGGATTCTGCTGTTCTACGTCGGCGCGCTGTTTGTGATTCTGTCGATCTACCCGTGGAATGAAATCGGCACCCAGGGCAGTCCGTTTGTGATGACCTTTGAGCGTCTGGGCATCAAGACCGCCGCTGGCATCATCAACTTCGTGGTGATCACCGCTGCACTGTCGTCCTGCAATGGCGGCATTTTCAGCACGGGGCGCATGCTCTATAGCCTGGCGCAGAATGGCCAGGCTCCGGCCGGTTTTGCCAAGACGTCGAACAACGGGGTGCCGCGTCGTGCGCTGCTGTTGTCGATTTTCGCCTTGTTGCTGGGGGTGCTGCTCAATTACCTGGTGCCGGAAAAGGTCTTCGTCTGGGTGACGGCCATTGCTACTTTCGGCGCGATCTGGACCTGGGTGATGATCCTGCTGGCTCAGCTCAAGTTTCGCAAAGGTCTGAGCGCCAGCGAGCGGGCCGGGTTGAAATACAAGATGTGGTTGTACCCGGTCAGTTCGTATCTGGCACTGGCGTTTTTGGTGTTGGTGGTTGGTTTGATGGCGTACTTTCCGGACACTCGGGTGGCGCTGTATGTGGGGCCGGCGTTTTTGGTGCTGCTGACGGTTTTGTTTTATGTGTTCAAGCTGCAGCCGACTGGTGTTTCGCAAGGTTCGGTGCGTTCGGCTTCGTAGGGGTTGGATGGGGGGCATATCCGTTGCTGTGGTGACGGCTGCTTATGGTTTCGCCCTTACGGCGAGTCACTTGGAGAAGCGCCAAGTAACCAAGCGCTCGCGCCCCTGACGTACGGTGGCTCGCTAATGCTCGCCATGCCCTCGCTCCGGTCCTGCTCCGTGGGCCCGCCGCCATCGGCCATCCATGGCCGGGGGCGGCTAACCCGGCATCCTTGCCGGGTTGCCCACTGCGTAGAACCTCCACTCGGCCTTCCGACGGGGCAGATCAAAATCAAAAGCCAAAGCAAAGCAAAGCAAAAACGAGGCGGCCTGCCAGCCGACCTGTCTCTATGATCGTACGCATTCCCCTGTAGGAGCCGGCTTGCTGCGGGCGGCGTTCCGACGATTGCGTCTGTCCAGCCAATACATACGTTGACTGATCCACCGCTATCGTCGGAACGCCGCCCGCAGCAAGCCGGGTCCTACACGGGGACTGGGTTCACACGATTCAAAATTGTAGGAGCCGGCTTCCCGGCGATGGACGTCAACGATAACGCGGGCTGTCTGAATGAACGCGGTGCCCACACGTTTTTCGCCAGCAAGCCGGCTCCTACAGGGAATCGCGTACGCTTTTGATTCCCACCACTCATCAGGCCGAGCGTTAGCTCGCCTTCCGCTTTTGATCTGAGCGCCCCCTCGAGAGGCCGAGTGGAGGTTCTGCGTAGTGGGCAACCCGGCATGGATGCCGGGTTAGCCGCCCCCGGCCATGGATGGCCGATGGCGGCGGGCCCACGGAGCAGGACCGGAGCGAGGGAATGCCGAGCCTAGGCGAGGCACCGAACGAAAGGGGCAAGAGCGCTTGGTTACTTGGCGCTTCTCCAAGTGACTCGCCGTAAGGGCGAAACCAATAGCCGCCGTTACCGCAGCAACGGATATGTACACCAGCAAGAGATTGGTCGGCTGTCAGGCCGCCATCGCTGGCAAGCCAGCTCTTACAGAGAGATCCGTTCAGCTGCCGAACGCTGCGACCTGTTGACCGGCTGGTTCAACCGTTTATTGAACTCCAGCCAAGCCCCCAACAACGCCATCAACCCCGCACCCACCAAGGCTGTGAATATCTGCATGGCAAACGCATCGTCGGTCATGGCATTGACCATGTCCGCCAACGGCGCCAACAACACGCCGAGGCAAAAGATTTCCAGCGAATAACGCCCCATGCGACAACTTTGCTGCGCCAGCCAGTTTTGCGTCCAGCCGGTATCGGGCAACAGCTTCGCCGTGACATACGCCAGCGCCAGGAAGTGCAGCAACCGCACCGGCGACAAGTCAGTCTTGCTGATCGGGTACAACAGGTTGCTCAGCCACGCTGGCATCAGCGCGTCATGAATTTCCGGCCATCGCCAGGAGACAGTCAGCACGCCGGTGACCACCAAATACACCGCGGCACTGACAAACAACGGCCGGTGCAGCAACGGGCGCGCGTCAGGTAACCGGGGGCGCTGCCCGTAAGTCGCCGCCGCGCCGCCCAACACAAACAGCAGTTGCCAGACCACGGGGTTGAAGTACCACACGCCATCCTTGATGGCCGCCAGGTTCCAGCCGAACCACGGCGCCAACAGGTACACGGTCAACGACACGGCCACCACCGCCCATGGTTTGCGCACCAGCATCGGCAGCACCAGCGGCAAGCCGGCCAGCAGCACGATGTACAGCGGCAGCGGGTCCATGAGGTTCGGTTTGAAGCGCAGCAGCAGTTCATCGACCAGGGCTTGCTGCGGGTTGGTGATGAAATGGTGCATGCCCATTTCCTCCACCAGATCCCTCGTTTCCACGTGGCTGTTGGCGAAGAACACGATGCCCATCAGCATCGCCAGCAAGAAAATATGCACCACGTAGAGCACCCAGGCGCGGTGCAGAATCTTCACGCAGGCAATCAGGTAACCGTCACGTCGGAAGATTTTCCCGTAGGCCAGGACCGCCGCGTAACCGGCGAGAAACACGAAAATTTCCGCGGCATCGCTGAAACCGAAGTTACGCGGGGTGATTTGACCGAGGGGGTTGTGAGGCACGTGATCCCAGAAGATGAAGATCAGCGCCAGGCCTCGAAAAAAGTCGATTCGGTGATCGCGTTCAAACGTCATGACAGCGGGCTCGTGAACGGGTGTTGAATAAGGAGTGGTCAGCGCGGCAAAAGGTGGGCGCCGCGCATCGGCGGCGCGCAGGGTGGCGCGATTCGACGACAATTGCAAAAAACACGCTATTACTGAATGTCTCAGGTGTGACTGAATGAAAGAACCCATCCGCTGGTCTGCCCGCGCGATGGCGTGCCCGAATAATGGTGTACGGCAGCTGTCGAATCTTTACCGAGCATGGTTCAGGAGCGTGAAACGTGAAGGTTTCGCTGATCGTTCCGGTCTTCAACGAAGAGCAAGCGATCAGCCTGTTTTATCAGGCGGTGCAGCGCGAGTTGAGGCTGGGCGGCGACGAGATCGAGATCGTATTCATCAACGATGGCAGCTCCGACCGGACGGCTGAGCAGGTCAAGGCCCTGGCGCAAGTCGACGAGCGTGTGTTGCTGATCAACTTTTCGCGCAACTTCGGCAAGGAACCGGCGTTGTTTGCCGGCCTGGAATACGCTTCTGGCGATGCGGTGATCCCCATGGACGTCGACTTGCAGGACCCGATCAGCGTCATTCCACTGTTGATTGACGAGTGGCAAAAGGGCGCGGACGTGGTGCTCGCCAAACGCCGCAACCGGGCCACCGACGGTTACCTCAAGCGCCACAGCGCGGCGCTGTTCTACCACGTGCTGAACCGTATCGCGTACACCCGGATCGAAGAGAACGTCGGCGATTTTCGATTGATGGATCGCAAGGTGGTCAACGTGATCCGCGCACTGCCCGAGCATCAATTGTTCATGAAAGGCGTGTTGTCGTGGGCCGGGTTCACCACCGCGGTGGTGGAGTACGAACGCGCCGGGCGCGTGGCCGGCAGCAGCAAGTTCAATGGCTGGAAACTGTGGAACCTGGCACTCGAAGGGGTGACGTCGTTCAGCACCGTGCCGCTGCGTTTGTGGACGTACGTCGGCGGCGGCATTTCGATTTTCGCGGTGCTTTACGCGGTGTACATGGTGCTGGACAAGATTTTCTTCGGCAACAGCGTACCCGGTTACCCATCGTTGATGACCGCCATTCTGTTTCTTGGCGGTGTGCAGTTGATTGGCATCGGCATCCTCGGTGAGTACGTCGGCCGGATCTACATCGAGGCCAAGCACCGGCCGCGCTACGTCATCAAAGACATCGTCGGCGGCAAAGACCGACTCGGGCTTTAGCATGGGCCGATTTCGCGATGTGCTCGGCAAGGAGCTCGGCTGCCGGCAGGTCTGGCTGTTTTTTCTGCTCGCGACGTTGCTGTATGTACTGCCGCTGATCCTCGCGGACTACCCGTACATCGATGACAACTGGCGATCGCTGTCGGCGGGCATGGCCTGGGCGGAGCAGGGGCGCCTGTTTACCCAGCTGTTCTACAACCTGCTCACCTTCGGCAGCGCGGCGCCGAACATCTTTCCTTTGCCGCTGTTGATCGCCACGCTGGCCATGGCCTCGGCACTGAGCCGGCTGACGTTTCATTACTTTGCGCAACCGACGCTCGCCTGTTGCCTGGTGCCGTTGCCCCTCTGGTACAACCCGTTTTTTCTGCAAAACCTGTCTTATCAATATGACGGGCCCGCCATGGCCCTGAGCCTGGTGGCGGTGATCTACGCGATCACCTTTCGTCATCCTTCGCGCAGCCTGCAATGGCTGGTGCCTTCGCTCCTGATTGCGCTGGCGCTGGGGCTGTATCAGATCAGCCTGAATGTGTTTGTGGGCTTGTGTTGCCTGGAACTGCTGCGAGGCGTAAACGACCGTTTGGCCTGGCCGCAGTTGTGCAGGCTGATCGGCAGGAAACTGGCGCAGGTCATCATGGGCTGGTTGATGTATTGCGTCAGCGCCTTAGTGTTCATGGCGCAGGATCGTACGTTGTTGTTGAACTGGAGCGCCGCGCCGCTGCTGCAACTGCAGATCAACATCGGCAGAGTGCTGGAAAAAGTCGTGCTGCTGTTTCATGGCGGATTGGCCTGGGTGTTCGCCGCGCTGTTGCTGTGTGCCATCGCCGGCGCTGTGCAATTGGGGCTGAAGGTGTGGAAGCGTCAGGACAGTGGGCCGAAGAAAGCGTTGATCGGCCTGTTGTGTCTACTGACCTTGCCGGTCGTGACGCTGCTGGTGTCCGGCGTCGCGCTGTTTTTCCGCGACTTCAACGAGGGCGCTCGAACCCTGATGGGCTTCGCGGTTTTATTGATGCTGTTGTTCTACTTGAGCCATCTGGCGCTGGCGCAAATCCATGAGCGACTGACGCTGTTGCTGGCAGTTCCACTGCTGGCGATGCTGTCGTTGTCGTTTGCCTACGGTCGGGTGCTGACGGTGCAGAAAGCCTTCAGCACCAGCGCACTGTTCAGCCTTGAGCACGACATTTCGACGCATCGGGAATTGCGCGTGGCCAAGCGGATTTACATGTCGGTAACGTATTCCGATCACTGGCTGTCGGGGGCCGCAGGTTCGTTCAAGCAGATGCCGGTGTTGCACTACCTGCTGAACATCGACTTTTTCATGCTGGCCGAAAATCTGCCGAAGCTCGGCATCACCAACGTGGTCGCGGAGAAAGAGCGCCGCAATGCGACTCGTGTGGGTTATCTGGGGTATCCGCCGTTGCTGGAACGCCCCTACTACCGGATTTACCTGCTGGGGGACTACGGTTTTATCGTCATGAAAGAACCGGCCCCGCTCAAGGCGCTTCGCTGGTGAAGCGCCTCGCTGGACTCAGGCTGCTGCCACTTCATTGGGATCAAAACTGTCCGCCCGCGCCATCTGCCACATGCGTGAGTAGAACTCGCCGTTCACTTCTCCTGTGAGCAATTCCCCCGGTTTCAAAAACACATGCAGCTGCGAGAACAGCTTGATCTCGGTCGCGGACATGCGCCGCACCAGGTGCTTGGCCGACAACTGCGACGGATGATCGAGGCCGGCGGCGGCGAGCATTTCCGCGAGTGCCTTGAGGGTGTTGCGGTGGAAGTTGAACACCCGCTGGGCCTTGTCCGGGACGACGAGGGCACGCTGGCGCAAGGTGTCCTGCGTGGCGACGCCGGTCGGGCATTTGTTGGTGTGGCACGACTGCGACTGGATGCAGCCGATGGCGAACATGAAGCCGCGCGCCGAGTTGGCCCAGTCGGCGCCGATGGCCAGCACGCTGGCGATGTCGAAGGCGCTGACAATCTTGCCGCTGGCGCCGAGTTTGATTTTGTCCCGCAGGTTCAGGCCCACCAGCGTGTTGTGCACGAACAGCAGACCTTCGCGCATCGGTACGCCGATGTGGTCGGTGAACTCCACAGGCGCTGCCCCCGTGCCGCCTTCCTTGCCATCGACGACGATGAAGTCCGGGAGGATGCCGGTTTCCAGCATGGCCTTGGCGATGCCCATGAATTCCCACGGATGGCCGAGGCAGAACTTGAAGCCCACCGGTTTGCCGCCGGACAGTTCACGCAGTTGCTGGATGAAGTGCATCAGTTCGATCGGCGTGGAAAACGCGCTGTGCCGCGATGGCGAGATGCAGTCTTCGCCCATCAGGATGCCGCGGGTTTCAGCGATTTCCTTGGTGACCTTGTGCTTGGGCAGAATCCCGCCGTGGCCGGGTTTGGCGCCCTGGCTCATCTTGATTTCGATCATCCGCACCTGCGGGGTTTGCGCTTGGGCGGCGAAGCGTTCCGGGTCGAAGCGACCGTCTGCGGTGCGGCAACCGAAGTAGCCGCTGCCGAGCTCCCAGGTCAGGTCGCCGCCGTTTTCCCGGTGATACGCGCTGATGCTGCCTTCACCCGTGTCGTGGGCAAAGTTGCCGAGCTTGGCGCCCTGGTTCAAGGCACGAATGGCGTTGGCGCTGAGGGAGCCGAAGCTCATGGCCGAGATGTTGAACACCGATGCCGAATACGGCTGTGTGCACTGCGGGCCGCCGACCAGGGTTCGGAAACTGTTCGGGTCACTCAACGGCGCCGGGCGCATCGAGTGGCCGATGAATTCGAAACCCGACTGATACACATCGATCAACGTGCCGAAGGGTTTGTCGGCGCTTTCGTTCTTGGCGCGGGAATAGACCAGCGAACGCTGGGCCCGGGAGAAGGGCAGGGCGTCGCTGTCGGATTCGAGCAGGTACTGGCGGATTTCCGGACGGATGCCCTCCACCAGATAGCGGATGTTGCCGAGGATCGGGTAGTTGCGGCGTACGGCGTGAGGGCTTTGCAGCAGATCAAACAGGCCCACGAGGCTCAGGACGCCGGTGACAGCGGTGATCGGCCAGAGCCAGTCGTGTTCCAGGAACGGCAGACTGGCGAGGGTGAAAATCACACAGACGGCAAAGAAGGCGTAGCGGCTCAGGAGTGACAGGCTCATACGGTTTCCTTGGGTTCGGACTCAATGGTTTCAACGCACAGATGCATGGATACAGACATAGATCCCTGTAGGAGTGAGCCTGCTCGCGATTGCGGTGGTTCAGTCGACATCAATGCTGAATGAAAGACCGCAATCGCGAGCAGGCTCACTCCTACAGAAAAGCGCTCCACTGCGCACTCAGGCATTCTGCGCCTGGAGGAAAATCGAAAACAGCTCGGACTGGGACTTGATCCCCAGCTTGCTGTACATGTGTTTCTTATGGACTTTCACGGTTTCGACAGAGATTTCCAGCTTACGGGCGATTTCTTTACTGGAGCAACCGCTGAGCATCAAACGCCCGACATCCAGCTCCCGGGCGGTCAATTGCGCGCCTTTGAGTTGTTGCACCGAGGCTTCCAGCTGAACGCGCCAGTCACCTTGGACCGGTGCCGGCGCGAGAGCCACGACTTCGTTGATTTCGTAGGGCAGGCGCTGACGCAACAAACCCAGCACCCACGGCTGAATCAGCGACAGCAACGCGATCTGCTGGCCGCTGAAACGCTGTTTGCTGCCCAATGACAGGCACAACGTGCGGTCGCCTTCGAGCTGACAATTGAACTGGATTTCATCGGCCACCACATTCAGACGAAAGTAGCGCTGGTAATACTCGGTCAGCTCAAAGTGCTCCGGCGCCACTTCCGACAGGCGATACAGCCCGGTGCGCGATTGCTCGCGGCAGGCGATGTAGAACGGGTCGAGCAGGTACAAACCGCGCAGGTAATCCTGGAACAACTGATCCGGGCTGCCGTCTTCACCGGGACATTCGGCGAACACTTGCGGGTGCTGATCGGCGCTGAAAAGCAGCGCCACCCAACTGTCGAAGGTGACGTATTGATCCAATAACCGGACAAGCTGCGTCCAGAAATTCGGCTTGTCGAGAGCGTCGATCAGTTGCCCGACCGAACGGTGCCAGGCGATGTCGTCTAACGAAAGTGTCATGCATCTACCCCTATCGGGTTACCCCAGACGCGTGATTCCCTGGCCGGTTGCTTGCTGCGCATACTGGCGCACAGACAACGACCGGGCAATCTTTCTGCCGCCCGGCCACTAGAACAAGGAATACCCATGAAGGTCGAACTCGCCCAACTGGCGGGCCGTGACAACGACACGGCTTACAACCTCGAACGCGCGCTGGCGGCGATTGCAGCCTGTGCCGCCGACACGCAGTTGATCATGTTTCCCGAAAGCCACTTGATGGGCTTCCCGTCGGCCGAGACGGTGGCCGCCGTTGCCGAACCGCTGAACGGTCCGACCGTCAGCGCAATCGTCGCCGCGGCCCGCGAGCGCAACATCGCCGTGGTGATCGGTACGGCGGAAAACGACAACGGTCGTTTTTTCAACACCACGCTGCTGATTACCCCGCAAGGCATCGCGCTGAAATACCGCAAGACGCACCTGTGGGCGTCGGACCGTGGCGTGTACGAGCCGGGCGACCGCTACGCCACGTGTTTGTGGAACGGCGTGCGGGTCGGCCTGCTGATCTGCTACGACATCGAGTTCCCGGAAACCGCCCGCGCCCTGGCGCAACTGGGCGCCGAATTGCTGATCGTCACCAACGGCAACATGGACCCTTACGGCCCTACGCACCGCACCGCGATCATGGCCCGCGCCCAGGAAAACCAGGCGTTTGCGCTGATGGTCAACCGCGTGGAGGCGGGCGATGGCGGTTTGTTGTTCGCCGGCGGCAGTGCGCTGGTGAATCCGCTGGGCACGCTGTTGTTCGAGGCCGGGCGCGAGGAAGGGCAGTTTGCGGTGGAGCTGGATTTCAGCCAGCTGGAAGCGGCGCGCCAGGATTATCGGTACCTGGATGATCAGCGGCTGAAGTTGCCGGGGGAGAGGGTTGAGCATGCTTCTGGATTGCGGGAGCTGCTGATTCCCAAGAATTGATCCGGATTCTGTGTCGCTCGGGCTGACGCCATCGCCGGCAAGCCGGTCTCGCTCCCACAGGGATCTTCAGTGATTACACAATTTGTGAGCGCCCGCGATCCTGTGGGAGCGAGCCTGCTCGCGATGAGGCCCTGACAGGCAACACATCTTTGTCGGTCTGAAACCAAGAACAACAAACGCAACACCCGTAATTTGCGCCGAACTCGGCTCTGCCATAAATCCAATAAAATTCGGAGTAGTCGCTCATGGCTCGTTTGCAACGCACCCTGTCATTGGGGTCGGTGGTGCTGTTTGGCATCGCCTACATGACGCCGATCATTGTGCTCGGCACTTTCGGCATCCTCGCTCAATCCACCGCTGGCATGGTGCCGGCCGCGTACCTCGCGGCGCTGGTGGCGATGTTCTTCACCGCCATGAGTTATGGCCGGATGGCCTCGGCATTCCCTGTCGCTGGCTCGGCCTATAGCTACGTGCGCAAGGCGATCAGCCCGAAACTCGGTTTCATCGCCGGTTGGGCGGTGCTGCTCGATTACCTGTTCCTGCCGATGGCAATCTGGCTGATCGGCGCGGCTTATCTCAACTCCGCATTCCCGGCCGTGCCGCAATGGATCTGGGTGCTGGCGTTCATCGGCATCACCAGCGCAATCAACATCGTCGGCCTGAAACTGGCCAACGGCATCAACGCCTTGCTGATGCTGGTGCAGTTTCTGGTGCTGATTGCCTTCGTGGCGCTCTGCGTCCACTACGTCGGCGGCGATGCGAGCACGCCGTTGTGGTCGGTGAAACCGTTCTTCAACGGCGACATGCAGATGCCACTGATCATGAGCGGTGCCGCCATCGCCTGTTACTCGTTCCTCGGTTTCGACGCGGTCAGTACCCTGACCGAAGAAACCCGCGACCCGCGCCGCACCATCCCGCGTGCGATCATGCTGATCACCCTGATCGGCGGGCTGATCTTCGTCGGCGTGTCGTACTTCGTGCAGATCGCGCACCCGTCGTTCCAGTTCGACAGCGTCGATTCGGCGGCCTATGAAATTGCCCGCAACATCGGTGGCGACCTGTTCGTGTCGATCTTCCTGATTGGCTTGATCGTCGGTCAATTCGCCTCGGGGCTGTCGGCTCAGGCCAGCGGTTCGCGCCTGCTCTACGCCATGGGCCGCGACGGTGTGCTGCCGAAATCCTTCTTCGGTACGTTGCATGAACGTTTCGGGACGCCGATCAACAGCATCCTGCTGTGCGCAGTGGTGGCGTTGCTGGCGCTGAAACTGGACGTCACCACCTCGACCTCGTTCATCAACTTCGGCGCGTTCCTGGCGTTCAGCCTGGTGAACCTGTCGGTGATCTTTCATTACTGGATTGGCGGCGAAAAAAAGGGGCTGCGTGAGTGGGTGCTGTTCCTGATCTTCCCGTTCATTGGCCTGGCGGCGGATTTGTGGCTGATGGTCAGCCTCGATCACCTGGCGATTTACCTGGGCCTGAGCTGGCTGGCGATTGGCGTGGTGTACCTGGCGGTGCTGACCGGCGGATTCCGTCGCCAGCCGCCGGAGATGGATTTTCAGGAAGCCACCTAACGCATACCGAACACCTTTGTAGGAGCCGGCTTGCTGGCGATGCGTGCGACGCGGTGAATCAGGAACACCGCGTTGAATCGATCGCCAGCAAGCCGGCTCCTACAGGGGCGGTGTTCAGGCTGCGGGTTTTGATTGGTGGATCGGCAATTCGACGCGGAAAGTGCTGCCAACGCCGACTTCACTCACCACCGAAATATCCCCCCGGTGTTTCTTCACGATGCCATAGGACAGGGACAACCCAAGCCCGGTCCCCTGGCCCACCGGTTTGGTAGTGAAAAACGGGTCGAAGATTTTTTGCAGGCTGGCCGGCGGGATGCCGGTGCCGGTGTCGGCGACTTCGATCCACACCTTTTCACCGTCGATCCCCGTGCGCAGGGTGAGGGTGCCGCGTTCCGGGCCGATGGCCTGCGAGGCGTTGACGATGAGGTTCATGATCACCTGGTTGATCTGCGAGGGCAGGCATTCGATGTCGGGGAGGGGCTGATAGTCCTTCACCACATCGGCCTTGTACTTCAGTTCATTGGCCACGATGTTCAGCGTCGATTCGATGCCTTGCTGCAGATTCGCCCACTGCCATTCCTGGTTGGAGTCCGCCCGCGAGAATTCCTTCAGGTCTTTGACGATCTGCCCGACGCGGCTGATGCCGTCCTTGGATTCCTTGATCAGCAACGGGATGTCGTCGCGCAGGAATTCCAGTTCGATCCGCTCACGCAGTTGTTGCAAGCGTTCGACCAGCTCGCTGGAACCTATTGCTTCTTCCGCATCCCGATAAGCGTCGAGCATTTCCTGCAGCTGTTTGAAATAGCCATCGAGGGTGCCGAGGTTGGAGGAAATGAAACCGATGGGGTTGTTGATTTCATGGGCGACGCCGGCCGCCAGTTGCCCCAGTGACGCGAGTTTTTCCGACTGCACCAATTGCGATTCAAGCTGTTTGCGTTCGTCGATTTCCCGTTGCAATGCCTCACTGGCCTGTTTGAACTGGGTCGTTCTCTGGTCCACCAGATGCTCCAGGTGGCTCATCTGCACAAAGGCCCGTTCGGTCATGTCCCATTTGGTCAGCAGGGTGTTGGCCATCTGCTGGACTTCAATGTTGTCGAACGGCTTTTTCAGAATCAGCAGACGGTCGTGCGCCTGCAAACGGTCCAGCAGTTCATCCCAGGAATAGTCGGAGTAGGCGGTACACACCACCACTTGCAGGCGCGGGTCTTCCTGCCACAGATGCTCGATGGTTTGTGCGCCGTCCCAGCCTTCGGGCATGCGCATGTCGACGAAGGCCAGCGCGTAGGGCTGGTTTTGCTGCAAGGCTTCTTGGAGTTTGCCCAGGCCCTCTTGGCCGCCATACGCCGAATCCAGTTCGAACAGCGCGCGGGTGGATTTCACTTCACTGCCGAACAGCGCGGCCTCCATCTCGTCCAGCTCGACGGTCTGCACGGGCGTCGGCGTGAGGATCTTGCGGAAATCCACGTGAATGGACGGCGTGTCATCGATCAGCAAAATGCGGCGGTTCGACAGTTCGCTCATGCCTCCTCCATGACGGTTTTCAGCGGGATCTGCAGGGTGAACAGCGCGCCCTTGCCCGGCCCGTCGCTGTGGGCGGTGAGGTGGCCATTCATCTCGATGGCTGCCAGTGCGCAACTGTGCAGACCAAAGCCGTGACCTTCCTTGCGGGTGGTAAAGCCGTGGGCAAAGATGCGCGTCATGTTTTCCGGGGCGATGCCTTCGCCGTCATCCTTGACGCTGACTTGCAGCGTGGCGTCGTCGACCACTTTGACCCCGAGGGTCATTTGTCGCGGGCGGTTGCTGAGGTCGGACATCGCGTACTTGGCGTTGCTGATCAGGTTGATCAGGATCAGCAGCAACCGGTGCTTGTCCCCCATGACCTGCGGCACCTCGCCGTACTCCTTGACCACCGTGACGTGATGCCGGGTCAGCGCGCCGGAGTTCATGCGCAGGGCATCCTCCAGCAATTCGCTGATGTGCAGCGGCTCCACCAGGCTGTTGGCGCCCGCGTAGGATTGCTGGGTAGCAACGATGTCCTTGATGTGGTCGACACTTTTGCTCAGTTGGGCCAGCTCGTCGCTCATGCCTTGCTGTTCGAGGGCGATGGCTTCGACCAGTTGGTTGAGGTAGCCGGGCAGCAACTTGCCTTTCTCGTCCTGGGTCAGGAAGGTGCCGAGGTCGCCGGGGTGTTCGTTGATCAATTGCATGGCTTTGCCCAGCCCCTGGGCCTTGCTGGCGCGCAGTTTGCGCGAGACCAGGTCGGCCGAGATGTTGACGCTGTTGAGCACGTTACCGACGTTGTGCAGCACGTTGGTCGCGATTTCGGCCATGCCCGCCTGGCGCGCGGTGTCGAGCAGTTCGCTCTGGGTGTCCTTGAGTTCCCGGGTGCGCTCTTCCACCCGCAGTTCCAGGTCGTCATTGGCGGCCTTCAGGGCCTTGTTGACACGATTGATGATGGTGAAACTGCGCATCAGGTGAATGGCCAGGTACACCAGCAGCAGGACCAGCAGCACAGAGAACACCAGCATGTAAAAGTGATAGCGCTGCTCGACAGCGTCAGCCTGTTGCTGGTCCTTGTTCAATAGGCTGGTGATGTCGTCCAGACGCTCGGCGACGGGAACTGCTTCGATATTTTCCAGCAAGCGGTTGACCACCGGTTGTTCGCGCAGAATCAGCGAAATGTGGGTGCTCAGAATATCGATCGGGCTGTGAAACTGCTCGGGCAGTCGCACCTTGTTCACCCCCAGCTTGTTCAGCCCGACCAGAATGTCAGCAGCCTTGTCGTCGGAAGTGACCTGGGCGTATTCCATGCTGCTGAGCAGCAAATCGTAAGTGTCGGTGGCGATGTTCTGCAGTTGCAGTTTATCGCCATCGACCAACCGGGCCAGTTGCTCCTGAATGTCGTCCTCGGCTGTGGGCAGGAACGCCAGTGAGTTGCGCAGCAGCGCGTTGTGGGACTTGAACTGCTCTACCAGACGGGTCTTTTCCTCGATGGCGGCCAGGTACGCATCATGGCTGGAGCGCCAGATCGGCGAGTCGTTGCGGCCGTGGTTCGACTCCATGGTGTCGAACCGCTCCCACAGCTTTGTCATCTCGGTCAGCGGCGCGACCAACGGATCGTAGTTGTGGTTGGTGGCGATCCTGGCCTTGAGAATCTCGGTTTCCCATTGCGCGTTGAGCTGTTTGATCCGGCCGATCAGGTCCCGGGATTCGGCGTAGGTCGACGTCTCGTTCGAATTCGATTTGAGGTACAGGAACAGCAGCGTCGAGGCCAGTAACAAAGCGACGGCGCCCAGCAGTGCGAGGCTGCGACGACGGGATATTTTCATAAGGGTTTGCCTCCCCATTCACCGGTCAGGGTCTTGAGGAATTTGATGATCAGGGTTTTGTCCTCGGCGGAAGGAATGCGGCCGAGCTGGAACTTGAACATCACGTCCACCGCCTCTTCCAGCGTGTTGGCCGAGCCGTCGTGAAAATACGGTGCGGTCACCGCGACATTGCGCAGGCTCGGTACCTTGAACACGTTGCGGTCCTCTTCATCCTTGGTCACCAGATAGCGACCCAGGTCGGAGTCGGTCGGGTTGCCGCGAACCTTGAAGTAATCGCCCATGACGCCGAACTTCTGGAACATGTTGCCGCCAATGTTCACGCCTTGATGGCAGGCGATGCAGCCATAATCCTTGAAGCGTTGGTAGCCGTACTTTTCCTCGGTCGTGAGGATGTCGGTGTCACCCAGCAGGTATTGATCAAACCGCGAGTTGCGGCTGAGCAGCGTTCGTTCGTACGTGGCCAGGGCGTTTTGCACATTGTTCATGGTCACACCGTCCGGGTAGGCGTTGGTAAATGCGCTGCGGTAATCCGTGTCTGCGGACAGTACTTCCACCACGTGCTCCCAGTTGCTGCCCATTTCGCTGGGGCTTTTCACCACTTCATGGACCTGGGATTCCAGGGTGTCGGCGCGCCCGTTCCAGAACTGCCGGAAGTTCAGGGTGGCGTTGAACACGCTGGGGGTGTTGATCGTCACTGGCTGACCTGCGAAGCCGATGGAAAACGCCTGGGTGTCGGCCCCACCGTTTTCCAGTCGATGGCAACTGGCACAGGACAGCGTGTTGTTGACCGACAACCGCGTTTCATTGAACAACTGGCGACCGAGTTCGACACGCAGAGGATTCTGTGCAGGCGCCACCGGCAGTGGCTTGAGGGGTTCGTTCAGCGGCGCGGCGACGGTATTCAGACAGAACCCGAGCAGCGGTACCAGGAGCAGGTAGTGAATGGACGGCGACATCTGATGATTCCTTGGCTGATAGCCCGTGTGTCGTTACGCATCGTTCACGTGGCGGTAAATGGAGCAGGTTTTACCGATTCAAGGTATTGGGCGAAGGCGTCCGGTTCGACGGCTTTGCTGAAGTAGTAACCCTGGCCTTCTTCACATTGATGGGCCTTGAGGAAATCCAGCTGTTCGAGGGTTTCCACCCCTTCGGCGATGATGGTCAGCTTGAGGCTGCGGCCCAGGCTGATGATGGCGCTGACCAGCGCGGCATCGTTGCTGTCGGTGCTTAAACCGCGAATGAACGACTGGTCGATTTTCAACACGTCGATGGGAAAGCGCCGCAAGTAGCTGAGGCTGGAGTAGCCGGTGCCGAAGTCATCGATGGCCAGCCGGATACCCATGACCTTGAGTCGGGTAAGGGCGGTGACGGTGGTGTCGATGTTTTGCATCAACACGCCTTCGGTGATTTCCAGTTCCAGCAACGCCGGTTCCAGTCCGGTTTGTTCGAGGGTCAGTCCGATGCTGTCGACAAAGTCGCGCTGGCGGAAATCGATGGCCGACATATTTACCGACATGCATATTTTTGGCAGCCCTTCGGCCTGCCAGGCGCAGGCTTGTCGACAGGCCTCGGCCAGCACCCATTTGCTCAGCGGCACGATCAGACCGCTGTCTTCGGCCACACCGATGAACTCCGATGGGTAGACCAACCCGTGCCCCGGTTTCTGCCAGCGGATCAACGCCTCGGCGCCAACCACCTGACCGCTGTTCAGATCCAGTTTGGGTTGGTAGTGCAGGATAAACTCGTTGCGCTCCAGCGCCAGGCGAATACCGGTTTCGATACTTTGCTGATCCCTGGCGCGCTGGTTCATTTCATCGATGAAAAAGCTGAAATCATTCGGGCCGCTTTCCTTGATGTTGCGCATCGCGGTCTCGGCTTTTTTGATCAGCTCGATCGCTTCGAGGCCGTCATCGGGATAAATGCTGATGCCCAGGCTCGCGGTCACGCTCAAGTCGTGGCCAGCGATATGCAGGGGTATGCGAATGGCGCTCAAGAGTTTTTCGGCGATGCCCCTGGTCTGTTGAGGGTGGCGAATGTCGGCGAGGATGACCACGAATTCGTCGGAGCCATAGCGAAATACCGAATCCGACTCGCGTACGGTGGCCACCAGATTGCGGCTGACCTGTTTCAACATCTCGTCACCGGCCGGATGGCCGAGCGCATTGTTGATGCGCTTGAAGCGGTCGAGCCCCAGAAACATCACCGCCAGTTGTTTGTCATTGCGTCGTGAAAGGGCCAGCGACTGGTTCAACCGGTCACCCAGCAACGTGCTGTTGGGCAACTCGGTCAACACGTCGTACTGCAGCAGGTGCGACACCTTGAGCAGCTCGTGAACCCGCGCCTCGATGGTTTGCTCCAGGCTCAGCACTTTCATCGCCGCGTCCTGCGCCATCTGCCATTTCCAGGTCAGGGCACTGGCCATCTGGCGGATTTCCAGGCTGTCGAAGGGTTTTTTCAGCACCAGCATCTGGTCGCCGAATTCCAGCCGTTCGGTCATCGCTTCCCAGGTGTAATCCGAAAAAGCGGTGCACAGCGCGATTTCCAGGTGCGGGTCGGCTTGCCACAGTTGCTTGATGGTTTCCAGGCCGTCCCAGCCCGGCGGCATGCGCATGTCGGTGAACACCAGCGCATAGGGACGACCTTCAGCCAAGGCGTGTTTGACCAGTTCGAGGGCTTCCTGCCCCTGATACGCCGAGTCGAGCTGAAACGTCAGGCGATCCGTGTGCGGCGTGCCGAACAGTGCGGCTTCTGTGCCAGCGAGGGTCTGTTCATCGTCGGTTTCGGGGCCGAGGATCTTGCGGAAGTCATCATGAATCGAAGGCGTGTCGTCGACGATCAGGATGCGCCGGTTGGTCCGCACGCAAGGCACTTTCATCCTTTGTCCTCCGTGGACCGGTGCGGGTTGTCCCGGATCGGCCCGATGTCGTGCGTTGTCGGCACGATGCTTCCGGCTTTCAGCAACTCGGCGGCCTGCTGGCTGCTGACCGCTTTGCTGAAGAAGTAACCCTGGGCGTTCATCGGCGACCCGGTGGCCATCAATGAACTGCGCTGTTCCTGGGTTTCGACACCTTCGGCGATGATTCCGATCCCCACGTCCCGGGCGAAATTGATAATGGCGCGCAAGGTGTTGGCACTGGCCGGATCGCGGGCGGCGGTATCGATGAAAGGTTGAGCGAGCTTCAGGTGATTGACCTGATAGGTCTTGAGGTAATCGAACGACGAATACTCGGTGCCGAAGTCGTCGATGGCAATCTTCACCCCCAGCTCCCGCAGGCGCGGCAGCACATCGTTGTGGGTCCATTTGGTCTGGGCCAGCGTCGCCTCGGTGACGTCGAAGCGCAGGTCCCAGGCGCAGAGCTCCCAGCGCGCGGTGGTGCGCAACACGTCATAAATCAGTTCCGGGCCGCTCTTGAGCTGGGCCAGGGACAGCTTGATCGCAATCACCGGTGGCGCGACACCTTCATCCCGCCACTGGCGCATTTGCCGGCAGGCGCGATCGAGCACCCAGTGACCGAGGGCGATGATGGTGCCGGTCTTTTCGGCGGCGGGCAGGAACGCGGGGGCTTCCAGCAAGCCGCGTCCGGGGTGATTCCAGGTGACCTGCGCTTCCATCCCGAGGATCTTGCCGCTGCTCAGGTCCACTTCCGGCCAGTAACGCAGTTCGAGTTCTTGACGCTCGATGGCCTCTCTCAATTCGCTGGCGATGGTCATGCGCTCGACCATCTCCTGATTGATCTCTTCGGAGTGGAAGTGGTACTGGTTTCGGCCCTTTTCCTTGGAGCGATAGAGCGCCATGTCGGCCTGGGTCAGCAGGCCGTCGGCGCTGGTGCAGGCCGGGCTGTAGCTGCTGATGCCGATGCTGACCGACACCCGGACATCGTTGCCGGCCAGGGAGTAGGGGAGCACCAGCGCGTCGCGGACCTTGGTGGCCAGGGACGCGGAGTGGGTCGGGTCGCTGACGTCCAGTTGCAGGATCGCGAACTCGTCGCCGCCAAGGCGGGCGACGATATCGTTCTCACGTACGCAAGCCTTGATCCGCCGGGCGACTTCTTGCAGCAACAGATCGCCCACCGGGTGCCCGAGGGTATCGTTGATGCGTTTGAAGTGATCCAGGTCCAGATAAAAGATGGCAAACGGGGTCGCGCCACGACGCGCAGCGGCGAAGGCCTGGTGCAGCCGTTCGATCAGCGTCGCGCGGTTGACCAGCCCGGTCAGCCCGTCGGTGCGCGCCAGCAGGAAGATTTTCTCCTCGGCCAGCTTGCGCTCGGTGATGTCGATGATGATGCCTTCGACTTCCAGCAGGCGGCCTTCATCGTCGCGCACCGGGATGTAGCGGTTTTCCACCCAGCGCCAGGCACCTTCGCCAGTGCGCATCCGAAACTCGATGGAAGCTCCGGCGGCATGGCGGTCCAGCACCCGCGCCATCGCCGTGTCGACTTTCGCTTGATCGTCGGGATGAATCAGCTCCCGGGCCCAGTTGGCCGAGGCCACCAGTTTTGCCGCGACATGCCCATATTTGGTGATGTTGTGCGAGATGTACATCAGTGGAAACGATGGTTCGCCCCGCAGCCGATAGAGAATGGTCGGGCTGTTCTGCACGATGATGTTGGCATCGGACAGTTCCCGGGTACGCTCCTCGACCGCTTGTTCGAGCAGCGACATCTTCAGCGCCGCGTCTTCGGTCATTTGCCACTTGGCGGTCAGGGCGCTGGCCATCTGACGGATTTCGATGGCATCGAACGGTTTCTTGAGAATCAGCAGGCGGTCGCCGAGTTCCAGGCGTTCGTCGATGTCTTCCCAGGAATAGTCGGAGTAGGCCGTGCATAGCGCCACTTGCAGCTTCGGATCGACCTGCCACAGCCGTTCGATGGTTTCCAGGCCGTCCCAGCCCGGCGGCATGCGCATGTCGATGAAGGCCATCGCATAAGGCAGGTCATTGGCCAGGGCCGTCTCGACCTTGTCCAGTGCTTCAAGGCCCTGAAACGCCGAGTCAAGGGTGAAACTCTGCAGCGTGACGGCCGCCGTGGTGCCGAACAGGGCGTTTTCAGCGCTGGTCAGGCTGTCGTCATCAAACGATGGCGGGCTGAGGATCTTGATGAAGTCCTCGTGGATTGAAGCGGTGTCGTCGACGATAAGAATCCGACGATTGGTCCGCGACAGCAGCGTATTCATCGCCATATGCCGGGACCGACAGCGTTTTGATACACCGTGTTCATAAGGGGCATCCTTTCCCTGACCACCTGGCCGAACGTACAGATAATGGATCCGAGTGAAGTGAGCATAGTCGCCCGGATCAGACTTCGCGCAACTGACTGAAACGAATCATTACGGTGGTGGGTCGAAAATCATCTAGCCTGTAGGTCAGGATCCGGCAATAGGGGATGTTTGCCCGGTTCCCGACATATCGCTGTAACCGTTTTCGCCCGAGGTAATGCCATGGAAGAGCAACTCCCCACGACGTCCACCTATAAACCCACAGTGCTGCTGGTCGACGATGAGGAGTCCATCCTCAACAGCCTGCGTCGACTGTTGCGCGGCCAGCCCTACGACGTGTTGCTGGCCACCAGCGGTGCCCAGGCCCTGGAAATCATGGCGCAGCAGCCCATCGACCTGGTGATGAGCGATGCGCGCATGCCCAATATGGACGGCGCCACGCTGCTGGCCCTCATCCATCAGCGTTATCCCGATACCGTGCGCATCATGCTGACCGGTTATGCCGATCCGTCAGCCATTATCAAAGCCATCAATGACGGGCAGATTCACCGTTACATCAGCAAACCCTGGCACGATGAGGAAATGCTTTTGGTACTGCGACAATCACTCGCGTATCAGCATTCCGAGCGTGAAAGGTTGCGTCTGGTCCAGGAAACGTGGGATCAGAACCAGGAATTGAAACTGCTCAACATCACCCTGGACAAACGCGTCGCCTCCCGCACCGCTGAACTGCAACAGACCGCCGACATGCTCGACCTGGCCTACGAAGAGCTCAAACGCAGCTACGTCACCGGCACAGAAATGTTCTCGCTGCTGGCCAACCTGCGCATGCCGCCGGCCAAGCAGACCAACCGCCAGATCATCGAACTGGTGCGGGTGTACTGCAAACTTCATGGCCTGGACGAAGGCACCAGTCGCGACCTGACCATGGCGGCGGCGCTCTACAACATCGGCAAGCTGAGCTGGACCGACAGCATGATGACCGCCCCCGCGGACCTGCTGCATCACAATGATCGCGAGCGTTATCGCAATTACCCGAAGCAGAGCGAATCCCTGTTGATGACGCTCGATCCGATGAAGGACGCTGCCCGTCTGATTCTTCACCATCAGGAGCGTTGGGACGGCAGCGGTTTTCCCGACCGGCTCAAGGGCGAGGCGATACCGGTCGGTTCCCGGCTGTTGAAACTGGCAGTGGATTTCATCGAGTTGCAGCGCGGGTTGATCCTGGAACGGCAGATGAACAGTGATGAGGCGCTGGTGTATATCCGCAGCTATGCCGGAAAACTCTACGACCCCGAGATGGTGGAGGATTTCATCAAGGTGTGTGCCGCGTACCTGAGCGATGTGTCCCTGGCCGATCCGACGGTCAAGGTCATGACCACCCGGGAGTTGGCTGCGGGGATGATCCTGGCGCGCAACCTCAACGCCGACAACGGCATGCTGTTGCTCAACGCCGGCAAGGTGCTGAACGGACCGCTGGTGGAAAAGCTGATCGCCTTCGAGGCCATGGAGGGCGCGAAATACAGCATTTTCGTGAAGGTGCCGGAAGAAGTGAACGGCGCGATTCTCGAGATGGAACAGGTTCATCCCCTGTAGGAGTGAGACCGGCTTGCCGGCGATGAAGACGACGCGGTTTTTCAGGTACAGCGCGTCATCGTTCATCGCCGGCAAGCCGGTCTCACTCCTACAGGGGCGGTGTTTCGCAGCGATTTTTTCGGCGTGACGACATACCGATACACATGTGATCCTTGCACCTTTCAGCCAAGGCCACGCCTCCCCCATGACGCTTGCATCCGCCACTTCCCCCCGCATCATCCACATCGCCGCCGCCCTGTTGATCGGCCCCGACGGTCGCACGCTGCTGGTGCGCAAGCGTGGCACTGAAGCTTTCATGCAACCGGGCGGCAAGATCGAAGCCCATGAACAACCGGTTCACGCCCTGGTGCGTGAGCTGGAAGAAGAGTTGGGATTGGCCATCGATCCGGCGCACGCCACTTATCTGGGGCAGTTCTCGGCACCGGCCGCCAATGAGCCAGGTTTTGTCGTACAGGCCGAACTCTTTCAGCTGACTATCGATTCAGACGTATCGCCTGCGGCGGAAATCGAAGAGGTGCGTTGGATCGACCCCGCCACCGACGGCGATGTGACGCTGGCGCCATTGACACGCGACCTGATCCTGCCGTTTTATCGAGCCTCGCTGAGCGCAATCGCCTGATCATTCACGCCAAGGAACCGCCATGATCCCGCTTCAAGATTTGCTGATTTTCGCCGCTGCCGCGTTGCTGATGGTACTGACGCCGGGACCGAACATGATCTACCTGATCTCTCGTTCGATCTGTCAGGGGCGCAAGGCTGGGATCACTTCGTTGCTCGGTGTGGTGGCGGGTTTTTTTGTGCACCTGTTCGCTGCGGCAGCGGGATTGACGGCGGTGTTCCTCGCGGTGCCGATGGCTTATGAAGTGTTGAAATGGGCCGGCGCGCTGTACCTGGTGTGGCTGGCCTGGCAGGCGGTCAAACCGGGCGCGCGTTCGCCGTTCGAGGCACAGCAGTTGCCGCCGGACTCCTCGCGAAAATTGATCACCATGGGCTTTTTGACCAGCGCCCTGAACCCGAAAATCGCGGTGTTTTACCTCTCGGTGTTTCCGCAATTCATCACCCCTGAGCACGGTTCGGTGTTCAACCAAAGCATCATCCTCGGCCTGACCCAGATCAGCGTCAGTTTCAGCGTCAACCTGCTGATCGCGGTGTTCGCCGCCGGCATCGCATCGTGGTTCGTCAACAACCCGACCTGGCTGGCGGTGCAGCGTTACTTCATGGGGTTTGTGTTGGCGGCGCTGGCCGTGCGGCTGATGCTTGAGCAACGACGGACGGCGTGAACATGTGGATTGAACGGCTTGATGCCAGCCATGCCCTGGATTATCGGGCGTTGATGCTCGAAGCCTACGACCTGCATCCCCAGGCGTTTACCTCCACCGTGCGCGAACGTGCCACGATGCCGCTGAGCTGGTGGGAATCGCGCCTGACCAGCAAGCTCGATGTGGTGTTCGGGGCGTTTGAGGACGGGAAGTTGGCAGGCATCGTCGGCCTCGCCTTCGATCCTCGGGAAAAGGCCCGGCACAAGGCGACGCTGTTTGGCATGTACGTGTCCAGTCAGGCCCGCCAGCGCGGGCTCGGTTATCAACTGGTGCAGGCGGCGTTGGCCGAAGCGCAAACCCACCCGGGCTTGAGGCTGATTCAACTGACCGTTACCGCCGGCAATGACGCGGCGTTCAACCTGTACCAGCGATGCGGCTTCATCCAGTTCGGCCTCGAACCGCTGGCGGTGCGGGTGGGCGAGGACTACTTCGACAAGATTCATATGTGGCGCGAGATCTGAACCCACCACGATCCATATGCGACGCGAAATCTGAATCCACCACGATCCCCTGTAGGAGCCGGCTTGCTGGCGATGGCGGTGTATCAGGCGCCATTGATATTGACTGATCCACCGCTATCGCCAGCAAGCCGGCTCCTACAGGTCTGTGTTGTGCTAACGGACGGCGCTGACACCATCGAGTGTCGAGAACGACGTATCTTTTGCCGTCAGCAGGAAGTCGCGCATATACGGCGCATCCAGCATGTCCGCACGAACCGCCGCGTACAACGTCGCAAACAATCCCTTCTCGCCCAGCCGCTTGGCCTTCACGTAGCCCCGTGAACTGTATTCATGCAGCGCCCAGTGCGGCATGCCACACACGCCACGCCCGCTGGCAACCAACTGCATCATCATCACCGTCAGTTCCGAGGTACGGACCTGGGCCGGTTCGATGTCGGCCGGCTCCAGGAAGCGGGTGAAGATGTCCAGCCGGTCACGTTCCACCGGGTAAGTGATCAGGGTTTCCGTGAGCAAATCCTCCGGAACGATGTACGCCTTGTTCGCCAAACGGTGCTGATTGGCAACCGCGAGCATGGCTTCATAAGTGAACAACGGCACATAGGTGATCCCGGCCAGTTCCAGCGGATCGGAGGTCACCACCAGGTCCAGATCACCACGGGCCAACGCCGGCAGTGGCGCGAATGAGAAGCCCGAGGCCAGGTCCAGCTCGACTTCCGGCCAGGCATCGCGGAACTGGTCGATGGTCGGCATCAGCCACTGAAAGCAACTGTGGCACTCGATCGCCATGTGCAAGCGCCCGGCGGTGCCACCGGCCAGCCGCGCGATATCACGCTCGGCGCCGCGCAACAGCGGCAGGGTGGCGTCGGCCAGTTGCAGCAGGCGCAAGCCGGCACTGGTGAAGCGCACCGGTTTGGTCTTGCGCACAAACAGCGGCATGCCCATGCGCTCTTCCAGCTCCTTGAACTGGTGGGACAGCGCCGACTGCGTCAGGTGCAGGCGGTCGGCGGCATCGACCAGGCTATCGGCTTCGCGCAAGGCGTGCAGGGTCTTCAAGTGACGGATTTCAAGCACCGGAGGGCTCCATGAGGAAAACTTGTGATCAACACGAAAAGGTTGAGTTTGTCTCATGTTGGGTTGGCTGTCGACAATAGCGCCATCTTTTACAAGGAGAAACTCACCATGGCTCTGGCCCACACACTTGGTTTTCCGCGCATCGGCGCTGACCGCGAACTGAAAAAAGCCCTCGAATCCTACTGGAAGGGCGATCTCGATCAGGACGCGCTGAAAAGCGTCGGCCGCCAATTGCGTGCCACCCACTGGCAATTGCAGAAAGACGCCGGCATCGACCTGCTGCCGGTTGGCGACTTCGCCTGGTACGACCAGGTCCTGACGCACTCCCTGACCTTCGGTGTGATCCCGGAGCGTTTCGACAGCGCCAAGAATGCCAGGGGCCTGCCGACCCTCGACACGCTGTTTGCCATGGCCCGTGGCGCTACCACCACTTGCTGCGGTGGCGAACACAGCAAAGCGCAATATGCCCAGGAACTGACCAAGTGGTTCGACACCAACTACCACTACCTGGTCCCGGAATTCAGCGCTGACCAGCAATTCAAGCTGAGCTGGGAACAGCTGTTCGACGAAGTCGACGAAGCCAAGGCCCTCGGTCACAACGTCAAACCGGTGATCATCGGCCCGCTGACTTACTTGTGGCTGGGCAAGGCCAAAGGCAACGACTTCGACAAGCTCGACCTGCTGGAACGCCTGCTGCCGATCTACGGCGAAATCCTCGGCCGCCTCGCCGCACAAGGTGTGGAGTGGGTGCAGATCGACGAACCGATCCTGACCCTCGATCTGCCGCAAGAATGGAAAAACGCCTTCGAACGCGCCTACCACATCCTCCAGTATTCGCCGCTGAAAAAGCTGGTGGCGACCTACTTCAGCGGCCTGCAAGACAACCTCGGCCTGGCCGTCGGCTTGCCCGTACAAGGCTTGCACATCGATGCGGTGCGCGCCCCCGACCAACTGCTGCATGTGCTCGATCGTCTGCCGACCTACAAGATTCTCTCGGTGGGCCTGGTCAACGGCCGCAACGTCTGGCGCTGCGAACTGGAACCGGTGCTCGCACAACTGCAATTGGCCCAGGAACGTTTCGGCGACAACCTGTGGGTCAGCAGTTCCTGCTCGCTGCTGCACAGCCCGGTAGACCTGGAACGCGAAGACAAACTCGATCCGGAACTGAAAAGCTGGCTGGCGTTTGCGGTGCAAAAGTGTGGCGAAATCGCCGTGCTGCGCGACGCGCTCAACGATCCGCAATCGCCCAAAGTGCAAACCGCGCTGGCACACAGCCGGGCGATTCAGGCCAGCCGTGCCGAGTCGCCGCGTATTCACAAAACCGAAGTGCAAGCCCGCATCAATGCCATCAGTGCAGCGGACAGCCAACGCCAATCGCCGTTCGCCAAACGCATCGAGCAACAACGTGCGCGCTTGAAACTGCCGACATTCCCCACCACCACCATCGGCTCGTTCCCGCAGACCGGTTCGATCCGTCTGGCGCGACAGGCCTACAAGCAAGGCAAGCTGTCAGCCAACGACTACACCGACGCCATGCACCACGAAATTCGCCACGCCGTGCAAGTCCAGGAACGTCTGGGGCTGGATGTGCTGGTACACGGTGAAGCCGAACGCAACGACATGGTCGAGTACTTCGCCGAGCAACTGGACGGCTACCTGTTCACCCGTTTCGGCTGGGTCCAGAGCTACGGCTCGCGCTGCGTGAAACCGGCAGTCATCTATGGCGACCTGAGCCGTCCGAAAGCCATGACGGTCGACTGGATCAGCTACGCGCAGAGCCAGACCGACAAGGTCATGAAAGGTATGCTCACCGGTCCCGTGACCATGCTGATGTGGTCGTTCCCGCGTGAAGACGTTTCGCGCAAAGTCCAGGCGCAGCAGTTGGCGTTGGCCCTGCGTGACGAAGTGGTCGACCTGGAAAGCGCCGGCATCAAGATCGTGCAGATCGACGAAGCCGCGTTCCGCGAAGGCTTGCCACTGCGTCGGGCGCAATGGCAGGAATACCTCGACTGGGCGGTGGAAGCGTTCCGCTTGAGCGCCTCCGGCGTGCGCGATGAAACCCAGATCCACACGCACATGTGCTACAGCGAATTCAATGACGTGATCAAGGCGATTGCCGACATGGATGCCGATGTGATCACCATTGAAACCTCGCGTTCGGACATGGAATTGCTGGAAGCCTTCGAAGCGTTCGACTACCCGAATGACATCGGTCCGGGCGTCTACGACATTCACTCGCCACGCGTGCCGGACACGGCCGAGATGGTCAAGTTGATGAGCAAGGCCGTGAAGCGCATTCCGGCAGAGCGGTTGTGGGTGAATCCGGATTGCGGTTTGAAGACCCGGGCATGGCCGGAGACTGAAGCGGCATTGGTGAACATGGTGGCGGCGGCGCGGCAGTTGCGCAGTCAGCTGGCTTAAGGACGCCATCGCCGGCAAGCCGGTCTCGCTCCCACATTGGATTGATGTTGATCACAGATTTTGTGCACGACATCAATCCAATGTGGGAGTGAGACCGGCTTGCCGGCGATGAACGATAACGCGGTCTTGAAAAATGACCGTTCAGCACTCTTCATCAAACTGTCACGTAACTGTGGCAGCGCGCTTCAACAAACTTCATCAGACTCGCGCTCTACTGGGGTTCTGCGTTTCGGTGTTTTTCATGCGTGCACGATTTTTATCAACGGCGGCCTTCCTGGCCGCGTTGTTCTTTGGCCTTCCGTCCTTTGCGGCGTCTCGATGCGATGTCAATGTTCCGACCGAACGGGTCGATCTGGCGCAGGTGACCCTGGCGTACCAGAGCATCGGCCGCGCCTCCGACCCGGCGTTGCTGTTGGTGATGGGCCTGGGCGGGCAGTTGATTCACTGGCCGGACGAGGTGGTGGTCGCGCTGTGTCAGCAAGGCTTTCGGGTCATTCGGTATGACAATCGCGATGTCGGCCTGTCCACCTGGCGGCAATCGCCTGCCGACGCCAACCTGACCTTCGAAGTGCTGCGCTACAAACTCGGTTTGCCAGTATCGGCGCCGTACTCCCTGACCGACATGGCCGACGATGCGCTGGGCTTGATGGATGCCTTGCACGTCGAGCAATTCCACGTGCTGGGCGCGAGCATGGGCGGGATGATCGCCCAGCACATGGCGGCCATGGCGCCGCAGCGGGTCGAGAGCCTGACTCTGATCATGACCAGCTCCGGTGCCGAAGGCTTGCCGGCGCCGAACGCGGCGCTGGTGCAACTGCTTTCGCGGCGTGGCGCGCCGAATCGTGAAGTGGCGCTTGAGCAGCAAGCTGATTTGTTGGCAGCGCTGGGTAGCCCGTCGGTGAGTGATGATCGGCAGGCGCTGTTGCATCAGGCGGCGCTGTCCTATGACCGTGCGTTTAACCCCGAGGGCGTGAAGCGTCAGATCATGGCGATCCTCGCGGAGCCGAGCCGGGTGGCACTGCTCAATCAACTGCGGGTGCCGACGCTGGTGGTTCATGGCACTGCCGATCCGCTGTTGCCGGTAATGCATGGCGTGCACCTGGCGGCGCATATTCGAGGTAGCCAGTTGAAGCTGATTCCGGGGCTGGCCCATCGTTTTCAGGAAGCCTTCAAAGCGCCATTGCTCGCGGCGGTGCTGCCCTATTTGCAGGCCCATCGCGAGGACACTTCGCATTGGGCACAGATCGATCCGGTGGTCGAACACAACCTCTTGTAATGATGATGCCCTCAACGACGATGCGGGGTTTGAAGGCCCCATCGCCAGCAAGCCAGCTCCTACAGACCGGGTTGACACACCTGACCTTGTAGGAGCTGGCTTGCTAGCGATGACGGCCTGACAGCCAACCAATTTCTGGCAGGTGTACTCAGACCCACAGGTGTATCGTTCAACTTTTCCGGCCCGTATCCAGCCCGCGAGGTGAGTGATGAGTACCCCCCTGAAAATCGATTTCGTCAGCGACGTGTCCTGCCCCTGGTGCGTTGTCGGGCTGTACGGCCTGACCCGTGCCCTGGATCTGCTGGGGGACGAGGTCCAGGCCGAGATCCGTTTCCAGCCGTTCGAGCTGAACCCGAAGATGGGCCCGGAAGGGCAGAACATCACCGAACACATCACCGAGAAATACGGCTCGACCCCGGAGCAGTCGCAGAAGAACCGCGAAATGATCCGTGCGCGTGGCGCCGAAGTCGGGTTCGCCTTTCGCACCGACGGCAACAGCCGCATCTACAACACGTTCGATGCGCATCGCTTGCTGTACTGGGCGGGGCTGGAAGGGTTGCAGTTCAATTTGAAAGAGGCGTTGTTCAAGGCGTATTTCACGGAGGGCGGCAATCCGTCCGACCACGCTCAGTTGGCTCAGATTGCGCAAAGTGTTGGTCTGGACCGGGAGCGGGCTGAGGCGATTCTGGCCTCGGACGCGTTCGCTAAAGAGGTGCGTGAGGAAGAGCAGTTGTGGTTGTCGCGGGGGGTGAGTTCGGTGCCGACGGTGGTGTTCAACGGGCAATACGCCGTCAGTGGCGGGCAGCCGGTGGAGACGTTTGTGGGGGCGATTCGGCAGATTATGAGTGAATCAAAGGGCGGGACTGTAAGCTGATCGCGGGGTCGCCGAATTCCTGTGGGAGCGAGCCTGCTCCCACAGGTAATGCTGTTCAATTAAGAGTTTTTTTGGATTGGATGGGGGGCATATCCGTTGCTGCGGTAACGGCCGCTATTGGTTTCGCTTTTACAGCGAGTCACTTGGAAGAGCCCCAAGTAACCAAGGGCTCTTGCCCCTTTCGTTCGGTGCCTCGCCTAGGCTCGGCATGCCCTCGCTCCGGTCCTGCTCCGTGGGCCCGCCGCCATCGGCCATCCATGGCCGGGGGCGGCTAACCCGGCATCCATGCCGGGTTGCCCACTGCGCAGAACCTGCGCTCGGCCTCTCGAGGGGGCGCTCAGATCAAAAGCGGAAGGCGAGCTAACGCTCGGCCTGATGAGTGGTGGGAATCAAAAGCGTATGGGATTCCCTGTAGGAGCCGGCTTGCCGGCGAAAATCGTCTGGACGACGCGTTCATTCAGACAGCCCGCGTTATCGTTGACGTCCATCGCCGGTAAGCCAGCTCCTACAAGGGAAATGCATATGCGTTTGGATAAATACGATCAACTGTAGGAGCCGGCTTGCTGGCGATGGCGGTGGGTCAGTCAACGTATGTATTGGCTGGACAGACGCAATCGCCAGCAAGCCGGCTCCTACAGGGGATCGGTGTATAGGTCCGGAATGAGTGGTCGCAGCCAAGAAAGACAACGCGGTCGACCAAAGAGCCAGGTCGGCTTTCAGGCCGCCTCGGCGGCTGTGGCGGTAGTCGCCCCCTCGAGAGGCCGAGTGGAGGTTCTGCGCAGTGGGCAACCCGGCATGGATGCCGGGTTAGCCGCCCCCGGCCATGGATGGCCGATGGCGGCGGGCCCACGGAGCAGGACCGGAGCGAGGGCATGCCGAGCCACAGCGAGGCACCGAACGAAAGGGGCAAAAGCGCTTTGGTTACTTTCGCGCTTTTCGAAAGTGACTCGCCGTAAGGGCGAAACCAATAGAAGCCGTTACCGCAGCAACGGATATGCCCCATTCAAAGCCTCCCACAGGGGGGGGGGGATTAGCGCACAATCTTGTCCACATGAATCCCCAGCTTCTTCAACCGATACCAAAAGCTGCGCTCGGAAATCCCAATCAACTGCGCCGCGGCTGCCTGCACGCCGTTGCTCTGTGCCAGCGCCGCCAGAATGTAGGTTTTTTCCACCTCCGCCAGCGCCGCTTCCAGGTCCGCCGGCACGCTGCCCTCCGCGATCAACGTGCCGCCGCCGTTGGCACTCGAAGCGAACAGATACGCCGGCAGGTCTTCCTCTTCAATCACCGCGCCCGAGGCGACAATGGTCGCCCGTTCCACGCAGTTCTGCAGTTCGCGAATATTCCCTGGCCATGAATACCGGGCCATGGCCTGCAACGCCTGCGGGCTGAAACCGCTGAAACGTTTGCCGGCCGCAGCCCCTAGCGTGTGGGCGAAATGCCGGGCCAGCGGCGCAATGTCTTCAACCCGTTCGCGCAGGGCCGGCAGCGGAATCGGGAAGACGTTGAGGCGGTAGTAGAGGTCTTCGCGAAACTCCTTGTTGGCCACCGCGTCCAGCAGGTTTTTGTTGGTCGCCGCGATCACCCGCACATCGACCTTGCGCTCGCGCGGATCGCCCACCGGTTCGATCACTCGCTCCTGCAAGGCTCGAAGGATTTTTGCCTGCAACGCCAGCGGCATTTCGCCGATTTCATCGAGAAACAGCGTGCCCTTGTCGGCCTGCTGGAAGCGCCCGACGCGATCCGCCACCGCGCCGGTAAATGCGCCTTTGCGGTGGCCGAACATTTCGCTTTCCAGCAGCCCTTCGGGGATTGCCGCGCAGTTCACCGCGACAAAAGGTTTGTCGGCGCGATTGCCGTGCGTGTGGATCGCCCGGGCGACCATTTCCTTGCCGGTGCCGCTTTCGCCGGTCAGCAGAATGGTCGCGTTGCTTTCGCGCACCGAGTCGATGGCGTGCAACACCCGCCGAAAGCTTGGGCTGTCGCCGATCAGGCTGTCGATCTGCCGGTGTTCGTCGAGCTCGGCGCGCATGCGCTGGTTGTCTTTGAGGATGTCGCGAAATTGCAGGGCCTTGTTGACGGTGATGTCCAGCTCATCGATGTCGAACGGCTTGGCGATGTAGTCGAAGGCGCCGTTGCGCATCGACTGCACGGCGTTTTTCACCGTGCCGTAGGCGGTCATGACGATCACCGGCAACTGCGGAAAACGGCTTTTGATTTCCGCCAGCAGTTGCGGGCCGTCCATGCCGGGCATGCGCCAGTCGCTGATCACCAGGTCGATGTCTTCGCACTCCAGCACCTTGAGCGCGTGCAGGCCGTTGCCGGCGGTGAACACCACAATGTCGTTCTGACTGAGCGCCGAGGCCAGCAGGTCGCAGAGCTTGGGCTCGTCGTCGACCACCAGTACGTTATGTGTCATCGCTGCCCTCATCGAAGTCTTCACCGTTGGCCGGAATGTACAGGGTGAATGTGGCCCCGGCATCTTTTTCGCTGACGCATTCGATGCGCCCGTCATGACTCTCCATGATCGAGAACACCTTGGCCAGACCCAGCCCGGTGCCCGAGGCCTTGGTGGTGACGAACGGCGTGAAGATCCGTTCGAGCATGTCCGGTTCGATGCCTTGGCCGGTGTCGCTGATGCTGATCACCGTGTAGTGCCGGTCGCTGTTGATGCCCAGGGTCAGCCGCCCGCCGTCGGGCATGGCGTCGATGGCGTTGACGATCAGGTTCAGGCCGGCCTGCTTGATTTGCCGCGCGTCGGCGTAAAGCGTCGCGGTGGGCGATTGATCATCGATTTGCACATCGATGTTGTGGCTGGCCAGCTCCGGCGCGCAGAAGCCGACCAGTTCATCCACCAGCGGACGCGCCAGTTGGGTCGAGCGCATCGGTGCGCTGGGTTTGGCGAAGTCGAGGAAGTCGGTGATCAGGTCGTTGATCCGGCTGACTTCGCTGACCACGTATTCCAGATGACGCTTGTCGGTCTCGGGCAAATCGGCGCGTCGGTGCAGCAGTTGCGTGGCGGTTTTGATGATGCCCAACGGGTTGCGGATTTCATGGGCCAGGCCCATCGCCACTTCGCCCAGCGCATGCAGGCGGTCACGCCGACGCAGTTGCGATTCCAGATGCTGCAACTCGCCAAGGCGTTCGCTCATGTGGTTGAAGGTGCTGCTCAGTTCCGCCAGTTCGTCGCCGCCGGTGACCGGCAGGCGTTGGCGATAATCTCCGGCGATCACCGCTTGTACGCCTTTGGACAACCCGCGCAACGGCTTGGTCAGGCGCTGCGATACCAGCCAGCCGACCGCCAGGGACGCTGCCGAACTGAGCAGGAAAATCAGGATGAACAGGTTGCTCTGATTGACCAGCCCGACCAGGCTGGTGTGGCGCAGCAGGCCGCTGAAAATCACCCCTTGCAGCTCACCGTTTTCGTTGAGGATCGGCCGGTAGATGCCGCTGTAGCGGTTGGTGAACTGTTCGATCGGCTGTTTGGTGCTGCGCAGGATTTGCTCGATTTTTTCCGGTACGGCCGCCGGGTGATCCTCGAAGCGCTGGGTGGAAAAAATCTCCGAGAAGTCATTGGCCTTGGCCAGATACAGGCGCAGGTCCAGCGAGTGCACGTCGGCCACACTGGTGAGGAAACTGTTGTCGAGGTAGGTGGCAATCACCAGTTTGTACTCGACGCCGTCCTGATCCGTTTCGAAGGTCGAGACCACTGTGCCGGTCGCCACGCCACCGACTTGCAGGGTTTGCAGCACTGCCTTGGGCGCGGTGCTGATCTGGCGGACGATGTCGTCGGCGGCGGTGCTGAACACCACTTTGTGATCGCTGGTGCGCACCAGCGCCACGACGTCGATGCCCATGGAGTCGGCGATGTCGGTGGTCAGCTTGTCGTGTTTGTTCGCCTGCCGATCGGTGGGCGGGCGCGTGTAACGCAGGAACAGCTGCGCGACCCGGGCGTTGTCGCGCAGGATTTCGCTGATCTCGTCCTCGACGATCTTGGTCGATTCCTGCAGCCAGATGCGTACGTTGCTGTCGAAAATCTGCGACAGCGTGGTGGCCGCCAGTTCGGCGGCGATCATCGTCGGAATGACGCTGACCAGCCAGAACGCCAGCACCAGTTTGCGCTGCAGGCTCCAGCCGGAGAGGGCGAAAGGTCGAGCGTTGGTGCGTGAGTCTTTGGTCATTGTGCTTCGCTTATTGCTGCTCGCTGATCGCGGCGGCCATGGCAGGGTCGGAACGGTCCGGTCGGATAAACAGTTTCACCACGCGCAACAGGCTGTCGAGCAAGCGGTTGCGATGGCGGAAAAACACGGTGTTGCCAGTAAACGAGCAACCCAGGCGCAGCTTACTGGCATAACCGGCCTGGCCGCACGCGTAGATCGGAATGCCGTGCTCAATACAGTAGTCGACATTGGCCAGCCAGCTGCGCACGTAGAGATTGTGTTCGCGGGTCCGGGCCAGGTCGTGGGCGAAGAACTTGTCGACCAGTCGCTGCTCGTCCAACAGCACAAGGTTGAACGCCACCAGCTCTTCGCCGACCCAATACAACACGCACGCGGCACGTTCATCGAGGTGTTCCAGGACCTGGCGGAAGTAGCCGGGCGGCAGGCGTTCGAAGGTCAGGTCGCTGCGGCTCAGCGTGGCCTCGTAAAGCGCCATCATGCGCGGCAACAGGTCATCGACCGAGCGCCGCCATTCGATGCGCGGCCCCTGGCCACGCAGGGTGCGGCGCAGGTCTTTGCGGGTGGATTTGCCGAGCGTGCCGAGGTAGGCGTCCACCGAGCCAAAACGGATCGGCAGCTCGGCGCTGGGCAGGCCGGGCATGCTTTGCAGGCCCGCGTCCTGACACACCTGCAACCATTGTGGGTCGCGGTGAGAGGCATCCTTGACGGCCAGCAAACCGACCCCGGCCTGATCGGCATCGTGGCGCGCCAGCCGTAACAATTGCTGAAGCAGGTCCACGCGCCGGGCCGGTTCGATGTGCGGCGCGGTCCCGACGTGGCACTGCTCGGCCACCGGCGAACCGAGGGCATACAGGTGCACGTCGAACAGCCCCGGCCACACGCGGCGCAGCCGTTCACTGATGCGTTTGCCCAGCCCCTGAACCGTGGTGTCCAGCGAGTAAGCGGTGGTGAACGCCACGGCCGCCGCGATCAGTACCTCGTCTTCGTACAGCGCCAGATAGCGCCATTGAAAGTCTGCGATGCCGGCCCGTTCAACCGCCCGGTAGTAATTCCAATCCTCCAGCTCGGCCGGGAAACAGGCATTCCAGGCATCGCGGTCGATGGCCTCGATCGTCGAAAAGGCAAGGGCTGTGATCACATCGTTTCCTTGAGTCAGGCCAGTTGCCGATAGTCCTGGCGCATGGGTTTGGGGGCGCAGCGCTGTTGAATGAAACGTTGCTGGATGAAGTCCGCGCTCAGCTCCACCACGCGGCGGTATTGCAGGTCGACGGTAATCATGTGGTAGCAGTCGTCGAGCAGAACCTTCACCACCGGACCGCCGAGTTTGCGTTCCACATAATCGGCGTTCCAGCGGCTGGTGATGTCGTCTTCGCGCGAGTGCAGCACCAGCGTTTGCGTGGTGATCTGCGGCATGCGTTTTTTCACCGCCGCCACCAGTCGATGCAGTTCCCGGACGCTCACCCCGGACATGGTCAGCAGCCCGGCATTGCTGCTCTCGCCAGCCTTCATCTGCCGCTCGACGACCGCTCGCAAGCGTTCGTCCTTGATGCCAAAAGGTGATTTTTCGTTGAAGCGGCACAGGTGCACGCCAAACGGAATCGCCATCAGCAACGGCGTGAGCACGGCGACTTTGGGCATGTTCCAGCCGTCGTAACGTAGTGTCGTCGAATACAGCAACAAGCCTTCGATCTGCCCCGGATGCTCGGCGGCGAGGTACATCGACAGCACCGCGCCCATCGACAAACCGCCGACGAACACGTGCTCGTGTTTGCGCCGCACACCGATGAAGGTATTGCGTGCGCTCTCGTACCAGTCACGCCAACCGGTGGCTTGCAGGTCGGCGTTGTCTCCGCAGTGCCCGGCCAGCGTCGGCACGTACACCGTGCAGCCGGCCTTGGCCAGGCCGATGGCGACCCGACGCAACTCGGTCGGGGTGCCGGTGAGGCCGTGGATCAACAACACCGCGACCTCCCCGCTGCCGAGAACGAAACCGGCGCTGCCTTCGCCCATGTCGATCTCGTCTGCCCTGGAAAAAGAGGGCTTCATCGTTTCATCGCCCGATGCAGCAAGCGGTCGAGCAAAGCGATGCCCAAATCGATTTCCGGATAGCTGATTTCCAGCGACGGCGCGAGGGTGATGACGTTCTTGTAGTAACCGCCCACATCGAGAATCAGGCCCAGGCGTTTGCCGTCGATTTCGATGTCGGCCTTCATGCCTTCTTCCACCATGAAATCGAGCGTGGCCTTGTCTGGCGTGAAACCGTCCGGGCCGCAGATTTCGCAGCGCAGCGCCAAGCCCAGGCCGTCGACGTCGCCGATGATCGGGTAGCGTTTCTGCAAGTCTTTCAAGCCATCGAGGAAGTACTTGCCCTTGTTCATGACCATCGCGCCGTAGTCGACTTCGCTGGTCATCTTGAACATTTCCAGGCCCACCGCCGTGCCCAACGGGTTGGAGGCGAACGTCGAGTGGGTCGAGCCTGGCGGGAAGATTTTCGGGTTGATCAGCTCTTCTTTCGCCCAGATGCCGCCCAGCGGGTTGAGGCCGTTGGTCAGCGCTTTACCGAAGACGATGACGTCGGGTTTGACGTCGAAGTGCTCGATCGACCACAGCTTGCCGGTGCGATAGAAGCCCATCTGGATTTCGTCGACCACCATCAGAATGCCGTGCTGGTCCAGCACATGCTTGAGTTCGCTGTAGAAGTTCATCGGCGGAATCACATAGCCGCCGGTGCCCTGGATCGGCTCGACGTAGAACGCGGCGTATTCGCTCTGGCCGACTTTCGGGTCCCAGACGCCGTTGTATTCGGTCTCGAACAGGCGGGCGAATTGCTGCACGCAATGGCTGCCGTATTCTTCCTTGGTCATGCCTTTCGGACCACGGAAGTGGTACGGGAACGGGATGAAATTGGCGCGCTCGCCGAAGTGGCCGTAGCGGCGGCGATAGCGGTAGCTGGAGGTGATCGACGACGCGCCGAGTGTGCGCCCGTGGTAACCGCCCTCGAACGCGAACATCAGGCTCTTGCCGTTGGTGGCGTTACGCACGACTTTCAGCGAGTCCTCGATGGACTGCGACCCGCCGACGTTGAAGTGCACGCGACCGTCGAGGTCGAATTTTTTCTTCGCGTCGACCGCGATCATTTCCGAGAGCTCGATCTTGCCTTTGTGCAGGTACTGGCTGGCGATCTGCGGCAGGGTATCGATCTGCTGTTTCAGCGCATTGTTCAGGCGCGGGTTGGCGTAACCGAAGTTGACCGCCGAGTACCACATTTGCAAATCGAGGTAGGCCTGGTCTTCGGTGTCCCAGACGTAGGAGCCTTCGCATCGGCTGAAGATACGCGGCGGGTCGATGTAGTGAACGGTGTCGCCGTAGGAGCAGTATTTGGCTTCTTTATCCAGGAGGATCTGGTCTTCTGCGGTGGCGATTCGAATATCAGACATGGTGGAGGAGTTCCTGTGTTTCAACGTTGAAAGAGGTGGCATTGGCGGCGTTGGCGCTTGGCAGCAAGGCCAGCAGCGCCGGCAGTTCAGCGAAGCTGTCGAAGCGCGCATAGGCGATGCCGTTGCGCTCGCAGTGCTCGGCCAGGCGATCCTTGGCGAACACGAAATCGGCGGTGGCGGCCACGCACATGTCGGACTGGCCGTCGCCGATTACCAGCACCCGTTTGGTGCCGGGGGTGGATTTGCATTTGCAGTTGCCGGAGGCGGCGCGGCAGGCGTCGCTGGCATGGGGGAAGTCGATGCGCCAACTGTCGTGATCGAGTTGGCGCAGGCGATTGGCGAGGATCGGCAAGAGGCTGACGTAGTTGCGCGCCAGGATCCGTGCGATGCCTTGTTCGATGCCGTCGCTGACCACTTCGAGGGAGGCGCCGAGGCCGATCACGTGGTCGACGAAGTCGGGGAAGTCCGGGTCGATCTCGACCGTGTCGAAGAACCCGAGCAGCTCGGAGGGTGTGGCCTTGACCAGCGAGAGCTGGCGGCTGAGGCATTCACGGGAACCGATGTCGCCCGCCAGCCACTCGTTTTCGATCGCTTCCCAGCTCGGGTCGGCGAACCGTTGGAGGATGCTGTCGATCACGTCGGTGCGGGTGATGGTCCCGTCGAAATCACACACGATATGCCAGTCAATCATCTGCGTTACCTATCTTGTAAAAAGTGTGCGCCGGGTGTGCTGTCTGCGCTGCCCAGGGGGTAGAGCAGGGACTGTGCCAACCGGGTTTGGCCCCGCAGGGCTGGGGTTCTGGCGTGTGTTCGTGGCGGCGAAGCTACAATTTTTGTAGGTCGCTACAAACAACATGAGTGCTTGCGCCGGGAGCGCGATCCGGGGATTGATGCGCGCATGTCCCGTTCAAGGAATTGCCTCATGTCGAGGATTACAGTTGCTCTATTCGCCGCGCTGACGTGCCTTTCGGCCAACGTTTCAGCAGACGGCATCACCGGCGAAGCAGGGGGTGGCCTCAGCTATCAGCCGCACGACCCAACCGGCAGCCGTTACGAAACCCGGCCCGTGCCGTATCTCGATCTGGACTGGGGCGATGTCAGCCTGAGCACCGATGACGGGCTGACCTGGGACGCGTTCAACGGCAACGGCTTCAGCGCCGGGCCGTTCCTGAATTACCTGCCGGGACGGACCTCCAACGGCGAGCTGCAAGGCTTGCGCGATGTGCCGGACATGGGCGAATTGGGCGGGTTTGTGCAGTACGCGCCGGCCGATTTCTGGCGAGTGTTTGCTTCGGTTGGCCAGGCGGTGGGCGGGCGAGGGGGGCAGGGCGGGGTGTTGGGACGGCTGGGTGGGGAGGTGGGTTATCCACTGGGTGGAGGGGTGATCGGCAGCTCAAACCTGACCGCGCATTTTGCCGATGCCCGGCAGAACCAGACGTTCTTCGGCGTCAGTGCCGACGAGTCTCAAGCCTCGGGGATCCGCCCGTACAACGCCGGTGGTGGCTTGCAGAAAGTGGCGCTGACCCAGAGCTTCGAATTTCCCTTGGCGCCGCAATGGTCACTGCTGACGAGCGCGAGCTGGATTCACCTGACGGGGGCGGCGGCGGATAGCAGCATTGTCAAAGCGGTCGGGGATACCAACCAGGGGGAGGTGCAGGCGGCGGTGGCTTACAAGTTTGAATAGAAAGCTTCATTGGCTGGTCTGACGCCATCGCCGGCAAGCCGGTCTCGCTCCCACAGGGGGATGCGGTCAAAATGTGGGAGCGAGCCTGCTCGCGATGGGGCCCTTGAGATCACAGAAAACTAGGTCTCTTCACCCTCGGCCAGCAACGCAATCCCCCCCATGATCACCGCCACCCCCACCCAGTGCAGCACGCTGATCTGCTCACCCAACCCCAGCCAAGACCCAAGCAAAACCCCGACGAACACCAGCGAACTCAACGGAAACGCCAGCGACAGGCTGCTGCGCCGCAAGATCAACATCCACACGAAAAACGCCCCGATGTAGCAGGCAATCGCCAGCCACACCCCGGGATTCACCGCCACGGCCATCAGCCACTTCAGGTTGAAATCCATCTGCCCCAGTTGATCGCCGCCGACCTTCGTGGCGATCTGTCCGGCACTTTCAAAAGCGATCAACAGCGCCCACAGCACGATGGTGCCCAAGCGCTCATGCAGCCAGTCGGTCTTGCCTCTGATCATCGATTGAGCCTCATGCATGGGCGACACACACGAGCATCACGCCCGCCGTAATCACTAAAGTGCCGAGCCAGCGCCGACGACTCACGGTTTCGCCGAGGATCAGTTTGCCGGCCAGCACCACGCCGCAATACGCCAGCGCCGCAGCCGGAAACAGCAGGCTCAGCGGCGCGCGGGAGAGGGCTTCGAGCCAGACAAAAAACTCGATCACGTAGGCGCCGATCCCGCACCACAGCAGCGGCGCGTTGAACACCTGGCCCCAGAATGCATTCAGGCGAAAACCGCCTTCAAGTTCCGGCAAACGGTCGAGTCCGAGCTTGAAACAGAGCTGACCAATGACGTCCAGCACGATGGAAAACGCCACCAGCACAATCACGGTAAGGGTCATGGGAACAGCTCCTCGAACAGCTCGATCAGTGCCTGATTGGTGGCCGAGTTACGCAGCAGATCGTCTGCGCTCCAGCGTTCCGCCGGCGGCTGGTCGGCCTTGGCTTCCCAGCGTTTGAAGGCGTTGCTGAACGCGGGGCGGGCGTATTCGCCGCAGATGTCGATGCCGAGGATCCGCTTGTTCGCGGCCAGCACGCGTATCGCTTGCAGCAGATGGCTCAGGCGCATGCCGCCCTGATCCCAGTTGGTCGCCGCGTCTTCGCAGGCCAGGACGTCTTTGTCGATGGTGATCCACACCGCCTCGGTGGGCAGGCTGGTGATCAACTGATCGAGAAACACCGGCCAATCCAGTTCGGCGAGGTTGCGCCAGTGGAGCTGGTTTTCCAGTTGCTGATGTCCGGCGCCATCGCCGACCCGGCCCCAGACTTTCGAGGGCGGATGCTGCCACGGAAACAGCTGCAACACCCCGCGTTTCAGGGCGCTGAGGTTGCCGCCCTTGAGCTGTGGATTTTGCAGGTCATCGCTGCACGGGCCGAGGGTGACGATGCGCTGGACGTTCGGCAGTTTCAGCGCCTGGTTGACCCACGAACCGCAATGCCGACGCGGGGCGAAGTGGACCCAGTCGGGGTGATTGTCGAAGTGGATCAGGCTCACCGGCACCGGCAAGTCAGTGAGGAAAGCCGGGGTCAAGTGGTGGTAATCGCCTGAGCCGACGAAGAAAATTTCCGGTTGCGGGCCGCTGTGGCGCGGGCGTTGTTGCAGGCGTTCGGCGAAGCGGCGCCAGGTGCGTTCGCTGGACCAGAGTCGCAATTTCGGGCCGAGGTCGAGCAGGTCCAGGCGTTTCGCGCGGCCGCTGTCGAGCAACCGTGCAATGGGGGCCTGGGCAGTCAGGCTGTGGTCGAGATCTAAAATGTTCAAGGTCGCAATTCACCCTTGGCAGACCCTCCCAGACACCGGCTCCATCCATCATGAAGGCCGGCCGAGGGGGCTTTTGGGGGTAAATGCAAGGGGCGGGCCAGCCATGCCGGATGTACCCGTTCTCCCTTGTAGGAGCCGGCTTGCTGCGGGCGGCGTTCCGGCGATAGCGGTGTGTCAGTCAACATCGATGCCGACTGACACATCGCTATCGCCAGCAAGCCGGCTCCTACAGGGGGTGTGGTCAGGCTTGGAAGCGTACCCAGACGCTGACGAGGATCGTCGCCGCGATCAACCACGCCACCGCCGCCACGGCGAGCGAAGCCTCCAGCCGCATCCGGTCGACCATCACGTATAAGGTTGCGAGATAGATGAAGTACGGAATGATCGACCACATGCCAAACACAATCGTGGTCTTCAAGTCGTCCAGCGAGCGACCCTTGCCGACGATGTAGTGCGCAATCAGCGCAAAGGTCGGAAACAGCGGCACCAGGCCGGCGATGTAATAGTTTCTGGTCTTGGCCAGCGCAGCGAGTATCAGCACCACCGCTGCGCCCAGGGTTGCCTTGAGCATCAGGTCCATCAGTGGCTCAACCCGTACTTCTTCACTTTGTCGAACAGCGTGGTTTTGGCCATGCCCAGTTCCAGGCTGGCCTGGGTCAGGTTGCCGCCGCTGCGTTGCAAGGCGTCGCCGAGCAGGTTGCGTTCGAAGGCTTCCACTGCTTCGGCGAAGGCCAGGCCCTGATTGCTGCCGCTGGCGCCCGACTTCTTGAAGGCCGGCAGACCGAGGGCATACCGCTCGGCAACGTTGCGCAGTTCACGGACGTTGCCCGGCCAGTCGTGGCTCATCAGGTTCGACACGGTCTGGTTGTCCAGTTCCGGCACGGCACGGTCAAAGCGCAAGGACGATTGCTGCAGGAAGTGCTCGAACAGTTGCAGGATGTCTTCGCGGCGCTCGCGCAGCGGCGGCAGTTCCAGGGTCACCACGTTCAGCCGGTAATACAAGTCGCTGCGGAATTCGCCGGCCTTGCTCGACTCGTCGAGATCGGACTTGGTCGCCGCGATCACCCGGCAATCCACTGCCACGCTCTGGTTCGAGCCTAGGCGTTCCAGGGTACGCTCCTGCAACACCCGCAGCAGTTTGATCTGCAACGGCAGCGGCATGCTTTCCACCTCGTCGAGGAACAGCGTGCCGCCGTCGGCGTGTTCGATCTTGCCGATCCGCCGCTTGCCGGCGCCGGTGAAGGCATTGGCTTCGTGGCCGAAAATTTCACTTTCGAACAGGTTCTCCGGCAGGCCACCGCAGTTCAGGGCAACGAACTGTTTGGTGTGACGCCGACTGAAGTCGTGCAGGCAGCGCGCAACCAGTTCCTTACCGGTGCCGGTTTCGCCTTCGATCAGCACGTTGGCCGAGGTATCGGCGACGTTGGCGATCAATTCCCGCAGGTTCTGCATGGCTGGCGAACGACCGATGATCCGGCCTTCCAGGGAATTCCGTTCCGCCAATTGCCGGCGCAGCGAAGAGACTTCCCGGGCGAGGCTGCGTTGCTCCAGCGCACGACGGGCGACATCCACCAGGCGTTCGGGGGAGAAAGGTTTCTCCATGAAGTCGTAGGCGCCTTTCTGCATCGCGCCGACGGCCATGGAAATGTCGCCGTGGCCGGTGATCAGCACCACCGGCAGGCTGCGATCACGGGCCTTGAGCCGGGTCAGCAACTCCAGGCCATCGATGCCCGGCAGGCGAATGTCGCTGATGACGATGCCGGCAAAGTTGTCGCCGACCCGCTCCAGCGCTTCTTCGGCGCTGCCCACGCCGACGCAGGGAATGTCTTCCAGGGTCAGCGCCTGTTGGCAGCCGAGCAGCACATGAGGGTCGTCTTCGACGATCAGCACACTAAGGTCGTTGTTCATATTGGCTCGGCTTGAAGGGGGCTTACCAACGGTAAACTGAGGACGAAGGTGGTACCACCGCTGGCCGGGTGTTCGACACCCAGGTGTCCGCCGGTGGCGGCGGCCAGGCTGGCGGACAGGGTCAGGCCGAGGCCCAGGCCTTGCTCGCCGGGTTTGGTGGTGAAGAACGGTTCGAACAGATGCTTGCGCGCTTCGGCATCGATGCCGTGGCCGTTGTCGCGTACCCGTAGGCGATACTTGCCGTCGAACGCTTCGCCTTCGAGCCACAATTCCGGTTGGGGCTGCGACTGCATGGCGTCGAGGGCGTTGCCGATCAGGTTGACCAGAATCTGCTCCAGGCGGGTCTGGTCAATCTGCACCTGCACGTCGGCGAACTCGCGATGCAAGTGCAGTGGGACACTTTCCACGCGTCCGCCAAGCAGTTGCAACGCGGCGTCCACCGCTTTGCCGAGGCAGGCCTGGCCCTTGTCGTCGCCGCGCCGGGCGAAGGAGCGCAGGCTTGCGGTGATCCGGCCCATGCGGTCGATCAGTTCGTTGATGGTCTTGAGGTTGGTGCTGGCCACATCCAGTTGCCCGCGCTCGAGAAAGCGCACGGTGTTGCCGGACAAGGTGCGCAGCGCCGCCAGCGGCTGGTTCAATTCGTGGGCGATACTGGTGGACATCTGGCCGATGGCCGCGAGTTTTCCGGCCTGCACCAGTTCATCCTGGGCGCGGCGCAAGGTCTCTTCGGCCTGACGGCGTTCGCGAATCTGGCCCTTGAGCCGTTCGTTGCTGGCGCGCAGGTCGGTGGTGCGTTCGGTAATCCGACGCTCCAGTTGATTGTTGGCTTCCTGCAAGGCTTCCCGGGCGGCGAGACGGGTGGCGATCACCTTGCGGCGCTCGTTCCAGGCGATCAGCAGGAACGCCACCAGGGCAAACGCCACGGCCACCAGAATCCCCTGATTGATCGCTTCGCGACGCAAATCCTGCAGCGGCGTGAGCAGGGTGAAATTCCACGGGGTGTCGCTCAAGGGACGGGTTTGCGAGAGGTAACTGATGTCCTCTTCGTCGGACTCCACTTCGCTGTTGGCCGGGAAGGTCAGTTTTTCCTCGCCTTCGGCCAGTCTTTCACGGGCCAGCGGTTGCAGCTCGTTCAGTGGAAACCAGTAGTACTGAAGGCTGCGGGCGAGTTTTTCCTTGGTCTCGTCGCTCAATGGAACGACTGATTTCAGCCGTCGCGCCGGATCGCTGGAGAGAATGATGATGCCATTTTCGTCGCTGACGAAGGCTTCCAGGCGCGCCCGCTGCCAGCGTTCTTCCATGGCTTCGAGGCGGACTTTGACCACCGCGACACCGATGATCTTGCCGTGTTCTTCCAGGCCATGGGCCAGGTAATAACCGGGTTCGCCGTTGGTGCTGCCGATGCCATAGAAGCGGCCCGGCTGACCGCGCACGGCGTTCTGGAAGTAGGCGCGAAAGGACAGGTCTTCACCGAGGTAACTGTCGACATCGCGCCAGTTGCTGGTGGCCATGACGCGACCGGTGGTGTCCATCACGTAGATGGCCCGACTGCGGCTGCGCCGGTTCAGGCCTTCGAGGTATTCATTGACCGTTTGCCGGTGTTCCGGCGACGGGTCGGCCAGCAGCTTCGAAACGCTGGTTTCGAGTTCCAGCAGGCTGGGCAGGTAGGTGTACTTGCTGATCTCGCTCTCGACGGCGCGGGCGTGCAGTTCGAGCTGACGCTGGCCGTTCTCGCTGAGGCTGCGGATCCCGTAGTGCTCGCTGACCCAGAAGCCGAGGTAACCCAATCCGATCATCAGGGCGATGACCAGTGGCGGCAGGAACAAGTGGCGGATCAGACGGGGTTTCACGACGAGTGATGGCGGCGCTGCGCGATAGAGAGTGGGGTCGCATTTCATCACAGATGCCTTGGGTCAACCACAACACAAATCTCAAAACCATCACCGACCCCTGTAGGAGCCGGCTTGCTGGCGATCGCATCACCGCGGTTAACCTGAAACACCGCGTTATCGTTGATCGCCAGCAAGCCGGCTCCTACAGGGGAGCGGTGTTTTTTAGTGCTGCAGAATCTTGTTGAGGAAGTGCTGGGTACGCTCGGCGCGGTGGCTGATGTCGCCGAAGAACTCCTCTTTCTTGCAGTCTTCGATGATTTTGCCGGCGTCCATGAAAATCACCCGGTCCGCTACTTTACGGGCGAAACCCATTTCGTGGGTCACGCACATCATGGTCATGCCTTCGTGGGCCAGTTGCACCATCACGTCGAGCACTTCGTTGACCATTTCAGGGTCGAGCGCGGAGGTCGGTTCGTCGAACAGCATGACGATCGGGTCCATCGCCAGCGCACGGGCAATCGCCACACGCTGTTGCTGACCACCGGAGAGCTGGCCCGGGTGCTTGTGAGCGTGTGCCGAGAGGCCGACGCGCTCCAGCAGTTGAAGGCCTTTCTTGGTGGCTTCTTCCTTGCTGCGGCCCAACACCTTGATCTGCGCGATGGTCAGGTTTTCGGTAATGGTCAGGTGCGGGAACAGTTCGAAATGCTGGAACACCATGCCCACGCGTGAACGCAGCTTCGGCAGGTTGGTCTTCGGGTCCGCAATGGACGTGCCGTCGACCACGATGTCGCCTTTCTGGAACGGTTCCAGAGCGTTGACGCATTTGATCAGGGTGGATTTGCCGGAGCCGGACGGCCCGCACACCACGATCACTTCGCCTTTTTTGACCTCGGTGCTGCAGTCAGTCAGTACCTGGAAGTCGCCATACCACTTGTTGACATTCTTGATAGAGATCATACGGCAAACCTTTTTTGCAGACGCTTGACCAGCAGCGAGGCGGCAAAGCTGATTGTGAAGTACACGAGACCTGCGAAGATCAGGAACTCATTCGAGCGGCCGATGATGTCGCCACTGGCACGCGAGGCATTGAGGAAGTCCACCAGGCCGACGGCGTAGACCAGCGAGGTGTCCTGAAACAGGATGATGCTCTGTTGCAGCAGCAGCGGGGTCATCTTGCGGAACGCTTGCGGCAGGATGATCAGACGCATCATCTGGCCATACGACATGCCCAGTGCCTGGGCAGCGCCCATCTGGCCTTTGGGAATCGACTGCACGCCGGCGCGGACGATTTCGCAGAAGTACGCCGCTTCGAACATCATGAACGCCACGATGCACGAGGCGAATGCGCCGATCGGTGTGTCTTCGCCGGTGATCCAGCGCAGCACGAACGGCACCGCCAGGTAGAACCAGGTGATGACCAGCAGCAGTGGAATCGAACGGAAGTAGTTAACGTAGGCGCCGGCGATGTTCGACAGCACTTTGCTGTGGGACAGGCGCATCAGCGCGAGGATAGTGCCGAGGATGATCCCGCCGACGACGCCCAGCGCCATCAATTGCAGGGTCATGACCATGCCGTTCCACAGGCCCGGCAGGGACGGGATGATGCCCGAGAAGTCGAATTCCATCATTTACCCCCTACGGAGATCAGGCCCGGTACGGCCACTTTCTTCTCGACCAGGCGCATCAGCAGCATCAGGCTCATGTTCAGGGTGAAGTAGATCAGGGTCGCCAGGGTGAACGCTTCGAACAGGTTCGCGGAGAACTCGGCGGTCTGTTTGGTTTGTGCGAGCAACTCCATCAGGCCGATCAGCGAGGCGACGGAGGTGTTCTTGAATACGTTCAGGAATTCCGAGGTAAGCGGCGGAATGATGATCCGGTAGGCCTGGGGCAGCAGCACGTTCCAGTAGATCTGCGGCAGCTTGAAGCCCATGGCGCGAGCAGCGGATTCCTGGCCTTTTGGCAGTGCCTGAATACCGGTGCGCACTTGTTCGCAAACGCGAGCCGTGGTGAACAGGCCCAGGCAGACAACCACGCTGAGGAACGCGGAGGTGGTCGGGTTCAGGTCCTGTTTGTACCATTCCTGCAGATCTTGCGGCAGCAGGTCGGGCACCAGGAAGTACCAGATGAACAGCTGCACCAGCAGCGGTACGTTACGGAAAAGTTCGACGTAGCAGGTGGCGATGCCCGATACGATGCGGTTTGGCACGGTACGCATGACGCCCAGGATCGAACCCAGTGTCAGGGCGATGATCCAGGCCGCGATGGCGATGCCGATGGTCCATCCCAGACCGGACAAGTACCAGTCGAAATAGGTCTCGCTGCCCACGCCGGTGGACTTGAAGAACACGCCCCAGTCCCAGTTGTAATTCATTAGGGTCTCCCCTCAGTTCAATCGATGTGCAAGTGCCCGCTTGGGGGAAGCTCCGTTCCCGCCTGACCTTTTCGATCAGGCACACGCTCCCGGCTCGACAGCCACCGGTTCGAGTGTTTCCAAAAAATACCAGCAGGAAGTGACCACCTCCTGAAAGGGCGACGGCCCTCTCAGGAGATAAGGTTAGTCAGAAAATCAGGACTTCTTGTCGTCAGCCGCTTTATCAGTCGGATTGGCGATCAGGGCCTTGAGCTCGTCGCTCATCGGGAAGTTCAGGTTCAGACCTTTTGGCGGGATTGGCTGCATGAACCATTTGTCGTAGATCTTGTTGATCTCGCCCGACTTGTAGGTCGCCACGATGGCGTCGTCTACAGCCTTCTTGAACGGCTCGTCGCCCTTGCGGACCATGCAGCCGTAGATTTCGTAGGACTGTGGAGTGCCGGTCACGGCCCAGTCAGTTGCCTTCTTGGCTTTGGCCGCTTCACCTGCCAGCAGGGCGTCGTCCATCATGAAAGCCACGGCACGGCCGGTTTCCAGCATCTGGAAGGATTCGCCGTGGTCTTTGGCGGAGATGACGTTCATACCCATCTGCTTGTCGGCGTTCATCGCCTTGAGGATGCGTTCGGACGTGGTGCCGGCGGTGGTCACGACGTTCTTGCCGGCCAGGTCAGCGAAATCCTTGTACTTGGAGTCTGCCTTGGACAGCAGGCGAGTACCGATTTCGAAAATGCCGACGGAGAAGTCAACTTGCTGCTGACGCTCGACGTTGTTGGTGGTGGAACCGCACTCGAGGTCCACGGTGCCGTTCTGCACCAGCGGGATGCGGGTTTGCGAGGTCACCAGGTTGTATTTGACCTGGAGATTCGGCATGTCGAGGTCTTTTTTCAGGGCTTCAACGACTTTCAGCTGAATATCGTGGGAGTAGCCAACCGGTTTGCCGGAAGCGTCCGCGATATAGGAAAACGGAATGGAAGCGTCACGATGCCCGAGGGTGATGGTGCCGGACTCTTTGATCTTCTTCAGTGTGCCGGTGAGTTCGGCAGCGAAAACTGGAGTGGTAATCAGAGCTGCAGCAATGGCTGCGCCCAGGATATGGGGAACGATGCGCATCAAATTTTCCTCGACATTGTTTTTTTTATGGAGCCAGTTCATCGGCCCTTTTGTGCTTCGAATGTCTGTCGGCTTCTCAAGGTCCGCGCAACAAGCATTCGTCCAAGAGTGTAGAGCATGACTCGTGCCAGACCAGTCGATACAAACTAAAGTATTGATTTGTAAGGAGATTAAATATTTATGGCGCGTTTTTTGGAGTGAGATAGTCCGGTTAACCGAATAGACCGATGAGTCGCGTTCGGAAAACCGAATGCCCCATGCTGTAAACGCATTCCCCTGTAGGAGCCGGCTTGCTGGCGATGGCGGTGTGCCAGTTAACTTCTTTATTGACTGGCAT
>NZ_JACVBM010000022.1:0-97964 GCF_014852385.1 Pseudomonas sp. PDM03 | reverse complement strand
CTGGGCTTCGATGACCTGAAGCAGCTCGCTGTCGAAAACCGCGTAACTCTTTGTTTACCAAGGAGTTTTCCGTTTCGACTGCGCCGGAAGTGGGGCGAATTATAGACTTCCAGAATCTGCCGTCAACACCTAATTATGCTTTTCTTTCAGAAGGTGTCTTTTTAGCTATTAAACGCGGAATTCGACGAGCGACAGGCGGTAACCGCAACACCAATAGCAGTGCGCCTATAGAGGCATAGACCGCCCACTCCTTCAGATCGGCACGCACGATCCACAACATATGCAGCAAGCCAAGACAGAGAACGCCATAAGCCAGTCGATGCAGCTTCTTCCAGCGAGCCCCCAACCGCCGCTGACTGTAGCGGTTGGAGGTTATCGCCAACGCCAGCAAACAAAGGAACCCCAGCACACCGACAATAATGTACGGTCGCTTGCGCAACTCGACCCCCAGCTGCGACCAATCAAAGCCAAGAATGAACGCTATATAGCCACTCAGATGGAGTACTACGTAAGCAAAGCACCACAAACCCAGCTGCCGCCGGACAGCAACCCACCCCGCCCAACCGGTGAGCTTCAGCAACGGCGTGAAACTCAATGTAATAAGCAGCAGTACAAGCGTCCCCAACCCCAACCGATCAACCAGCACCTTGCCCGGATCCGGCCCCAGCACATCCGCCCAAGCCTGATAGAGCCAAAGCAGCGGCCACACCGCAGCAGCGATGAAGACACTCACTCGCCAGAACGGATATCGCATCAGTAGTTCTTCCGCAGATCGAGCCCTGTATATAGAGAAGCAACTTCGTCCGAGTAACCGTTGAACATCTGCGTGTCACGCACATTGGGCTTAAACAGACCGCTCGGCAAACGACGCTCCCGGGCCTGCGTCCAGCGCGGATGATCGACCGTCGGATTTACGTTGGCATAGAAGCCGTACTCGTCCGCAGCAATGCTTTGCCAGGTGGTTTTCGGTTGCTCGCTGACCAGACTGATCCGCACGATGGATTTGATACTCTTGAAGCCGTACTTCCACGGCACCACCAGACGCAGAGGCGCGCCGTTCTGGTTAGGCAGCTCACGCCCGTACATGCCCACTGCAAGAATCGCCAACGGATTCATCGCCTCGTCCAGACGCAGCCCTTCTACATAGGGCCAGTCGATCAGGGCAAAACCAGAGCGCTGCCCTGGCATGGTCTTAGGGTCCTGCAGCGTTTCGAAGCGAATGAATTTTGCCCTGGAGGTTGGCTCAACAACATTGAGCAACGCAGAGATGGGAAATCCGATCCATGGAATGACCATCGACCAGGCCTCTACACAGCGAAGACGATAGATGCGCTCCTCCAGCTGATAAGGCTTCATGAAGTCCTCCAGCGCATATCGCCCCGGCTTACCCACCTCCCCGTCCACCACCACGCTCCACGGTTCGGTTTTCAGAGAACCGGCGTTGGCGGCCGGATCACCCTTGTCGGTACCGAACTCATAGAAGTTGTTGTAGTGGGTCGCATCCTTGAACGGCGTGATCGCCTCATCCTTGACGGTGACCGCCCCCCACTTGGTAGATGGGAGTTTTTCGGCAAACCAGGATGGCGCGTTGCCCGCCTCGACATCCGCGTATCGCGCGGCATCGTCAGCACTGGCCCAACGCGGCAAGCTGCTCACAGCCAAGCCGGCAACGGCGGCGCCCAATACATTACGGCGAGATAGATAGAGGGATTCAGGCGTGACATCCGACTCATGGCAGTCGGATGACTTGGGGACTTTGATCAGCATGGCAACTCCGCAGCATTGGAGGACAGATGCACCAATAGACTGCGGAGTATGAGGGAAATTACACGCTTTTGTGCCGACGAAGACGTAACAGGTATTGAACCGGGCCAGACGCTGCATAGGCGAGGAAAACCAGCAGCAGGATGCGCGGCGGATCACTGAACACGACGGCAAACACCAGCACCACGGCCAGGATCGCCACGAAAGGTACACGTCCTTTCAGGTCCAGCTCCTTGAAGCTGTTGTACTTGATGTTGCTGACCATCAGCATGCCGGCGGCCGCAACCATCAGCGCTACCAGGAAAGACATCTTGGAACCCTGAATGCCGTAATCGCTGAACGCCCAGACAATACCCGCAACCACACCCGCCGCAGCCGGACTGGCCAGACCGATGAAGTAGCGCTTGTCGGCGGTGCCCACCTGGGTGTTGAAGCGTGCCAGGCGCAACGCAGCGCCAGCGACATAAATGAAGGCGACCATCCAGCCGACCTTGCCCATATCACCCAAGGCCCAGCCAAATGCCAGCAGTGCCGGCGCAACACCGAAGGCGACCATATCGGACAGCGAGTCGTACTCGGCACCGAAGGCACTCTGGGTGTTGGTCATACGGGCTACGCGACCGTCGAGACCGTCGAGCACCATGGCGACAAAAATGGCGATCGCGGCAAACGCAAAATACTTGCTCGCGCCAATCGCATCACCTGCACTCAAGGCACTCTGGGCACTCATTGAATTGATGATGGAATAGAACCCTGCGAACAGGTTCGCAGTGGTGAACAGATTCGGCAGAAGATAGATACCACGATGCCGGACTTTACGGCCTTCAGCGTCATGCCCTTCTTCGACGTGTTCATCGATGGGCAGCAGGCTTTCGGCGTCAGAAGCCTGGTTTGGCTCTTCGGGACGTTCGCTCATGGACATTACCTTGCAACGGGGTGGAAAGTTTCGACAGGTGTCTGGGACGACGGTTCGGCCACAAACGATGCAGCTTTATACCAGAACCGGCCTCCTAAACGAAAAAACGCGGCCTAGGCCGCGTTTTCCGTACAAGTGTGCGACTTAGTTTTTGGCTTTGTCGACGATCTTGTTGGCACCGATCCACGGCATCATGGAGCGCAGTTGCTCGCCAATGATTTCGATACCGTGAGCGGCGTTGTTACGACGCTTGGCGGTCATCGAAGGATAGCCGGTTGCGCCTTCGCTGATGAACATCTTGGCGTATTCGCCGTCCTGAATACGTTTCAGGGCGTTGCGCATGGCCTGACGGGATTCGGCGTTGATCACTTCCGGACCAGTCACGTACTCGCCGTATTCAGCGTTGTTGGAGATCGAGTAGTTCATGTTGGCGATACCGCCTTCGTACATGAGGTCAACGATCAGTTTCAGTTCGTGCAGGCATTCGAAGTAGGCCATTTCTGGCGCGTAGCCAGCTTCAACCAGGGTTTCGAAACCGGCTTTGACCAGTTCAACGGTACCACCGCACAGAACGGCTTGTTCGCCGAACAGGTCGGTTTCGGTCTCGTCCTTGAAAGTGGTTTCGATGATACCGGTACGACCGCCACCAACGCCCGCAGCGTAGGACAGTGCAACGTTTTTGGCGTTGCCCGAAGCATCCTGATAGATAGCGATCAGGTCAGGGATACCGCCGCCTTTGACGAACTCGGAACGCACGGTGTGGCCCGGTGCTTTCGGCGCGATCATGATCACGTCGAGGTCAGCGCGCGGAACAACCTGGTTGTAGTGGATCGCGAAGCCGTGGGAGAAGGCCAGGGTTGCGCCTTTCTTGATGTTTGGCTCGATTTCGTTTTTGTACAGGGAGGACTGGAACTCGTCCGGGGTCAGGATCATGACCAGGTCGGCAGCCGCAACAGCGGAAGCAACGTCGGTCACTTTCAGGCCGTGAGCTTCGGCTTTGGCAACGGTCGCCGAACCTTTACGCAGGCCAACAGTGACGTCAACGCCGGAGTCTTTCAGGTTGCACGCTTGAGCGTGGCCTTGGGAACCGTAACCGATGATGGCAACTTTCTTGCCCTGGATGATCGACAGGTCGCAGTCTTTATCGTAGAAAACTTTCATGAATTTCCCCTATATATCCAGGCCGTTCAGGCCATTCGCTAATTTGGTTTAGATGCTGAGTACTTTGTCGCCGCGAGCAATACCGGTTACGCCGCTGCGGACGGTTTCCAGGATCGACGCGGTGCCGATGGACTGAATGAAGCTGTCGAGCTTGTCGCTGGTACCGGTCAATTGAACGGTATACACGCTAGCGCTGACATCGACGATCTGCCCACGGTAAATATCGGTGGTGCGCTTGATCTCGGCGCGCTGGGCGCCGGTGGCCTTGACCTTGACCAGCATCAGTTCGCGCTCGATGTGAGCACTTTCCGACAGGTCGACCAGTTTGACCACTTCGATCAGCTTGTTCAGGTTCTTGGTGATCTGCTCGATGATCTCATCGTGACCAACGGTGGTCAGCGTCAGACGCGACAAAGTCGGGTCTTCGGTTGGCGCCACGGTCAGGCTTTCGATGTTGTAGTTGCGCTGTGAGAACAGGCCGACTACACGCGACAGAGCACCGGGTTCGTTTTCCAGAAGCAAGGAAATAATGTGCCGCATGATTAAGTACGCTCCGTCTTGCTCAGCCACATATCGCGCATGGAGCCGTCTTTGATCTGCATCGGATAGACGTGCTCGCTGGTGTCGACTGCAATATCGATGACCACCAGGCGATCCTTCATGGCGAATGCTTCTTCCATCTTCGACTTCAAGTCTTTCGAGTCGGTGATGCGCACGCCGACATGGCCATACGCCTCTGCCAGCTTGACGAAGTCAGGCAACGATTCCATGTAGGAGTGCGAGTGACGGCTACCGTAGCTCATGTCCTGCCACTGACGAACCATACCCAGAACGCCGTTGTTCAGGATGACGATTTTGACCGGCAAACCATATTGCAGACAGGTGGACAGTTCCTGAATGTTCATCTGGATACTGCCCTCGCCCGTTACGCAGGCGACGTCGGCATCCGGAAAGCTCAACTTGATACCCATGGCCGCCGGAAAACCGAAGCCCATGGTGCCCAGGCCACCGGAGTTGATCCAGCGGTTCGGCTTGTTGAACTTGTAGTACTGCGCGGCGAACATTTGGTGCTGACCCACGTCGGAGGCAACAAAGGCATCGCCCTTGGTCACTTCGCACAGGGTTTCGATCACGGTCTGCGGCTTGATGACACTGCCGTCGCCCTTGTCGTAAGGGAACAGGCCGCGATCACCGCGCCATTCATCAACTTGCTTCCACCAACTGGCAACGGACTCCTTGTTCGGGGTCTCGCCGATTTCCTTGAGGATCGCGACCATTTCGGTCAGGACGCTTTCCACCGGACCAACGATCGGCACGTCGGCCTTGATGGTCTTGGAGATCGAAGCCGGGTCGATGTCGATGTGAATGATCTTGGCATTCGGGCAGAACTTCGACGCGCCGTTGATGACACGATCGTCGAAGCGTGCGCCGACTGCGAGGATCACGTCAGCATGGTGCATCGCCAGGTTGGCGGTGTAGCTGCCGTGCATGCCGAGCATGCCGATGAACTGACGGTCGGTGCCAGGGTAGGCACCCAGACCCATCAGGGTATTGGTCACTGGCAGGTTGAGCATCTTCGCCAACTCGGTCAGCGGCGCGGAGCCACCACCGAGAATCACACCGCCGCCTGCGTACATCACAGGGCGCTTGGCCGCCAGGAGCATTTCGGCTGCCTTGCGGATTTGTCCGGAGTGACCGCGAACGGCCGGGCTGTAGGAACGCAGCTTGGCTTTTTTCGGGAAGATGTATTCGAACTTCTCGGCCGGGTTGGTCATGTCTTTCGGGATATCGACAACGACCGGACCAGGACGACCGGATTGCGCCAGGTAGAACGCTTTCTTCATGACTTCCGGGATTTCCGACGCGTGCTTGATCATGAAGCTGTGCTTCACGATCGGCCGGGAGATACCGATCATGTCGGTTTCCTGGAACGCATCGGTGCCAACCATGTTGCTAGGCACCTGGCCGGAAATGACCACCATCGGAATGGAGTCCATGTAGGCCGTGGCAATACCGGTAATGGCGTTGGTTGCGCCCGGGCCGGAGGTCACCAGTACCACACCGGCTTTACCGGTGGCACGGGCGTAGCCGTCAGCCATATGGGTAGCAGCCTGCTCGTGACGAACCAGGATGTGGGTCACTTCCGGTTCTTTGAACAGGGCATCGTAAACATGAAGAAGAGCACCACCCGGGTACCCGTAGATGTACTTGACGCCTTCGTCACGCAAAAAGCGGACGAGCATCTCACCGCCAGATAAAAGCTCCACGTTGTTCACCTCTAAAACGCCAGAATACCGCCCACATACAAGAGGACGGGTCTTAATAGGTTTACTTCTCGGCAGAGCATGAGCGACGGTGGTCGCCGACTACGTCAGCACTGACTGAGCAAGTATTGGGATCGTCCCAAGTGTTGCGGGGCTTTCCCACCCAGCGCGAGGTAACGCGTTGCGGGTGTAACAGGTCGGCGCGGATGTGCGCCTCATGATCTGCCGAGCGGGTCTGCTTCTGGCAGTCCCTCTACAGCGGACTTTGGATTCTTCTGTTTCGTCCCCTGCAAGTCAAGTCGTCAATGTGCTTTATTGAAGTAAGCACATGAGAAAGCAAGAAAAAACCGCTAAACAGCAACTGTGTTAGCTTCAATTGCGCAACCCAATACAAGGAAATGGCATGCGAACGTTTTTCCTGACCGCCAGCCTGCTGATCGGCATCAGCCCTTTGTGCATGGCCGCTCAGATTTACACATGGGTCGATGAACAAGGCGTTACCCACTTCGATGCGCAACCGCCCCAGGGCCGGCAAGCCACGACCGTGGTCACGCCCTCCTCTGCGAACAAGCCGGCTACGCTGCCCCGCAGTAACGCCATTGGCGATCAACAAGCCATCGATAAGACCGTTAAAAAACAGGTCGCCGAGCAACAAGCGCAGCTAAAGGTATTCTGCGAGCAGGCGCGAACGAACCTGGCTCAACTGCAGAACAATCCGCGGATACGGGAGGATGTCGAGGGTGAGATGCGCCGCCTGACCGACGAGCAACGTCAGGAACGGACTGCTGAAGCGCAAAGACAGATCGCAGAAAACTGCCAGTAGGAGCAGAGCTTGCTCCTACAGGTGATCGGGGTCAGCGGGAGGCGGTGATCAGTTGGTCGAACTCTTTGAGCAGAACCTGCAACTGCCGATCCTTGCCCTGGACATTGCGGCTGGCGAAGACCATTTCCGCCATCTCCTGAATGCCCGAGGCATTGGGCAGCGGCAAGTCCTGCTCGAGGATCGTTTTCATACGCGGCAGGAAGATCCATTGCAGCCACTGCTCGAAATCCAGCGTATCGACCGAGAAGGGCTCGACACTGGACAGCGCTTCAACCGATGGCGAGACTTCGTCCCACCACCCCTGAACCCGCAACTCGCGCTCGATCAACAGCAGCTGCTCGGCAATTTTCGGAAAGCGTGCATCCATCACAGCGAAACCTTGGCCTTCTGACGGGCCAGTGCAGCGCCAGCGGAATCACCCTGTTTCTCACGTGCCTGACCGATCAACTCCCACAGACTGGCCTGAAGTGCAGGACGCCCATTGGCGAGGGTCAGACCACGACGAGCGAACTGCTCGGCTTGTGCTGCATCACCTTGAGCCATGCGAACCTGCGCCAGACGATAAAGCACTTGCGGCTCACGCGGCGCAACACGCTGGGCGCGCTCCAGACTGGAAGAAGCACCGTTGAGGTCACCGCCAGCCTGTTGCTGCTGAGCAGTGGTCAGCAGCGCCAATACCGGACCGTCCAGCTGTTCATCAGCTGACAGACCACCGGCGCTCGACGAAGGAATACCGCTTGGCGTCGATGGCATGCTGTAGCTGCCCTGATTGATCGGGGCAGACTGGACTGGCGAAGTGTCGATCGGACCCGAAGTGATCGGGCCTGGCGTAATCGGCGAAGTGCTGATCGGTGCCGACGCAACTGCACCGCCACCCGGCACCATCACCACGACGCCGGTGTCACCTTGCGGGATCGCCTGGGTCTGGGATTGCACAGGACGTTTAACCGTCGTTTGACGAAAACCGCCATTTGCCGAAACACGTTCACTGTTGGAAACGGCACTGCCGGAATCCACAACCGGAATCGAACCACGCTGTACGCTGGAGCAACCGCTGAGCAAAGCCACGGCGGCAACCGCTGGAATCAACCACTTGTTCACTTGAAACCCTCTTTGCTTAATTCATCCAGCCCTTGACCCAATCCATCACCGTTTCACCGTTAACAGGGCTTTCGCCACCGCAAGCAGCGCCGGGAGGCGGTTCGCTGCCGCGAATATACGGCATCTGCACGGCGCCTGGGCAGTTGGCATCAGAGCCTTGTCCGGTATGTGAATCGACCCAGGCCTGAACCACATTATCAGGCTGCGGCATGTCCAGCGGCAATGGATCGGCCTTGCGCATGAAACTGGTCCAGACCTGCAACGCGCCAGTGGCACCGGTAAACGGTGTCTTGCCGTTGTCATCGCGTCCCAGCCACACCACCGCCAGCAAGTCCTGACTGAAGCCCGCGAACCAGCTGTCTCGCGAATCGTTACTGGTACCGGTCTTGCCTGCCAGCGTCAGGGTTTTCGGTAACACGTTGTAAACAGAACTGCCGGTGCCTTCGCGCATGACCCGTTGCATGGCACTCTGGATCAGGTAAATAGACGCCGGATCGAAACGCTGCTGAATCTGGAACGGATAGCGCTTGAGCGGCTCGCCTTCCGCCGTCAGCACGCTACGAATCCCGCGCATCGGCGTATTGAAGCCACCATTGGCGAGGGTCTGGTACATGGTCGCCACTTCGATCGGGGTCATGCCGCCGGCCCCCAGCAGCATCGACGGGAATGCCGGAAACTCGCGACTGACACCCAGGCGAGCCAGCGTCTTCAAGACATTCGGCACGCCCACCGCCAACCCGAGACGCGCGGTCGACAGGTTGTAGGAGTGCGCCAGGCCCTGATAAAGGAAAACAGTGCCGTGGGAGCGGCGATCATAGTTTTGCGGTTTCCAGACCTGCCCGTCCGCGCCTTTTACCGAGAAGGATTCGTCTGACAGCCAACTGGTCAACGTGTACTGGCTAGGTTTCTCAAGGGCTGTCAGATAAACCGCCGGCTTGATCAACGAACCGATCGGTCGCACAGCATCCAGCGCCCGGTTGAACCCGGCGAAGCTTGCCTGACGACTGCCGATCATCGCCTGGACCTCACCGGTTTCCGGGTTGGTCACCACCATCGCCGCTTCAACGTCATCGGAGCCTTTGCGGCCAGACAAGCGCTTGAACGTATCGTTGACCGACGCTTCCGCTTTCATCTGCAAAATAGGATCGAAACTGGTGAAGATCCGCAGGCCTTCTTCGGTCAAGTCTTCGTCGCGATAGTCTTCGCGCAGTTGACGTTTAACCAGGTCGAGAAACCCAGGGAACGAACTGTCGGCCAGTTTGCCGCGCGTCGTCACGCCCAAAGGCATTTTCTTCGCCGCAGCGACCTGTTCGGCGGTGGCGACGCCTTGCTGCTCAAGCACATCGAGCACCAGGTTGCGCCGCTCGAGCGCCCGCTCCGGATTGCGACGCGGGTTGTAATAGGACGGTCCCTTGACCATGCCCACCAGCATCGCGACTTGATGCAGTTTCAGCTCGGACAACGGCTGCCCGAAGAAGAACTGGCTGGCGAGGCCGAAACCGTGCACCGCGCGCTGGCCATCCTGACCGACGAACACTTCATTGAGGTAAGCCTCAAGAATCTCCCGCTTGTCGTAATGCAGCTCAAGCAGCATCGCCATCATGGCTTCGGTGAGTTTGCGGCTCAGGCTGCGTTCGCTGGTCAGGTAGAAGTTCTTGACCAACTGTTGTGTCAGGGTACTACCGCCCTGGGTCATCTTGCCGCCAGAGGTGTTGACCCAGATGGCGCGGACAATCGACTTCGGCGACACGCCCCAGTGGCTATAGAAGTCCCGGTCTTCCACGGCGACCAGGGTTTCCAGCAGATACGGCGGCACCTGATCGATGTTGATCAGAATGCGGTCTTCGAGATTCTTCGGATAAATCCCGCCGATCAGCAGCGGTTCCAGCCGCACCACAGAAAGCTTCGAACCGTTGGTCGCCGAAAGTTCGGCCACGTAGTCGCCGGAGAAGCGCACGCGCACGGGCTGCGCGTTCTCCATGCCTTCATAGAACTGGAAACCACGGGTATTCAAGTCAACGGTGTTGCCGTTGACCGCTGCTGCGCCGGGGCCGTTGCTCACGCTTTCGCGGCGATAGCCCAGGGCGTCGAGCTCGGTGAGGAAGTCTTCCTTGCTCAGCTTCTGGCCGGTGAACAGCTCGAGCGGGCGCGCATAGACCTTGGCCGGGATAGTCCAGCGCTTGCCGGAGAACTTCTCCTGGACAATAGCGTCGAGGTAAACCGCGAACCCGGCGAGCACCACAAGGCCGACCAGACTGAGTTTAAGGGCCCAGCCCAGCCAAGGGCGCAGGCCCCTGGAAGGTGGTTTTTTGGGGGTACGGGGGGATCGAGTACGAGTCATGGCGCCGGATTATACGCACTTTATTCATACTCAACAGGAGCCCGCCGAGGTTTGCGTCGGGCGGACTTGCGGCCATAATGGCGGCCGTGAATTTTCCCAGACTCTGAAGGAACGCCTGTGAGCCAGTCCCTGATCGCCGCCCTGCAAAACCCGGCCCTTTACCCGCATCCGGTAGACGGGTTTCAGCTCATCGAAACCCACATCTCCTGGGTCATTCTCACAGGTGCTTTCGCTTATAAAGTGAAGAAACCAGTCAATTTCGGCTTCCTCGACTTCACCAGCCTCGATGCCCGCGAGCATTTCTGTGGTGAAGAACTGCGCCTGAACCAGCGCCTGACCAATGATTTGTATCTCGAAGTGTTGCCAATTACCGGCAGCGCCGAAGCGCCACAACTGGGCGGCGACGGCCCGGTCATCGAATATGCGCTGAAAATGCGTCAGTTCCCACAGAGCCAACTGCTCAGCACGCTGCAAGCCAACGGCGAATTGACCACCGCGCACATCGACGAGATGGCCGCACAGATTGCGCAATTCCACCTCGCCGCACCAAAAGTGCCTGCGGAACACGAAGCCGGCACACCGGACAGCGTCATGGCGCCGGTGCGGCAGAACTTCGAGCAGATCCGCCCGTTCCTGAGTGACAAGGCGGACCTGCTGCAACTCGATGCCTTGCAAGCCTGGGCCGAAAGCAGCTTCGAACGCCTCAAGCCACTGTTTACCCAGCGTAAGGCCGAGGGGTTCATCCGCGAGTGCCACGGTGATATCCACCTGGGCAACGCCACCGTGATCGATGGCAAGGTCGTGATCTTCGACTGCATCGAATTCAACGAGCCGTTCCGCTTCACCGATGTCTATGCCGACACCGGCTTCCTGGCGATGGACCTTGAAGACCGTGGTCTGAAGAGCCTGGCCCGTCGCTTTATCAGCCAGTATCTGGAGTTGACCGGCGATTACCAGGGCCTGGAACTGCTGAACTTCTATAAAGCCTACCGTGCGCTGGTTCGCGCCAAGGTCAGCCTGTTCAGCATGCCGGCCGAGGCCGACCCGGTGCAGCGCGCTACTACCCTGCGCCAGTACCGCAACTATGCAAACCTGGCGGAAAGCTACAGCACCATTCCTTCGCGCTTCATGGCCATCACCCACGGCGTTTCCGCTGTTGGCAAAAGCCACGTGGCCATGCGTCTGGTGGAAGCGCTGGGCGCAATTCGCCTGCGTTCCGACGTCGAGCGCAAACGCCTGTTCGGCGAACAAACTGTGGCCAACGATCCGCAAGCCGGCATTTATAGCGCCGACGCCAGCGCCGCAACCTACACCCGCCTGCATGAAATCGCCGCGGTAATCCTGCGCGCCGGTTTCCCGGTGGTGGTCGATGCCACTTACCTCAAGCGCGACCAGCGCGACGGCGCGGCGAAAATTGCCGAAGCCACCGGCGCGCCGTTCCTGATCCTTGATTGCAACGCGCCACAAGCGGTGATCGAAAGCTGGCTGGCCCTGCGTCAGGCAGACAAAAAGGATCCGTCCGACGCCAACCTGGCCGTTATCGAAGCGCAGCAAGCCAATCGTGAAGCCCTGACGCCAGAAGAGATACTGTGCAGCAAACGCGTGCAGACCAATGAAAGCGGGACCCTCGACACCGTCGTTGCGCAAATTCGCCAACGCCTGCCGGGCCTGTAAGAAAGTATTTCAGCCGTGAAGCCTTCGCCGGCTTCACGGCTGTCAAATAGTGGCACTATACTGGCGTCATAAAACCAACAGGTGATGTGACATGAGCCAGCCGAAACTTCTCGACACCCCGCTTTATGCCTTACTGCACAAAGACGACATCACAGGTTTCAACAACGAACGTCCAAAAGACGGACCTATCGACATGGTCGGTGGTGACTTCCGAGGCCTGGACCTGCGTGAACTGAATGCCGACGGCATCGACTTTACCGATGCTTACTTCCGCTCTGCCGACTTGCGCGGCATCGATTTCAGCAACTCAAACCTGGAAGGCGCAAGCCTGGCCCACGCGCAGATCTCCGGCGCCTACTTTCCACGAGAGCTGAGTGCCGACGAAATTCTGATGTCGATGAATTTCGGTACACGCCTGCGTTATCGCACCCGTTAAAAACGACCGATAACTGAAATGTCCAGTGCACCGCCTTGGCGCCCCGCCTTGCGCTGGACTGTGGGTGTTTTCAGCTTGAGAACCTGATGCCCTTCCGCCTTTTCCTACCCTGTTCGCGTACTTTTACGCCGCTCATCGGAGCTGTTTCTTAGAAGCATTTGCTCCGAAACCGACCAAACAATCACGCTTTTCCTACTGATGGCTACACTCCTCAGAAGCTTGCCCACGCACCGTTCGGCCGTCGCAAGGAGGCTTGATGAATGATGAACTGCAGCACCTGAAGAATCTTGGCAAGACATCGGCGCAGTGGCTGCATGCCGTGGGCATCCACAGCGCCTCGGACTTGCGTCGCCTGGGGGCGGTGGATGCCTATCGGGCTGTGCGCACGCGCGGGTTCCGGGCATCCAAGGTGTTGTTATATGCGATCGAAGGCGCGCTGATGGATGTGCATTGGAACGACATCCCCGCCGAGCGCAAGGAAGCCCTGAACAAACAGTTGGAAGCGATCTCGTCACGCCACAAGAATTGAACGGAGCGAAGGAGAGTTTCTCAGCCTCACTCAAAGCAATCCGAAGATCGTCTACAGCCTGATCGAGAGCGTGGACCGGCGCATTAACCTGCTGAACAAGCACACCACGCAGCTGAGTTCATCAGGAATGTAGTCTGAAGCCCAATGATTACAGGGCTTCTCGCCAAGCAACTGACAATTTCCGAGGAAATGAAAAATCAGCGGTTGACTTGGTAATGAGAATCGCTATGATTATCACAACTGGTCGCGAGACTGGTCGATATTTGAAAAGCCCTTGGTTCGGACTCTCAGATATCTCCTCATCAGGCTAATCACGGTTATTTGACCCGGCTCTTGCCGGGTCTTTTTTTGCCTGCGCAAAAGTCCCTTGGCAAAACCGATCCCCTGTAGGAGCCGGCTTGTTGCGGGCGGCGTTCCGACGATGGCGGTGTATCAGTCAACGCATTTAGTGACTGACCCACCGCCATCGCCAGCAAGCCGGCTCCTACAGGGGGATCTGTTGCCGTTGTTTAGGGTTTTGATTCTGGCTGGCCCCTGCGCATCTCTGCACAGTAATCCGGCGTCGGCGTGGCAGGCGTGTACCAGACGTAATCGGCCATCGCCGCTGTGACTTCGCCGCCCTGCTGCGCCAGCATTAAAACCACGGGGGCTTCGGGCGCTCCCAGATCAAGCGCATGGATCGGCACGCCGACATCCTTTCGCGCGTGGTAAGCGCCGGCGAACAGCAATGCAGGAGTGGGTGCAGCCAACAGCCGATCGGCCATACGCCGGTCACGTTGCTGCTGGACGGCGAGCATCGCCGGCATTTGCGATTCGGGCAGCAGGCCGCAATGGGAACCGCTGATCTGTGCCAGCAACTCATCCTTGACCGACGTGGCATTGGAGCGAGCGCCGCTTAATGTCGGCGGCCGGGCGTAAAAAGCACGCACCTCGACTGTGTCCAGATTGGCGGCCAGCAGCGGATACGGTTGGGCCAGGGCGAAACGAACGATCGGCCCATACAGATTCCAGTCCCAGCCAGGTTGCCAGGCTAATGCACCTGGCAAATCCGAGGGCAGCGTCGAGGCGTGGCGAATGTCGTCGACGCGCAGCTGTTGATCCGGCGTGAGCATTTCCAGCAGCAGACTGCCTTGCGGGCGTCGCTCTCCCAGCGCCTGCAACAACCAGCGTTGCAGTTCATGGTGATCGCGATTGTCATGCTGCTCCCCCACGATCAATCGCGACGGCTTGGCCAGACGCGCCAGCAGCTCCTGCGCCGTCAGCGTCTGACCGCTGTGCAAGTCGAGAATCTCGCCGATGACCGGCGGCGTCGAAACATGCTGACAAGCACTCAGCATCAGCACCGCCAGAATCACCATCACACGCATACCCACACCCTCTATCAATGACTCAGCGGGCGATGATCAGCGGATGCCCACGCTCCGGGTGCTGTTGCACCAAGACGTCCAGCCCGAATACCGCCTTGAGCGGTTCCGGTCGCAACACTTGCTCCGGGGTATCGAGCGCGACCGGGCGCCCGCCTTCGAGCAGTAACAGGCGATCACAATAACGCGCCGCCAGGTTCAGATCATGCAGGATCACCAATACAGACGCGCCACGATCAGCGAACTCGCGCACCGCTTGCAAGGTGGTGTGTTGATGCAGCGGATCAAGCATCGAAGTCGGCTCGTCGAGCAACAGCGTTTGCCCTGCCTCGCCCGGCCAGAGTTGCGCCAGTACCCGCGCCAGATGCACCCGCTGACGTTCGCCGCCGGACAACGCCAGATAGCTGCGACCACTCAAATGCCCGGCATCGGCAGCCTGCAACGCGGCGGCGACGATTTCGTCATCCCGGACCCGGCCGGTCTGGTGCGGCAAGCGTCCCATGCCGACGACTTCCTCAACGCGAAAGGCGAAGTTCAAGGTCGAGACTTGTGGCAATACCGCCAGGCGTTGCGCTCGTTGCGCGCCGGTCCAGTCACGCAACTCGCGTTCATCGAGCCACACGCTGGCGTGATCAGCCTGCAGCTCGCCGCACAAGGCGCCCAGCAACGTACTTTTGCCCGCACCGTTAGGCCCCAGCACGCCGAGGACCTCTCCCGGTTTGAGTTCAAGCGTAATATCCATCAAGACAATCTTGCGGCCTCGGCGGATGTGCAGATTTTGCGTTCGCAACATCAGGCACGCCCTCGCAGCAATAGATAAAGAAAGACCGGCGCACCGATCATCGCGGTGACGATTCCGATCGGCAGCTCCGCCGGCGCCAAGGCCAGTCGCGCCACCAGATCAGCGAACAACAGGAGACTGGCGCCCGCCAGCACCGAGGCCGGCAGCAACACCCGATGATCGGGACCGGCCAGCAGACGCACCAGATGCGGCACCACCAGCCCGACAAAGCCGATCATCCCCGCCGCTGCCACCGCCGCGCCGACACCCAACGCCGTGCAAAACACCAACTCACGCTTGAGCTTTTCGACGTCGATGCCCAGGTGCCCGGCCTCCGACTCGCCCAGCAACAACGCATTCAATGCCTTGGCGCGACGCGGCAACCACAGCGCCACGCCGGCACTGATCAACAGTAACGGCCAGAGTCGCGAATAACTGGCACCGTTCAGACTGCCCAGATTCCAGAAGGTCAGCGTTCGCAGAGTCGTGTCGTCTGCCAGGTAGGTAAACAGCCCCACGACCGAGCCGGCCAGCGCCGTCAAAGCGAGACCCGCCAACAGCATGGTTGCGACATCGGTTTGCCCGTTGCGCCGACCCAGTCGATACACCATCGCTGTCACGCCGAGCCCGCCGAGAAACGCGCACAGCGATAAAAGGTACGGCCCGAGGGATTCCGGCAATCCACCAAACGCCGAGCCGCCGACAATTGCAATGGCCGCGCCCAATGCCGCGCCACCGGAAACGCCCACCAACCCCGGATCGGCCAATGGGTTGCGAAACAAGCCCTGCATCGCCACGCCCGACAACGCCAGCACACCACCCACCGCCAATCCCAACAAGGTACGCGGCAGGCGAATCTGCCCAAGGATCAGCTCGGCCTGCTCCAGTCCGTCAGGCGCAAAGGGCAGGCCGATCATGCGTAACGCTGCACGCAAGGTATCGAGCAACGGCAGGCTCACCGGACCGAGCGCCAACGACAGCCAGATCGCCAGCAAACACAGCAGGCTCAGGCCGATGAACAACGCCCGGGGTTTTACCAGGACGGTCATTGAGCAGCAGTGCCGGGATAGAAACCGTCACTGATCTTTTTCAACTCCTCGGGCAATCGCGGGCCTAGCCCACCCACCAGCAGCGTTGGATCGAGCTCCATGACTCGTCCGTCCTTGGCGGCGCGGGTGGAAGACAGAATCGGGTTCTCCTTGAACAGCGCCGCACGCGCCGCCTCGCCGCTCAGTGCGCGGTCAGCAAACACCAGCACCTCGGGGTCCAGGCTGATCAAGGATTCATTGGAAAAAGGCTTGTAACCGGTGTGCGTCGCCAGGTTGTGCCCACCGGCCTTCTGGATCAGCCAATCAGCGGCGGTGTCCTTGCCAGCGATAAGAGGCTTGCCGCCCGCATGACCGAGCAGCACCAGCACACCCGGTGAGGGTTGCGTCAGCTGCGCATTGGTGACCCGAACCTTTTGCTGATCGAGCTGCTGCTGATAGCCCTGGAACAGTTGCGCAGCCTTGTCCTCGGCGCCGAGCAATTTGCCCAAATGCTGCAAGTTAGCGTGCAACGTCGGCAGGTCCGGCTGAGCCGAGAACAGTTCGACTTGCACCCCCGCCGTGCGAATCTGCGAAATCACCGGCGGCGGCCCCATTTCTTCGGTGCCGACCAGGATCTGCGGGCGTAAGCTCAAGATGCCCTCCGCCGACAGCTGCCGCTGATAACCGATGCTCGGCAACGCCTTGAGCGATTCCGGGTGCTGGCTGGTGGTGTCGACACCGACCAGTTTCGATTCGCCACCCAGCGCGCTGACCCATTCCGACAAGGCCCCACCGGCGCTGACCCAGCGTTGTGGCAACTCGGCCGCTGCGGCGTGGTGACTGACGAGAAGTCCGGCACAGAGCGCAGCAACGCGGGTACTCAGGCGCATAAACAGCTTCCTTTAATGGTTTTCCCAGGCATTGAAGTGACAGGCCAAGTATCCTCGGCATCCGGCACCTGCACCCGACGGGCGAAGCGGCCATTTGATAATTGTTTGCATTTGAACGTCAAGCTCGGACATATCCAGTCACGAGCCGCCGCACTTGAGGATAGACATGAAGTTTCTTTGCGCAGGCGCTGAGTTGGCCGAATCCAGCAGCCGCGGTTTCGAGATCGACGGCGAGAAGCTATTCGCCGTACGCCGGAACGGTCAGGTCTACGTCTATAACAACCGTTGCCCGCACCGTGGCGTCGGACTGGAATGGACACCCGACCGGTTTCTCGACCCCAGCAACAGCCTGATCCAGTGCGCCACCCACGGCGCACTGTTCCTGATCGAAGATGGCGAGTGCGTCGCCGGCCCGTGCGCCGGGCAATCTCTGACCACCATTGAATGTCGCGAAGACGCTCAAGGAATCTGGGTCAGCCTTTAACCGTTGAGCAACACCTCAAGACGCCGCTCGACCCGCATTTCCTCGTGGGTCAACCGCACGCCGTAAGCCAGGACTTCAACACCGCACGCCACCGCCTCTCGCAAAGCGGCCGCGTAGGCCGAATCGATTTCCTCAGCAGGACGCACAGCATCGATGCCGGTGAGGTTCACGCAATACAACTGCACCGCACGAATCCCGTCCCGCGCCAGATGCGCCAGTTCCCGCAAATGCTTGGCACCACGCTGGGTGACCGCATCGGGAAACGCCGCCACCGATGAGCCATCGAAGCCCAACGTGACACTTTTGACTTCCACATACGCCGGCCCGCTTGGGTAATCGAGGCGAAAGTCGATGCGGCTGCTCTCCTGACCGTAAGCCACTTCGCGCTTCAGTTCGGTGAAGCCGTTGAGCTCAGCAATGACGCCAGCCCGCAGAGCCTCTTCGATCAAACCATTGGCGCGCCCGGTGTTCACGCAGAACAAGCGACCTTGAGGGGTCTCGCCGATTTCCCAAGTGCCGGGTAATTTGCGCTTGGGATCATTGGAGCGACTGAACCAGACCTGCCCGCCCTCCACCTGACAATTGAGCATCGAGCCGGTGTTCGGGCAGTGAATGGTCAGTAACTCGCCGTGAACGGTTTCGATATCGGCGAGAAAACGCTTGTAACGTCGGATCAGTCGACCTTCTTCGAGGGGAGGATTGAACTGCATCAGCCTTGCCAGCTCTTCAAGCCGCGAGCGATGCGTTCGACCGCTTCCTGCAAACGCGGAAGGCTTTGGGTATAGGCAAACCGCACGTGATGGCCGGCCTGAAAACGCCCGAAGTCGAGGCCCGGCGTAATCGCCACGTGCTCGGTTTCAAGGAAATGCCGGCAGAACGCGAAGGCATCTCCGCCTAATTTGCTGATATCGGCATACAAATAGAACGCACCTTCGGGTTCAACGGCGATGCCGAAACCCAACTCTCGCAGTGCGGGCAGCAAATAATCCCGGCGCCGACCAAACTCGGCGCGACGCTCTTCAAGAATGGCGATGGTCGCAGGCTCGAAACAGGCCAGTGCGGCATGCTGTGCCATGCTCGGGGCGCTGATGTAGAGGTTCTGTGCGAGTTTTTCCAGTTCGCCGACCGCCGCTTCCGGCGCCACCAGCCAACCGAGTCGCCAGCCAGTCATGCCGAAATACTTTGAAAAACTATTCAGTACGAAGGCGCTGTCATCGACTTCCAGCACGCTGGAGGCATCGGTGCCGTAAGTCAGGCCGTGATAGATCTCGTCCACCACCAGATGGCCATGCCGCGCCTTGATCGCGGTCGAAAGGCCCGCCAGCTCATCGCGGGTCAGGAGGGTCCCGGTCGGGTTGGCCGGCGACGCCACCAGCGCACCGACGCTGTCGTGATCCCAATGACGGTCGATCAAGTCCGGCGTCAGTTGGTAACGCACCTCCGGGCCGACAGGAACAAGCTGCGCCGCGCCTTCCACCAACCGCAGGAAATGCCGGTTGCAGGGGTAACCCGGGTCCGCCAGTAGCCAGTGTTTGCCCGGATCCACCAGCAACGCACTGGCCAGCAGCAACGCGCCGGAACCGCCGGGGGTGATGAGGATTCGCCGCGGATCGATGTTCAAACCGTAACGCTGCTGATAGAAGCTGGAAATGGCCTCACGCAGCTCGGGAATGCCACGGGCGGCGGTGTAGCGGGTTTTCCCCGCCGTCAGCGCGGCCTGACCGGCCTGGATGATCGGCTCGGCGGTGGTGAAATCCGGTTCGCCGATTTCCAGATGGATAACGTCGTGGCCGGCAGCTTGCAGTTCATTGGCCCGCGCCAGCAGCGCCATGACATGGAACGGTTCGATCGCGCGACTGCGGGCACTGTAGGACTGAGCCATTAGCCTTCCTTCAACAGGGTAAAAAAACCGATTCTACCCAAGCGCAGGAACGAGCGAGAACCTAAAGCGGTCAGACGCGTTAAGACCCTGGCCACAAACGACCCATGCGAGTGCGCAAGGTTTGACTAAAATCATTAATTGATCAGGTCTCCAGCACCACCGGTCAAGGCTTTGCAATCATTTGCAAGCCCTTCAGGCCACTACCTCGACATCCGGGAGTAGCGCGGCCCGATTTGATCTGGTAAGTTCGCCCGCTTGCAGCCGCAGGGCCGGCAGGTGTCGGTGATGGAGCAATCCTGCGCAGATGGATTACAAGAGTAGAGGCGGTCCATTTCATGCCCACCCAAGCAAAGCAGCAAAATCAGTCGATCAGCGGCTTCGAACCCTACAAAGAAGTTAAGGGCGAGGAGTACATGGGCAAACCCATGCGCGCTCACTTCACCAAGATCCTGAACAAGTGGAAACAGGACTTGATGCAGGAAGTCGACCGCACGGTTGATCACATGAAAGACGAGGCGGCCAACTTCCCTGACCCGGCAGACCGTGCCAGCCAGGAAGAAGAATTCAGCCTTGAATTGCGTGCCCGTGACCGCGAGCGCAAGTTGATCAAGAAGATCGACAAGACGCTGCAATTGATCGAAGACGAAGAATATGGCTGGTGCGAGTCCTGCGGCGTCGAGATCGGCGTCAAGCGACTGGAAGCACGCCCTACCGCCGACATGTGCGTTGACTGCAAGACCCTGGCGGAAATCAAGGAAAAGCAAGTCGGCAAGTAATTGCGGCTTGAACGAAGAACGGAGCGTGCGAACGCTCCGTTTTTGTTTCTGAAATTCATGATTTTGTAGGAGCCTGCTTGCTGGCGATGGCGGTTTCAAGGACGCCATCGCCAGCAAGCCGGCTCCTACAGAGAATGCTGCGTTCACTCAAGTTATATCGTGCCCATGACCGCCCCCCACAGCCCCGCCTACATCGGACGCTTCGCACCCACGCCAAGCGGCCATCTGCATTTCGGTTCGCTGGTCGCAGCGTTGGCCTCGTACCTCGACGCGCGCTCGGTGGGCGGGCGCTGGTTGATGCGCATGGAAGACCTCGATCCGCCACGGGAAGAACCCGGTGCCCAAGCGGCCATCCTCAAGGCGCTGGAAAGCTATGGTTTCGAGTGGGATGGCGAAATGGTCCGACAGAGCGACCGCCACGACGCCTACGCCGAAGTGCTCAATCGCCTGTTCAATCACGGTCTGGCCTACGCCTGCACGTGCTCGCGCAAACAATTGGAGCCGTATCACGGCATTTATCCGGGTTTGTGTCGCAATGCAGGCCATGGCACTGAAGATGCCGCCATTCGCCTGCGCGTGCCTGAGCTGGAATACCACTTCATCGACCGGGTGCAGGGCGAGTACCGCCAACACCTGGGCCGGGACGTCGGCGATTTCGTGATCCGCCGCCGCGACGGGCTCTATGCCTATCAACTGGCGGTAGTGCTCGATGATGCCTGGCAAGGCATCACCGACATCGTCCGTGGCGCCGACCTGCTGGACTCCACGCCACGCCAGCTCTATCTGCAAGAACTGCTGGGTTTTTCGCAACCGCGCTATCTGCACATCCCGTTGATTACCCAACCTGACGGCAACAAGCTCGGCAAGTCCTACCGTTCGCCGCCGCTGACCGAAGACCAGGCAACACCGTTGTTGCTGCGCGCATTGCGCGCACTCGGGCAAAATCCCGGCACAGAACTGGCGTACGCCACACCACGGGAAGTGCTGAACTGGGGCATTGCCCACTGGGACGCGCTGAAGATCCCGCGCACACTCAACCTGCCCGAAGCGCAACTACAGTGATCAGACTTGCAGTGGCGCGCCCATCCGTTACCATCGCCGCACGTTTTCGGGCACGCGCATAAAAAAGAGAGGCCGGGATGTACATCTATCGCTTGGTCCTGCTCCTGGTAGTGGGGATTTACCTGTTTTCCCCGGCCATCATGGATTGGTGGATCGACGCCACTGGCGCCTGGTATCGCCCGTATCTGCTCTGGCTGATTCTGATCGTCGTGACCTTCATCCTGCAGAGCCAAAAAGATGCCGATGAGCTTTAGCCTGACCCAGATGATCCTGATCAGCGCCGCGTACCTGGCGGTGCTGTTCGGCGTCGCCTGGATCAGCGAACGGGGCATGATCCCCCGGGCGATCATTCGCCACCCCCTGACTTACACCCTGTCGCTGGGCGTTTACGCCAGTGCCTGGGCGTTTTACGGCACGGTGGGCTTGGCCTATCAGTACGGCTACGGTTTTCTCTCCAGCTACCTTGGGGTTTCCGGGGCATTTTTGCTCGCGCCGGTGTTGCTGTATCCGATCCTGAAGATCACCCGCACGTATCAACTGTCGTCGCTGGCCGACCTGTTCGCGTTCCGCTTTCGCAGCACCTGGGCCGGCGCACTGACCACGATCTTCATGCTGATCGGCGTGCTGCCGTTGCTGGCCTTGCAGATTCAGGCCGTGGCGGACTCCATCGGCATCCTCACCCGCGAACCGGTGCAGCATCGCGTGGCCCTGAGCTTTTGCGCACTGATTACGCTGTTCACGATTTTCTTCGGCTCGCGCCACATCGCCACCCGCGAGAAACACGAAGGCCTGGTGTTTGCCATTGCCTTCGAGTCGGTGATCAAGCTGATCGCCATTGGCGGCGTTGGTTTGTATGCGCTGTACGGCGTATTCGACGGCCCGCAACAGCTGGAGCTGTGGCTGCTGCAAAACCAGACCGCCCTCGCCGCGCTGCACACGCCATTGCAGGAAGGCCCATGGCGCACGCTGTTGCTGGTGTTCTTCGCCTCGGCGATCGTGATGCCGCACATGTACCACATGACCTTTACCGAAAACCTCAACCCGCGCTCGCTGGTCAGCGCGAGTTGGGGCCTGCCGTTGTTCCTGCTGCTGATGAGCCTGGCGGTGCCGCTGATTCTCTGGGCCGGCCTGAAACTGGGGGCCACGACCAATCCTGAATACTTCACGCTGGGCATCGGTATCGCCGCCAACAGCAAAGCCTTGGCGCTGCTGGCGTATGTCGGCGGGCTATCGGCAGCCAGCGGGCTGATCATCGTCACCACCCTGGCCCTGTCCGGGATGGCGCTGAACCACTTGGTGCTGCCGCTCTATCAACCACCGGCCGAAGGCAACATCTACCGCTGGTTGAAGTGGACACGTCGGGCGCTGATCGTCGCGATCATCATGGCCGGTTACGGTTTCTATCTGCTGCTGGGCGCAGAGCAAGACCTGGCTAACCTCGGCATCGTCGCGTTTGTGGCGACGTTGCAGTTCCTGCCGGGCGTGCTGTCCGTCCTGTACTGGCCGACCGCCAACCGCCGTGGCTTCATCGCCGGTTTGCTGGCGGGGATTCTGGTGTGGCTGGTGACCATGCTGTTGCCGCTGGTCGGCAACCTGCAAGGGTTCTATATCCCGCTGCTGAACATGATCTACGTGCTGGACGACACCAGTTGGCACATGGCGGCAATCGCCTCGTTGGCCGCCAACGTGCTGATGTTCACCCTGATTTCGCTGTTCACCAACGCCAGCCCCGAAGAAGCCAGCGCCGCCGAAGCTTGCGCCGTGGATAACGTGCGTCGCCCGCAACGTCGGGAGTTGCACGCCGCCTCGCCTCAGGAATTCGCCACGCAACTGGCCAAACCCTTGGGCGCCAAGGCTGCGCAGAAAGAAGTCGAACAAGCGCTGCGCGATCTCTACCTGCCATTCGACGAGCGCCGCCCTTACGCCTTGCGCCGCTTGCGCGACCGGATCGAAGCCAACCTCTCCGGCCTGATGGGCCCGAGCGTGGCGCAGGACATGGTCGAGACCTTCCTGCCTTATAAGGCCGGCGGCGAAAACTACGTCACCGAAGACATTCACTTCATCGAAAGCCGTCTCGAGGATTACCACTCGCGCCTGACCGGCCTGGCTGCCGAACTCGATGCCCTGCGCCGCTACCACCGCCAGACCCTGCAGGAATTGCCGATGGGCGTTTGCTCGCTGGCCAAGGATCAGGAAATCCTCATGTGGAACAAAGCCATGGAGGAGCTGACCGGAATTGCCGCACAGCGTGTGGTCGGTTCGCGCCTGAGCACCATCGCCGATCCGTGGAAAGAGCTGCTGCAAGGCTTCATCAATCTGCCGGACGAGCATTTGCACAAGCAACATCTGGCCCTTGATGGCCAGACCCGCTGGCTGAACCTGCACAAAGCGGCGATCGACGAACCGCTCGCGCCGGGTAACAGTGGTTTGGTATTGCTGGTGGAAGACCTCACCGAAACGCAGATGCTCGAAGACAAGCTGGTGCACTCCGAGCGCCTGGCCAGTATCGGCCGCCTCGCTGCGGGCGTGGCCCATGAAATCGGCAACCCGATCACCGGCATTGCCTGCCTGGCGCAGAACCTGCGCGAAGAACGCGAAGACGATGGCGAGCTGAAGGAAATCAGCGGGCAGATTCTGGAACAGACCAAACGCGTATCGCGCATCGTCCAGTCGCTGATGAGTTTCGCCCACGCGGGCAGTCATCAGCACAACGACGAGCCCGTCTGTCTGGCCGAAGTGGCCCAGGACGCCATTGGTTTGCTGGCCCTGAACCGACGCAATTTCGAAGTGCAGTTCTACAACCTGTGCGACCCCGATCACTGGGTCGAAGGCGATCCGCAGCGACTCGCCCAGGTACTGATCAACCTGCTCTCAAACGCCCGTGACGCCTCGCCTCCCGGCAGCGCGGTGCGGGTAAAAAGCGAAGCCGGCGAACACACGGTCGACCTGATCGTGGAAGACGAAGGCAGCGGTATTCCATCGAGCATCATGGACAGATTGTTCGAACCATTCTTCACCACCAAGGATCCTGGCGAAGGCACCGGTCTGGGCCTTGCACTGGTCTATTCCATCGTTGAAGAGCATTATGGACAAATCACCATCGACAGCCCGGCTGATGTTCAAAGCCAACGCGGCACCCGTATCCGGGTGACCTTGCCGCGTCATGTCGAAGCGACGTCCGCTGTGAACTGAGACCGTCGAGAGTATCGAATCAATGCCGCACATTTTGATCGTCGAAGACGAAACAATTATCCGCTCCGCCTTGCGCCGCCTGCTGGAACGTAACCAGTACCAGGTCAGCGAAGCCGGTTCAGTGCAGGAAGCACAAGAACGCTTCACCATTCCCACGTTCGACCTGATCGTCAGCGACCTGCGTTTGCCTGGCGCGCCGGGCACCGAGTTGATCAAACTCGGCCAGGGCACGCCGGTGCTGATCATGACCAGCTACGCCAGCCTGCGTTCGGCGGTCGACTCCATGAAGATGGGCGCGGTGGATTACATCGCCAAGCCTTTCGACCACGACGAAATGCTCCAGGCCGTCGCACGCATCCTGCGTGACCGGCAATCGGTACAGGCCAGCGGTGAACCTGCCGTCGGCAAAGCCGGCAATGGCGCGGCGAAACCGGGTGTCGACAACAGCAACGGCGAAATCGGCATCATCGGTTCGTGCCCGCCAATGCAGGATCTGTACAGCAAGATCCGCAAAGTCGCGCCGACCGATTCCAATGTCCTGATCCAGGGCGAGTCCGGCACCGGTAAAGAACTGGTGGCCCGCGCCCTGCACAACCTGTCCAGACGCGCCAAGGCACCGATGATTTCGGTGAACTGCGCGGCGATTCCGGAAAGCCTGATCGAGTCCGAACTGTTCGGCCACGAAAAAGGCGCATTCACCGGTGCCAGCGCCGGGCGTGCAGGCCTGGTGGAAGCGGCTGATGGCGGCACCTTGTTCCTCGACGAAATCGGCGAACTGCCACTGGAAGCCCAGGCCCGCTTGCTGCGCGTGTTGCAGGAAGGCGAAATTCGCCGGGTCGGTTCGGTCCAGTCGCAGAAAGTCGATGTGCGCCTGATCGCCGCGACTCACCGGGACCTCAAGAGCCTGGCGAAGATCGGCCAGTTCCGTGAGGACTTGTATTACCGCCTCCACGTGATCGCCCTGAAACTGCCGGCCCTGCGTGAGCGCGGTGCCGACGTCAACGAAATCGCCAATGCCTTCCTGGCGCGGCAGAGCGCGCGGGTCAACCGCACCGATCTGAAGTTCGCCGCAGACGCCGAACAGGCGATTCGTCATTACTCCTGGCCGGGCAACGTGCGCGAACTGGAAAACGCGGTGGAACGCGCGGTCATCCTGTGCGAGAGCCCGGAAATTTCCGCCGAACTGCTGGGCATCGACATCGAGCTGAGCGACCTGGAAGACGACGAGTTCATCGGCCTGCCCCCGCAACAGGGCAACGGCGCCGGCAACAACAATCATGAGCCGACCGAAGACCTGTCACTGGAAGACTACTTCCAGCACTTCGTCCTCGAACATCAGGACCACATGACCGAAACCGAGCTGGCACGCAAACTGGGCGTCAGCCGTAAATGCCTGTGGGAGCGCCGCCAACGCCTGGGCATTCCGCGGCGCAAGACCGGGGTGGCCAGCGAGAGCTGAGCGGGTAACACATGATTGTGTGAAGAAACTGTTACCCCAGTTTTTTTCACGTAACAGAAACCGGGGCTTACGGTAACGAAGCCCCGGTTTTTTTTGGCCTCGAAAAAGCCCATCAAGTGACGTAACCCCTTGTTTTGCTAGGCTTCGCAAAAGTTGGCACGCACCCTGCTATATGTTTGGCACAAGAACAATAACAAGCAATGTACAAGACAATAAAAATAAGACGTATCGACTCACGCACAATAAAAACAAGACGGCATGAGGCGTAGCTAACTGATTCTTTTGGAGAGGCGTTGTATTTGGGGCTTGCCCCACGACCAGGCTGAGAACAACAAAAAACTGTCTTGAGACAGAGCCTGAACTGGTTGGATCGCAAGATCACTGCAACACAGCGACCAAAGCAATCCGTTTGCTCTTGGCTCCCGATTGGGAGGGTCATGAAGGAAAACTTCATGACGCGGGCACTCAACAAAAACAAGAAGCCCGAAACCAATAACAAAAATAGAACATGCAACTACTTCTTGGGGAGCTTCGGCTCCCCTTGTAGTTTCTGGCGTTTACGCCCGTGCCAGACACGCCCTTCAAGCGCTTGCGCAGCTTCCTACACCATCCCCCGACTAAATGCTAGAATCCCCGCCCATCATGCGGTCATTCTTCGTTTTGGCCGAACATTCCTTCAAACAGTGCATCCCATGCTGAAGAAGCTGTTCCAGTCATTCCGTTCTCCCAAGCGTCATACGCAACACATCCGCAGCACGCCTGAAGTGCTTAACAGCGGCCAACACTCGCTGCAAAAGGCACAATTCAGCCGTTACGCGGTGAATATCGTCGAACGCCTGCAGAACGCCGGTTACCAGGCCTACCTGGTCGGCGGTTGTGTGCGTGACATGATGCTCGGCATCACACCGAAAGACTTTGACGTCGCCACCAGTGCCACCCCTGAACAGGTGCGCGCCGAATTCCGCAATGCGCGGATCATCGGCCGCCGCTTCAAACTGGTGCATATCCACTTTGGCCGCGAAATCATTGAAGTCGCGACCTTCCGCGCCAATCACCCGCAAAACGATGAAGAGGAAGACAGCAACCAGTCTTCCCGCAACGAGAGCGGGCGCATTCTGCGCGATAACGTCTACGGCACGCTGGAAGAGGACGCGCAACGCCGCGACTTCACCATCAACGCCCTGTATTACGATCCGGTCAGCGAGCGCATCCTCGACTACGCCAACGGCGTACACGACATCCGCAACCACCTGATCCGTTTGATCGGCGATCCGAAACAACGCTACCAGGAAGACCCGGTGCGGATGCTGCGCGCCGTGCGTTTCGCCGCCAAGCTGAATTTCGGCATCGAAAAACACAGCGCCCTGCCGATCCGCGACCTGGCACCGATGCTGCGCGAGATCCCGTCGGCCCGTCTGTTCGAAGAAGTGCTCAAGCTGTTCCTCTCCGGCCACGCCGCGGACACCTTCGAGATGCTGGTCGACCTGCAGCTGTTCGATCCGCTGTTCCCGGCCAGTGCCGAGGCGCTGGAATACAACCCGACGTACACCCACACCCTGATCAGCGAAGCGCTGATCAACACCGACCTGCGCATCAAGCAGAACAAACCGGTGACCCCGGCGTTCCTGTTTGCAGCCCTGCTGTGGCCTGCCCTGCCGGCTCGCGTACTGCGCTTGCAGGAACGTGGCATGCCGCCGATTCCGGCGATGCAGGAAGCGGCGCACGAGCTGATTGCCGAACAGTGCCAGCGGATCGCGATTCCAAAACGCTTCACCATGCCGATCCGCGAGATCTGGGACATGCAGGAACGCCTGCCGCGCCGCAGCGGCAAACGCGCCGACCTGCTGCTGGACAACCCGCGTTTCCGCGCCGGTTACGACTTCCTGCTGCTGCGCGAAAGCGCTGGCGAACAGACCGATGGCCTGGGCGAATGGTGGACGGATTATCAGGACGCCAACGACAGCGAACGTCGCGACATGATCCGCGACCTCAGCGGCAAGGAAGACGGCACTGGCGCACCACGCAAACGTCGCCGCAGCGGCGGTGCCAAGCGCAAACGTGCTGCCGGCGCACCGAGCGCTACGGGCGAGTAATCGATGGAACGCATCTACATCGGCATGGGCAGCAACCTGGCTGACCCCGCCGAACAATTGCGCAGCGCCGTCGAAGCGCTGGCGCGATTGCCGCAGACTGAACTGGTCGGGGTTTCCGGGTTTTACCAGAGCGACTCGCTGCTGCCCGGCCAACCGCGTTACACCAACGCAGTGGCCGCCCTCGACAGCACACTTGCCCCGCTGGAGCTGCTCGATGCGCTGCAAGCCATCGAGAACGGACAGGGCCGCGAACGTCTTGAGCGCTGGGGGCCACGCACGCTTGATCTCGACATCGTGCTGTTCGGTGATCGGCTGATCGACGAGCCACGCCTCAAAGTGCCCCACTACCATATGCAGGAACGCGCGTTCGTTCTGTACCCGCTGGCCGAATTGGCGCCGGTGGATTTGCGTTTGGCCGATGGCCGTACCTTGGCCGAACTGCTTCAGGCCTGCCCGTTCGTCGGGTTGGAACGCCTCCCCCCAAATTAACGCACATCCCCTGTGGGAGCGAGCCTGCTCGCGATAGCGGTGTGTCATTCAGCATTGATGCCGACTGATCCACCGCTATCGCGAGCAGGCTCGCTCCCACAGGGATTTGTGTTGTACATAAGATCTGCAGGTGCTGAATCGCATCAGTTACTTCGGTAACACCCCACGCGTAACAATGCGGTAACACACGCAATTGACTTCCCGAGTTCTCCTCACGACTATAGGCGTCCCGCTGCCGCCAACACGGCGTTAAAGGGCGCAATCCAGGCCTTAAAAGCACGACAACAGACCGTGCGCCTGTATTTAACGAAGAATCACGCGCGTTACTCGCAGTAGTTTCCACAGCGCCTGAATGAGGAACTTTTCATGCCAGCCATCACCCTGACCACTCTGCAAGGTCTCAAGCAAAAAGGTGAAAAAATCACCATGCTGACCTGCTATGACGCGACCTTCGCCCACGCCTGCAATGAAGCCGGCGTCGAAGTGCTGCTGGTGGGCGACTCCCTCGGCATGGTTCTGCAAGGTCACGACAGCACCCTGCCGGTGACCACCGCCGAGATGGCTTACCACGTCGCCGCCGTAAAACGCGGTAACACCGACGCGTTTATCCTCGCCGACCTGCCCTTCATGGCCTACGCCACTATCGAACAAACCATGACCAACAGCGCCCAGTTGATGCAGGCCGGTGCACACATGGTCAAGGTCGAAGGTGCGCTGTGGCTGGCGGACTCGATCCGTCTGCTGGCCGAGCGCGGCATCCCGGTGTGCGCGCACATGGGCCTGACGCCGCAATCGGTGAACATTCTGGGCGGTTACAAAGTCCAGGGCCGTAGCGAGAACCAGGCACGGCAGATGCGCGCCGACGCCATCGCCCTGGAACAGGCCGGTGCCGCCATGCTGCTGCTCGAATGCGTGCCGAGTGAACTGGCTCAGGAAATCACCCAGGCAGTGGGGATTCCGGTGATCGGCATCGGCGCCGGCAGCGGTACCGACGGCCAGGTCCTGGTGCTGCACGACATGCTTGGCCTGTCGATCACTGGCCGAGTGCCAAAGTTCGTGAAGAACTTCATGAACGGCCAAACCAGCATTCACGCGGCCCTGAGCGCTTATGTCACTGAAGTCAAAGCGGCGACTTTCCCTGGTATCGAACACGGATTCTCTGCATGAACACCGTAAAAACCGTACGCGAATTGCGGGCCGCCGTGGCCCGCGCCCGCAGTGAAGGCAAGCGCATCGCCTTCGTACCGACCATGGGCAACCTGCACAGCGGTCATATCGCGCTGATTACCAAGGCCTCCCAGCGGGCGGACTTCGTGGTCGCGAGTATTTTCGTCAACCCGCTGCAATTCGGCGCCGGCGAAGACCTCGACAAGTACCCGCGCACCCTGGCAGCGGACCAGGAACAACTGCTCGAGGCCGGTTGCCACTTGTTGTTCGCGCCCGCCGTAGAAGAAATGTACCCCGACGGCATGACCGGCCAGACCCGCGTCAGCGTTCCACAACTGTCCGAAGGCCTGTGCGGCGCCAGCCGTCCGGGGCATTTCGAAGGTGTGGCGACGGTAGTCAGCAAACTGTTCAACATGGTCCAGCCAGACCTGGCGATCTTTGGCCAGAAAGATTTCCAGCAACTGGCCGTGATTCGCGCGCTGGTGCATGACCTGAACATGCCGATCCAGATCATCGGCGAGCCGACGGTCCGTGCGGCCGATGGGCTGGCATTGTCATCGCGCAACGGCTTTCTCAGCGAAGAACAGCGGGCCGTGGCGCCGGTTGTGTATCGCACGCTGACCTCGATTGCTGATGCCATTAAACAGGGTGAGCGCGATTATCCGGCGTTGATCGCCGCACAGACCAAACAGCTTGAAGCTGCGGGTTTGCGTACCGACTACCTGGAAATCCGCCATGCACTGACCTTGCGCCCGGCGACGGCGGAAGATCGGGACCTGGTGATTCTGGTGGCAGCGTTCCTCGGCACCACGCGGTTGATCGACAACCTGCACCTGAACCTCGACACGCCTACCTGAAGTCCCACATGTAGGAGCCGGCTTGCTGGCGATGGCGTCCTCAAAATCGCCATCGCCAGCAAGCCGGCTCCTACAGGGGCTGCATTACCCGCGCCCGCTGTATTGCTGCCCACAATCGCTTCGGGCAAACTGCCCGCCGTTCGATTCCGACCTGGGAAAACACTCATGCACGCCATCATGCTCAAGGCCAAGCTGCATCGCGCCGAAGTCACCCACGCAGTACTCGATTACGAAGGTTCTTGCGCCATTGACGGCGAATGGCTGGACTTGTCCGGCATCCGTGAATACGAACAGATCCAGATCTACAACGTCGACAACGGCGAACGCTTCACCACCTACGCCATTCGTGGCGAAGAAGGCTCGCGCATGATCTCGGTCAATGGCGCCGCCGCCCACAAGGCCAAGGTCGGTGACCGTGTGATCATCTGTGCTTACGCTCACTACAGCGAAGCCGAGCTGCTCAACTTCAAGCCGCGCATGCTCTACATGGCACCGGGTAACGAGCTGAGCCACACCAGCAATGCCATTCCGGTTCAGGTCGCCTGACCGAACCTTCTCTTCCGTTTGTCGGACCGTTCCCTGCTTCATGTACAAAAAAGTACCGGGAACGGGTCAGACAAAGTCAAGACAGATCGCAGCGCGAGGTTTACTGTATTCGCCCTGTGCCATGAAATCGTGTCGACGCAGTTGACCGGACGCCCACCCACAGCGCTCCGGGATTTTTAGTGTTCAAAAGGCCGTTCAAGTAAAAAGGAAACCCGCAGCGATGGCGTACTACCGCACTCCTCAAGACGTGACCGCTCTGCCCGCCTGGCAGGCGCTGAATGACCACCGCCAAGCCATGCAGGATTTCAGCATGCGCGAAGCCTTCAATGCCGATCCGCAGCGCTTTACCCAATTCACCCTCAGCAGCTGCGGCCTGTTTCTCGACTACTCGAAGAACCTGATCAACGCCGAGACCCGCAATCTGCTGGTGGGCCTGGCCAATGAAGTCGACCTCAAGGGCGCGATCAAGGCGCTGTTCGAAGGCGAAATCGTCAACTCTTCCGAAGGACGCCCGGCCCTGCACACCGCGCTGCGCCGCCCAGTGGGCGAGAAGCTGTCGGTCAACGGCGTCAACGTGATGCCGGAAGTACACAAGGTCTTGAACAAGATCACCGACCTCGTGGGCCGTATCCACGACGGTCTGTGGCGCGGTTACACCGAGAAGCCGATCACCGACGTGGTGAACATCGGCATCGGTGGCTCGTTCCTCGGCCCAGAGCTGGTTTCCGAAGCGCTGCTGTCCTACGCCCAGAAAGGCGTGCGCTGCCATTACCTGGCGAACATCGACGGCACCGAGCTTCATGAACTGACCATGAAGCTGCGCGCCGAGACCACGCTGTTTATCGTCTCGTCGAAGTCCTTCAACACCCTCGAAACCCTGAAAAACGCCCAGGCCGCTCGCGCCTGGTACCTGGCTCAGGGTGGTTCGGAAGCCGAGCTGTATCGTCACTTCATCGCGGTCTCGAGCAACAATGCCGCCGCCGTGGCGTTCGGTATCCGCGAAGAAAACATCTTCCCGATGTGGGATTGGGTCGGCGGCCGTTATTCGCTGTGGTCGGCCATCGGTTTGCCGATTGCCCTGGCCATCGGCATGTCGAACTTCAAGGAACTGCTGTCCGGTGCCTACACCATGGACCAGCATTTCCAGAGCGCGCCATTCGAACAAAACATGCCGGTGCTGCTGGCGTTGCTCGGTGTCTGGTACGGCAACTTCTGGGGCGCGCAGAGCCACGCGATCCTGCCGTACGACCACTACCTGCGTAACATCACCAAACACTTGCAACAGCTGGACATGGAATCCAACGGCAAGAGCGTGCGCCAGGACGGCACGCCGGTGTCCACTGATACCGGTCCGGTGATCTGGGGTGGCGTGGGTTGCAACGGTCAGCACGCGTATCACCAGTTGCTGCACCAAGGCACCCAATTGATCCCGGCCGACTTCATTGTGCCGATCGTCAGCTTCAACCCGGTCTCCGATCACCACCAGTGGCTGTACGCCAACTGCTTGTCGCAAAGCCAGGCACTGATGCTCGGCAAGACCCGCGCCGAGGCCGAATCCGAGCTGCGTGACAAAGGCATGGCCGAAGCCGACGTGCAGAAACTCGCGCCGCACAAGGTGATCCCGGGCAACCGTCCGAGCAACACTCTGGTGGTCGAACGCATCAGCCCGCGTCGTCTCGGCGCACTGGTGGCGATGTACGAACACAAAGTCTTCGTGCAAAGCGTGATCTGGGGCATCAACGCCTTCGACCAGTGGGGCGTGGAGCTGGGCAAAGAGCTGGGCAAAGGCGTCTACAACCGTCTGGTCGGCAGCGAAGAAACACCGGCTGACGATGCTTCTACCCAAGGGCTGATCAACTACTTCCGCGGTCGTCACCGCGGTTAATCTGACGCCACTCCTACAGACGGTACTAACCTTGTAGGAGGCGGCTTGCTGGCGATGGCGGTGTTTCAGTCGACGAAATTGTTGACTGATGCGCCGCTATCGCCAGCAAGCTGGCTCCTACGAGGGTCGCGTAGCTCCCCTCTTGTCGCAAAAACAAGAAGAAGGAACCGTCATGTTCGATATCAGCACGTTCCCCAAAGCCGATGCCGTCCGCCGGGCCGCACACCTCAGTCAAGACGACTACAAGCGCCTGTACCGTCAATCCATCGAACACCCCAGCACCTTCTGGGCTGAGCAGGCCACACGCTTCCTCGACTGGAGCGCGCCGTGGAAAACCGTCCAGCGCTATGACCTGAAAACCGGCGAAGCCAGCTGGTTTGCCGGCGGAAAATTAAACGTCAGCTACAACTGCATCGACCGCCACCTGGAAAAACGCGGCGATCAGATCGCAATCATCTGGGAAGGCGATGACCCCGCCGAATCGGCCCAGATCACTTACAAAAAACTGCATCACAACGTCTGCCGCCTGGCCAATGTGCTCAAAAGCCGTGGCGTGAAGAAAGGTGACCGCGTGTGCATTTACATGCCGATGATCCCCGAAGCCGCCTACGCCATGCTCGCCTGCACGCGAATCGGTGCGGTGCACTCGGTGGTGTTTGGCGGTTTCTCCCCGGACTCGGTGCGCGACCGCATTCTCGATGCCGACTGCCGCACCGTGATCACCGCCGATGAAGGCGTGCGCGGCGGCAAATTCGTACAGCTCAAGCAGAAAGTCGACCAGGCGCTGAAAAGTTGCCCGAACGTCAGCACCGTGATCGTGGTCGAGCGCACCCAGGGCGATGTCGACTGGGTCGAAGGCCGCGACCTCTGGTATCACCAGGCCCTGCGCGACGTCGACGACAATTGCCCGCCAGAACCCATGGACGCCGAAGACCCGCTGTTCATCCTCTACACCTCCGGCAGCACCGGCAAACCCAAAGGAGTGTTGCACACCACCGGCGGTTACCTGCTGCAAGCAGCGATGACGTTCAAATACGTGCTCGACTACCGCGACAACGAAGTCTTCTGGTGCACCGCCGATGTCGGCTGGGTCACCGGCCACAGTTACATCGTCTACGGCCCGCTGGCCAACGGCGCGACCACGCTGATCTTCGAAGGTGTGCCGAGCTACCCGAGCAGCTCGCGCTTCTGGCAGGTGATCGACAAGCACCACGTGAACATCTTCTACACCGCCCCCACCGCCCTGCGCTCGCTGATGCGCGAAGGCCCCGAACCGCTGAAGGAAACGTCCCGCGCGAGCCTCAGATTACTCGGCAGCGTCGGTGAGCCGATCAACCCCGAAGCGTGGGATTGGTATTTCAACGTCGTCGGCGAACAGCGTTGCCCAATCGTCGATACCTGGTGGCAGACCGAAACCGGCGGCATCATGCTCAGCCCGCTGGTGAGCGCGCAGCGGATCAAACCCGGCTGCGCCACGCAACCGATGTTCGGTGTGCAGCCGGTGTTGCTCGACGAAGTGGGCAAGGAAATCAAAGGCGCCGGCAGCGGCGTGCTGGCGATCAAATCCAGCTGGCCGGCGCAGATCCGCAGTGTCTACGGCGATCCGCAACGGATGGTTGACACCTATTTCAAGCCCTACCCTGGCTACTATTTCACCGGCGACGGCGCGCGGCGCGACGAGGACGGCGACTACTGGATCACCGGGCGCATTGACGACGTGATCAACGTTTCCGGCCACCGCATCGGCACCGCCGAAGTGGAAAGCGCCCTGGTGCTGCACGACAGCATCGCCGAAGCGGCGGTGGTCGGTTACCCTCACGACGTCAAGGGCCAGGGTATTTATGCCTTTGTCACGCCCATGAACGGCACCGATCCCACCGATGAACTGAAGAAGGAACTGCTGGCCCACGTCAGCAAGGAAATCGGCAGCTTCGCCAAACCGGACCTGATCCAGTGGGCTCCGGCCTTGCCGAAAACCCGTTCGGGCAAGATCATGCGACGGATTCTGCGCAAGATCGCCTGCAATGAGCTGGACAGCCTGGGCGACACCTCGACGTTGGCTGATCCGAGCGTGGTTCAGGATCTGGTGGATAAACGCTTGAACCAGTAACGTGTGCACGCCTTGCCCTTGTAGGAGCCGGCTTGCTGCGGGCGGCGTTCCGACGATTGCGGCGTATCAATCGACAAAAATGTTGAATGACACACCGCTATCGTCGGAACGCCGCCCGCAGCAAGCCGGCTCCTACAGGGGACATTAGCGCTTCCCTTTTTTCGCCACTGAGTCTCCATGGAATTCATCCGCAGCCGCATCGAAACCCAGGTCATGAGCCTCACCGGCCTGTCCCTCGGCAAGCTCGACCTGGAAAACCCCAAGGGTGATCCCGGCCTGTTCGGCCCTGATTCGGTCAGTTGGCAAGTCCACGGCGACTTCAGCAGCATGCTCATCGGCGGCATCAGCGCGTTGATGCTGCAAGCCCTGCACCCCTTGGCGCTGGCCGGGGTCTGGGACCATTCGAACTTTCGCGAGGACATGCTCGGTCGCCTGCGCCGCACCGGGCAGTTCATTTCCGGCACCACCTTCGGCTCGCGTAAAGATGCCGACTGGCTGATCGAGAAAGTCCGCACCATCCATCTGCAAGTGACTGGCACCGCGCCGGATGGCCGGCCTTACGCCGCCAGTGATCCAGACCTGCTCACCTGGGTGCACGTGGCCGAAGTCAGCAACTTCCTCGCGGCGCATTTGCGTTATCGCAACCCACACCTTTCACTGGCCGATCAGGACCGTTACTACGATGAAATCGCCTTGGTCGCCGAACGCCTGGGCGCGCGGGACGTACCGCGCTCGCGACAGGAAACGGCCGAATACCTTGAACGCATTCGTCCGCAATTGCTGTGCGACGAGCGCAGTCGCGAGGTGTTGCGACTGTTGTTGAACGCACCCTCCCCGAGCCGTCTGGCCAAGCCGTTCGGTGGGTTGATGATGCAGGCAGGCATTGACCTGCTGCCGGATTGGGCCAGCGACATGCTCGGCGTGCGCCAAAGTGCCCTGCAACGCAAACTGATCCGCGCCAGCGTCAACCGCAGCGCACCGATGCTGCGCTGGGCCGTGCGTAACGGCTCGGTGCATCGGGCCAAGCGACGGATGGGATTATTGACCTGACTCCCTCTCTGTAGGAGCCGGCTTGCTGGCGATGAACGATAACGCGGTTCGTCAGGATGAACCGTATTGCGCCCATCGCCAGCAAGCCGGCTCCTACAGGTTCCGCTCAAGCTGTTAAACTCCCGCGCCAAATTCCCTCCCCTGCAAGGCGCCCAGCATGTCTTCCTTGAATCAGGCGCTGTGCGCCGCCCTCGAACATCGCCAGGACCTGCTTGCCGAACTGCATCAGCAAGGCACCGATTGCTATCGCCTGTTCCACGGCAGCCAGGAAGGCGCCGGCGGCCTGACCATCGACCGCTACGGCCCGCAGCTGTTGGTGCAGAGCTTTCATCAGGCGCTGGAGCGCGACGCCCTGCTGCAAGTGCATGAAACGATCAACCAACATCTGGGCCTCGATACCCTGCTGGTCTACAACGACCGCTCCCGGGGCAACTCGCGCATCGACCGTGAAGACACGGTCTACCGCGCCGACGAAGCCGCCCTGCAAGACTTGGTCGGTCACGAATGGGGCCTGAATTACCGGGTTCGCGGCCGCCACGCCGGCCAGGATCCTCTGCTGTTTCTCGACCTGCGCAACACCCGCGGCTGGGTCAAGGATCACAGCAAGAACAAAAGCGTGTTGAACCTGTTTGCCTACACCTGCGGCGTCGGCCTGAGCGCTGCGGCCGGTGGCGCGAGCGAGGTGTGCAACCTGGACTTCGCCGAGGGCAACCTGGCGGTCGGCCGCGAAAACGGCCTGCTCAATCCGCAGTTGCCGACCATGCAATTCATCCAGTCCGATTATTTCCCGGCCATTCGCCAACTCGCCGGCCTGCCCATCAGCCAGCGCCGCGGGCAGAAACTGCCGAGCTATCAACGCCTGGAACAACGTCAATACGATCTGGTTTTGCTGGACCCTCCGGCCTGGGCCAAGAGCGCTTTCGGCACCGTCGACCTGCTGCGCGACTATCAGAGCCTGCTCAAACCCGCGCTGCTGACCACCGCCGACAATGGCGTGCTGATCTGCTGCAACAACCTGGCAAAAGTCAGCATGGACGACTGGCGCGAACAGGTTTTGCGCTGCGCCGAGAAGGCCGGCCGCCCGGTGCGCGAGTGGACGGTGATGAAACCGGGCGCCGATTTCCCGTCCATGGATCAACAACCGCCGCTGAAAACACTGATCCTGCAGCTCTGAATCACGTGAGATAAATCTGAAAAATCCTGGGCTGAGCGATTACTTCGGAACCGGATTGGCGTGCCATACTCCAAGGCACTCCGATTCAGACAGATGAAGCCGCACATGCCCAAAGGATTGATCCGCGCTATCGGCGCCTTGTTGACTGCTCTGGCCCTCTACAGCCTGCTGGGGTTTCTGATTTTACCGGGCATCGCATTGCGGGTGGCCAACCAGCAACTGGCCAACTACGCGACGACGCCCGCCACTATTCAGCGAATCGAACTCAACCCGTTCAGCCTTGAAGTCACCCTGTGGGGCCTGATCATCGGCGAACCGGGCAAGGAACAGGTCGGTTTCGAACGGCTTTACGCCAACCTGCAGATCGACAGCCTCTGGACCAAGGCGCTGCACCTGTCCGATATCGAACTGGACAAGCCGAAGACCGAGATCCTTTTCGGCAAGGACGGCAAACTCAACTTGCTTGGTCTGTTCAAACTGCCGGCGAGCGAGCCGACGCCGGCCGACCCGGACGCCAAACCGTTTCCGCTACGCGTAGAGCGGATCAAACTGGTCGACGGTGCCATGCACTTCAAGGATGACCGTCCCAGCGAAGCCATCGAGTTCCTCTACGACAAACTCGATTTCGAGCTGAACAACCTCAGCACTCTGCCCGATGACAATGCCGACATGACCCTTGTGGCCATCGGCCCGAACGGTGGGCAGATCGATTGGACCGGTAACTTCAGCCTCATCCCGATCGCCTCCGAAGGTAAGCTGAAAATCACCGACGGACAGATGAAAACCTTTTGGCCCTATGTGCGTGACGCGTTGCCGCTGGTGCTGGAAAACGGCGTGCTGAACCTGAGCACCGATTACAAACTCAACCTGTCCAAGGAAACCGAGCTGCTGCTGAACAACGTCGCAGTGAGCGTGGCGCCCTTCGCCATCAAGGCTCCGGACGGTCGACCGCTGGCGAAACTCGCGCGACTGGACATCACCGACACCACGGTTGATCTGGCCAAACAACAAGTTGTCGTCGGCAAGATCCGCAGCAACAAACTGGAAACCTGGGCAGCACTGGAAGCCGACGGGCAACTCGACTGGCAGAAGCTGTTCGCCAGCCAACCGTCCAAGGCCGCCGCCAAGGCCAAAGCCGAACCGGCCAGCACGCCAGCGGCCGCCGATTCGCCGGAAACACCCGCCGCGCCAAGCAAACCTTGGCAAGTGCTGTTGAAAGATGTGCAGTTGCGCGATTACCAGGTACACCTGGCTGACCGCAAAACGCAACCCGCCGTGACGCTGGACCTGACCCCGCTGAACCTGGACCTGCAGAATTTCGACAGCCTCAATGGCTCGCCTTTTACCCTCAAGCTCGACACCGGAGTGGGCAAACAAGGCAAGATCACCGCCGAGGGTGAGGTCAATCTGGCCCCGGTCAGCGCCAGACTCAACGTGCAGACCAAGGACATCGACCTGCGGGTCGCCCAGTCCTACATCACCCCGTTCATTCGCCTTGAACTGCGCAGCGGCATGCTTGGCAGCGATCTGGCGGTCAACCTGAAAAGCACCGAGCCGTTGGCGTTCAGCGTCACAGGACGGGCGCAGATCGATCAGCTGCACACCCTCGACACCCTGAAAACCCGCGACTTTCTCAAGTGGCAGCAGGTGGTGGTCGAAGGCCTGAATTATCAGCACGGCGACAGCCTGTCCATCGACAAGGTCAACCTGTTCCAGCCCTACGTGCGTTTCATGATCAACGATGACCGCACCACCAACATCGATGACCTGCTGATCCCGCAACCGCCCGACTCCGGCGCCAAAACCGCTGCGGCCAAACCCGTCAGCAAGGACAAGCCGCTGGGCATTCACATTGGCGGCATTGCCATCAATGACGGCTCGGCCAACTTCGCCGACTTCAGCCTGACCCCGAACTTCGCCACCGCCGTGCAACAGCTCAACGGCCAGATCGGCACCATTGACAGCCGTCAGGCGAAACCGGCGACCGTCGACATCAAGGGCAAGGTCGATCGCTACGCGCCGGTCACCATCAAAGGTTCGGTCAACCCGTTCGACCCGATGGCCAGCCTCGACATCGCCACCAGTTTCAAACGGGTGGAACTGACCACGCTGACGCCCTACTCCGGCAAATTCGCCGGCTACCGTATCCGCAAGGGCCGACTCAACCTCGACCTGCATTACCTGATTACCAAAGGCCAGCTCAAGGCTGAAAACAAAGTGGTGGTCGAGCAATTGCAACTGGGTGAAAAGGTCGACAGCCCCGACGCTGTCAGCCTGCCGCTGAAACTGGCGATTGCCCTGCTCAAGGATGTCGACGGCAAGATTTCCATCGAGCTGCCAGTGAGCGGCGACCTCAACAATCCGCAGTTCAGCATCATGCCGATTGTCTGGCAGACCCTGCGCAACCTGATCGTCAAAGCTGCTGCCGCACCGTTCAAAATGATTGGCGGGCTGGTCAGTGGTGGTTCGGAGGACCTGGGTACGGTGTCGTTCGCGCCGGGCTCGAGCGATCTGAGCAAGGACGCCGAGGGTTCGCTGGTCAAACTGTCCAATGCACTCAAGGAACGTCCGGCCCTGCGCCTGGAGATCGAAGGCACCGCTGCCGCCAGCAGCGATGGCCCGCTGATCGCCGAGCAACGCCTGGAACGGGAATACCAGTACAACTACTACAAAATGCTCCAGCGTCGTGGCGACAAGGTGCCGGCGCAGGCCTCGTTGCTGCAAGTACCGGACGGCGAGAAAGGTCCGCTGCTGGAAGGCATCTACCGCACCCGCCTGAAAACCCAGCCACCCGCCGAATGGAAGGACCTGGGCAAGGAAGAACGCACCGCAAAAATGCGCGCAGACGTGATCAAGTTCTGGAGCACCAGCGACGTGCTCTTGCGCCAGCTGGGCCAGGATCGCGCCAGCAGCATCAAGGATTATCTGGTCGACAAGGGTCAGTTGGCCGATGAGCGCGTGTACTTCATCGATGCCAGCCTCGGCGAAGCCGAAAGTGACGGGCGGGTGGTAACGCCGTTGCACCTGGATGCCGAGTGATGATCAGGCGATTGCTGATCAGCCTGACACTGGCAATGGCGGCCAGTCAGGCCTCGGCCGCCGATACCCTGCGCTGTGGCAGTCAGTTGGTCAGCGTCGGCGACCGGTCCAGCGAAGTACTGCAGAAATGCGGTGAGCCGGTCAGTCGAGACCTGTTGGGCTACAAGCGCAGTGCCAACCGTCGGGAAGAATTCCAGGTCGAGGAATGGACCTACGGGCCCAACGGCGGGATGTATCAATACCTGCGGTTTGAAGGCAATCGTTTGAAGCAGATCACCAGCAAGCGCGGAAATTAAGTAACGCGCAAAACCAACTGTAGGAGCAAGCTTGCTCGCGATTGCGATGTAACAGTCAGCACACATGTTGAATGTTACGGCCCAATCGCGAGCAGGCTCGCTCCTACAGTTGTTTTGCGTTGCTGCAAATAGAACAGGCCCCGGACACGAATGTCCGGGGCCTGTAATGGCCACTTCCTTGTGGCCGTCGCATGAACTCTCAAGTTGCGGCAGACGCATGACTCGGCTCGTCTACCGCGTCTTCTCCCGTTCAGGCGAGAAGTCTTGCCTTACTCGGCTTTCAGGCCGTCAGCGGAGACCGCCTGGACGCCTTTGATTTTCTTGGCGATGGCCACGGCGGTGGCTTTCTGAGCGTCAGTCACCGCGACGGTGGACGACAGGGAAACAACACCTTTGTTGGTTTCAACCTTGATATCGGTACCAGGAATGCCTTTTTCGGTCACCAGGTCAGCTTTGACTTTGGTGGTGATCCAGGTATCGGAAGTGGCTTCTTTAGCCTTGGTCACTTCACCGGCAGCCAGCACCATTGGGGCTTGGGTAGCCTGGGTTTGAGCGAATGCAACGTTGGCCATGGTCAGGGTCAGCGCGGTAGCAGTAGCGGCAGCGATAGCGAACTTCTTCATACGAGTAACTCCTGTTTTTTCATAAAGTCTGCTGCGTGTCTTGTCAGCAGGGTTACTGGGTATAGTGCGAACGCTGTGCCAACTTTGAAACAGCCATTAATCCCTTATAAATCATGAACTTAAAAAATCGACTGATTTTCGGAATCATGCAAATTGCATGACTTCGACATTCTCTTACATGCAAGTTGCAGGTTTTAACGTGGGCCTAAGGCCATGAATTTGTGAGGTTTTCCAAATCTCACCCAAAAACACAGCGAACCTGGAGTTTCCCCCCAAAAAAGAATGCCCCATCCGACGATGGGGCATTCTTCTATCTACCTGTTTTCAGCATTAAGTTGCAGAGGCTGTGCAACCAGGCGGTGCGTAATCGGCAGTCACGCCGGTCGCGCATGACCAGCCTGCAGTGGCACTGCGAGTCAGCGTGATGGTTTTACCTGCCACAGGGGCCGGTGCTTTTTGCAGGGTGCAGACAATGGTGCCAGCGCCTGAGGCAACCGTGCCGGTGACAGCAATTGCACAGTTCTGCGTCGTCGTGCCGGCGCCCGTCAGTGTGGTGGGTTCTGCAGTGCCGGCATTCATCAGATCTTCAAACGAAACCTTCAACGCGGAAATCTCCGCCAACCCCGCCGTCACTTTCGCCCGGGCCTGATACTTCGAGTAAGCCGGCAACGCAAACGTCGCCAGAATCCCGATGATCGCCACCACGATCAACAATTCGATAAGCGTAAACCCTTTCTGAGTACTCATAGACAAGCTCCATGCATGAGTCGAAATCTCATGATCTGAACCAGTATCAGCACAGCCCATGCCAAGCCCGTTGCCCCCTGTTAGCGGGGCGCGAGAACGGCGCAAGGCCTTGTCCTGCCCTCAGGATCCGCACTATCTGACACTTTTTGTCACCAGAGCAGCGCTGGTTTGGCGTCACCGGTTGACTAGGCTATAAGTCATGAACTGTCTGTGTCCGGTATCCCCATGAATGACATCGCCCTTAGCGGTCTGGCCAAGCAATTGGTGCTTGCCGAGCTGCTCACCGACCAAAACGCGCAACAGGCGTATCAGCAAGCCCAACGTCATAAAATCTCCCTGGTCAGTTATCTGGTGCAGAACAAACTGGTGAAAAGTCGCCAGGTCGCCGAGATCGCCTCGGAGCATTTCGGTATGGCGCTGCTCGACCTCAATTGCCTGGACAAGGAAACCCAACCCAAGGGTCTGGTCAGCGAGAAACTGGTTCGCCAGCACCACGCCCTGCCCCTCTGGCGGCGTGGCAACAAGTTGTTCGTGGGGGTTTCCGACCCGACCAATCACCAGGCCATCAACGACATCCAGTTCAGCACCGGGCTGAACACCGAAGCCATCCTGGTGGAGGACGACAAGCTCAGCGATGCCATCGAGAAGTTCTTCGACAGCCATGCCAGCGGACTGGAAGACATGGCCGACGTCGACCTCGATGGCTTGGACATCGAGTCGGTCGATGACCACCAACAGGACGCCATCGCCGGACAGGATGCCGACGACGCGCCGGTGGTGCGCTTCGTTCACAAGATGCTGCTGGACGCGATCAGGAGCGGCTCTTCCGACCTGCATTTCGAGCCCTACGAAAAAACCTACCGCGTGCGGATGCGCACCGACGGCATGCTGCGTGAAGTCGCCAAGCCGCCGATTCAACTGGCCAACCGCATCGCCGCCCGCCTGAAAGTCATGGCCAGCCTCGACATCTCCGAGCGGCGCAAACCCCAGGACGGGCGGATCAAGATGCGCCTGTCGAAGAGCAAGTCCATCGACTTCCGGGTCAACACCCTGCCGACCCTGTGGGGCGAGAAAGTGGTGATCCGGATCCTTGATCCATCGAGCGCGCAAATGGGCATCGACGCCCTCGGCTACGAACCTGACCAGAAAGACCTGTACATGGCCGCGCTGAAACAGCCGCAGGGGATGATTCTGGTGACCGGCCCCACGGGGTCGGGCAAGACAGTGTCGCTCTACACCGGCCTGAACATTCTCAACACCGTGGACATCAACATCTCCACCGCCGAAGACCCGGTGGAGATCAACATGGAAGGCATTAACCAGGTCAACGTCAACGCCAAGCAAGGACTGGGTTTTGCCCAGGCGCTGCGTTCATTTTTGCGGCAGGACCCGGACGTGATCATGGTCGGCGAGATCCGCGACCTGGAAACCGCCGAAATTGCCATCAAGGCCGCCCAGACCGGGCACCTGGTGCTGTCGACCCTGCACACCAACAGCGCCGCTGAAACCCTGACCCGCCTGCACAACATGGGCATTCAGGGGTTCAACATCGCGACGTCCGTGAGCCTGATCATCGCCCAGCGCCTGGCGCGCAAACTGTGCAGCCAGTGCAAGAAGCCCATCGATGTTCCCCGCGAGGCATTGATCAAGGAAGGCTTCCCAGAGGAACGGATTGGCGCATTCACGATCTATGAGCCGGTCGGTTGCGATCAGTGCAACGGCGGCTACAAGGGGCGCGTGGGGATTTATGAAGTGGTGAAAAACACAGCAAGCCTGCAACGGCTGATCATGGCCGAAGGCAATTCGCTGGAAATCGATATCCAGATGCGCAAGGACGGCTTCAACGACCTGCGTACTTCCGGGCTGATCAAGGCCATGCAAGGCATCACCAGCCTTGAAGAAATCAACCGGGTCACCAAGGACTGAACATGGCGGTCAAAGCAGCAAAAATCAGTGTGTACGCCTGGGAAGGCACCGACAAAAAAGGCACAAAAATAGCCGGCGAACTCAGCGGTCAGAACCCGGCGCTGATCAAGGCGCAACTGCGCAAGCAAGGCATCAATCCCGGCAAGGTGCGCAAGAAATCCGCCTCGCTTTTCAACCTCGGTCAACGCATCAAGGCGCATGACATTGCCCTGTTCACCCGGCAGATGGCGACCATGATGAAAGCCGGCGTACCGCTGTTGCAGTCGTTCGACATCATCGGCGAAGGCTTCGAAAACCCGGCCATGCGCAAACTGGTGGACGAGGTGAAACAGGAAGTCGCGGCGGGTAACAGCTTCGCGGCAGCCCTGCGCAAAAAGCCGCAGTATTTTGATGAGCTCTACTGCAATCTGGTGGATGCCGGCGAACAGGCCGGCGCGCTGGACACCCTGCTGGAGCGGGTCGCGACCTACAAGGAAAAGAGCGAAAGCCTCAAGGCCAAGATCAAGAAAGCCATGACTTATCCGCTGGCGGTGGTGGTCGTCGCGATCATCGTCACCGGGATTCTGCTGGTCAAGGTGGTGCCGCAGTTCGAGTCGGTGTTCAAAGGTTTTGGTGCGCAACTGCCGGCGTTCACGGTGATGGTAATCGGCCTGTCGCAGTTCATGCAGGATTGGTGGTGGCTGATGCTTGGCGCGCTGATCGCGGCGATATTCGGTGTGCGCCACGCCTTCAAGACATCGCAAGGCTTTCGGGACCGGACAGACACCTGGCTGCTGAAACTGCCGTTGATTGGCGCATTGATGTACAAGTCCGCCGTGGCCCGTTACGCCCGTACGCTGTCGACCACTTTCGCCGCGGGTGTGCCGCTGGTCGAGGCGCTGGAGTCAGTGGCGGGCGCGACCGGCAACATCGTGTTCAAGCGGGCGGTGCTGCGTATCAAGCAGGATGTTTCGACGGGGATGCAGCTGAATTTCTCCATGCGCACCGCCGGCGTCTTTCCGAACATGGCGATCCAGATGACGGCCATTGGCGAAGAGTCCGGCGCACTGGACGACATGCTCGACAAGGTCGCCAGTTTCTATGAGGCGGAAGTCGACAATATGGTCGACAATCTCACCAGCCTGATGGAGCCATTCATCATGGTGGTGCTGGGTGTTATCGTCGGCGGCCTGGTGGTTGCGATGTACCTGCCCATTTTCCAACTCGGCAATGCGATCTGACATGCCCTTGAACGAAATCCTGACTGTGTACCCGTTGGCGTTTGTCGTCATTGCACTGCTGGTCGGCTTGCTGGTCGGCAGCTTCCTCAATGTGGTGATCTGGCGCCTGCCGAAAATGCTCGAGCGTGAGTGGCAATTGCAGGCCCGGGACATTCTCGGTTTGCCTGGCGAAACACCGCCGGCGACCTACAACCTGATGCTGCCCCACTCCGAGTGCCCGCATTGTGGGCACCGAATTCGCGCCTGGGAAAACATCCCGCTGCTCAGTTATGTGTTTTTACGTGGACGATGCTCAAGCTGCGCAGCCCCCATCAGCAAACGCTACCCGTTGACCGAACTGGCCTGCGGCCTGCTGTCGGCGTTCATTGCCTGGCACTTCGGTTTCGGCTGGCAAGCCGGGATGGTGCTGGTCCTGAGCTGGGGCCTGTTGGCCATGAGCCTGATCGACGCCGAGCATCAACTGTTGCCGGATGTGCTGGTGCTACCGCTGATGTGGCTGGGACTGGTCGTCAACAGCTTCGGATTGTTCGTGCCGTTGCACGAGGCGCTGTGGGGCGCAATTGCGGGCTACATGGCGCTGTGGTCGGTGTTCTGGCTGTTCAAGCTGATCACCGGCAAGGAAGGCATCGGCCACGGCGATTTCAAGCTGTTGGCCATGCTGGGCGCCTGGGGCGGCTGGCAGATTTTGCCGCTGACCATTCTGCTGTCGTCCCTGGTGGGCGCGATTATCGGCATGATTTTGCTGAGCCTGCGCAATGCGAAAACCTCGACCCCGATCCCCTTCGGTCCCTATCTGGCCATTGCCGGCTGGATTGCATTGCTCTGGGGTGGTCAAATAACCGGCTTCTATTGGCAGTTTGTCGGTTTGAAATGAATACCCCTGTGGATAAACCCTGGATTCTCGGCCTGACCGGCGGCATCGGCAGCGGCAAAAGCGCGGCCGCCCAGCACTTCATCGACCTGGGCGTGCACGTGGTCGATGCCGATCATGCGGCGCGCTGGGTGGTGGAGCCGGGTCGCCCGGCGCTGGCACAGATCGCCGAACATTTTGGCCCCGGCGTGTTGCAAGCCGACGGGCAACTCGATCGCGCAGCGTTGCGCAAACTGATCTTCGAAGTGCCTGAGCAACGCCTCTGGCTCGAGGCGCTTTTGCATCCGCTGATCGCCAGGGAAATCGCCGATCACCTGGGCAAGGCACAATCGCCTTACGCGATTCTGGTTTCGCCGTTGCTGATCGAGTCCGGGCAGTACGCCATGACCCAGCGAGTGCTGGTGATCGATGCGCCCGAACAACTACAGATCGAACGCACCCTGCAGCGTGACCAGACCAGCGAACAACAGGTCCAGGCGATTCTCAAGGCGCAATCCAGTCGCCAGGATCGCGTGAGCCATGCCGACGATGTGGTGGTCAACGACCGCGACCTCGCCTGGCTGCACAGCGAGGTCGAACGCCTGCATCACTTTTACCTTACATTGCGTGGAGGCCAGTCATGAGCCAGATCCCAACCGTCGAATGCCCAACCTGCGGCGCCCCTGTGGAATGGACCCCGGAAAGCACATTCCGGCCGTTCTGTTCGGACCGCTGCAAACTGATCGACCTGGGGGCGTGGGCATCGGAAGAGCACAAGATTCCAGTGGCACCCGATGCCGAGGACGAGTTGTTCAGTGGCGATTTCGACCCGCGTCACTAAGTGACGGTTCAGGGCCGCATGAAGCCATAGTCCTGACCGTCATCGAGGTTCTCGGCGAGAAACTGCAACTCATCGGCCAGATCCTCGACACTGCGCACGGCCTTGCTCTGCTGCACCACCGCGCTGAGCAGGGCGCGCAGGCTCAACCCCGGATCAAACCCGACTTCCTGCGCTGCATCCAGACTGTGGCGCAACTCCTGCCTTGCCCATTCGTAGACACTCATTTTCGATGCTCCTGAAGGTTTTTCGGAGCATGGATTCGTCGACGTTTTTTGGATTTGATGTGGATCAAGATTTCGGATCGTCGTCCTTCCAGGGCGCCGAAAGATAGCGTGTGCGGTTGAATGTCTCCAGCCATTCGGGGCTGAACACCACCAGTGCGCTGACGACCATGCCGTTGATGAAGGCTTCGGGAAAGATGATCAGCCACAAGTAACCGACAAAATCTTCCAGCCAGTAAGGCATGACGAAAAGCTCGTTGAACCACAGCAGCCATAGGGCCAGCAGCAGGCACAGCAAGGCCGATAGCGCCGCTGCGAAGAAACCGGAAACGAAGATATACACGAATGGATTACGCGGCTGCGCGCGCTCGACCAGGATTGCGCAGCACTCGGTGACCAGCACGGGCAGCAGAATCAACAAGGCGCCGTTCACGCCGACGGCGGCGAGGTCCTGGCGTCCGAGCATTACCAAGCCTGCTTGTGCGACCAGTCCGCCGACGATCGCCAAGGGCCAATCCAGGAGCAGGGTTACTGCGGTCAAGCCGATGAAGTGATAGGACACGCCGGTGTCGAAATCCCGGCGTACCAGCCACAGCATGAACAGCGCGAACACGGTGCCGAACAACAGATGTTGGCGGCGGCTGTCGCTGAACAGCTCAACCCACGGGGCACGTGCGATGGCCCAGATCAGTGCCGGGACGTAGATCAGCCAGCCGACGGTGAGGGTTTCGGGGGACAGCAGCTCGGCACCGATCATGGCTGGGTGGGCTCCCTTGTCTTTGCCGGAATAGGGTGGGGTATCAGTTTACACCGGTGTTTGGTTGGTCTTTGGTTGGGGGGCATATCCGTTTTTTCGGTGATGGCGGCTATTGGTTCCGCTCTTACAGCGGGTTACTTGGAAAAGCGCCAAGTAACCAAGCGCTCTTGCCCCTTTCGTTCGGTGCCTCGCTGTGGCTCGGCATGCCCTCGCTCCGGTCCTGCTCCGTGGGCCCGCCGCCATCGGCCATCCATGGCCGGGGGCGGCTAACCCGGCATCCATGCCGGGTTGCCCACTGCGCAGAACCTGCGCTCGGCCTCTCGAGGGGGCGCTCAGATCAAGAGCTGAAGGCGAGCTAACGCTCGGCCTGATGAGTGGTGGGAATCAAAAGCGTACGCAGGCCCCCTGTAGGAACCGGCTTGCCGGCGAAAATCGTTTGCACACCGCGTTCATTCAGACAGCCCGCGTTATCGTTGACGTCCATCGCCAGCAAGCTGGCTCCTACAAGGGCAATGCAGATGCGTCTGGATGAGTACGATCAACTGTAGGAGCCGGCTTGCTGGCGATAGCGGTGGATCAGTCACCTGTTTATTGATTGGACGGATGCCATCGCCAGCAAGCCGGCTCCTACAGGGGAATGTGCAAACATCCAAAATTAGTGCGACCACCACAATGCGAGAGCACGTGCACGACTGATGAGCCAGGTCGGCTTTCAGGCCGCCTCGGCGGCGGTGGCGGTAGTCGCCCCCTCGAGAGGCCGAGCGCAGGTTCTGCGCAGTGGGCAACCCGGCATGGATGCCGGGTTAGCCGCCCCCGGCCATGGATGGCCGATGGCGGCGGGCCCACGGAGCAGGACCGGAGCGAGGGCATGCCGAGCCACAGCGAGGCACCGAACGAAAGGGGCAAAAGCGCTTGGTTACTTGGCGCTTCTCCAAGTGACTCGCTGTAAAAGCGAAACCAATAGCCGCCATAACCGCAGAAACGGATATGTACCCAAACCAAACGCCCCCAACGATTGTTACGTTTCCTGCAAAGCTGAATCAGCCCCAGCCCCCTTTATCCATCACCACCAAGGACTAAACTTCAAGCATCAAAACCAACACCGAGCACACAAAAATGAAAACCCTGAGCACCCTGTTTCTGACCCTGATCGCCACCTCAGCCATGGCCGCCAGCGAGCCCGCTGCCACCCCGTACGACCCGGCGCAACCGCTGGACATCGCCAAGGTGGTTTCCGTGACCGACACCGCAACCGCGTGCGACGTCGTGCCGGCAACCATGGTCTACATCGACCATCAGGGCCAGACCCATCGCGTGACCTACCAAGTCATGGGCAACTGCACAAGCAACCTGTAACACCTGGCATCACACGATCAGCCGTTTCGCCTGCAACGCCAAATCATGCAGGCCGGCCAAACGCGCCATGATCCGCTCGACCACCTCGACCCTGGCCACCGCACCGCTTTGCAATTCCCCCATCGAATGCAAAGCCACTCCAGCCTTTTCCAGCCCCAGACGGGTGGAGCCGGATAACTGCTGAATCCCCTGGCGTGCATGCTCCGCCGACTGCTCCAGCCCCGTGGCGATTTGCCGGATCTGCGCACTGGAGTCCGCAGCCTGACGCGAGAGATTGCGCACTTCATCGGCGACCACCGCAAACCCTCGGCCATGACTGCCCGCCCTCGCCGCCTCGATTGCCGCGTTGAGCGCCAGCAAATTGGTCTGACGGGCGATGTCCTGGATGCTGCCGACAATCGCGCCGATGCGCATCGACTGACTGCCGAGCTCATCAAACACCTGATCCAGACGCTGCATGTAGAGGTTCAGGTCCTCCAGCACACTGGCCGAAGACTGCATGCTCTGCGCACTCGCCTTGACCCGATCGCCGGCCGTGCGCGCCAGTTGATTGGCAAAGCGCATGTCTTCCTCGGTTTGCAGCACCGACTCGGTCAATTGCTCCAGCTTGTTCTGCAAGCCGATGTTGTAAGGCGGTTGTTCTTTTTCAAGGGTCATAGCAGCGTCCAGGTGTAACTGAGGATCAGGCGGTTTTCGTCGATATCACTGCGGTAGTTGGAACGGGCCATCACGTTGCGCACGCGAATCCCGAGGCCTTTGAGGCTACCGTTTTGCAGCACGTAGCCGAGGTCGAGATCACGCTCGCGATCCTTGCCCTCGAACCCTTGCCCTGTGTCGACGTTATTACCGGAAATGTAACGCACGGTGCTGGTCAGCCCCGGCACACCGAGGGCGGCGAAGTCGTAGTCGTAACGCGCCTGCCAGGAGCGTTCATCAGTAAATGCAAACTCGTAGGTCGGCACCTCGTTGCCCAGCGGCGAGATGTTGGCGAAGACACGCGGGAATGCGCTGTCACCGAACATCCCCTGATAACCGACATAAAACGTGTGACCACCGCGCTTGGCCGACAGCAGCGAGAAGAACGCCTGGTTATCGATGTTGCCCAACAGCTTCTTGCCGTCTTCGCGCGAATCGTAATAACCAAGGTTGGCGCCCAGAGTCCAGTCACCCATCGGCTGGCTGTGCTTGAGACCGAGAAAACGCTGGTTGTAGATATCTTCCAGTTGCCCGAACCAGGCGCTGACCGAGCTGCGTTTATCGTTGAAGGCGTAATCGGCGCCGGCAAAGTTGAAGCCATCACTGCTGACCTGGCGCTGCGGCACGTGGCCGAGCATGGCCTGCATCTTTTCGTCGCCCGCCTCGTTGCGCAGGCTGGTCGTGTTCAAGTGACCGCCTTGCAAAGTCAGGCCATTGATCTCACTGGAGCTGATGCTTGCACCTTGATAACTGGGCGGCAGCAGGCGGATATCACTGAACGCCAACACCGGCAGGTTGGGTTGCAACTCCCCGACCTTCAGCTCTGTTTTGGAGTAACGCACCTTAAGCGCAGCTTCGAGACGGCTGTAATCATCTGCCGCACGCCCGTCATCCTTGACCGGCAGTAAACCGGTATTGACCCGATCCGGGCTGCTGTCGAGTTTGAGGCCGAGCAGGCCGATCACATCCACACCAAACCCGACGGGGCCCTGGGTGTAGCCGGATTTGACGTTAAGAATGAAGCCCTGCGCCCACTCTTCGGCCTTCGACTGTTTGTTCGCCCCGACGATGTCGGAGAAGTCCCGGCTGAAGTAGTAATTGCGTGCCTGCAAGGTGGCCGTGGTGTCTTCGATAAAGCCGCCCTCTGCCGCCATCGCACCGGTGGAGAAACCCGAGACGAGCGCCATGGACAACACGGAACCGGTTGTTGGAAGAATCTGTTTCATCGTTTTTTCTCTTATTTTTATTGATCGACAGTTGGAAGTGCTTCAGCCGCCGCGCTTTCGCGACGGGCGTTTAACAACACATGGGTGACCATGCCGAAAATCAGTCCCCAAAAAGCCGCGGACAAACCCAACAACGACATGCCCGAAGCGGTGGTGAGAAAGGTCACCAGCGCGGCTTCCCGATCACTCGGCACCGCCATTGCGCCGGCCAGTGCCCCGGCAATCGCGGCGAACAGCGCCAGCCCGGCCAGCGCCGCGATCAGCTCTTTGGGGAACGCCGAAAACAGCGAAACCAGGGTGGCGCCGAAGATGCCCAGCAGCAGGTAACACAGCCCGCCGACCACCCCGGCCACGTAGCGCTTGCCAGGATTTTCATGGGCCTCGCGACCGGTACAAATGGCCGCGGTGATCGCGGCCAGATTCAGCCCGTGGCAACCGAACGGTGCCAACAGCGCCGTGCCCAACGCACTGCTGGCGATGATCGGGCCGGACGGCGTCGCGTAACCGCTGGCCCGCAGCACCGCCATGCCGGGCACGAACTGGCCGGTCAGCGCCACCATCACCAGCGGCAAGGCAATGTTCAGCGTCGCGCTGAGGCTGAACACGGGCGTGATCCACACCGGCGTGGCCAACCCGATCACCAGCGCTTCGCTGTGCAAATCACCGCCGAGAAACGCCATCGAGCAGCCCACCAGCAGCACCATCACCACCGCATAACGCGGCATCAGGCGTTTGCAGATCAGGTACGTGGCAAACATCGCCAGCACCAGCAGCGGTTTGCCCTGCAACGAGACAAACAACCCGGTGCCGAAACTGAACAGAATCCCCGCCAGCATCGCCGCCGCAACAGCCGCCGGCAGTTTGCCGATGATCCGGTCGAACGCCCCCGACACCCCGACCAGGAAAATGATCAGGCTGCTGACCAGGTACGCGCCCACCGCCTCCGGCATCGAGATCCCCGGCAACAGCGCCACCAACAATGCCGAGCCGGGCGCCGACCACGCGATGATCACCGGCACGCGGTAACGCAGGCTCAAACCGATGCCGAGCACCGCGCTGCCGATGGAAATCGCCCAGACCCACGACGACAACACTTCCCGCGACAGGTGTGCGGTCTCGGCCGCCTGGAAAATAATCACCAACGGGCCGGCATAGGAAATCACCGTGGCGATAAATCCGGCGACGGCCGCCGACAGGGAAAAATCCCGGACAAACGTTTTCATGAAGCTTCGCCGACAGACCCGTCTGGCGAACCGTTGCGCAGGCCCGACAGCGCTTGCCTGTGACTACGCTGACTGCTGATCGCAAACACGGTCATGGCTATCGCGGCCACCGCGCCGGGCAAGGCAAACGCCATGAAGTTGAGTTGCAGCGGCAGGCTGATCCCGAGCAAGGCACCACCCAGCAGCGGCCCGACAATCGCACCGTTGCGGCCGATACCCGAAGCCCAGCCCAGACCGGTGGAGCGAATGGTCATGGAGTAGAACTGCGCGGCGCAGGCGTACAACAGAATCTGCGAACCGATGGTGGTGGCGCCGGCGATGGCGATCAGCAAGTACAGCAGCGGCATCGGGCTGTTGAAACCGAGCAAGGTGATCGACACGGCGGCCACGGCGAAGAACACCGCCAACACCCGCGGCAGGTTCAGTTTGTCACCCAACACGCCGCCACCGACAGCACCGAAAATGGCGCCGAAGTTGAGCACCAGCAGGAACGACAGGCTCGAACCCAGGCTGTAACCGGCGTTGGCCATCAGTTTCGGCAGCCAGGAACTCAAGGCGTAAACCATCAACAAGCAGCAGAAAAACGCCAGCCACAACATCAGCGTGCGCAGTGCGCGCCCCTCGCGAAACAGTTGCAGCACGGGGGTGCCGGTGCCCTTCACTTCGCTCATGTGCAGTTGATCGCCGGACTGCGCAACGTACGCCGGATCGACCCGTTGAAGAATGGCCCGCGCCTCTTCATTGCGTCCCTGACGCAGCATGAAACCCACCGACTCGGGCAGGAAGTACATGATCAGCGGCAACAACACCAACGGCAGCACCGCGACGTAAAACACCGACTGCCAGCCGAAGCTCGGGATCAGCACGATGCCCAGTCCCGCCGAGAGCATGCCGCCCACGGAGTAGCCGCTGAACATGATCGCCACCAGCGTGCTGCGGATTTTCTTCGGCGCGTACTCGTTCATCAGCGCCACGACGTTGGGCATCACCCCGCCGATACCCAGGCCGGCGATGAACCGGCACAGGCCGAACTCGGTGGGGTTGCGGGCAAAACCGTTGAGCACGGTAAAACCGCTGAAGAGCATCACGCAGATGGTGATGGCTTTCTTGCGGCCGATCTTGTCCGAGAGCGGGCCGAAAAACAGCGCGCCGAACATCATTCCAAACAATGCGTAACTTCCCAGCGCGCCGGCCTGCAAGGGACTGAGCCCCCACTCCTTCATCAGCATCGGCAGCACCACGCCGTAAATCACCAGATCGTAACCGTCGAAAATGATGATCAGGGCACACCAGAACAGCACCATCCAGTGGAAGCGGTTGAATCGAGCGTTGTCGATAACCTCATGTACGTCGATCTTGCGCATGGCATTCATCTCTTGTTGTTGTTTTATTCAGAACGTCGGTAAAGCGGCTAACGTCCCGTAAAGCCGAGGGTAAAGCTGCCAGGCGCGGGGCAATATCCGCTTTGCGCAGATCGCTATCCGTTTTGTGCAGGGCCCTGAAACGGGCGCGGGATGGGGCAATGGCGTGACAGGCTTTTGCTCTTCTCCGACAAACTGTCTTCTTTGCGAACGCATTTGAACGCTAAGCTTGGGCCTATGGATGACTCAGATTACTTACGCTTGCTGACCATTGCGGCCGAGCAAGCCAACGCGTTTCTTTCCAATGCCCGCAAATGGGAGCGTGAGCGTTGGGTGTGCCAGCGCCTGCTGCAAGGGCTGAACATTCCTTACCGCACCGACGAATTCGCGCCTGCCGGGGAGCCGCCGGACGTGCTGTTTCGCGAGGCGAATTTCGAAGTGTTTTTCGTGCTCGACGAAGGCCGGCGCCTCAACGATGAGTGGCGCGATGAACTGCAACGCCGACGCAGTGCGTTTTCGCTGAGTTCGCTGGTGCGTCGCGAAGCCAAACCCCGGCGCATTCCGGCCAATGAATTCCTGTTGAGACTGGCGCCGACCTTGCGCAAAAAAGCGCACAACTACAAAGAGCGCGGCATGGACCTGGGCGAGCTGGACATCATCGCCTTCGCCAGCCTCAAGCGCGAAGTGCTCGACCTCAATAGCCATTTCCCACCGCCCACCGAATACTTGCGTCAGGGCTGGCGCTCGTTGTCGCTGGTGGGGCCGACCTTCGCCCGTGTTTTATTTGCGCATCCCGACGCTCCGGATTTTCTGCGCAGCAACCTCGGTCGCAGCATCGTCTTCGATGTCGGGATCAGCCTGTGAGTCCATTGCAGGAACTGATCGCTGAAGTCCCGCAAACCGGCCGCGTACGCTGGATCGGCGTGCGCCCGCAGCCACACGTGCCAATGATAGAACTGGAAGCCGTGGAGGCACGACTCGAGGCCGGTCTGACCGGCGATCGTGCCCGCCCCGGCGTGCGCAATGCGCGGCAGGTGACGCTGATTCAGTGGGAGCATCTGGCGGTGATCAACTCGCTGATGGGCCGCTCGGAAGATAACCCGCTGTTGCCTAATGATTTGCGGCGCAACCTCGTTATCAGTGGGATCAACCTGTTCAGCCTCAAGGGTCGCCGCTTCAAAATCGGCCAGGCGATTTTCGAAACCACCGGTTGGTGTCAGCCCTGCGCGCGTCTGCAAAACAACCTCGGCCCTGGCACCTTTCAGGCCGTTCGCGGACATGGCGGAATCACCGCCCGAGTGTTACAAAGTGGAATCATTCGCCTGGACGATACGGTCAGCGTCGAGCCTGTTCCAGCGAGCGGCTATGCTCCGTTCAATGCGGGCTGATGTGTTACACCGCCGCCCGCATGTAGCTTCCCCACATTCAGCAACGTCTACCCCTGACGAGGCCCGATATGACCAGCCGCCTGAACCCCGACGACCAAAAGCATGTCGAAGAGTACCTGCACCTGTCCCAGCACCGAGTCGAGCGCCGGCCTTTCCGGCCGTGGATGCTCCTGGTGGTGGTGCTGGCCGTGACTATTGGCCTGGGCCTGTTGAGCCGATTTATCAGTTACCTGACGCTATGAGCTGCATCGCGCTCGCTCGGGTAATTGCACCGATTTCTTTTAGCCTTGCGAGATATCCCCATGACTCATCGTATTGTCATCGTTGGCGGCGGCGCCGGCGGTCTGGAGTTGGCTACCCGTCTGGGTAAGACTCTGGGCAAGCGCGGCACGGCCAGTGTGATGCTGGTCGACGCGAACCTGACCCACATCTGGAAACCGCTGTTGCACGAAGTGGCGGCCGGTTCCCTGAACTCTTCCGAAGACGAACTCAACTATGTTGCCCAGGCAAAATGGAACCACTTCGAGTTCCAGCTGGGGCGCATGAGCGGGCTTGATCGGACACAGAAGAAAATCCAGCTGGCCGCCACCTATGACGAAGCCGGCCTGGAACTGGTGCCGGCGCGTGAAGTGCCGTACGACTCGCTGGTAATCGCCGTCGGCAGCACCACCAACGATTTCGGCACCCAGGGCGCGGCGCAACATTGCCTGTTCCTCGACACACGCAAACAGGCCGAGCGTTTCCATCAGCAACTGCTCAACCACTATTTGCGCGCGCACGCCGGGCAGACGGATGTGGTGCAGCAGATCAGCGTGGCCATCGTCGGCGCCGGTGCCACGGGCGTCGAGTTGGCCGCCGAACTGCACAACGCCGCACATGAACTGGCGGCTTACGGTCTGGACCGGATCAAACCGGAGAACATGCACATCACCTTGATCGAAGCCGGTCCACGGGTGCTGCCAGCATTGCCGGAACGCATTGGCGGGCCTGTGCATAAAACCCTGGAGAAACTCGGGGTCAATGTCATGACCAACGCGGCCGTTAGCGAAGTGACCGCCGACAGCCTGATCACCGCCGACGGCAAAGTGATCAACGCCAGCCTGAAAGTCTGGGCCGCCGGGATTCGTGCGCCGGGTTTCCTCAAGGACATCGACGGTCTGGAAACCAACCGCATCAACCAGCTGCAAGTGCTGCCGACCCTGCAAACCACCCGCGACGAGAACATCTTCGCCTTCGGTGACTGCGCGGCCTGCCCGCAACCGGGCACCGATCGCAATGTGCCGCCGCGCGCCCAGGCTGCACATCAGCAGGCGTCGTTGCTGGCCAAATCGCTGAAGCTGCGGATCGAGGGCAAGCCGCTGCCTGTGTATAAGTACACCGACTACGGTTCGTTGATTTCGCTGTCGCGTTTTTCGGCTGTGGGTAACTTGATGGGCAACCTGACCGGCAGCGTGATGCTCGAGGGTTGGCTGGCGCGGATGTTTTATGTGTCGCTGTACCGCATGCACCAGATGGCGCTGTATGGCGCGTTCCGCACGGCGATGTTGATGCTGGGCAGCAAGATTGGTCGCGGGACCGAGCCGCGCCTCAAGCTGCACTAATAACCATCCCCTGTGGGAGCGAGCCTGCTCGCGATAGCGGTGTGTCAGTCGCCACATGAGTTGGCTGACACACCGCTATCGCGAGCAGGCTCGCTCCCACATTTGATCTCCACTGATTTGGAGACCTGTGTCTTACTGCATCTCCCCCCGTGTCCGAACACCTGAAAGATCAAGACGGCGCCTAAGTCTCAATAAAAAAGCCGCGCTTTTCCTTCGAAAAGCGCGGCTTTTTCATGTCCGGCACATTTACACGCGAAAACGCTGCACCATCCCCTGCAACGCATTGGCCAGTTTCGATAGCTCGTGGCTGGAGGCACTGGTCTGGTCGGCGCCGGTAGCGGAACGCACCGACAGATCACGAATGTTCACCAGATTGCGATCCACTTCCCGGGCCACTTGGGCCTGCTCTTCCGCCGCACTGGCAATCACCAGGTTGCGCTCGTGGATTTCGTGAACCGAGGCAGTGATCGTCTGCAATGCGTCACCCGCCCGCTTCGCCATCACCAGGGTTTCGGCAGCACGGGAAGCGCTGGCATTCATCGAGTCCAGCGCCAGGCTTGAACCATTGCGCATGCCCTGGACCATTTGCTCGATTTCCTGGGTCGATTGCTGCGTGCGATGCGCCAGTGCACGCACTTCATCGGCCACCACCGCAAAACCGCGCCCGCTCTCCCCCGCGCGCGCCGCTTCAATCGCCGCGTTGAGCGCCAACAGGTTGGTTTGCTCGGCAATGGCCCGAATCACATCCAGCACCTTGCCGATGTCCTGGGACTGATTGGCCAGCGATTGCACCAACTCACCGGTGTGCTGCACATCATTGGCCAGGTCGCTGATGGCACTTGCGGTTTCGCTGACTCGCTCCTGCCCCAGATGCGCCGACTCGCTGGACTGGCGAGTGGCATCGGAGGTCGACACTGCGTTGCGCGCAACTTCTTCGACGGCGGAGGTCATTTCGTTGACCGCCGTGGCGGCTTGCTCAATCTCGTTGTTCTGTTGTTGCAGACCCTGGGTACTGTCGAGGGTGACGGCGTTCAGCTCATCCGCCGCCGTGGCCAGTTGCGTCGCCGAGCCACTGATGGCTTGCAGGGTTTCCCGCAGGTTCTGCTGCATGGTCGCCAGCGCCTTGAGCAAACGGCTCACTTCGTCGTTGCCATGGGTCGCGATAGGCCGAGTCAAATCGCCCTGCGCCACGCTTTCCGCCGCACTCAGGGCTTCATTCAGCGGACGGACGATACTGCGAGTCAGCAACATCGCCAGGCCGACGGTCGCCAGCGCCGCGAGTGCGATGAACAGGCTGACGATGGATCGCGAGGTTTCGTAGTGCGCTGCGGATTTCTGGCTTTCAACGGCGACCTGTTTGGCGAACAGGTCCGCCAGGTCATTGAGCTGCTTGCCGGAACCATCGACCACGGTTTTCATGTCGATCAACAGCAGTTTGGTCAGCTCGTCACGGCGACCTTGCTCGGCCAAGGTGAACGACTGGGCAATGCCGGTGCGATAGGCGGCGAAGGTGGTTTTGAACTGGTCGTACAAGGCCTGACCTTCAGCGGTGTCGACCAACTTGTCGTAAGCCGCAATCTTCTCGCTCAGTTCCTTGTCGCGGGTGTCCATCTGGCCGCGGTAGGTTGGAATGTTCTTTGGGTCTTGATCCAGTGCCATACGCAAGGAAATGGTACGGATGCGCAGCATCAGCTCGCGGATCTCATCACCACCACGGATGCTCGGCAGCCATTGCTTCTCCACCGCCACCTCGCTCTCGCGAATGCTCGACATCTGCCCCAGGGCAAATATTCCGAGCAACGCCACCAGCACGGCAATCAAGGCAAAACCCAGCGCAGCACGAGGGGCAATATTCAGCTGACGAAGAAACATAACGAGCGCCTTTCTTGTTGTTGGCCTGAATGGGAGGTCGCGAGTGCGCCCCGACAGCTCGTTATCGGCTAGTTGTACGATGACTTGAAAGGATTCGGCTTTTTCAAAGGCAAAAAAAATCCCCGTATCTTTCGATACGAGGATTTTTAATATGGTCGGGGTAAGGGGATTCGAACTCCTGACATCCTGCTCCCAAAGCAGGCGCGCTACCGGACTGCGCTATACCCCGGTAAAAAAAAGGCACCTTTAAAAGGCGCCTTCTGCGAACAGAGCTTTTGGCGTCTGATCTTAAGATTCGATTCCAGCGTTAACTGGTTTCAAAAATGGTGGGTCGTGTGGGATTCGAACCTACGACCAATTGGTTAAAAGCCAACTGCTCTACCAACTGAGCTAACGACCCAAAAATGGTCGGGGTAAGGGGATTCGAACTCCTGACATCCTGCTCCCAAAGCAGGCGCGCTACCGGACTGCGCTATACCCCGGTTTGAAATTGGCTCCGTGACCAGGACTCGAACCTGGGACCCAATGATTAACAGTCATTTGCTCTACCGACTGAGCTATCACGGAACTACATATTTCAATTTACAACGGTGAAGCTTTACTGCGTTCTCTTCGACCCGTTCGCATCGCTGCGTTCGTGTGTCTGAGGCGCGCTATTCTACAATCTTAAGCACCTCTGTCAACCCCCTAAATTGCATTCAAGTTAATGATTTGCAACTTATTTCAGATTCCTGCTTGGGGAGCAGAAACCCTTCCGGGTGACTTACTGCGGGGCGCACTTTACAAGCCTTTTCCTTTGAGTTCAACAACCTGACGAAAAAAAGGCCTCGCAATGCGAGGCCTCTTCAGTTTTGTTGCTGACGCGGATCAGGCGAAGACGATTTCGTCGTTTTCCACCACACCCTTGGCGGTATCGCCGGGCATGAAACGACCCGACAAAATCAGCTGCGCCAGCGGGTTTTCGATCCAGCGCTGAATCGCACGTTTCAGTGGCCGTGCGCCGTACACCGGGTCGTAGCCAACCGCGATCAGCTTGTCCATGGCCTCAGGGCTGAGTTCCAGTTTCAGTTCGCGCTCAGTCAGGCGACTGCGCAGACGACCCAACTGGATCTCGGTGATGCCCGCGATCTGATCCCGCGCCAATGGCTCGAAGATCACCACTTCGTCGACCCGGTTGATGAACTCCGGCCGGAAGTGCGTGGAAATCGCATCCATCACCGCTGCGCGCTGAGCCTCACGATCACCGACCAGTTCCTGGATCTGTACCGAGCCCAGGTTGGAGGTCATGACGATCACGGTGTTCTTGAAATCCACCGTGCGGCCATGGCTGTCGGTCAGACGGCCATCTTCCAGCACTTGCAGCAAGATGTTGAACACATCCGGGTGGGCCTTCTCGACCTCATCCAGCAGGATCACCGAATAAGGCTTGCGACGCACCGCCTCGGTCAGGTAACCGCCCTCTTCATACCCTACGTAGCCTGGTGGCGCACCGATCAACCGGGCCACGGAATGTTTCTCCATGAACTCGGACATGTCGATCCGCACCATCGCCTCTTCGGTATCAAAGAGGAACTCGGCCAACGCCTTGCACAACTCGGTTTTACCGACACCGGTCGGGCCGAGGAACATGAATGAACCGCTCGGACGATTCGGGTCGGACAAACCGGCCCGCGAACGACGCACCGCGTTGGAAACCGCGATCACCGCTTCGTCCTGACCGATCACACGCTGGTGCAACAGGCCTTCCATCTTCATCAGCTTGTCGCGCTCGCCTTCGAGCATTTTCGACACGGGGATACCGGTCCACTTCGAGACGACTTCGGCGATTTCTTCCTCGGTCACCTTGCTGCGCAGCAACTGGTTTTCGCTTTTGCCATGCTGGTCGACCATTTGCAGGCTGCGCTCCAGGTCCGGGATCACCCCATATTGCAGCTCGGCCATGCGGTTCAGGTCGCCTTTACGGCGTGCGGCTTCCAGTTCCTGGCGGGACTGTTCGATTTTCTGCTGGATCTGCGCAGAACCCTGGACTTCGGCTTTTTCCGAGTTCCAGATTTCTTCGAGGTCCGAATACTCCCGTTCATGACGAACGATTTCTTCCTGGAGTTTTTCCAGGCGCTTGATCGCCGCTTCGTCGCTCTCTTTCTTCAGCGCCTGGGATTCCACCTTCAGCTGAATCAGACGACGCTCAAGACGGTCCAGCACTTCCGGCTTGGAGTCGATCTCCATGCGGATGCGGCTGGCGGCTTCGTCGATCAGGTCGATGGCCTTGTCCGGCAACTGACGATCGGTAATGTAGCGATGACTGAGTTTGGCCGCGGCGATGATCGCACCGTCGGTGATCGCCACTTTGTGGTGAACTTCATAGCGCTCTTTCAGGCCGCGCAGAATGGCGATGGTGTCTTCTTCGCTCGGTTCGTCCACCAACACTTTCTGGAAGCGCCGCTCAAGGGCCGCGTCCTTCTCTATATATTGGCGGTACTCGTTGAGCGTGGTCGCGCCGACGCAGTGCAACTCGCCACGGGCCAACGCAGGTTTGAGCATGTTGCCCGCATCCATCGAGCCTTCGCCCTTACCGGCGCCGACCATGGTGTGCAGTTCGTCGATGAACAGAATAATCTGCCCTTCCTGCTTCGACAGTTCGTTGAGCAGGGATTTCAGGCGTTCTTCGAACTCGCCACGGTACTTGGCACCGGCAATCAGCGCGCCCATGTCCAGGGACAGCAGGCGTTTGCCTTTCAGGCCATCCGGTACTTCACCGTTGATGATGCGCTGGGCCAGGCCTTCGGCGATGGCGGTTTTACCCACGCCAGGCTCACCGATCAGCACCGGGTTATTCTTGGTGCGGCGTTGCAGCACCTGAATGGTCCGGCGAATTTCGTCGTCACGACCGATTACCGGATCGAGCTTGCCGTCTTCGGCGCGCTTGGTCAGGTCGACGGTGTATTTATCCAGCGCCTGACGCGACTCTTCGTGGTTGGCGTCGTTGACCGCTTCGCCGCCACGCAGGTTGTTGATCGCGTTTTCCAGGGCTTTTTTGCTGACGCCCTGACCGAGCAACAATTTGCCGAGTTTGCTGTTCTCGTCCATGGCGGCGAGCAGCACCAGCTCACTGGAAATGAACTGATCACCCTTCTGCTGGGCCAGGCGATCCGCCTGGTTGAGCAGACGCGCCAAGTCCTGCGACATGTTGACGTCGCCGGTCGGGTTCTGGATTTTTGGCAGCTGGTCGAGCTCTTTGGTCAGCTCTTTACGCAGGCTGTTGACGTCAAAACCGACCTGCATCAACAGGGGTTTGATCGAACCACCCTGCTGTTCAAGCATGGCTTGCATCAAGTGCGCCGGTTCAATACCGGGATGGTCAAGGCCGACGGCCAGCGATTGGGCGTCGGATAGAGCTAACTGCAATTTGCTGGTTAAACGATCTATACGCATGGGTCACCTTCCTTTTGAGCAGGCCGGACCTATAAAACATCCTGAATGAAGAAACCTGCCAGATACTGCTATAGATGTGGTCGATTCTGGGAGTTTCAAGCGTCGTACAGTTGACGCAGGTCAGAGGAGTTTAGCGTTCGAGCCAGATAAGGGAGGCAAACCGACCAGTGCGAGGACTACGACGGTAAGAAAAGAAGCGGGGATCGGTCACGGTGCAGAAACCGCCACCATAAACAGCAGTGACACCACGAGCCGCCAGACGCAAACGCGCCAGCTCATAGATGTCAGCCATGAATTTGCCAGCGTTTTGGCTCGGCACGAAGGCTTTCGCGGATTCGGGCAATTGCTCGACGAAGGTAGCCCGCACTTCCGGGCCGACTTCAAAGGCTTGCGGGCCAATGGCCGGACCGAGCCAGACCAGCACGTCTTCCGAGGGCACGGCCAGCGCATCGAGCGTCGCTTCGAGCACGCCCGCCGCCAACCCGCGCCAACCGGCGTGGGCCGCAGCGACGCGAGTGCCGGCACGGTCGCAAAACAACGCGGGCAGGCAATCAGCCGTCATCGCCGCGCAGGCAATGCCGGGCGTTGCCGTCCAGCTGGCGTCTGCGGTGGCCACAAGGCTTGGGTCCGCATGAGCCACGGCGATGCCGTGAACCTGCTTCAACCAGGCCGGCTGCATGGAGAAATGATCGGTGAGGCGACGGCGGTTTTCGGCAACAGCTTCGGGGCTGTCGTCGACGTGATCGCCGAGGTTGAGGCTGTCGAACGGCGCCAGACTGACGCCGCCCGCACGGGTGGTGACGCAGGCTTTCACCCCGGCAGGCGCAGGCCAGTCGGGAATCAGCCAGTCACTCATCCGATGAACGCCTCGCGGTCTTGCTTGAGCAGCGTCAGCAACCAGACGAAATCGTCCGGCAGTGGCGATTCCCAGCTCATGCGTTTACCGGTAGTCGGGTGATCCAGCTCCAGGAACCGCGCATGCAGCGCCTGACGCGGGAACGTCTTCAAGGAATCGACCATGGTCTGACTGGCGGCTGGCGGGATACGGAAACGACCGCCGTAGGCAGGATCTCCGACCAACGGGTAGTTGATGTGCGCCATGTGCACGCGAATCTGGTGCGTACGACCGGTTTCCAGCTTCACCCGCACGTGAGTGTGGGAGCGGAAACGCTCGAGCACACGGTAATGGCTGACGGCTTGCTTGCCACCTTCCATCACGGCCATGCGCTGGCGTTGCTGGCCGTGACGACCGATAGGCGCGTTGATCTTGCCGCCCGCCGTTACCACACCGATCACAATGCACTCGTAGATCCGGCTGACGCTACGGCTCTGCAACTGTGTAACCAGCTGCGTCTGCGCTTGAATGGTCTTGGCCACCACCATCAGACCGGTGGTGTCCTTGTCCAGGCGATGCACGATACCGGCGCGGGGCACATTGATAATGTCCGGCACGTGGTGCAGCAAGGCGTTGAGCAAGGTGCCATCAGCGTGACCGGCAGCCGGATGCACCACCAGGCCCGCGGGCTTGTTGATCACCAGGATGTCGTCGTCTTCATAGACGATGTCCAGCTCGATGTCTTGAGCGATCCATTCGCCCTGAGCTTCCTGCTCGGCAGTCAGTTCAAGAATGGCGCCACCGTGAACGATGTCTCGCGGGCGGATAACCGCCCCATCCACAGTCAGGCGGCCGTCTTTGATCCAGGCGGAAAGGCGCGAGCGCGAGTGCTCAGCGAATAATTGTGCGGCGACTTGATCGAGGCGTTGGCCGCCCAATTCGGACGGCACCTCTGCGCGAAGTTCAATTTTATCGGACATGCTCAGACTAGGCGTCGGCACAGCCTTTGGTTTCGGCTGCGCGCTTGTGGTTAAATACGGCGTCTTTTGCCCCGAGGCTATTCAACGGGGCGCTCATCATAACAGGACGGCCTCGCCCAAGACAGCGGCCGTCATAGGGACGCAAGCCGCCATGCAAGTGAAACACCTGCTGCTGATCGCCATCCTCGCATTGACCGCTGCTTGCTCATCGAAGGAAGTCGTAGACGAAAACCTTAGCGAAGTCGAGCTGTACCAGCAGGCTCAGCAAGATCTGGACAACAATAGCTACACCGCCGCCACAGCCAAGCTGAAGGCGCTGGAGTCGCGTTATCCGTTCGGTCGCTACGCCGATCAGGCTCAACTCGAGCTTATCTACGCCAACTACAAGAACACCGAGCCTGAGGCTGCGAAGTCTGCCGCCGAGCGCTTCATTCGTTTGCACCCTCAGCATCCGAACGTGGATTACGCCTATTACCTCAAGGGCCTGACCTCTTTCGACCAGGACGTCGGCCTGCTGTCGCGTTTCCTGCCGCTGGACATGACCAAGCGTGACCCGGGTGCTGCCCGCGACTCCTACAACGAGTTCGCCCAACTGACCAGCCGCTTCCCGAACAGCCGCTACTCGCCGGACGCCAAGCAGCGCATGATTTACCTGCGCAACCTGCTGGCGGCCTACGAGATTCACGTCGCCGACTACTACCTGACCCGTCAGGCCTACGTCGCTGCCGCGAACCGTGGTCGTTACGTGGTGGAAAACTTCCAGGAAACCCCATCGGTCGGCGACGGCCTGGCGGTGATGACTGAAGCCTACCAGCGTCTGCACCTGGACGACCTGGCAGCCACCAGCCTCGAAACCCTGAAGCTCAACTACCCGAACCACCCAACGCTGGTGGACGGTCAGTTCGTGCCATCGGTCGACGAAGCCGACAACCGTTCGTGGTTGAGCAAGGCGACTCTGGGCCTGATCGAATCCCGTCCACCGCTGCCGCCGGGCGAAACCCGCGCCAACCAGGACGTGCAGAGACAATTCCGAGACGCCAAAGAAGCGATTCCGAACGATCTCAAGCCTAAAGATGAAAATGGCGACGTGATCGAAGAAGAAAATCACGAAGCGGAAGGCAACAACAGCGACCGCTCGTGGTTCAGCTACATGACCTTCGGCGTGTTCGACTGATACGACCGGTGGTGCAAAAAGGAGCCTTTCGAGGCTCCTTTTTTATGTCCGGACTTTTATTGCGGCGCTAACAGGCTGTGCGCCCGTCATGTCCTTGGCTAAACTGCTTAATCACTCGTCATAAAGCAGCTCATCATGCTTCGTTTACTGTTCTGGATCGCCCTGATTGCCGCTGCGGTATGGTTCTGGCGCAAGTTCAAGGGCCAGGCTTCTGTGCCCAAGTCCCCCGCCGAACTGGAAGCCGCGCCCATGGTCCGCTGCGCCCATTGCGGCGTACACCTGCCCCGCGACCGCGCGCTGAGCCTTCAACAACAGTGGTATTGCAGCCAGGCTCACCTCGAGCAAGGCCCGGGCTCCAGTGATCGCTGAGACGTCCAGTCCCGGCAGCAAACAGGCTCAGCGACTGCTGCGCCTTTATCACCTCTACCGTCTAAGCGTCGGCATCACCTTGGTGCTGCTGATCTCCAGCAACCTGGACAACCAGTTGCTGACGTTCGCCAATGACAGCCTGTTGCGCAGTGGCAGCTGGCTGTACCTGGTGCTGAACATCTTGCTGGTGGTCTTCTTCGAGAACACCCGCCGTCCGGCGCAACTGTTCAGCCTGGCGCTGATTGATGTCCTGCTGTTGTGTGGCTTGTTCTACGCCGCCGGCGGTGTCGCCAGCGCCATCGGCAACTTGCTGATCGTCTCGGTGGCCATCAGCAACACCTTGTTGCGTAGCCGCATCGGCCTGCTGATCGCCGCCGTTGGCGCGCTCGGCATCGTCGGGCTGAGCTTTCTCCTGAGCTTAAACCACCCCGCCAGCCCCAACGATTACCTGCAAGCCGGCACCCTCGGTGCGCTGTGCTTTGCTGCAGCGGTGCTGGTGCAAGGCTTGATCCAACGCCTGGAAGTCAGCGAAACCCTCGCCGAACAACGGGCCAGCGAAGTGGTAGGCCTCGAAGCCCTCAATGCATTGATCCTGCAACGCATGCGCACCGGCATCCTGGTGCTCGACGGCCAACTGCGGGTGCAATTGGCCAACCACAGCGCGCTGATCTTACTGGGCAGAGACCATCTCGAAGGCCAACGGATCGACGACTGCGCTCCCATTCTTGTCGAACGCCTGCAACTGTGGCGGAACAATCCGACGCTACGCCCCCAGAGCCTGAAAATTGCCAACAGCGGCCTGGAACTGCAACCGAGCTTCATTGCCCTGACCCAAAGCCCACACCACCAAACCCTGGTCTTCCTTGAGGATCTCGCACAAATAGCCCAACAGGCCCAACAACTGAAGCTCGCCGCTTTGGGCCGCCTGACGGCCGGTATAGCCCACGAAATTCGCAATCCTTTGGGCGCCATTAGTCATGCCGCTCAGCTATTGCAGGAATCGGAGGAACTGAACGGCGCGGATCGACGTCTGACCCAGATTATTCAAGACCACTCTCAGCGAATGAATCGGGTTATCGAAAACGTCCTGCAACTGTCCCGCCGCCAGCAAACCGTGCCGCAACGACTCGACCTGAGGGCGTGGCTGGAACAGTTCGTTGCCGACAGTCGCGAAAGTGCGCTTGATCGTCAGCAGATTCACCTGCGCATCGGTTCAGGGGACTTCAAAACCCTGATGGATCCGAACCAGCTCACCCAGATTCTCGATAATTTGTTGCGCAACGCCTGGCGACATAGCGCTCAAATCCACGATCAGGCGCAGGTCTGGCTCGATTTGTTTGTCGACCCCGACAGCCAGTTGCCGATCATCGAGGTTCGGGACGATGGCCCCGGCGTGGCACCGGACCAGCAGGTGCATTTGTTCGAACCGTTCTATACCACCAGCGCCCAAGGCACGGGCCTGGGGCTGTATCTGTCCCGTGAGCTGTGCGAAAGCAACCAGGCCCGCCTAGACTTCAAGCCACGCCATGATGGCGGCTGCTTTCGCATCACCTTTGCTCACGGACGGAAACAAAGTTGAACATGAGCCCACGGCAAAAAGTCCTGATCGTCGACGACGAGCCGGATATCCGCGAACTCCTGGAAATCACCCTGGGACGGATGAAACTCGACACCTTCAGCGCCCGTAACCTCGGCGAAGCCCAGGCGCTGTTGAAGCGTGAGACCTTCGACCTGTGCCTGACCGACATGCGCCTGCCGGACGGCACCGGTCTTGAGCTGGTGCAACATATCCAGCAACGCGCCCCAAACCTGCCGGTGGCCATGATTACCGCCTACGGCAGCCTCGAAACGGCGATCAACGCCCTCAAGGCCGGCGCCTTCGACTTCCTGACCAAACCGGTGGACCTCACGCGGCTGCGCGAACTGGTCACCAGCGCCCTGCGCATGCCGGCACCGGGCGCAGCCATCGACCGACGGTTGCTGGGCGATTCGCTGCCCATGCGCAGCCTGCGCAAACAAATCGACAAACTGGCGCGCAGTCAGGCGCCGGTCTATATCAGCGGCGAGTCCGGCAGCGGCAAGGAACTGGTCGCCCGACTGATCCACGAACAAGGACCGCGCGCCAACCAACCGTTTGTCCCGGTCAATTGCGGGGCGATACCGTCGGAACTGATGGAAAGCGAGTTTTTCGGCCATCGCAAAGGCAGCTTCAGCGGCGCTATCGAAGACAAGCCCGGGCTGTTCCAGGCCGCTCAGGGTGGCACGCTGTTCCTCGACGAAGTGGCCGACTTGCCGCTGTCGATGCAGGTCAAACTGCTGCGGGCGATTCAGGAAAAAGCCGTTCGCAGCGTTGGCGGCCAGCAGGAAACCGTGGTCGATGTGCGGATCCTCTGCGCCACCCATAAAGACCTCGACGCCGAAGTCGCCGCTGAACGCTTTCGCCAGGATTTGTATTACCGGCTGAATGTGATCGAACTACGGGTTCCGCCCTTGCGCGAACGCCGCGACGACATCGAGTCATTGGCCAGTCATGTGCTCAAGCGTCTGGCGGCAGCCAGCGGCCAACCCGCCCCGAAGCTCCACCCACAAGCGCTTGAAGCGCTGAAAAGCTATCGCTTTCCGGGCAATGTGCGGGAATTGGAGAACATGCTCGAACGCGCCCACACCCTGTGCGACAACAAACAGATCGAAGCCAGCGACCTGCGACTGGCCGAAGGCAATTGCAGCGCCGACAGCGGTGTGCCGGACCTGACGCAGATAGACAATCTGGAAGACTATCTGGAAAACGTCGAACGCAAACTCATCCTCCAGGCCCTTGAGGAAACCCGCTGGAACCGCACGGCGGCGGCTCAGCGATTGAATTTGTCGTTTCGGTCGATGCGTTACAGGTTGAAGAAATTCGGGCTGGATTGAAGGGCCCCATCGCGAGCAAGCTTGCTCCTACAGAATTTGAGTCAATCACAATATGTAAATCGACTCATACCCTGTAGGAGCAAGCTTGCTCGCGATAGCGTCCTGACAAACGCCAACTATCTAACGGTCAAATCCGCCCTGCCGGCGCATATGGCGCCGGATCAATGATCGGCGTCCTGCCCAGCATCACATCCGCAAACAACTGGCACGACGCCGGCGCCAGCACCAACCCGTTACGGTAATGCCCGCAGTTGAGCCATAACCCCTCGAAGCCCGGCACCCGGCCGATGTAGGGAATGCCCTCCGGGGAACCCGGTCGCAACCCCGCCCAATGCCCGACCACCTCGGCATCCGCCAGCGCTGGAATCAATTCCACCGCCGACGCTTTCAGGCTTTCAAGCGCAGAGCCGGTCGGCGTCTTGTCGAAGCCTTCATGTTCCAGCGTGCTGCCAATCAGAATGTGTCCATCCCGGCGAGGAATCGCATAACGCCCCTTGGCCAGCACCATGCTCGGCAGGAAGTCCGCCGCGCACTTGTAAAGAATCATCTGCCCTTTCACGGGTTCAACCGGCAACGCAAGGCCCAGGCTTTTGAGCAAATCACCGCTCCAGGCACCCGCCGTCAGCACCACCTGATCACCATGGATCGCGCCCGCCGAAGTCTGCACGCCGACGACTTTTTCGCCTTCGCGAACGAACCCGCTGACTTCGCACTGCTCATGAATCGTCACGTTCGGCAGCGCCAATAAGGCAGCCTTGAGGGATTTCACCAGCCGTGGATTACGTACGTTGGCCACGTCGGCCATATAGATCGCACGGGTAAAACCGCCACCCAGGACCGGCACCGCATCGTGCGCCGCCGAGATATCCACAGCCCGCAGCGGACGGTTTTCCCGCTCGGCCCAGGCCAGCGCCTCGGCTTCATCGTCCAGGTCCAGCCAGTACAGGCCGGTGGTGTGCACTTCGGGATCAATCCCGGTCGCAGCAAACAGGCGCTCGCCCAGCTGTGGATAAAAGTCCTGAGACCAATGGGCCAGCGCGGTAACTGCCGGGCTGTAGCGCCACGGGTAGAGCGGTGAAACGATACCGCCACCGGCCCAGGACGATTCCTGACCGACATTCGAACGGTCCAGCAGCACAACGCTCTGTACTTGCGACGCGAGATTGAACGCTGTCAGTAGGCCAATCACACCGCCGCCGACTATCACCACTTGCTGTTGCATGGTCATGTTCCGATCCAACCGTTAAAGAGACAGGAGGCGCAAAAGGCGCCCGGAAAAAACTCAGCGACCCCAGCAATCCTTGGTGGTCAGTCCGGCCGTCGCGTTGACCATGCTTCTGACACCGGTGTTGGTGATGGTGAAATCGCCACACTTGTCAGTCGCCATGCTGCCGGCCTTGCGTGTAGCGGTCAGCAGGAAGGTCTGGTCGGTCAGGGTCGGGGTGATGGTGTAATAGTCATTGCCGGCGCTCAGGCCGGTGGCATTGGTGTAGACATTACCCTTCGAATAAAACCGTTCAAGAACCTGCGCCTGCTCGGAGAGCAGCCCGGCCACTTCAGCCCGGCGGCCCTTTTTCACGTATTCGGTGAGGCTCGGGTAGCCAATGGTGATGACGATCCCGATGATCGCAATCACGATCATGATTTCGATCAGGGTAAAACCTCGGTTGGATCTGCGCATGCCTCAACTCTCACTTACTGTATTTGTCGCCACATGATGCGACGGCTGCCACCGCCGCCCTTTTCGGTCAGCTTGGTCACCGTTGAACCTGTATCGGTTACGATCTTGCCGGTGCCGCCGTTGGTAACGGCGCTCAAGAATGGCATCCCGCTAGTGAAAATCACCCCGGCGGATATCGCGTCTGCGCTGTCGACCACCCCATCGCCAGTGGTGTCGAGCACCGCGTAGTTGAGCATCTTACCGCTGAACGCATCCAGTTCGACCAGTTTGCCGGTGCCAAAACTGGCACAAGGGTCCGTGGTGTCCACAATGGCCGTGGTAAATACGATTCGCCCCAACACCAGAGCCGCCTGGTTAATCACCCGCTCACCGGTCAATACGCTGTTGTAGACCAGTGGCAAATACCAGCCCTTCTCCGCCGGATAGGTCACTTCGTTCTGGCTGGTGGTGATGAACTGCCCCGTACTTCCCGAGAACACGCCCGTCACCGACTGGATCTGCAAACTGGACGTGGTGATCTGTCCAGAGCCGCCGTCAGCATCCCACACCGCATAAAACGCCTGCAGATCCTTGTTGGTCTTGTCGACCGTCTCATTGAATTTGCCGGTACCGAAAAACACCACTTTGCCGCCCAGTGAATTGTCCGCCAGCAACGGCTGCGCGGTGATTGGCTGGGTGGCCCCGCCCGCCGTCGTGAACAACGGTTTGCCGGAAAACGCCACGCCCCAGGTGTCCGTGGTAGCGCCGCTCAAATCAAACTTCCATAACCGCCCTTTCAGGTCCCCGCCATAGGCGGCCTGCACCACATTCTGCGAGTTGACCTTGAGTTTCACCGACGACAAACCGTTGGTGGTTTCCGTGCTGTCGACGACGATTTTCTTGATCAGCGATCCATCGCGGATATCCACCACGTACAACGCCGCCACGCCCGAATTGCTGCCGTAGCCGTTGGAGATGAATGCCGCCCAACGACCATCCGCTAAGCGTGCCACTTCCGGACGGGCGTAGGCATAACCCAGATCATTGAAAACGTTCGCCGTGTTTGCTGTGGCAGGTGCACTGATTTCCCACAACGCCTTGGTCACGTTGCCTGCCGAAGCGTCAAACAGCTGCAAGGCGTAGAACGTCTTGCCGCCCGCGCCTGTTCCGCCGAGCGCGAGGGTTTTCCAGGCACTGTTGAGTTGTGCATCGAATACGCCGACCTGACCGTCGACCAAAAACTTGTGGCTGACGCCGTTGATGTAGGCGGTATCGGCGATATAGCGCAACGATGGCAAAACACTGGAGGGCATGTAGGCATAACGTCTGGCGCCGTTACCCGAGTTGATGACGCTGACAAAACCATCATTGGCATTGACCACCAGGCTGGTGTTCATGTTGCTGGATTTGGTGGCCAGATAGGTGCTGTAGCTGGTGTCACTGACCAGATCGGATGCGGTTTTTTCCGTGGGTGAGGCCAGCACCAAAGGCGAATTGATGATGTCGCCGAGCAACACGCTGCGAACTTTCAACCCGGTCTTGTTGGTGCCCTTGCTCCATTCCACAAGGTCGCTGCCCGTGATGCCGGTGGGCAGGCCTTGATTCAGCACCGTCTGCTGTGCCGGGGCGAAATTGGCGTAGGCCAGCGTGACGGGAGCATTGCTCACGTTGTTCCACGACTGGTAAGTCGGCGCTGTGGCGCCGGGCACGATGGCGGTATCAGTCGTCCAGAGCACCGTGGAGGTATTGACCGAGCCGGTGGCGGTGAACCCGTAAGATTTGATGGTGCCGCGCCAGTCCTTGGGGTCGTAGCTGGTCTGGTAGTAAGCGGAACCGACCCCGACGATTGCACTGCTGGTGGTGCCGCTCCCGCCAGAACCGGCTTTCGACGTGATGTCGCTCAGGGCTGATGACAACGCGGTATTGAGGCCGGCACTGTCCGTCGCCTGGTAGTACTTGCCCTGCCCGTAACCGGCGGCGTCCGACAACATCTGGTTCGCGGCGGTGAAACCCACGGTGTAGGTGTTCATGTTCTGTTTGGGGAAATCTGCGGCGTTCCAGCTTTTGCCACCGACATCGGTGCCGGTGGTGCGCATATCGATGTCGAAGGCGAATTTGGCGATGTCGTCCAGGTACAACGTGTCCCCCTCGCCATCACCGGAGAGGTTGTCGCCATCGTTCGCGCTGTTGCCGTCCCAGTTCGGCAAGCGGGCGCCACCGAGCGGATCGTTGGTCGGGAAGGTCCTGTCGAACGTAGGCAAGCCGTCGGTGATCACCACGCCATAGTTTTTCTGGCAGCGATACTGGATCGGGCTGGTGTAAGTGGTTGGCGTCGAGTTGTAGTACGGCGCCATGCCGCGCATGTACCGCGTGATCTCGTAATAGGTTTCTGCCAACGGGGTATTGGCGATTGCACTCAAACCATTGATTGAAGAGATCAAGGCGTTGTAATTGGTGTCCGCCTGGGCCTGGGTAACGCTACCACTGACGGGAGACAGATCGCTGACCGCACGGGCGATAAAACCGCCGGGGCCGGAGTTGCCACTGACAGAAGGGTTGAATGTCGCCAGGCCTATTCTCAATGAACGGTTGCTGGTGACCAGATTGGTGGATACATCCTGCGCAACGCTGATGCGGTAATCATTGGGGATCGCACCGGTACCGGTGGTGAAATCCCTGTTCGAACCGTTGGCCAGTGTGACCAGATAAGACAGATAGTTAGCCGTATAACGCGTGTTTTCGTTGCCCACCGGGTCCGGCAGCTTCAGGCATATCGATGACAGTCCCAGGAAGCCCCGATAAAAACCGTACCAGTTGCCATTGTTGGAGCAACCGCCGCGATTCAGGCTCGACAAGGTGATGTTGGTATCGTCCATGTCCAGATTCTGACCGCTCAGACACGAGCTGTTCGAACTGCAATTGGCAATTTGCGGGCGACTGACCGTCGGATCGAATCCCGGCGCCCAAATGATGTTGTTCATGCTCCCCGAATCATCGATCAGCAGCATCACGTTGGGCGCAACCGCCGCGGCGCTCAGCAGGGGCGAGTCCGAGGGCGTGAATGCGTACGCAGGCGCTGACAGGTACAGCCCCAATGCAATACCACTCAGTAACCGCCAGATCCCTGAGCACCTATTGGTATTTGGCATAGATGCTCTCCACCACACTGCGCACGTTGTTGCCCACGATGGCCACTGCCGTGACCCGATAAAGCGTCGCAGAGGTGTTGCTCGGCACATTCACGGCATTCAACGTGGTGCCGATGTTCTGTACCCCATAGAAGCCGTTGGCGGCCGCGATCCAGGTGACACCCGAGGAGGAGTTGAGACCGGCAGCCGTGAGGGTCGATGACTCGGCGGGTGGCAAACATTGATTGCCGCTGCAAACCGGCAATGTATAGGTATCGAGCTGAACCGCACTTTCGCCGATGCGCAACGCGGCTTCGGCGATCTGGAACGACTGATTGCGCAGGGTGACGCTGCTGGCCATCTTTTCCTGCAGGGTTGCGTTCTGCATCGATGAAATACCAATCAGCGTCAGCAACAGGAGGAACACCAGGCTGACCAGCAGCGCCATGCCACGCTGGGCGTGAGTGGTAGCGGGAGAAAAACTCATCGGCCCTCCCCTCATGGCAAGCGGTTGCGCAAAGCGGCAACCACGTTGAAGGTTTGATCTCGAACGCGACTGTTCGGATCTTTCAGCGTCAACGTCAAGCGCACACTACGGATTCGCGCAGGGTCGGACGGGTTGGTGCTGTAACTGGAAGCGGCCGTATCGGTGGCTGACGCTGCGAGACCGAAGCTCACGTCAAAGGCTTTGACGTTGTCGACAAGCACTGCCTGAGCCGGCGTGCCGATGCCACTGCCCATCGTCAGTTGGCCGTTCTTGAGGCTGTAGATCAGTCGTCGAATCGGAAACGCCAATTGCCCTGTGGCGGGAGCCTGCACGTTGGAGTAAGCCGTCGCGGTATTTCGGCAATCCGAAACCACCGTCCAGGTCGGCGTACCGCCACCCGCTCCGACATCGGCAGTCACCAGGGTCAGCTTGAGGTTGGCATTGTCCCAGCCGATCGGCGTTGCCTGGTTGGTAGTGAAACCGACCCCAGCGCTTGCCTCGGAGATCGTCCCCAGACAACCGAACATCCCCACCATGCGGATTTCCTGAATCATTTTGCTCAGCACGAAACGCGCATCTTCCTGCATGTTCGCTGCCGCGTTCTGGCTGACATAAGTGTTCTTGGCCGCTATGAAAATCTGCGCCACACCGAGCACCACGACCAGGCTCAACGCCAACGCGATCAACATTTCGATCAGGCCGAAACCTCTGTTGAGCCGGTTCATGGTGTCGCCACCGGATCGACAGCGGCGCGACTGGTCAGCACAAAGCTGCGACGGGAATTGGCGGCATTGGCAGCCCGCGAGTCGTCCCAGGTAATGGTGATGGTGTACACCCGCTGATTAAGGGTGACGCTGCCCGTAGCGGTGGCGCCGAGCATACTGACGATATTGGTGGTGAAGTCGTAGAGGTCCTGATCCCGGGCAACGTTGAGGTTGCCGGACGTCGGCGGCGTGACCGTGTAATCGGCGCCGGCGTTGGCGCGGATGCGGTCCATCATGTCGTAGGCGATAAAACTCGCCTGGCTGGTCATCCGCGAACTGTCGGTGTACTTCAGCGCATTGAGCTGGAACGCCGCCGCCCCCAACAGCCCCACGCTCAGAATCACCAACGCCACGAGAACCTCGATCAGCGTCATGCCCTCCTGTGCACGCTTGCTCCATCCCCTCATCCGCAACTTCCACCCAATAGAATTCGTCCGTTCAAACACACATTCAGCGTCCTGTTTTGCGCCCCCAGTACGTAGCTGATCACCACCGCCGTGGACGGTGCCGACAGACCGCCCAGATTGTTGAAATCGATGGCGGTCACGCCTGAGGTTAGCGTCAGAGTCGCGCCGCTGCTCATCGCGGGAACAACCCGCAATACATTGGCCACAGTGCCAGTACTGTCATAAACCGCCAATTCCCCGGTCCAGACACTGCCACCCGCCGTCGGCCGCACCCGGGTGGTGATGCCGCGGTCGATGGCTTCAAGCCGGGCGAAATTCAAGGCGCGTTGCAGGTCGCCGATCTCGGTATCGGCCCTGGTGCCTTGCACCGAACGGGTAAACGCCGGTACTGCCAGGGTGATCAGAATCAAAAAGACCGCAAGCGCGACCAGCAACTCGATCAGCGTGAAACCTTTTGTACGATGATCCATCAATGCCCTCCGTTGCCGTCGGCTATACCTGCTGTTACACGCTAGAACATTCGACCCACAGGTGTCGGTTGTTTTGCCATTACTGCGCAAGGATTGCGCGGGCCACCGCACTCCAGGGAGGGAGATGTCATGCGTCAGCAGGGTTTCAGTCTGATTGAACTGCTCATGGGACTGACGATTGTCGGGATTGTTCTGCATCTGGTCAGTCCGGCGTTTGCAGCGCTCACGGAATCGAACCATCAAGAGGAGGCAGCGAAGTCGCTTGTCAGTGGCATGCGCAGCGCCAGAAGCGAGGCGATCACGCGAAACCAGGCTGTCGTCATACACGGGATAAACGACGATTGGGGCCAAGGCTGGCGGATGATTCTGGATTTAAATGGCAAGGGACATGAGGACAGCAGCAATCCGCTGCTTGTCGAGCGCCGAAGCGGCACTCGGGTGCCGGTTGTCGGCAATCACTATGTCAGGACTTCAGTACGATTCAGCCATCTCGGCGAACCGCAGCACGGAGGCTTTCAAGCAGGGACATTGCATGTTTGCGCAAAACACGAGCCAGTGAGTCAGCACCAAGTGGTGCTGGCCCCGAGCGGTCGCGTCAGCCTGCGCAGCATCAAGGCTGTGCAGGCGTTGTGCGAGAAAGGAAGAAAATCAAAGCAGCGAACGAACGCGTAACTCTTTCGGCATGGAGAACGTGATGTTCTCCTCGCGACCCGCCAGTTCATCGGCACCGGTAGCGCCCCAGGCCTGCAACTGCTGGATCACGCCACGCACCAGTACTTCCGGCGCAGAGGCACCTGCGGTAATGCCGATGCGCTCGACACCGTCGAACCAGCTCTTTTGCAGGTCTTCAGCGCCGTCGATCAGGTAGGCCGGAGTGGCCATGCGTTCGGCCAGCTCACGCAGGCGATTGGAGTTGGAGCTGTTCGGGCTGCCGACAACCAGCACCACGTCGCATTCGTCGGCCAGCGTCTTGACGGCGTCCTGACGGTTTTGCGTGGCGTAGCAGATGTCGTCCTTGCGCGGGCCACCAATCGCCGGGAAACGTGTACGCAACGCGTCGATAACGCGGCTGGTATCGTCCATGGACAGGGTGGTCTGGGTCACGAACGCCAGTTTTTCGGGGTTGTTCACCTGCAACGCGGCGACGTCTTTCTCGTCCTCGACCAGGTAAATCGCGCCGCCATTGCTGCCATCGTACTGGCCCATGGTGCCTTCGACTTCCGGGTGACCAGCGTGGCCGATGAGGATGCATTCACGGCCATCGCGGCTGTAGCGCGCGACCTCGATGTGCACTTTGGTTACCAGCGGGCAGGTGGCGTCGAACACCTTCAGGCCACGGCCGGCGGCTTCGGTACGCACCGCCTGGGAAACGCCGTGTGCACTGAAGATCACGATGACGTCGTCCGGCACCTGATCCAGCTCTTCAACGAAGATCGCGCCGCGAGCGCGCAAGTCTTCGACGACGAATTTGTTGTGGACCACTTCGTGGCGCACATAGATCGGCGGCCCGAAGACTTCCAGGGCGCGGTTGACGATTTCGATCGCCCGGTCCACACCGGCGCAGAAGCCACGGGGGTTGGCGAGTTTGATTTGCATGCTGTGCCTCGTGTCTTGCGCGCAGGAAAATTAGAACATTGTAGGAGCCGGCTTGCCGGCGATGAGGCCCTTGGCGTTGCAGCGAGCCTGATGGCCCCATCGCTGGCAAGCCAGCTCCTACAGAACAGCGTTTACAACGATTTGACGTTGATGATTTCCACGTCAAAGGTCAATGTCTTGCCGGCCAACGGATGGTTGAAGTCGATGGTCACTTGCTCGTCATCGAACTCTTTCACCACGCCAGGCAGCTCAGTATTCGCCGCATCGTTGAAGATCACCAGCAAACCCGGCGAAAGGTCCATGTCCTTGAACTGTGAACGCGGGATGATCTGTACGTTTTGCGGGTTCGGCTGACCGAAAGCGTTTTCCGGCAGAATCGTCAGCGTACGCTTGTCGCCGGCCTTGAAGCCGAACAGGGCCGCTTCGAAACCTGGCAACAGGTTACCGTCGCCGACCTGGAAGGTCGCCGGGGCTTTGTCGAAGGTGCTGTCGACGGTGTCGCCGTTCTCCAGGCGCAGTGCAAAGTGCAAGGTGACTTCCGTGTTCTGGCGGATGCGTTGCTCAGCCAATACCTGTTCAGTCATGAACTGCTTCTCCCGTCTTCTTTGATTTGAACATGTCCAGCGCCAGCATCACCGCACCCACAGTAATTGCACTGTCGGCGAAGTTAAACGCCGGGAAGTACCAGCGGTTCTGCCAATGCACCAGGATGAAATCGATCACATGGCCCAGGGCTATGCGGTCGTACAGATTGCCCAGCGCACCACCCAGGACCAGCGCCAACGCGATGGCCAGCCAGGTTTCGTTGCGCCCCAGACGCTTGAGCCACACCACCAGCACCGCACTGACCACGACCGCGATCAGGGCGAACAACCAGCGCTGCCAGCCCGAGCTGTCGGCCAGGAAGCTGAATGCCGCGCCCGTGTTGTAGGCCAGGGTCCAGCTGAAGTAATCGGGGATCACCACGATCTGCTGGTACATCTCAAGCTTGCCTTCGAAGTAGAACTTGCTGGCCTGGTCGATGACCAGGACCAGCAAACTCAACCAGAGCCAGCCCAGCCGTCCGAAACGGCCAATGGCATTAGGCATAGTGACGAACCTCGCCAGTGCCGCTGATGTTATCGACGCAACGACCGCAGATTTCCGGATGCTCCGGGTTCACGCCGACGTCTTCACGGCAGTGCCAGCAACGGGCGCACTTGGCGAAGGCCGACTTGACGATTTTCAGCTTCAGGCCGCTGACTTCGGTGACCACTGCATCGGCCGGAGCCTGTACGAACGGCGCTACGCTGGCGGTCGAGGTGATCAGTACAAAGCGCAGTTCGTTGCTCAGCTTGGCCAGGTCGGCGCTCAGGGCGTCTTCGGCGAACAGCGTCACTTCGGCCTGCAGGTTGCCACCGACGGCTTTGGCCGCGCGCTGGATTTCCATTTCTTTGTTGACCGCGACCTTCACCGCCATGATCCGCTCCCAGTAGGCGCGGCCCAGTTCGACGTTTTCCGGCAGTTCGGTCAGGCCTTCGTACCAGGTGTTGAGCATGACCGATTCGTTACGCTCGCCCGGCAGGTATTCCCACAGTTCGTCGGCGGTGAATGCGAGGATCGGCGCGATCCAGCGCACCAGCGCTTCGGAGATGTGGTACAGCGCGGTTTGCGCCGAACGGCGGGCCTTGCTGTTGGCGCCAGTGGTGTACTGACGGTCCTTGATGATGTCGAGGTAGAAACCGCCCAGCTCCTGCACGCAGAAGTTGTGGATCTTGGAGTAAACGTTCCAGAAGCGGTATTCGCCGTAGTGCTCTTGCAGCTCGCGTTGCAGCAGCAAAGTGCGATCCACGGCCCAACGGTCCAGCGCGAGCATTTCTTCAGCCGGCAGGATGTCGGTGGCCGGGTTGAAACCGGTCAGGTTGGAGAGCAGGAAGCGCGCGGTGTTACGGATCCGCCGGTAGGCGTCCGCACTGCGTTGCAGGATCTGTTCGGAAACCGCCATTTCACCCGAGTAGTCGGTGGAAGCTACCCACAGACGCATGATGTCGGCGCCCAGGGTGTCGTTGACCTTTTGCGGCGCGATCACGTTGCCCAGCGACTTGGACATCTTGCGGCCGGACTCGTCGACGGTGAAGCCGTGGGTCAGCAGCTCGCGGTATGGCGCGTGGTCGTCGATGGCGCAACCGGTCAGCAGCGACGAGTGGAACCAGCCACGGTGTTGGTCCGAGCCTTCCAGGTACAGGTCGGCGCGTGGACCGGTTTCGTGGCCCATCGGGTGCGAACCGCGCAGGACGTGCCAGTGTGTGGTGCCCGAATCGAACCAGACGTCCAGGGTGTCGCTGATCTTGTCGTAATGCAGCGCTTCGTCACCGAGCAGCTCGGCAGCGTCCATCTTGAACCAGGCTTCGATGCCTTCGACTTCGACGCGCTTGGCGACTTCTTCCATCAGCTCGGCGGTACGTGGGTGCAGCTCGCCGCTTTCCTTGTTCAGGAAGAACGGGATCGGCACGCCCCAGTTGCGCTGACGGGAGATGCACCAGTCCGGACGGTTGGCGATCATCGAGTGCAGGCGCGCCTGGCCCCAGGCCGGAACGAACTGAGTTTCTTCGATGGCTTTAAGAGCGCGCTTGCGCAGGGTGTCGCCGCTGACAGGCTCTTTGTCCATGCCGATGAACCACTGCGCGGTGGCGCGGTAGATCAACGGGGTCTTGTGACGCCAGCAGTGCATGTAGCTGTGTTCGATGATGGTGGTGTGCAGCAGCGCACCGACTTCGGTCAGCTTGTCGACGATGGCCGGGTTGGCTTTCCAGATGAACTGGCCGCCAAAGAACTCCAGCGAAGTCGCGTATACGCCGTTGCTTTGTACCGGGTTGAGGATGTCGTCGTTGACCATGCCGTATTTCTTGCAGGTCACGAAGTCGTCCACGCCGTAGGCCGGAGCGGAGTGAACCACACCGGTGCCAGCGCCCAGTTCAACGTAGTCGGCCAGGTAAACCGGCGACAGACGGTCGTAGAACGGGTGACGGAAGTTGATCAGTTCCAGTTCTTTACCGGTGGTGGTCGCGATGACCGAACCTTCCAGGCTGTAACGGACCAGGCAGGACTCAACCAGCTCTTCAGCCAGCACCAGCAACTTGTCGCCGACGTCGACCAGGGCGTAGTTGAATTCCGGGTGAACGTTCAGCGCCTGGTTGGCCGGGATGGTCCACGGGGTGGTGGTCCAGATCACGATCGAAGCAGGTTTGCCCAGCGACGGCAGACCGAAAGCGGCAGCCAGCTTGGCTTCATCGGCAATCGGGAACGCCACGTCGATGGTCGAAGACTTTTTGTTCTCGTACTCGACTTCCGCTTCAGCCAGGGCCGAACCGCAGTCGAAGCACCAGTTCACAGGCTTCAGGCCCTTGAACACGAAACCGCCCTTGACGATTTCGGCGAGCGCGCGGATTTCACCGGCCTCGTTCTTGAAGTCCATGGTCTTGTACGGGTTGGCGAAGTCGCCCAACACGCCCAGACGGATGAATTCGGATTTCTGGCCTTCGATCTGCTCGGTGGCGTAGGCACGGCACAGTTCGCGGGTCTTGTCCGCGCCCAGGTTCTTGCCGTGGGTCACTTCGACTTTGTGTTCGATCGGCAGACCGTGGCAGTCCCAGCCCGGAACATAAGGCGCGTCGAAACCCGACAGGGTTTTCGAGCGGATGATCATGTCCTTGAGGATCTTGTTCAGCGCATGACCGATGTGAATCGTGCCGTTGGCGTACGGAGGACCGTCGTGCAGAACGAACTTCGGACGATCCTTGCCAATCTCGCGCAACTTTCCGTACAGGCCAATACTGTCCCAGCGCTGCAGAATCTGCGGTTCGCGCTGTGGCAGGCCGGCCTTCATTGGGAAGGCGGTGTCCGGAAGGTTTAGCGTGGCTTTATAGTCGGTCATTTATGGCTCTTCATTAGCGATTGGCGCTAGGTGCGACAGGGCACGGGCGGCGGCGACATCCGCATTGATCGCCGTCTTAAGCGCCTCCAGAGAGGCGAAACGCTGCTCTTCACGCAGCTTGTGGTGGAAAACCACCGTCAAACGCCGGTCATACAGATCGCCGGCAAAATCTAAAAGATGTACTTCGAGATGGGCTTTGCCATCCCCTTGGACCGTGGGCCGCACGCCGATATTGGCGACGCCTGGACAGGTCTTGCCGTCGATGTCGACGTTGACCAGGTAAACCCCGGTGAGCGGCACGCGACGGCGCTTGAGTTGAATGTTGGCGGTTGGCGTACCCAACTGGCGCGCCAGTTTCTGGCCATGCAGGACTCGCCCGGTAATCTGGAACGGCCGACCGAGCAGGCGCTCTGCCAAGGCAAAATCGGCAGCGGCCAGGGCATTTCGCACCTGGGTGCTGCTGACGCGAATACCGTCCAGCTCAACGGTTTGCGCCGCTTCGACGGTGAAGCCCTGCATGACGCCGGCCTGTTGCAGGAAATCGAAATCCCCTACCCGGTCACAGCCGAAGCGGAAGTCGTCACCGACCTCAAGATGCTGCACGCCGAGACCGTCCACCAGAATGGTATCAACGAATTCGCTGGCGCTGAGCTTGCTCAGGCGCTGGTTGAAAGCCAGGCACAGGACCCGGTCGACGCCTTCGTCAGCCAGCAGCTGGAGTTTGTCGCGCAGGCGCGCCAAGCGGGCCGGCGCTGTCTCCGGGGCGAAAAACTCCCGTGGCTGCGGCTCGAAAATCACCACGCAGCTGGGCACGCCCAACTCGAGCGCTCGCTCACGCAGCCTCGCCAGGATAGCCTGGTGGCCACGGTGAACACCGTCAAAGTTGCCAATAGTGGCGACACAGCCCCGATGCTGGGGGCGCAGGTTGTGGAGGCCTCGAACCAGCTGCATAACGCGCTTCTTGCTCATAAAGTGGTCGATTATAACCACACCCGGCGGCCGACGACAGGCAACACCGTAACCCAAAGTGATCGAACCGACAAAACCGCCGGCCCGCCCGTGTTTATCGAGGCAAAAGCCTCAGTTCAGCGCCTTGCGATTGAAGTCGCGCAAACGGAAGCCCATCAACAGCAACATGCCGAAATACGAGACCACGCCAGCCCCTACCAGAGCGCCCAGACGCAGGAATCGCTCAAGCATGTGGCCCTGATCCCAGGCCGGCATGAAATGCATCCCGGCCAGCAACACCGCGGACATCACCGTGACAGCTACAATCAGTTTGGCACCGAACTTCGCCCAGCCCGGCTGCGGCTGATACATCTGCTGTTTGCGCAGCTGATAGAACAGCAACCCGGCGTTAAGGCAGGCACCGGCGCTGATCGCCAGAGCCAGACCCGCGTGAGCCAGCGGCCCGATCAGCACCAGGTTGAACAACTGGGTAATCACCAGGGTGAAAATTGCGATTTTCACTGGCGTGCGAATGTTTTGTTGCGCATAAAAGCCCGGCGCCAGCACTTTGATCACGATAATCCCAAGCAACCCGACCGAATACGCAATGAGCGCGCGCTGAGTCATGGACGCATCGAAGGCGTTGAACTGGCCGTATTGAAACAGTGAGACCGTCAGCGGCTCAGCCAGGATACCCAAGGCCAGCGAGCACGGCAGCACCAGCACAAAGCACAGGCGCAGCCCCCAATCGAGAATCCGCGAATACTCTGCGCGATCCTTGCTGGCGTAGGTCTTGGCCAGGGTCGGCAGCAGGATCGTGCCCAACGCCACGCCCAGCACGCCGGAGGGCAATTCCATCAGGCGGTCGGCGTAATACATCCACGACACCGAGCCGGCGACCAGGAACGAGGCAAAAATCGTGTTGATGATCAGCGAAATCTGGCTCACCGAAACGCCGAGAATCGCCGGCAGCATCTGTTTCATGACCCGCCACACGCCACTGTCACGCAGGTTCAGGCGTGGCAGCACCAGCATGCCGATCTTTTTCAGGTGCGGCAGTTGATAGAGCAACTGCGCCAGACCACCCGCCAGCACCGCCCAACCCAGTGCCATGACCGGCGGATCGAAATACGGTGTCAGGAACACCGCAAAGATGATCATGCTGACGTTAAGCAAGGTCGGCACGAAGGCCGGCACCGAGAAGCGGTTATAGGTGTTGAGGATCGCCCCGGCCAATGAAGACAGGGAGATCAGCAATATATAAGGGAATGTCACCCGCAACAGGCTGGAGGTCAGCTCGAATTTTTCCGGGGTATCGGTGAAACCGGGCGCGGTCACCCAGATAACCCACGGTGCAGCGAGTATGCCCAACGCAGTGACCACTGCCAGCGCCAGGGTCAGCAGTCCGGAGACGTAGGCAATAAAGGTTCGTGTCGCCTCTTCGCCTTGCTGGCTTTTATATTCAGCAAGAATCGGCACAAACGCCTGGGAAAACGCCCCCTCGGCGAAGATCCGGCGCAGCAGATTGGGCAGCTTGAAGGCGATAAAGAAGGCGTCGGTGGCCATTCCCGCACCAAAAATACGCGCAATGAGGGTGTCACGGACGAACCCCAGAATCCGGGAAAGCATCGTGATAGAGCTGACGGCGGCCAACGATTTGAGCAGATTCATTGAAAGAGTTTGTGCCTGTCGATAAACAGCAGGCGAACAAAGCGCCCACTTATGCGATACTCCGCGCCGCAGCAGCACAGAGCCAAAGCTCGCGAGTTTACAGGTCAAGCGCCGGAAATAAATATCCCGCCTCTTTATACCTACCACTTAGCGGAACGTCTCAACCGCCCTTGACAAGACATCAACTCATCGGCATGATTCGCGGCCTATTTTGTTTGCTATTTCCTAAAAAGTCTTTCGAGGAGCTCGACGGTGGCCAACACACCTTCCGCCAAAAAACGTGCAAAACAGGCTGAGAAGCGTCGCAGCCACAACGCCAGCCTGCGTTCCATGGTTCGTACCTACATCAAGAATGTAGTTAAAGCCATCGACGCAAAAGACGCTGAAAAAGCTCAAGCTGCTTACGTTCTGGCCGTGCCAGTTATCGACCGTATGGCCGATAAAGGCATCATCCACAAGAACAAGGCTGCTCGCCATAAGAGCCGCCTGAATGGCCACGTCAAGGCTCTGAACCTTGCTGCTGCCTAAGTAACACGCTTGTTAAAAAACCGACCTCAGGGTCGGTTTTTTATTGCCTGCGATTTGTGTTGTGCCTGAGACCCCATTGAAACTGATCGCCAGCAAGCCGGCTCCTACAGGTATTGCGCAATCCTTGTAGGAGCCGGCTTGCTGGCGATAGCGGTCTTCAGATCACTGATGCGCCCAAGGCAGGATAGGGATTGCGGTAACCGCATTCTGCGGACTGCCTTCAATCAAGCGATCGCTGTACACCAGATACACCAGCGTATTGCGCTTCTTGTCGAGGAAACGCACCACCTGCATGGTCTTGAAGACTAGCGAAGTACGCTCCTTGAACACCTCTTCGCCATCCTTCAACTCACCCTTGAAGTTGATCGGACCAACCTGACGGCACGCAATGGACGCTTCCGCTCGATCTTCAGCCAGACCCAAGCCACCCTTCACACCGCCCGTCTTGGCCCGGGACAGATAGCAGGTCACGCCTTCGACTTTCGGATCATCAAATGCCTCAACGACGATGCGGTCGTTCGGGCCGACGAACTTGAACACCGTCGACACCTGACCAATCTCCTCAGCCGAAGCCAGCAGCGGCATTGCCAACAGCAAGCCCAACAATCCTTTTGCCACGCGCATTCAAATATTCCTTCAGACCAGGATCAGGTTATCGCGGTGAACCAGTTCCGGCTCCGCCATGTAACCCAACAGACCGACAATCGCCTCAGACGACTGACCGATGATTTTTTGTGCTTCCAGCGCGCTGTAGTTGGCCAGGCCACGGGCGATTTCACGACCGTCCGGCGCCACGCACACCACCATTTCACCGCGACGGAAACTGCCCTGAACCAGTTTGACACCCACCGGCAGCAGACTTTTATTGCCCTGGGACAAGGCCGTCACCGCACCGGCATCCAGCACCAGCGTGCCGCGAGTTTGCAGATGCCCGGCCAGCCATTGCTTGCGCGCCGCCAGCATGCCGCGCTCCGGCGACAGCAAGGTGCCGATGCGCTCGCCGGCCTTCAGGCGATCCAGCACACGCTCAAGGCGCCCACCGACGATGATGGTGTGCGCACCTGAACGGGCCGCCAAGCGCGCCGCACGCAACTTGGTCTGCATGCCGCCACGACCCAACGCACCACCAGTACCGCCCGCCACTGCATCCAGCGCCGGATCATCAGCGCGCGCTTCGTAAATCAGCTTGGCATCAGGGTTGTTGCGCGGATCGGCGTCGAACATGCCGTCGCGATCCGTCAGGATCACCAGCAAATCAGCCTCGACCAGGTTAGCCACCAGCGCCGCGAGCGTGTCGTTGTCGCCGAAACGGATTTCGTCGGTGACCACGGTGTCGTTTTCGTTGATTACCGGGATCACTTTCAATTCGACCAAGGCACGCAAGGTGCTGCGGGCATTCAGGTAGCGCTTGCGGTCGGACAGATCGTCATGAGTCAGAAGAATCTGCGCAGTGTGCCGGCCATGCTCGGCAAAGCTCGACTCCCATGCCTGAACCAGACCCATCTGACCGATGGCGGCAGCTGCCTGCAATTCGTGCATTGCACTGGGCCGCACGGTCCAGCCCAGACGGCTCATGCCCGCCGCTACCGCACCGGAAGACACCAGCACCAGCTCGACGCCCGCCTCATGCAAGGCCACCATCTGTTCAACCCAGACACCCATTGCCGCGCGATCCAGGCCCTTGCCGTCCGCCGTCAGCAACGCGCTGCCGATTTTCACGACCCAACGCTGCGCACCTGTCACCTTGCTCCGCATCATCTTCAACCTTAGCTTGAGGGCAGCGCGACCCAGCGCTGCCCGTGACGTTAATCGTGGCTATTTGTTACCAACAATCGATTTCCAGATACTAAAACGCCGCTCCAGGGAGCGGCGTTCAAGTTTATCGCAACAGATCAGTCACGCACGTAAATGATTTCCGGACCGTCTTCGTCATCCACATCTTCTTCGTCCCAATCATCGTCACCGATGTCATGGACCGACTTCACGCCGCTGCGACGCAGGGCACGCTGGTCATCCAGGGCCTGCAACTGAGCGCGCGCTTCGTCTTCGATGCGCTGATCGAGCTCGGCCAGCTCTTCCTTGTAGGCCGGATCGTTCGCCAGACGGTCAGCACGATCTTCCATGTAACGCATGATGTCGTGGCACAGACGCTCGGTACCGAGCTTGGAGATGGCGGAGATCACGTAAACCGGACCGGTCCACTCCAGGCGATCAACGATTTCCTTGACGCGAGCATCGTGCTCTTCTTCAAGGATCTGGTCGCATTTGTTCAGTACCAACCAACGATCACGCTCAGCCAGAGACGGGCTGAACTTGGTCAGCTCGCTAACGATCACTTCGGCCGCATCCGGGGCGCTGGTGTCATCCAGTGGCGCCATGTCCACGAGGTGCAGCAGCAAACGGGTACGCGACAAGTGCTTGAGGAAGCGAATCCCCAGGCCAGCGCCGTCGGAAGCGCCTTCGATCAGGCCCGGAATGTCCGCAACCACGAAGCTTTTCCAGCGATCGACGCTGACCACACCCAGGTTCGGCACCAGCGTGGTGAACGGGTAGTCGGCGACTTTCGGCTTGGCGGCCGATACCGAGCGAATGAAGGTACTTTTGCCAGCATTTGGCAAACCCAGCAGACCAACGTCCGCCAACACCTTCATTTCCAGCTTCAGGTCACGTGCCTCACCCGGCTTACCCGGAGTGGTCTGACGCGGAGCACGGTTGGTACTGGATTTGAAACGGGTGTTACCCAGACCGTGCCAGCCGCCATGGGCCACCAGCAGCTTTTGACCGGCTTTGGTCAGGTCGCCGATCACTTCCTGAGTGGCAGCGTCGATGACTGTGGTGCCGACCGGCACACGCAGTACCAGCTCTTCACCTTTCTTGCCGGTGCAATCGGTGCTGCCGCCGTTGGAACCGCGCTCGGCATCGAAGTGCCGGGTGTAACGGTAGTCCACCAGGGTGTTGAGGTTTTCATCGGCGATCATGTAGACCGAGCCACCATCACCACCGTCGCCGCCGTTAGGGCCACCGTTTTCGATGAATTTCTCGCGACGGAAGCTCATGCAACCGTTGCCACCGTCACCGGCCTTTACTCGAATCGATACTTCATCAACAAACTTCATAACAAAACGCCTCTCGCCATACGGACGAGCCGAAAAAATCCAGACATAAGACTCTTGCAAAAATGAGCGCAGCGACCTCAATCAACGACCGCAAATCCAGCGCTGGAGCTCATTACAAACAGCTTTGCAAGAGACTCACCCCACAAACGAAAAAGCCCCGTCGCGAGACAGGGCTTTTCCAGCATCTACGTAATTATGCCGCGACGACTTCAGTCTTCGGGACAATGCTCACGTAACGGCGGTTGAAAGCGCCTTTTACTTCAAACTTGATCACGCCGTCGATTTTAGCGAACAGAGTGTGATCTTTACCCATGCCAACACCGTAACCGGCGTGGAATTGGGTGCCGCGCTGACGCACGATGATGTTGCCCGGAATGATAACCTGGCCGCCATACATCTTCACGCCAAGGCGTTTGGCTTCTGAGTCGCGACCGTTACGGGTACTACCACCAGCTTTTTTGTGTGCCATGAGTCAATTCTCCTAGTGAGGAATTAGGCTGAAATTAAGCCTGAATACCGGTGATTTTGATCTCGGTGTACCACTGGCGGTGGCCCATACGCTTCATGTGGTGCTTACGACGACGGAACTTGATGATGCGGACTTTATCGTGACGACCTTGGGAGATCACTTCAGCCACAACGGTAGCGCCAGCAACAACTGGAGCGCCGATGTTCACGTCATCGCCATTGGCGACCAACAGAACGCGATCAAAAGTAACGGATTCGCCGGTAGCGATTTCCAGTTTTTCGATCTTCAGGTATTCACCTGGGGCGACCTTGTATTGCTTGCCACCAGTAACAATTACTGCGTACGACATGGTATTTCTCCGATAATCCTGCTCACCCAGCTCTTTATAAGAAGAGGTATTGGCTGGCATGGCTGCATATGGCTGGAAGGCCAGTTTGCAATTGCGTAAGGCAGGTGCTGCCCAGGAAGTTCAGGGTGCGCGATTGTACGCAAGCTGCCGTGGCGTTGCAAGAGGCCGTCCATCGCGCCTTGACACCCGCCGACGTGGGTCCTAGCATGCCGCGCAACCCTTCTGGAGCGACTGTCGCTGATGCAACCCCAAGCTTTCTACCGCGCGGTGGCGGACGATTTTAGCGCCGTCGACGGCATCATCAAGAAGCAGCTGACTTCCCGAGTGCCGCTGGTATCGAAAATCGGCGATTACATTACCTCGGCTGGCGGTAAACGCCTGCGTCCTTTATTAGTGCTGCTGTGTGGCAAGGCCCTTGGCCGCGAAGGCGACGACCTGCGCCTGCTGGCCGCGACCATCGAGTTCCTGCACACCGCCACCCTGCTGCACGACGACGTGGTCGACATGTCCGGCATGCGCCGCGGCCGCTCGACTGCCAATGCCATGTGGGGCAACGCACCAAGCGTGCTGGTAGGCGACTTCCTGTACTCGCGCTCCTTCGAAATGATGGTCGAACTGGGCTCCATGCCGGTGATGAAGATCCTTTCGCAAGCCACGCGCATCATCGCCGAAGGCGAAGTGTTGCAGCTGTCCAAGGTTCGTGATGCGAGCACCACCGAAGAAACCTACATGGAAGTCATCCGCGGCAAGACCGCGATGCTTTTCGAGGCTTCGACCCACAGCGCCGCCGCCCTCTGCGAAGCCACGCCGGAACAGGCTGAAGCCCTGCGCACGTTTGGCGACCACCTGGGCGTAGCCTTCCAGCTGGTCGACGACCTGCTGGACTACAAAGGTGACGCAGAGACCCTGGGCAAGAACGTCGGTGACGATCTGGCCGAAGGCAAGCCGACCCTGCCGCTGATCTACACCATGCGCGAAGGCACGCCGGAGCAGGCTGCCCTGGTGCGCAAGGCGATCCAGAAAGGTGGCATCGAGGACCTGGAAAGCATTCGCGAGGCCGTTGATGCTTCCGGTTCGCTTGAGTACACCGCGCAACTGGCCCGCGACTACGTGGCCCGTGCGATCAAATGCCTCGACGCGCTGCCTGCCAGCGAATACCGCGATGCATTGGTCGAGCTGAGTGAATTCGCGGTCGCCCGCACTCACTGATCTGCTTTTCGTAGGAGCCGGCTTGCTGGCGATTGCATCACCGCGGTGCTTCTGGAGCACCGCGGCGACTGGATCGCCAGCAAGCCGGCTCCTACAGCCCCCCTCCCGGCTAAAACCCTATATAATGTGCGCTTTTTAGCGATCCTGAATCCAAGGAGCTTTAGTGAGCACGTTGCCACCCTGCCCGAAATGCAATTCCGAATACACCTATGAAGACGGCGCACAGCTGATCTGCCCGGAGTGCGCCCACGAATGGTCCGCCAGCGGCGAAGCTGAAGCGGCGTCCGATGACGCCGTGAAAAAGGATTCGGTGGGCAATGTCCTGCAAGACGGCGACACCATCACCGTGATCAAGGACCTCAAGGTCAAAGGCACATCGCTGGTGGTCAAGGTCGGCACCAAGGTCAAGAACATCCGCTTGTGCGATGGCGATCACGACATCGACTGCAAGATCGACGGCATCGGCCCGATGAAGCTCAAATCCGAGTTCGTCAGAAAAGTCTGAACCTGCTGTATTCCATCCCGCGCCCGGCGTGGGATGGTGCTTCGCCCTCCCCCGCTTCACCCCGCATTTCCTCGCAATAGCCAAACGCCAGCCGCTTTGACCTTACGCAATCTTTACCTGGAAAAAATCACAAACCGCCAATAGGCCCTTGCTATTTAATGAATAAGAATTATTCTCATTGAAACCAATCAATGGAGATGAGACCCATGACTTATTTGATCGATGCCTGGCTTGACCGCCCACACCCCTACCTCAGGATCCTGCATCGGGAAACCGGGGAAGTCTGTGCTGTGCTTGAAGAAGAAGCCTTGAACGAGCTGCAGGATCAGGGTGACCTGGACGTCAACGGCTTGAGTTCCAGCGAGCCGGTAGTGCTCAAGGAACTGGTGCGCAATCTGTTTCTGTTCTGCTATGCCCGGGCGTTGCGCCCGTCGCATGAACTGCATCACAAGCTGGAAATATGAGAAACCCCAAACCGTGTAGGAGCCGGCTTGCTGGCGATTGCATCACCGCGGTGCAACTGAAACACCGAGGTGCATGGATCGCCAGCAAGCCGGCTCCTACAAGGTAGTCAGGCTTACAGAACGTCGAGCAGCTCGACGTCGAAAACCAGTACGCTGTGCGGCGGAATGCTGCCAACGCCTTGAGCGCCGTAAGCCAGTTCGCTCGGCACGTACAGACGCCATTTGCTGCCAGCGTTCATCAGTTGCAGGGCTTCGGTCCAGCCAGCGATCACGCCGCCTACCGGGAATTCTGCAGGCTGACCGCGCTCGTAGGAGCTGTCGAACACAGTGCCGTCGATCAGGGTGCCGTGGTAGTGAGTACGCACTTGGTCTTCACGGGTCGGCTTGGCGCCTTCACCGGCAGTCAGCACTTCGAATTGCAGACCGGAAGCCAGGGTGGTGATGCCATCGCGCTTGGCGTTTTCAGCCAGGAACGCCAGGCCTTCGCCGGCAGCCGCTTCAGCTTTGGCAGCTGCTTCGGCTTGCATGATTTCGCGGATAACCTTGAAGCTGGCGGACATTTCTTCCTGACTTACACGGCTTTCCTTACCGGCGAAAGCGTCAGTCAGGCCTGCCAGGATTGCGTCCAGGCTAACGCCCGGCGGCGGGTTGTCACGCAGTTGGTCGCCCAACTGACGGCCAATGCCGTAGCTGACGCGGGTTTCGTCGGTGGACAGATTTACTTCGGACATGACACTGCTCCGCTGTGCGGACGGCCCTGGAACTTGCCGTGCGTGCACAGCGCGTCCCGGAACGCCCGGAACCAAAAGGGTCAGCAGACTAGCACAGATGTCGTTGCGCTGATGAGGGGGTGTCAGTGCTGCCAGGCAGAACCGAAGGCAATCGGCACCTTCAGACTTTCCCCCGCACTCGCACCCAACCCGCACATTTCATCGTGAACCGATGTATGCACAAGGTTGAATGGCAAGGTGGGAAAGTTATGCAGCACTTCACGCGCATGCTCGACCGAGCGCAGGTGAACCATCTCGCCGTGAGCATCACTCAACGGGTAGGCGGCCCCATGCATGCGCGCCTCCAACAGGTAGATTCCGCCTTCCATGGAGATCAGGTTCAGCTCATCGACTTTCCCTGCGATGGCATAAGCACGTAACTCTACGAAGTTCATGAACGCACCTCACGCAGTGGCGAGCCAGCATTCATACAGGCATAGGCCTCACAGCATCAAAGTACAAGCCATAAACGCCACCGCCCGTCTGTTTCACACCGTTCATGTAGGAGCGTGCGGTGCGGCGATCCGACTTGCCCGCGAAGGCGGCGTGACAGACAACACCTATGTCGACTGACCCGGCCTATTCGCGGGCAAGCCTCGCTCCTACAGAGGCCGCGTGGATCAGTGCTTGGTGAGCTTATCCAGATACCCCATGGCAAACGCCGATACCACGAAGGTCATGTGGATGATCACATACCACTTCAAATGCTCGGGATCGACGTTTTTGGCGTCCATGAAGATCCGCAGCAGGTGAATCGACGAAATCGCCACGATGGACGCCGCGACCTTCATCTTCAATGAAGACGAATCCATGGTGCCCAGCCAGTTGAGCTTTTCCTTGTTGTCATCGATATCCAGCTCGGAAACGAAGTTCTCGTAGCCGGAAATCATCACCATCACCAGCAAACCGCCCACCAGCGCCATGTCGATCAACGACAGCAGCACCAGAATCAGGTCCGATTCGGCCATCGAGAACACGTTAGGGATGACGTGGAAGACTTCCTGGAAGAATTTCAGCGCCAGGGCCAGCAGCCCGAGGGACAGACCGAAGTAGATCGGCGCCAGCAGCCAGCGGGAGGCGTACATTGCATTTTCGATAAAGCGTTCCATTGAATCTCACACGTGGGCTGGAAATGGCCGCGAGTATACCAGCCCCCCGTTACAGCCAGAAACACTCGGAAAATCCGCCACCTGCGCGTGTGTGACAAGGTTTTTCTGCTAGTGTCCAAAGGATTGACACCTCTGCGACATCGGACAGGACGACGGGAAATGGATGTGCGATTGCCTTTAATGAGCGCCGGGATTTGTCTGGCCCTGCTGGTGAGCGGCTGTTCACCGGACGATGACAAACGCCAGGTCAGCCTTGAGGAAAAGACCGCGCAATTCGAAACCTCCCTCGACGCAATCCAGGACCCGAAACTCAAGGATGCCGTGGCCGAACTCGGTGGCTCCCTGCTGCTGCTCGAACGTGCGCAACTCAAACTCGACAGCAAACCGGTGGAAACCGAGTACGGCGAAGACGTCCTTGCCGTGCTCAAGCACTACCCCACGCCACAGGCGCTGGTCGACACGTACATTAACGGCCTGTTCGTGCTGCACAAGGATTCCAGCTCCGACTACCTGACCGATCTGCAACCGGTGTTCCCGTTCAACTTCAACATTCCCGCCGAGTTTCTCTTTCCCCATGGCCTGGAATGGCAGTCGGTGACCTTGAGCAACAAACGCGTGATTCCGTTCCAGCCGGAGTGGTCGGAAACCGATCCGGGCATTCAACTGAGCCCGTCGAGCTCCAACCTGACCAGCCCCGACGATCTCACGGTGACTTATCCCTTCATCGACGGCCTGGGCATGGAAATCAAGAACCAGCCGCAGCCCGTCAGCCTGCAAGGCAAGGTCGAAGTCATCGCCCCGCGCAGGCTCTATAGCTTCGACCTGACCAAAAAAGACGTCGGCCAGACTCGCAGCAATGACAACCTGAGCGTCACGCTGCTGAAGCTGACAAACAACTACGCCGAAATCGAGTTCAGCAACAGCGCGCCGCTGGCCCCGGAAGTCAGCGAGATACCCTTCAACCCGTCGGTCGTCCAGGCCAGGGACGCCACCGGGCAATTTCTTTCACGCTCCGGTTCGATCAACCAAACCCCCGCGCAAATTGCCTTCTACCAGAAACAACTGGCGAAAATGCAACAGCAGAAGAGCTGGAGCGAAGCCTTCGAAAGGCAGCTCGATGAAGAACAACGCGCGTTTGAAAAGCAACAAACCAGGCATTACTCCAAGGTGTATTTCAACGGCCCCATCGAGACCCTTGAAGTCAGCCTGTTGGACTTTTCGGCGGCCACGGTCACGCGCAAGGACCTGGACCTGCCGATCCGTCGCTTCGATCAACACACCACGGCAAAAACCATCCAGCCACTGACTTTACCCGTGGTCGTGTACGACGATCAGGCACCGACCTGGCTCAAAGGCGCAACGCTCAGCGAGGAGCAACTGAAGAAGAGCGTCAGCATCCGGCAATCGGTGGACGACCCGAGCGCGGCGCGCATCGAGTTCGATCACACCCGAAGCTTCAACGATGAACTGCTCGGCACGTCCTTCAGCCCTGGCGATAGCCCGGTCAGTTTCTTTACCGAGGACAGCAGCGGTCAACGTGACGAGCCGATCGAACTGCCGCCCGAGGCTTATCAGGTCGATCCCCTGCGCGGCATCATCACTTATGACCTGAACCTGTTCGCGCAAACGCCGGCGTTTGCGGTGGGTTCCATGCCGCTGTTCCTGGCCACCGTCGACAAGCAGACACTTGAAACCGCCCGGCTGCCCAAAGGCCTGGAATTGAAAGGCAATGCACTGGTGGTTGATCTGAAGCTGTTTCCCGCCCAGGACTGGCGCTTTTTCGCCAGGGACGACAGCGGCCACTATCTCAAGGAGATTCTTTCGGTCATTCACGATGCAAGTGCGCAGGGCCCGGCGTTATTCAGCGTGCATTACTTCTACGGCCAGCCGGCGCAGCTGGAAACCTACCAGCGAACCGATCTCACCACGGTGCAATATGGATTCGAGGTCAAACTCGACAAGGCTGATACGTCCAGCCTCGCCCAATAGTCGTCTCAGTTATCGGGGCGGAACTCGAAGCCGCCCATGTTGCGGCAGCGCCCACCATTGATTTCCCGTAGCTGGGCTTGCAGGTGCAGGCACCAGATTTGCGGGTCATCGGCCAGTTCATAGCCATGCAACGTCAGGCTTTCAACGATGGTGTCGAGGATCGATTCAGCCGCGAAGGGCCCAGGAAACGGACCTTGGGCTTTGATGGCTGAGGGTTGTTCGCCGGCCATTCCGGCGGCGAAAAGCAAAGTCCACATGCCCGTATCACCAGCCAATGGCTTGATGGCACATTCGATACGGGTCACAAGGCCCAGGCATTGACGGGTGAGGCAGAGGTTGCGCGACATGGCGGCGACCCTCGGTAGATCCGGTATTCAGCTCCCACGGGAGAACTGTCTCGATCCAGTGATTACTGTCGATGTCCTTGAGCTGAGAATAGAAGAAAAGTCAGGCCCGCACGCCAACTGAGACCAGAAGGCGCCGAATGGTCATTGTGTGAATATTGACGTCAGAGTGATGGCACATTGTGGCGGATGTACCGATACAAATGTAGGAGTGAGCCTGCTCGCGATTGGGCAGTATCAGTTGACATAAATGTCGGCTGACACACCGCTATCGCGAGCAGGCTCGCTCCTACAGGGGATCGGGGGTTGCCCGATAGCAGCCTTGTATCAGGCCGGCTTGGCTTCGACCAACGCTTCCTGTGCCGCTTCTTTCTCGGCTTCTTTCAGATCTTCTTCACTGATCATTTCCGCGATCACCCGCAAGCGCTCCACCACCCGCGCATTCACGCTGCCTTCTGGGAACTCGCCATTTTCATCCGGCGCACCGGCAGGCTCGCCGACCAACAGGCTCAGCGCTTCGTCAGCCTGGCGTACTGCGTAAACGTGGAATTGCCCTGCGCGCACCGCCGCCAGCACTTTCTCGTCCAGCATCAGCGTCGCCACGTTGGCGTGAGGAATGATCGCCCCCTGCTCACCGGTCAGCCCCCGGGCTTCACAGAGACGGAAGAAGCCTTCGATCTTCTCGTTGACCCCGCCCACCGCCTGCACTTCGCCGAACTGGTTGATCGAGCCGGTGATTGCAAAGCATTGCTTGAGCGGCGTTTTCGACAACGCCGAAATCAACGTGCACGCCTCGCCCAACGACGCACTGTCGCCATCGACATAACCGTAGGACTGCTCCAGGGCGATACTCGCGGAAATCGCCAACGGGAATTCCTGGGCGTAACGGCTGCCCAGATACCCGGTGAGGATCATCACGCCTTTGGAGTGAATCGGCTGGCCGAGGTTGACCTCACGCTCAATGTCGACAATACCGCTGCCACCCGGGTACACCGTGGCGGAAATCCGCGCCGGGACACCAAACGCCGAATCCCCGACTTCCAGCACCGTCAGCCCGTTGCACTTGCCCACGGCCGCGCCATCGGTGTCGATCAGGATGATCCCGGCCAGCATGTCATCGAGAATCCGCGCCGAAACGCGCCCGGTGCGGGTGGCCTTGGCCTTGAGTGCACGCTCGATGTGCCCGGCGTCGGTCATTTCATCGCTGGCCAGGTGACGAATGAAATCCGCCTCGCTGACCAGTTGGAACAAGTCACCGATCCGCGCCGACAAACGCCCCTGGTGCTCGGCCAGACGCGCGCTGTAGGTCGCCAGGCGCGCCACCGCATCGGCGGTCAGCGGTGCCATGCCTTCTTCGGAGGTACGGGTTTTCAGCAACTGGGCGAACTGCTCCAGGCTTTCGTCGACCATCGGGATGTCTTCGTCGAAGTCCACCAGAACGCGGAACATCTCCTGGAAGTCCGGATCGAGGTCTTGCAGCGTGTAATACAACTGCCGGGCACCGATGATGACGACTTTGACCTGCAACGGAATGTGTTGCGGTGTCAGGGTCACGGTGGCCAGACGCCCCAGCTCACCCAGCGGTGATTCCATTTTCAGTTTGCGCGATTGCAGGGCGCGCTTGAGCGCATCCCATACGAACGGCTCGCTGAGCATTTTTTCTGCTTCAAGGATCAGGAAACCGCCATTTGCACGGTGCAGCGCGCCGGGACGCAACTGGCGATACGTGGTGTAGAGCGCGCCCTGATCGGTGCTGTATTCGATGCGGCCAAACAGGTTTTCGTAGGTCGGGTGCGGCTCGAACACCACCGGCGCACCGCCGCTGGCCGAGTGACCAACCACCAGGCTCGGCGCGTATTGCTCTTCCAGCATCTTGCGCGCCACTGCATCGACCTTGCTGTCGTCGACCAATTGCTCGACCACGGTTTTCAGCAAATAAACCTGCATGGCTTGCAGGTAACCGCACACCGCCGCGTTCTCGGCGTATTTTTCCGACAACGGCGACAGCAACGGCTGCAAGGCCAGGGTAATGGTTTCTTCGTTGAGGTGGCGCAGTTGATTGCTCGACTCGCGCTTCCACTGCGGCAGGCTGGCGAGTTCTTCGTTCAGACGCTCTTCCAGACCGGAAATGTCTTCGTGAAAACGCTCGCGATCGGCTTCCGGCAACTGGGCGAATTCCGCTTCATCCAGCGCCTTGCCTTCGCTCATCGGGGTAAACGCGATGTTGCTCGCGTCACGGTACAACGCGACTTCTTTTTCCAGCGCCAGGCGCTCGATGATGTCCAGCGCCTTGTCGTAGCGCTGGTTGAAGGCGCGGTCGATGGCGCTTTTTTTCTGCTGATAAGACGGATGCTCGAAGACCGCCGGGAAGGTCGCCAGCAGGTTGTCGATCAAAGCGTTGATATCACCGATGAACGCGCCGGCCGTGCCCGATGGCAATTCCAGGGCGCGCGGCTCGCGGGGTTCATCGAAATTGTTGACGTAGACCCAGTCGGCCGGGGTCTGCAGGCGTTTGCCTTCGGCCTTCAGGTAGCGTTTGACGAACGAAAACCGGCCGGTGCCAGGCTCGCCCATGACGAATACGTTGTAACCGGGGCGTGGCATGGCCACACCAAACTGCAAGGCTTCGACCGCACGTTCCTGGCCAAGCACACCGCGGAAGGGCTCCAGATCATTGGTGGTAGAGAAGCTGAACTGTTCAGCGGAAAACGGACGGGTCAGCGCTTCGGGCGCTAGACGCAAGCTGGCAGCAACAGGATCAGGCATCGGGCTTCCTTACATCAGGCGGGGCAGATAGCGGCATTCTGGCGCTGCCCATACCCCACTTGCAAGGCGCGCCTTTCGCCAAAGCATAGCCAAGCGGACATCCCCAGGCGGGCCGGGTCTAAATCAATGTTTTCAACGAATGTTTCGTAAAAAGTAACGGAACCCTTGGAACGTGCCTAAACTCCAAGCTGCGCGGCTGGAACAATAACCGGCCCACTGGCGCCGTAGTGGTCTGTACGAAAACTCGCCGAGCGGCGATCAGGCAAGGCGAAAACAGATGAGGAAGCGGAGTGTGGGGGACCCACATGAGCATTCCGAGTCTATTTTCAACGCAGCCTGATCGTCGCGCAGGCAGTTTTCGTACAGAGCCGGGCCAGAACCCTTGTCCATTGGTACGCACATAAAGAGAACAAAGCTATGAAACGGATTCTTCTCGGTACTCTCTTCACCGCTGTATCCATCAACGCTATGGCACAGGCGCCAGGCGGCCCGGATTGCGGGTGGGGCAACATGCTGTTCGAAGGTCAGCGTGGCACCCCGGCTCACTTCCTGGCATCCACCACCAACGGCACTTCCGGCAACGCAACGTTCGGTATGACCTCTGGTACCAACGGTTGCGCGACAAATGCGTCGCTGACTTATGGCGGCAAATCCTGGTTTGCCATGAATGGCATGATGAACGAGCTGTCCGAAGACATGGCTAAAGGTAACGGCGAAGCGCTGACGACCTACGCCGTGGTACTGGGCGTGGCGCCGGAAGACCGTGCGCATTTCGCGGCTGTGACTCACGAGCACTTCCAGCAGATCTTCAGCAAGGCTGACGTGACTGCAGAAGATGTGCATACCAACACCCTGGCCGTTTTGAAGGCCGATCCTCGTCTGGCCAAGTACGCAACTCAAGCTTAAGCTCGACCCGCCCGCTCCTTTCGGGGAGCGGGTTTTATTTTTTGGACCTGCCCTCTTTCGGCCATATCGTTCAACTGTAGGAGCCGGCTTGCTGCGGGCGGCGTTCCGACGATGGCATCACCGCGGTGATTCAGAAACACCGTGTCGATGCC
>NZ_JACVBM010000021.1:0-129195 GCF_014852385.1 Pseudomonas sp. PDM03 | reverse complement strand
GCCCACAAAAAGGTTGCTGACCCACCGCCATCGCCAGCAAGCCGGCTCCTACAGGGGGAATTGTGTTTTTTTGCTCAATCACCTGACTTAGAGCATTGAACCGCCAATGGCTTGAGGCAAACCGTGCGAAACAGGCTTACAGTTAATGCACACCGTCGACCAAGAACGGTGGCCTGACCCGACCTGTGAGGAACGCCGTATGCCCTGGAAGAACTCCGACTCACGCTACAGCACCGTGTCGATCACGCTGCATTGGTTGATGCTGGTGTTGCTCGCGGTGGTTTACGCCAGCATCGAATTTCGCGGAATCTTTCCCAAAGGCAGTGGTGGCCGAACGCTGATCGTTGAAGCGCATTTCATGCTCGGTCTGACGGTGTTTGTGCTGGTGTGGTTGCGGCTGTTCGCACGCAGCTTCGGCCCGGCGCCGCAGATCTTCCCCGCTTCGCCGCACTGGCAGACCGTGCTGGCCAGATTGATGCACTGGGCGCTGTACCTGTTCATGATCGCCATGCCGATTCTGGGATGGCTGGTCACCAGCGCCAAGGGGCATCAGGTGATGTTCTATGGCATTGATCTGCCGATGCTGCTGTCAGAGGACAAGGAGTTGGCCAAGCAAATCGAAGGCTGGCATGTACTCGGCGGCACCATCGGTTACTGGCTGATCGGGCTGCACGCCGTGGCGGGGATTTATCACCACTATGTGGTGGGCGACAACACCCTGCTTCGGATGATGCCCAAGCGCGTAAACCGTGATACCTGAAAACAACGCCCTCCCCTGTAGGAGCCGGCTTGCTGGCGATTCAGGCACCGCGGTCCGTCAGTTGGACCGCGTCATCGTTCATCGCCAGCAAGCCGGCTCCTACAGGGGGATGAGTCGCGACGAAAACCCGCGGCGGCCCTGCAAGCCGCCGGTGTGGATGAAGATCAGTCGCGTACCCTGTGCGAATCGTCCGGCTTCGACTTGCTGCTTGAGCGCCAGCAACGCTTTGCCGGTGTACAACGGCTCAAGAGGAATGCCGCTCGCCCGTTCGGTTTGCTCGATGAATTCCACCAGCAATGGATCAACTTTGGCGAAACCGCCGCGACTGGCATCCAGCAATTCATAAGCCGCATTCTGCAAGCCGGCCTCCTGCACGATCGATGCGATTTGCTGCGCAACGCCATGATCGTCGGGCACCGCCAGCGCGCCATAAACCGGATGATCCCCCGCTTCGGCCAACGCCAGGCCGGCCAGCGTGGTGCCCGTTCCGCAGGCCAGCCACCAGCCGTCGTAGTCGCTCCAGCCCAGACCGTTCAGTTGCGCGCCGACCATCGACTTCAGTTGCATGCAGCCCTTCGCACCCGGCAAACCGCCGCCACCTTCCGGCACCGCAAACAGCTCAGGGTATTGCGCCTGCCAGGGCTCCCAGAAACCCGCATCGTGCCGCGCGCGATAGCCGCCATAACCGAGCCAGTGCAACTGCATGCCGAAGGCTTGCAAGTCGTTCACTGTGGGCGTTTCCTGCGGATGGCCGCGCAATAAACCAACGGTTGTGAAACCGAAGCGCTTGCCGGCGGCAGCCAGTGCGTGAAGATGATTGGAGTGAGCACCGCCGAGGCTGATGATGCCTTTGGCAGCGGCAAGGTCAGCCGCTTTGAGGTGTTCGATGAGCTTGAACCACTTGTTGCCGCTGATCAGCGGGTCGATCTGGTCCAGGCGCAGGATGGCGACTTCGATGCCGGTGCTTTCGAGCCAGTCGAGATGAAGGTGGTCGAGGGGGGCTCGGGGAAGCCAGTCATTGGGAGGGAGAAACATCGATGCCGGCTCTGGGTAAAGAGCCGGCATATTAGCAGCCTTGAGGACGCCTTCGCGGGCAAGCCTCGCTCCTACAGGTGTTGTGTCGTTTATCAATTTTGTGAACGACACAGCACCTGTAGGAGCGAGGCTTGCCCGCGAAGGCCATTGGCACGCTGGACCTGCTGTTAAAGCTCAGCAGCCAACCGCGAACCCTGATTGATCGCCCGCTTCGCATCCAGCTCCGCCGCGACATCCGCGCCGCCAATCAAATGCACGTTCTGCCCTGCCGCAACCAATCCGTCCTGCAATTCGCGCAACGGATCCTGCCCGGCACAGATCACGATGTTGTCCACCGGCAGCACTTGTGGCTCGCCGGTTTCGCCGATGCGGATGTGCAAACCTTCGTCGTCGATCTTCAGGTATTCGACGCTGTTGAGCATCTGCACCTGCTTGTTCTTCAGACCGGTGCGGTGAATCCAGCCGGTGGTCTTGCCCAGGCCGTCGCCGACCTTGGATTTCTTGCGTTGCAGCAGGAACACTTCACGCGCCGGTGCATGCGGCTCAGCCTTGATGCCGGCAACACCGCCACGCGCCTGAAGAAGCGTGTCGATGCCCCACTCTTTCCAGAACGCTTCACGGTCCAGGCTGGTGGCAACGCCCTGATGCACGAGGAACTCGGACACGTCGAAACCAATCCCGCCCGCGCCGATCACGGCGACCCGTTTGCCCACCGGCTTACGCTCAAGAATCACGTCCAGGTAGCTCAACACCTTGGCGTTCTCGACGCCCGGAATCGCCGGTACACGCGGCGCGATGCCGGTGGCGAGGATGATTTCGTCGTAACCGCCTTCAACCAGTTTCGCCACATCGACCCGAGTGTTCAGGCAGACCTCGACGTTGGTGGTTTGCAACTTGCGGTTGAAGTAGCGCAGGGTTTCAAAGAACTCTTCCTTGCCCGGCACGCGTTTGGCGATGTTGAACTGACCGCCGATTTCACTGGCCGAATCGAACAGCGTCACCTGATGGCCCCGCTCGGCAGCCACGGTTGCGGCCGACAGACCCGCAGGGCCGGCACCGACCACGGCGATTTTCTTGATCTGCTGCACGGGCAGGTAGTTGAGTTCGGTTTCATGGCAGGCCCGCGGGTTCACCAGGCAAGTGGTCAACTTGCCGCCAAACGTGTGATCGAGGCACGCCTGGTTGCAACCGATGCAGGTGTTGATTTCATCGGCACGGCCCGCAGCGGCCTTGTTGACGAAGTCGGCGTCGGCGAGGAACGGCCGCGCCATGGAGACCATGTCGGCATCGCCTTCGGCAAGAATCTGCTCGGCGATTTCCGGGGTGTTGATGCGGTTGGTGGTGATCAGCGGAATGCTCACCGAACCGCGCAGCTTGGCGGTGACTTTGCTGAACGCCGCACGCGGCACTTTGGTGGCGATGGTCGGAATCCGCGCTTCGTGCCAGCCGATGCCGGTGTTGATGATGGTTGCACCGGCCTGTTCGATGGCCTTGGCCAGGGTCACGATTTCTTCCCAGCTGCTGCCACCTTCCACCAGGTCGAGCATCGACAGGCGGAAGATAATGATGAAATTCGGACCGACGGCTTCGCGTACACGGCGGACGATTTCCACCGGCAGGCGCATGCGGTTTTCGTAGCTGCCGCCCCAGCGGTCGGTGCGGTGGTTGGTGTGAGCCGCGAGGAACTGGTTAATGAAATAACCTTCGGAGCCCATGATCTCGACGCCGTCGTACTCGGCTGTTTGCGCCAGGGTCGAGCAGGTGACGAAATCGCTGATCTGCTTCTCGATGCCTTCCTCGTCCAGCTCTTTGGGCTTGAACGGGTTGATCGGCGCCTGAATGGCGCTCGGCGCAACTTGCTTCGGGCTGTAGGCATAACGGCCGGCATGCAGAATCTGCATGCAGATCTTGCCGCCCGCCTCGTGCACCGCGCGGGTCACGATCTGATGCTTGAGCGCTTCATCGAGGGTGGTCAGTTTGGCCGCACCGGAATACACACCGCCTTCGTCGTTCGGGCCGATACCGCCAGTGACCATCAAGCCGACACCGCCACGGGCGCGCTCGGCGAAGAAAGCAGCCATGCGTTCGAAGCCGCCGGGCTTTTCCTCAAGACCGGTGTGCATCGAACCCATCAGGGTGCGGTTGCGCAACGTGGTAAAACCCAGGTCCAACGGAGCCAACAGGTGCGGGTAATGAGCGGCGGTCATCGGTAACTCCACAACGAGCGTTCACGGAAAAAGTGTGGGCGCTCTTTGGCGCCCCTCTGTCATGTGTAACAGACTATGAGCACTCTCCCGGCCGCTCAATGACCGAAACTGACAACTTAATGATCCAAATGCGCAACGGCCCGGGTGTCGGACGTTTGCGCCATCTCCTCTGCAATGAACGCCGGGGAGTCAGGGTGCGGCTATCGAAAGGCAGCGCAAGTGCACTGAACCCAATGAAAATTCGTATACCATATCTCCAACTCAATCCGAACGACTGCCGCCGTGACCCTACCCAAATTCAATGCTCCAGACTTGGGCAATGCGCCTTCGACATCTGAAATCATCACCCGCCATCTGCGTGACGCCATCGTCGCCGGGCATTTCGCCGAGGACGAGCCGATTCGCCAGGACGACATCGCCCGGCAGTTCAACGTCAGCAAGATCCCGGTGCGTGAGGCCCTCAAGCGCCTGGAAGCCGAAGGTCTGGTGATGTTCCAGCGCAATCGCGGGGCGATGGTCACACGGGTGTCCGATGCCGAGCTGGCGCAGATGTTCGAAGTGCGCATGTTGCTCGAAGACAAGGTGCTTCGCCTGGCCATTCCCAACATGACCGAAGACACCTTCGCCCGGGCCGAACGCATCTGCCAGGAGTTCGTCGGCGAAGATGATGTGGGACGTTGGGCCGAGCTCAATTGGGAACTGCACGCCTGCCTCTATGAACCGGCACAACGTCCGTTTCTGGTGAGCCTGATCCGTTCGGTCAACGACAAACTGGAACGTTACCTGCGCATGCAAATGAGCCTTTCCGCAGGCAAGGAACGCGCCGATCACGAACACCGGGAGATCCTCGAAGCCTGTCGCGCCGGTGACGTCGACCGGGCGGTGAAGCTGCTGGACGAACACATCGCCGGGGTCTGCAAAACCCTGTTCGAGCACCTGCCCCACCACCACTGACAGACCGCGGTACTGTGCCGATTTCGTCATCGGCACCGGGTAAAACCATCAAGCCTGCAAGCCCCCGCACGGGCCACTCTTGCGTTCACTCATCTGAACGGACGTGGCCCACTCATGAAACGCATCACCGTGATTGACTCCCACACCGGCGGCGAACCCACCCGCCTGGTGACCTCCGGTTTTCCCGAGCTGGGCACCGGCAGCATGGCCGAACGTCTTCAACGGCTGGCTGAACACCATGACCAATGGCGCACCGCCTGCGTGCTCGAACCGCGAGGCAGTGATGTGCTGGTCGGCGCACTGCTGTGTGAGCCGGTTGACCCAGCGGCCTGTGCCGGGGTGATCTTCTTCAATAATTCGGGTTACCTCGGCATGTGCGGCCACGGCACCATCGGCCTGGTGGCGTCGCTTGCTCACCTGGGCAAGATCGGTCCGGGCGTGCACAGCATCGAAACGCCGGTCGGCACGGTGCAGGCAACCTTGCACGACGACCACTCCGTCAGCGTGCGCAACGTGCCGGCCTACCGTTATCGCAAAGCCGTGGCGTTGCAGGTGCAGGGAATCGGCGAAGTGGTCGGTGATATTGCCTGGGGTGGCAACTGGTTTTTCCTGATCGCCGAGCATGGTTTGCGCGTCGCCAGCGACAACCTTGATGCGTTGACCGCCTACACCTTCGCCGTGCAGCAAGCACTGGACGTTCAAGGGATACGTGGCGAAGACGGCGGGTTGATCGACCACGTCGAACTGTTCGCCGAAGATGAACAGGCCGACAGCCGCAACTTTGTGCTCTGCCCCGGCAAGGCCTACGACCGCTCGCCTTGCGGTACCGGCACCAGTGCAAAACTGGCGTGCCTGGCGGCCGACGACAAATTGCAACCGGGCCAGATCTGGCGCCAGGCCAGCGTCATCGGCAGCGAGTTCGAAGGCTCCTACGAACAGCACGGCGAACGCATCGTACCGACGATTCGTGGCCGCGCCTTCATCAGCGCCGAGGCCAGCCTGATCATCGAACAGGACGACCCGTTCGCCTGGGGCATTCGCCCATGAGCCAAGGCCTGGTGGCCGATGTCATCGTGATCGGTGCCGGCATCATCGGTGCCGCGTGCGCCCAGGCGCTGGCCCGGCGCGGCTTGCGCGTGCTGGTGCTGGACGCTGGTTTGCACAGCGCGACGGCCGCTGGTATGGGCCACTTGCTGGTGCTCGACGACAACCCGGCCGAGCTGGCCCTGAGCCAATACTCGCTGCAACGCTGGCGCGAACTGGCGCCGGACTTGCCGCAAGGCTGCGCTTACCGCAGCAACGGAACGTTGTGGCTGGCAGCCAATGCCGAAGAAATGGCCGTGGCCCACAGCAAATACCTGAACCTTCAGACCCAGGGCGTTGCCTGCGAGTTGATCGCTCGTAACGCCTTGCGCGCTCGTGAACCTGAACTGCGCGAAGACCTCGAAGGCGGTTTGTTGATCAACGGCGACGGCATTCTCTACGCTCCGGCGACCGCCAACTGGATGCTCGACACCGCCGACATCGAACAACGTCGGGCGCGGGTCAGCGAGGTCGATGGCAATCGCGTGCGACTCGATGACGGCCAGTGGTTGAGCGCTGAGGCAGTCATATTGGCCAACGGCATCCAGACCAACGACCTGTGCCCCGAGTTGCCGATCGAACCGAAAAAAGGCCACTTGCTGATCACCGATCGCTACCCCGGCAAGGTCACCCACACGCTGGTGGAGCTCGGCTATGTCACCAGCGCCCACAACGCCACAGGGCCATCGACCGCCTGCAACATTCAGCCCCGGCCGACCGGACAACTGTTCATCGGCGCCTCGCGACAATTCGGCACCACCGACCCGCAGGTCGAAGGCTGGATGCTTGCGAAAATGCTCAAGCGCGCCACCGAGTACATGCCGGGCCTGGCCCAGCTCAACGGCATCCGCGCCTGGACCGGTTTTCGCGCCGCCAGCCCCGACGGGCTGCCGCTGATTGGTGAGCACCCATCGCGCAAAGGTTTGTGGCTGGCGGTCGGTCACGAGGGACTGGGGGTCACCACGGCCCCCGGCACCGCCGATATTCTGGTCGCGCAACTGTTCAATGAGACGCCGCCATTGGCGGCGCAAGCCTATCTGCCGCAACGTTTTCTCGGGGAGGCCGTGTATGCCTGATCTGGTCCTGGACGGCCGCACCCTGCGGGTCGCCGAAGGTACAACAGTGGCCGCGGCATTAGCCTTGGCCAGCGACGGTTGCAGTCGCACCTCGGTCAGCGGTCAGCGGCGCGCACCGCTGTGCGGCATGGGCATCTGCCAGGAATGCCGGGTGACCATCGACGGACGCCGCCGACTGGCCTGCCAGACGCTGTGTCATGACGGCATGCAGGTGCGGACCCGACCATGAACGAATACGCCGACTTGCTGATCATCGGTGCCGGCCCCGCCGGCATGAGCGCCGCCCTCGCCGCCGCGCCCAGTGGCGCCCGCATTATCGTGCTCGACGACAACCCATTGCCGGGAGGCCAGATCTGGCGCGACGGGCCTCAGGCCAGCCTGCCGAATCAGGCACGGCAGATGCGCGAGCGCCTGCACGCCAACAGCAACATCCGCCACCACTGCGGCACCCGCGTGATCGCCTGTTCCGGCCCCAAACAATTGCTGGTGGAAGACGCCGATCACGGATGGCTGATCGGCTACGACAAACTGATTCTGTGCACCGGCGCCCGTGAGTTGCTACTGCCCTTCCCCGGCTGGACATTGCCGGGTGTGACGGGGGCCGGAGGACTCCAGGCGTTGATCAAGGGCGGCCTGCCGGTGCAGGACGAACGCGTGGTGATCGCCGGTAGCGGGCCGTTGTTACTGGCCAGTGCGGCCACCGCGAAACACAACGGCGCACAGGTGCTGAGCATTGCCGAGCAAGCCTCCTCGGTTGCGGTCGCCGGGTTCGCCCTGCAACTGCCACGCTGGCCGGGCAAGCTTGTGCAATCCTTCAGCCTGTTTGATCGTCATTACCGCACCGGCTCCCACGTCGTGGCGGCCTTGGGTAATGAACGGCTGGAAGGTGTGCGTCTGCGGCAACAGGGCAAAATCGTCGAACTGGCCTGTGATCGCCTGGCCTGTGGTTTCGGCCTGATTCCCAATACTCAACTCGGTCAGGCGCTGGGTTGCGCACTCGACGACACGGCGCTCGCAGTCGATGCCTGGCAAGCCACGAGCCTTGCCGATCATTACGCCGCAGGTGAATGCACCGGTTTCGGCGGCAGTGAACTGGCGTTGGTCGAAGGTGCCATTGCCGGGCATGCCGCCGTCGGTAACACCGCAGCGGCACGCCAATTGTGGCCGCGTCGGACACGTTGGCAGGGTTTCGCCAAGGCGTTGAACAGCGCGTTCAGCCTCAACCCACACCTCAAGTCACTGGCGCAGGCCGACACGCTGGTCTGTCGCTGCGAAGACGTGCCCTACGCGGCACTGGCCGGGCACGCTGACTGGCGTGCGGCAAAACTGGCCAGCCGCTGCGGCATGGGCGCCTGTCAGGGGCGAGTGTGTGGCGGCGCCTTGCAGTACCTGTTCGACTGGCAACCCTCGGCCCCGCGACCGCCGTTCAGCCCGGCACGTATCGAAACCCTGATGTGCCTGGACGACACCCCGCCCGCGTAAACGCTCGCTCCGGGGTTTCGGGGGCACTGCCGAGTCTTTATGATCCCGGTAGTTGCCACCAGGCCCCCAGCGCTATGTTCCCCTTACTCAATCAGTTCAAACCCTGCGATTTGCCGACGCTGCTGAGCAGTCTGCAGCCCATCGCGACACTGCTCGACACCCTGGCGGACGTGGTGTTCTTCATCAAGGACAGCGAGGCGCGCTATGTCTTCGTCAACCAGACCCTGGCTCGACGGTGTGGTTTCAAGCACAGCGGGCAACTGCTCGGGCTGACGGCAGACCAGGTCTTCCCGGCACGATTTGGCCCGCTGTACACCGAGCAGGATCGGCGGGTGCTGTCCACCGGCCGTGAACTGGCGGATCAACTGGAACTGCACCTGTATTTCGGCAACCAGCCAGTCTGGTGCCTGACCCACAAACTCGCCCTGCATGACGAACAGGGTCGGGTCGTCGGCCTCGCCGGCATTTCCCGCGACCTGCAACTGCCCCAGTCCAACCATCCGGCGTTCCAGAAACTGGCAGCGGTGGACGCACATATCCGCCGCCATTTCGCTCGACCGATCAGCCTTGCTGAACTGACGGCCATCGCCGGTTTCTCTGTGGCGCAACTGGAACGCCATTGCAAACGGGTGTTCCAGCTCACGCCACGGCAGATGATCCACAAGTCCCGCCTGGAAGAAGGCTCGCGCCTGTTACTCGACACCGACCTGCCGATCACCGAAATCGCTCTGCGCTGCGGCTACACCGACCACAGTGCGTTCAGCCGCCAATTCCGCGCCCTCACCAGTCTTTCGCCCAGCCAGTACCGCGATAGCCGTCGTTAAAATGTTCCTTTAAGGGGCGCTGCGCACCCTGCGTGCTCCCTTCCGTAACACCTCCTTGAACGACACCGTCGTAGCGTTGCCCCGCTCGCTTGCGCTGAGCCGCCCTGCTTCAAGGGTTGGCAAAAATTCGGCGGAAAACGCAAAAACGGCACGGCCATTGCTATTGTTAATATCGTATACGAAATCCCCAATACGATATTCAACAGCACTTCCACAGAACGAGGCCTCTATGAAAAACCCCGCATTTGCCGTAGCCCTCAGCGCTGTTCTCAGTACCTCCTTCATTGCCACCGCGCAGGCTGACAAGCTCGACGACATTATCGGTTCCGGCAAGCTGCGCTGCGCCGTGACCCTGGACTTTCCGCCCATGGGTTTCCGCGATGCCAGCAACGCTCCTGCCGGTTTCGACGTGGACTATTGCAACGACCTGGCGAAGATCCTCGGGGTCGAGGCCGAAGTGGTGGAAACGCCGTTCCCGGACCGCATTCCGGCGCTGATCTCCGGACGGGCTGACGTGATCGTCGCCTCGACCTCCGACACCCTCGAACGGGCCAAGACCGTTGGCCTGACCGTGCCGTACTTCGCCTTCCAGATGGTCGTGCTGACCCGCGACAACACTGGCATCAACAGCTTCAACGACATCAAGGGCAAAGCGCTGGGCAACACCAGCGGCACTTTTGAGGCCATCGCGCTGGAGGGCGATGTGAAGAAATGGGGCAGCGGCACCTTCCGCGCCTATCAGTCACAAAACGACACGCTGCTGGCGGTGGCCCAGGGTCACATCGACGCCACGGTGGTGACCAATACCGTCGCCGCCGCGACGATCAAGTCGGGCAAATACAAAAACCTGAAAATCGCCGGCAACGCGCCTTACACCATCGACTACGTGTCCCTGGGTGCCAAGCGCAATGAGTACGGCCTGCTCAACTACCTCAACCTGTTCGTCAACCAGCAGGTGCGCAGCGGTCGCTACAACGAGTTGTTCACCAAATGGGTCGGCACTGAAATCCCGCCGACTGACCTGACCGTGCCAAAGGTCTACTACTAAGGTGTCCGGCATGCCTGGGTCCACTGCTCTCACCAGTCGTAACCTGGTCCCGGGCTCCGCCCAGGGCGCGTTGCTGTTTGCCGATGTCGGGCTGAGCTTCTGGGGCGGCGTCGACCCTTGCACGGGTGAAGTCATCGACCGTCACCATCCGCTCAGCGGCGAACATCTGCGCGGTCGTGTGCTGGCCATTCCCAGTGGTCGCGGTTCGTGTACCGGCAGCAGCGTGCTGATGGAGTTGATCAGCAACGGTCATGCTCCGGCCGCTTTGGTCCTGGCCGAAGCCGATGAGATCCTGACCTTGGGCGTGCTGGTGGCACAGACCATTTTCGAGCGTTCCTTGCCGGTGCTGTGCATCGGCCGGGAGGCCTTCGCTACCTTGCGCGGCAAAGCCTTCGCCCGAGTCGAAGGCACCTCGCTGGCGATGTTCGATCACGTGCCCATCGATGGCTGGCAGCCAACTGAAACACCGATGCACACAGGCGAAACCAACGAGTCGATTGAGCTCACCGGGTTCGACCGTTCGCTGCTCGACGGCGAGCATGGCAAAGCCGCGCAGATGGCCATGCAGATTGTCCTGCGCATGGCCGAACTGCAAGGCGCCCACCAACTGGTGGATATCGCTCAGGCCCACATCGACGGTTGTATTTACACGGGACCGGCGAGCCTGCGCTTTGCCGAACAACTGGTGCACTGGGGCGCAAAGGTTCGCGTGCCCACCACCCTCAATTCAATTTCCGTGGACCAGCGCCGCTGGCGAGAGTTGGGCATCGACCCGTTGCTCGGCGAACCGGCCAGTGCCTTGGGCGACGCCTACATGGCGATGGGTGCGCAGCTCAGTTTCACCTGTGCCCCCTACTTGCTCGACACCGCACCGAAGGCCGGCGAGCAGATCGTCTGGGCCGAATCCAACGCGGTGGTCTACGCCAACAGCGTGCTCGGTGCGCGCACGTTGAAGTACCCGGATTACCTGGATATCTGCATCGCCCTGACCGGCCGCGCGCCCCTGATCGGTTGTCATCTGGAGGCGCCACGCAAAGCCCGCCTGCGCGTTGAATTACCGGAACTGGGCGAACTCGACGATGCGTTTTACCCCTTGCTCGGCTACCACATCGGTGCCCTCGCGGGCAGCCGGATCCCGCTGGTCTTCGGGCTGGAACAGCACCAGCCAGACCTCGACGACCTGAAAGCCTTCGGTGCGGCGTTCGCCACCACGTCGGCCGCGCCGTTGTTTCATATCGCCGGGGTCACACCGGAAGCACTCGACCCTGCACAAGCACTGGAAGCCGGCGTCCCGATACCTGTGGAAACAATCCGCCTGGCGGACCTGCTGGGCAGTTGGCGCGAGCTCAACAGTGCCCGTGACAACCGCGTGGAGGTGGTCTCGCTGGGTAACCCGCACTTCTCGCTCAGCGAGTTCGCCCGACTCGCACGGCTGTGTCGCGGCCGGCACAAACACCCCGAGGTGGTGCTCGCCATCACGTGCGGTCGTGCGGTGCTGGAACAGGCGCGCGACGCCGGACACATCGGCGTCATTGAAGCCTTCGGCGCCACCCTGGTGACGGACACCTGCTGGTGCATGCTCGGCGAGCCGGTGATCCCGCCAGCCGCCACAACCTTAATGACCAACTCGGGCAAATACGCCCATTACGCACCCGGTCTGGTGGGGCGAAAAGTGCACTTCGCCAGCCTCGCCGAGTGCGTTGACGCCGCTTGCACTGCCAGCGCCAGCGGGCGACTGCCGAGCTGGTTGCAACCTGCCTTGCTGATGGAGAGCCTCGCGCATGTTTGATTACACCTTCCAATGGCGCGCCACCCTGCGCGCCTTGCCGGACATGCTCGCCGGCGCCTGGGTCACGTTCGAGACCGCTGCGCTGTCGATGATTTTCGGCGTATTGATCGCCCTGGCCCTGACAGTCATGCGTGAAACCAGACACCCACTGCTGCGCGGTATCGGCAACGGCTGGGTGTCGATTGCCCGTAATACCCCGTCGCTGTTCCAGATCTACATCCTGTACTTCGGCCTCGGCTCAATGGGCCTGCACGTCAGCTCCTGGCTCGCGCTGTTGGCCGGGATCACCTTCAACAATGCCGGCTATCTCGCGGAAAACTTTCGCGGCGGGCTCAAGGCGGTGCCCGGCACGCAAGTGCGGGCTGCGCGTTCGCTGGGCATGAGTGCCTTCCAGGCCTACCGGATGATCATCGTCCCGCAACTGTTGCGGATCGTGTTCTACCCGTTGAGCAACCAGATGGTCTGGGCGGTGTTGATGACGTCGCTGGGGGTGATTGTCGGGCTCAACAACGACCTCACCGGCGTGACCCAGGACTACAACGTCAAGACGTTCCGCACCTTCGAATATTTCACCATCGCCGCGGTGCTGTATTACCTGATCGCCAAGGCGATCGTCGCGACGGCCCGGCTGATGGCCTGGCGGCTGTTCCGTTACTGAGGACGTGACTATGTTTTCCACCGGTTTTTCCTGGAACGACCTGCTGTTCCTGCTTAACGGCGCCTGGATCACGCTGCAACTGACTTGCTGGGCGATCCTGCTCGGCACGTTCGCCGGGCTGGTGTTCGGCCTGCTGCGTGCGCTGTTGCCACGGGCCACCCTGCCACTGGCGTGGGTGCTGGACGTGTTTCGCAGCGTGCCGCTGCTGATCCAGTTCGTGCTGTTCAACTCGCTCAAGAGCATCGTCGGCCTGAACATCAGTGCTTTCAGCGTGGGCTGCATCGTGCTCGGGGTTTACGCCGCCGCGTACTTCACCGAGATCGTGCGCGGCGGCGTGCTGTCGGTACCGCTGACCCTGCGCCGGGCCAGCCGTTCGCTGGGCCTGAGTTTCTTCCAGGACCTGCGCTGGATCGTCCTGCCGATGGCCTCGCGGGTGGCCTTCCCCGGCTGGCTGAACCTGGTGCTCGGGGTGATGAAAGACACCGCGCTGGTGATGTGGATCGGCATCGTCGAACTGCTCCGCGCCTCGCAAACCATCGTGACCCGCATTCAGGAACCGCTGCTGGTGCTGTGCATCGCGGGCCTTATCTACTACGTCATGAGCCTGGTGGTCGCACGCCTCGGCGCTCGTCTGGAAAGAAGGTGGCAAGAAAATGATTGAGATCGACAACGTACACAAATCCTTCGGCGACCTTGATGTGGTCAAGGGTGTCAGCCTGACCGTGAACAAGGGCGAAGTGGTGTCCATCATCGGCGGCTCCGGCTCGGGAAAATCGACCCTGCTGATGTGCATCAATGGCCTGGAACCGATCCAGAAAGGCAACATCCGCGTGGATGGCGTCGAGGTGCATCACCGCGCAACCGACCTCAATCACCTGCGGCAGAAAATCGGCATCGTGTTCCAGCAATGGAACGCCTTCCCACACCTGACCGTGCTGGAAAACGTGATGCTCGCACCGCGCAAGGTCCTGGGCAAAAGCAAGGCCGAAGCCGAGGCGCTGGCCGTGCAGCAACTGACTCACGTCGGCCTGGGCGACAAGCTCAAGGTGTTCCCCGGCAAGCTCTCGGGCGGCCAGCAACAACGCATGGCCATTGCCCGCGCCCTGGCCATGTCACCGGACTACATGCTGTTCGACGAAGCCACCTCGGCCCTCGATCCACAGCTGGTCGGCGAAGTGCTGGACACCATGCGCATGCTCGCCGAAGACGGCATGACCATGGTGCTGGTGACGCACGAGATCCGCTTCGCCCGGGACGTGTCCGACCGCGTGGCGTTCTTTCGCAACGGCCTGGTGCATGAGATTGGTTCGCCGGATCAGGTGATTGGTAATCCGGTGCATGCGGAAACCGCGGCGTTCCTCAAATCGGTGAAATAACGGATGGCCCCTTCGCGAGCAGGCTCGCTCCTACAGGGTTAGCGGTGTACACCGGCCAGTGTAGGAGCGAGACCGGCTTGCCGGCGATGAGGCCCGAACAGACAAAACAAGGAGCAAACCATGCGCTCATCAAAAGTGATTCATGTAGTCAGCTGCCACGCCGAAGGTGAAGTCGGCGACGTGATTGTCGGCGGGGTCGCACCACCGCCCGGTGCCACAGTCTGGGAACAATCACGCTGGATCGCCAGGGATGAAACCCTGCGCAACTTCGTGCTCAACGAGCCGCGTGGCGGGGTGTTCCGCCACGTCAACCTGCTGGTGCCGGCCAAGGACCCGCGGGCGCACATGGCCTGGATCATCATGGAACCGGCGGATACCCCGCCGATGTCCGGCTCCAATTCCCTGTGCGTGGCCACCGTGTTGCTCGACACCGGTATCGTGCCAATGACCGAACCGCAAACCCGGCTGGTGCTCGAAGCCCCCGGCGGCCTGATCGAGGCCGTGGCCGATTGCCGTGACGGCAAGGTCGAACGGGTGGAAATCAAAAACGTGCCGTCCTTCGCCGATCGCCTCGACGCGTGGATCGAAGTGGAAGGTGTCGGCTCCCTCAAGGTCGATACCGCCTATGGCGGTGACAGCTTTGTGATCGCCGATGCGCGGGAACTGGGCTTTTCAATCCGCCCCGATGAAGCCGCTGATCTGGTGGCGGTCGGGCTGAAAATCACCCGTGCCGCCAACGAGCAATTGGGCTTTGTGCATCCGTTGAACCCTGAGTGGTCGCACATTTCCTTTTGCCAGATCGCCGCGCCCGTCGTCCACGAGAACGGCATCGCCACCGGCGCCAACGCGGTGGTGATTCAACCGGGCAAGATCGACCGCTCGCCGACCGGCACGGGTTGCTCGGCGCGCATGGCGGTGTTGCACGCCAAGGGTTTGATTCGCGTCGGCGAGCGCTTTATCGGTCGCTCGATCATCGGCTCCGAATTCCACTGCCGGATTGACTCACTGACCGAAGTGGCCGGACGCCCCGCTATCTACCCCTGCATTTCCGGCCGGGCCTGGATTACCGGCACCCATCAATTGCTGCTCGATCCAAATGATCCGTGGCCACAAGGCTATCGACTGTCAGACACCTGGCCCGGTGCCTGAACACTCTGAAGCACTGACCACCCCGACCGACGGCTGACAAAAACCCCACAAACCTGAAAAAAGCACTAGCCGAATTTTTTCATTTTAAATATCGTATACGAAATATAATAAACAACCCGGAGGCAACAATGAGCAAGCGAATTAACTGGAGTGGCGTCTTCCCCGCGGTGACCACTCAATTCAACGATGACTTCTCGATCAACCTGGATAAAACCCATCAGGTGATTTCCAACGTGATCCGCGACGGCGTGTCGGGCCTGGTGGTTTGCGGCTCGGTGGGCGAGAACACTTCGTTGACCGCTGAAGAAAAAATCGCCGTGACCGAAGTCGCGGTCGATGCCTCGCGCGGCCGTGTGCCCGTGATTTGCGGCGTGGCCGAATTCACCAGTGTGCAAGCGGCCAAGGTCGCCAACGCCGTGCGCAAGGTCGGTGTCGATGGCGTGATGCTGATGCCGGCGCTGGTCTACGGTTCCAAGCCGTTCGAAACCGCCGAGCATTACCGCTACGTGGCGAAAAACGCCGACGTGCCGTTGATGGTCTACAACAACCCGCCGATCTACAAAAACGACGTGACCCCGGACATCCTGATTGCCCTGGCCGACTGCGACAACGTGGTGTGCTTCAAGGATTCCTCTGGCGACACCCGCCGCTTCATCGACATTCGCAACGAAGTGGGTGACCGTTTTGTGCTGTTCGCCGGCCTCGACGATGTGGTGCTGGAAAGCCTCGCCGTGGGCGCTGAAGGCTGGGTGTCGGGCATGTCCAACGTGTTCCCGAAAGAAGGCGAAACCATCTTCCGCCTGGCCAAGGCCGGACGTTATGCCGAAGCCATGCCGATCTACGAATGGCTGATGCCGATCCTGCACCTCGACGCCCGTGCCGACCTGGTGCAGTGCATCAAGCTGTGCGAAGCCATCGCCGGTCGCGGCAGTGCGCTGACCCGTCCGCCACGCCTGGCCCTGCCGGAAGAAGATCGGGTCTTCGTCGAGCAGATCATGGCCAAGGCCCTGGCCAACCGTCCGCACTTGCCGGACGTCGGTCTCTGAGTGATTGCCGGGCGGGGCTTTGCGGTCCCGGCCCGGCTACCTGTTTTTGCGCCCCTACAGGAAACGCCAGCATGCCCAACGCTCAACACGCTCACCGCGCAACCACACCCTCGGGACTCAAGCGCGTCGTGGCCGCCGCCATGGCCGGCACAGTCGCCGAATGGTATGAATTCTTCCTTTATGGCACCGCGTCGGCACTGGTCTTCGGCCAGTTGTTCTTCCGCCAGACCGACAGTCCCATCGACGGCATCATCGCCGCTTTCGCCCTGTACGCGGTGGGCTTTCTCGCCCGCCCGTTGGGTGGCCTGGTGTTCGGTCACTACGGCGACAAGTACGGCCGCAAGCGCCTGCTACAACTGAGCCTGGTGGTGGTCGGCATCACCACCTTCTTGATGGGTTGCCTGCCCGGTTTCAACCAGATCGGCTATGCCGCACCGGTGTTGCTGGTGCTGCTGCGGCTGATCCAGGGTTTCGCGTTTGGCGGCGAATGGGGCGGTGCAATTCTCCTGGTGTCCGAGCATTGCCCGGACAATCGCCGAGGTTTCTGGGCCAGTTGGCCGCAAGCCGGTGTGCCCGCCGGTAACCTGGTGGCGACGGTTGCGCTGTTGCTGTTGTCGTCAAACCTGTCGGAGGAGCAATTCCTCGCCTGGGGCTGGCGCGTGGCGTTCTGGTTCTCGGCCATCGTGGTACTGATCGGCTACTGGATTCGCACCAGCGTCGATGACGCGCCGATTTTCAAGGAAGCCCAGGCCCGTCAGGCGCAGACCAAGCAACAGCAACTGGGCGTGGTCGAAGTGCTGCGTCACCACTGGCGCTCGGTGCTGGTCGGTATTGGCGCGCGGTTTGCCGAAAACATCCTCTACTACACCGTCGTGACGTTCTCGATTACTTATCTGAAACTGGTGGTGCACAAGGACACGTCCGAGATTCTGCTGCTGATGTTCGGCGCGCACCTGCTGCATTTCTTCATGATTCCGTTGATGGGTTATCTGTCTGACCTGGTGGGGCGCAAACCGGTGTACCTGACCGGCGCGATCCTCACGGCGTTCTGGGGTTTCATCGGCTTCCCGATGATGGACACCGGCAACAACTGGCTGATCATGGCGGCCATCACCCTGGGCCTGGCCATCGAGTCGATGACCTACGCGCCCTACTCGGCGCTGATGGCGGAAATGTTCCCGACCCACGTGCGCTACACCGCGTTGTCCCTGTGCTACCAGGTGGCGCCGATCTTTGCCGGCTCCCTCGCTCCTCTGATTGCGATCACCTTGCTCAACAAGTACCACAGCTCGACACCGATCGCGTTTTACCTGGTCGGCGCGTCGCTGATCTCCATCATCGCGGTCGGCCTGACCCGTGAGACGCGTGGCAAGTCGTTGCACCTGGTGGACAGCGAATCTGCCGCGCGCATCGCCGCCCTCCACGATGCCGAACCAGTGACCGCACGCCGCAGCGATTCCTTGGCCTGACACGGCCCCCTGTAGGAGCCGGCTTGCTGGCGATGGCGCCCATGAAATCGCCATCGCCAGCAAGCCGGCTCCTACAGGTCCTCTACATACCAAACGGAGCTTTTCATGCCCCAGATCATCGGCCACAACTACATCGGCGGTACGCGCAGTGCCGCTGGCAAGATCACCGTACGCAGCCACGACGCCACTACCGGTGAAGCGCTGACCTACGCGTTCATGCAGGCCACCAACGAAGAAGTCGACGCCGCCGCCCAGGCCGCCGCAGCCGCCTACCCGACCTTTCGCACGTTGTCGGCTATTCGCCGCGCGGAGTTTCTCGAAGCCATCGCCACGCAACTGGAGGCACTGGACGATGATTTCATCGCTCTGGTGACCCGCGAGACGGCGCTGCCGAACGGACGCATTCTGGGTGAGCGCACGCGCACCAGCAGCCAGATGCGCCTGTTTGCGCAAGTCCTGCGCCGTGGCGATTTTTATGCGGCACGCATCGACCGGCCCCTGCCCGAGCGTCAGCCACTACCACGAGCTGATTTGCGCCAATACCGGATCGGCGTCGGCCCGGTCGCGGTGTTCGGTGCGAGCAATTTCCCGCTGGCATTCTCAACCGCCGGCGGTGATACCGCTGCCGCCCTGGCCGCCGGTTGCCCGGTGGTGTTCAAGGCCCACAGCGGGCATATGGCGACGGCCGAACTCGTGGCCGACGCGATCATCCGTGCCGCCGAGCAGACTGACATGCCCAAGGGTGTGTTCAACATGATCTACGGTTCTGGCGTGGGCGAAACCCTGGTCAAACATCCGGCGATTCAGGCTGTCGGTTTCACGGGGTCACTCAAGGGTGGGCGCGCGTTGTGCGACATGGCCGCGGCACGAGCGCAGCCGATTCCCGTGTTCGCCGAAATGAGCAGCATCAATCCAGTGCTGGTATTGCCCGAAGCACTGCAAGTGCGGGGCGAGAAAATTGCCAACGAACTCGCCGCCTCCGTGGTGCTCGGCTGTGGCCAGTTCTGCACAAACCCGGGACTGGTGATCGGTATTCGCTCGCCAGCGTTCAGCGCCTTCACCCAATCGCTGAGCACCGTGATGGCGGGGCAACCGGGGCAGACCATGCTCAACGTCGGCACGCTCGACAGCTACGCCAACGGTGTGCAGGCGCTGCACGCGCACCCGAACATCACTCACCTGGCCGGTCGCGATCAACAGGGCACACAGGCGCAGCCGCAACTGTTCAAAGCTGACGTGAGTCTGTTGTTCGATGGCGACCCGCTGTTGCAAGAAGAAGTGTTCGGTCCGGCGACAGTGTTGGTGGAAGTGGCCGACAAAGCCGAACTGCACCGGGCAATTCAGCACTTGCACGGACAACTCACGGCCACGCTGATTGCTGAAGCCGGCGACCTGCAAAATCACCCTGAGCTGTTACCGCTGCTGGAGCAAAAAGTCGGCCGGGTGTTGTTCAACGGTTACCCGACCGGCGTCGAAGTCTGCGATGCGATGGTGCATGGCGGGCCTTATCCGGCCACCTCAGATGCGCGCGGCACCTCGGTCGGCAGCCTGGCCATCGAGCGTTTCCTGCGCCCGGTGTGCTACCAGAATTGTCCCGACGCGCTTCTGCCCGACCCGCTGAAAAATGCCAACCCGCTGGGCATCGCTCGCCTGGTCGATGGCAGCAGTCAACGCACGCCCCTGTAAAAAAAACGCCACCGGTTTACCGGTGGCGCACCCTCTCACTCATCCCAGCAGCGCTTTCAGATCGTTGTACAACGCCTCGGGAATCTCGACGCCCTCCACCAGGCTACGCGCTCGCGCCTCATAGCGCCGTTGCGAGGGCAACCGTGCGCCCTGCCCTTCAATACTCTCGAACAAGACCTCGGCACGGGCCAGATGCTGCTCGGTGGCTTCACCGAGAAAACGTCGTGGATCAAGGGCAATGATCAACTCGCCGTGGTACGGCGACGACTTGCTGCCGGCATCGTAAGCCAGTGACTCGGCGCTGGTCAGGTCGCCGATCAACGGCCCGGCGATCAGCTCCACCATGGCGGCCAGCGCCGAGCCTTTGTGCCCACCGAACGTCAACATCGCGCCCGCATCGAGCACCACGTTGGCATCGGTGCTTGGCTGGCCCTGCGCGTCCACACCCCAGCCCTCGGGAAGCGCTTTGCCGGCGCGCCGGTGCAACTCGATATCGCCACGGGCAATCGCGCTGGTGGCGAAGTCGAACACAAACGGATCCTTGCCCGAGCGTGGCCAGCCGAATGCAATGGGATTGGTGCCAAACACTGGCTGGCTGCCGCCCGCTGGCGCCACCCAGGCATGACTGGGATTGCAGGCCAATGCCACGAGGCCGGCCGCCGTCAGTTGCTCGATCTCAACCCACAGCGCAGAGAAATGCACGCAGCGATTGATTGCCAGCGCAGCGATACCGTTTGCCCGGGCTTTCTGCGCCAACAACGGCAGCCCCGCCTGGAACGCCAATTGTGAAAAACCACCCGCCGCGTCCACGCGCACGATCGAAGGCGCTTGATCAATGACCTGCGGCTCGGCATCGGCCGCCACTTTGCCTGCCCTGAGTGAGTTGACGCAGCCCAGGATCCGATACAAACCATGGGAGGCGCAGCCATCGCGCTCGCCGGCAATCACTGTGGCCGTCACCGCCTGAGCGTGGGCAAGGTTGAAACCGTTGTGCAGCAAGATCGATTCGGCCAGCTCGCGAGCTTCGGCCAGGGACAGACGGGTCATAATCACCTCCTTGAACAGACCGTCCAGCCTGACCCGTTCCAGCCATCACGGCTTGATCGCTTTAGGCCGACGCCATGACGAATTCGGCACATATGGATTATTGCGATGCGTCTTTGCATTGGTTCGCCATCGTCGGCCATCATTCGCTGCAAAACCGTAAAAAAATCAAAAAAACCGCCCCTCAACGCGTTGTTTTACCGTAGCCTCGTCCCCCATCCTGAACGCCAATCATGAACCCTGCACACGGCCACTAACTGTTTTCCCATGCGCAAACTTCTGTACCTGACTTTCTCCGTGGCATTGATTGCCGCCCTGACGACCTACGCCATGTGGGCCGCGGATCGTCCGGCGGGTCATTACCTGTCGGACTTGCGCATCGATCTCGCCATCGATCAGGGAACGCCTGCCGATCGTGGCAACCTGCTGGGTATCCAGCCCGAACTGTTTCCTACCGACTACCAAAGCACCGAACGCTTGCACCGCAAACTCGCGGCCTATTTGCAGAAAGCCCAGGAACAGGGGCTGCTGAATGAAAAAACCATCGTGGTGCTGCCCGAACATGTCGGCACCTGGCTGATGGTCAGCGGCGAGAAAGACGAGTTGTATCAAGCCACCACGCTCAAGGAAGCCATGAACTGGCTGGCGGTGAGCAACCCGCTGAAGTTCATCCGCGCGCTGATCGGCGCCGAGGGTGACAACCGCCTCGACGATGCGCATCTGCGCATGAAAGCCAAGAGCATGGCCAAGGATTACCAGGCCCTGTTTGGTGGGCTGGCGAAGGAGTTTCACGTGACGCTCGTGGCGGGCTCCATCGTGCTGCCCGAACCGAGCATCATCGACGGCACGCTGAAAATCGGTCGCGGTGCGCTGTACAACAGCAGCGTGGTGTTCGGCCGCGACGGGCTGCCGATTGGCCAGCCACAGCGCCAGATGCACCCGATCGTCGATGAAAGCGATGTGATCCAGGCCAATGGTGAACACACGCTCAACGTCGTCGACACCCCGGCCGGACGCCTGGGCGTGTTGATCGGCAGCGACAGCTGGTACCCGGACAATTACCGCCAACTCGACGATCAGGGCGCGCAGCTGGTCGCGGTCCCGGCGTTCGTCATCGGTCGCGGCGCGTGGGACAAGCCATGGCGCGGCTTCAAGGGTTTATCGACGCCCGATTCCGTCAGCCTCAACGCTGGCGAACTGAGCGAGGGTCAAGCCTGGCATCGCTTGACGCTGACCGCTCAACCGCCCGCCAGCCAGGCTATCGCCGGCATGAGCGTGTTCCTGCGCGGGCAGTTCTGGGATCAGGGCAGCGCCGGGCAAAGTTTTCTCAGCAGCAACGGACAGCATTTCGCCGGTGGAAACTTCCGTGGCGCACGCTTGCTGAACCTTTGGTTGTAAACCATGAAACCGTTGCCGATGCGTCTGGGCGATCTGTCGGTGGGCTTTGTTCACAGCCTGGCCGACGCGGTGCGCAGTCACGGCATTGATCCTCAGCCCCTGCTCGACCAGTATGGCCTGGACCCCGCCCGGCTTGGCGAAGCCTGCGCCCGGCTGTCGATCCCGCGCTACATGCGCCTGGGCCACAGCGCCATCCAACTGACCGCCGACCCGGCACTGGGTTTACGCATGGGCCAGCTCAGCCGTCTGAGCCAGGCCGGCCTCGCCGGGGTTACCGCCGCGCAGGCACCGACAGTACGCGAAGCGGCACGTTGCCTGATTCGCTTCGAAGCCTTGTACGGCTCCAACTATCGCGGTCAATCGAGTTTCCACGAAGATGCCCAAGGCGCGTGGCTGCGGTTCTATTCCATCAGCCCTTACAACGCCTATAACCGCTTCGTGGTGGATTCGATCATCGCCGGCTGGTTGCAACAATTGTCCAGCGTCAGCCCTGTTCCCCTGAGCGCTGAGCGCATCGAGATCGAGTTCGACGAGCCGGATTACCGGGACGCTTATGCGGTGCTGGGTGATTGCCCGATCCAGTTTGGCGCCGAGCAGAACCAACTGCGACTGAGTCTGGCCAGCCTCGCTCAGCGCAACCCGCTGCACTGCCCAAGTACGTGGCGACACCTGCTGCAATTGTGTGAACGGGAACTGGAACAACTGACACGCACCCGCAGCCTGCGTGAACGCATCACTCAGTTGCTGGGGCCGTTGCTCAATGGTGGCCGGGAACCCGACCTGGAAGAAGTGGCGGCACGCCTGAAGCTGCCTACCTGGACCTTGCGCCGCAAACTCACCGAGGAAGGCACGCAGTTTCGTGCAATTCTCAACGACACGCGTCGCGACCTGGCCATGACCTACATTCGTGACACCGAACTGGCGTTCGGTGAAATCGCCTACCTGCTGGGCTTTGCCTCAGCCGAAGCGTTTCAACGTGCTTTCAAACGCTGGAGCGGTCAGACACCCGGCGAGTTTCGCCGCAGTCACCGCCAGTCGGCCTGACGCTTACAGCTCGGTAGCGTCTTCGGCCGGTTCCAGCGGGTCCAGTTCAAAGGCCTGGAACTCGAGCAGCTCTTCTTGATAATCGTCCATTTTGAATCCCCCATCGCTCGTTGAAAAAACGCTTGAATAAATGACCTGCACCTTGAGCATAAAGTGCCCGCGTGAAAGAAAAATGACGCAGGCACGACGCTTCGTCGCTACTGAATAAAACGTAGCAGGTGGTCAGGAATTTATCACAGGATTTTTCGATACAGGCCATCGGAATGTGGCCTGGGTTGACGCGGATCAAACTTGAACACGATTCCGGGATCGACAGGCTGCGAGCCGATCCCGGAACGTCAGTCACCGATTATTGGCTGGTCACAGGCATGGCAGGAATCGGTTCGCTCGGAGGAGGCAAATTCGACTGCGCCGGTGGCGTGACGTTTTCCGTCGACGGTGCCGCCGATTCAGCGTTCTCGGCCGGTGCAACCGGTGCAGGCTCAGGTGGCGGTGCAACCGGTTCTGCAACAGGTACTGGCGCAGGCTCGGCTGCCGGAGCTGGAGCTGGAGCTGGAGCTGATTGGGCGGCAGAGGCCGGCTCAGGCGCTGGTGCGGCCTTGGCTTCAGGCACGCCCAGATCGGTTTTCGGCTTTTCGACGATGTGCGCGGCTTTTTTCGCTTCCGGCGGCAGGAACAATTCGACCAGGGTGAAGAAGCGCTCGTAGAATTTCGCCGACGAGACGGTTTCGCTGGCGACCTTGACCATCGAGTCGTCGGACGAGCCGATCGGCATCGATACCGAACCCAACACGCCGACACCGAGGCTCGCGGAGTTGTTGGTCTTCTTCAGCGCGTAGCGATCCTGCAAGGCGTTGGCGAACATGGTCGCGTGATGGCCTTCGCTGCCATCATCGGCACAGACCACACTGAAGCTGATCTCCATGTGGGTCTCGCCAGTCTGCTGGAAGCTCTTGTGACCACTGATCAGCTTCGGGTCGCTGCTGGTGATGATGTAACCCTGGCTGAGCAACGCGCGACGGGCGGCTTCGCAGGATTGCGCATCGGTGACCGGGTAATTGCGCGAAAAGGTTCCGGAGTCATCGAAGTTCTCATGCTCATAGATCGGGGCTTTTTTCGAAGAGCAACCGGCCGCGACGGCCAGCACCAACGCCAGCCCGACAACCCGCACGGGAAATGATTTAAACATTGAACATCCTGAGAAAAACGGTCCGGGGCGTATTGTGCAACAGATCGATGCTTAGCGTCGCATCGATTAGTGTCTTGAAACAGTTACAAGTGTAATGACTGCCATTTACAGGAAAAAGTCGCCCGGAAAAACCTCAGCCGACGGACAGCCCCTGCCCGCTTTTTCTGCGCCCACAAAAAACCCCGGCGGTTTGGCCGGGGTCTTTGTGTCGCGGGAAACTCAGTCAGGCATCAGAAACGCTTGATGTCCGCTTCGGCTTCCAGCTGCTTGCGGTAGGCCGCAAAGTCTTGCTGGCCAATGCGCGAGGCGAGGAAGCGACGGTATTGAGCCTTCTCTTCTTCGGTCGGCGCAGCGGCTTCGTTGACGCCGTTCAGACGCACGATCACCAGGCTACCATCGGCCAGGGTCACACTGCTGAAGGTCGGCTTGTCTTTGGCAGCCGGCTTCGGCATGCGGAACAACGCTTGCAGCACAGTCGGGTCAATCCCTTCCTGAGCGCGATTCGCCGCGGCGGTGACTTTCCAGCTCTGACCGTCAATCGCCTTGTCCAGCGGCGTCTTGCCTTCGCGCAGGCTGGCAATCAGCTCATCAGCCTTGGTCTTGGCGGCAGCACTGGCGTGCTCCTTGGTCAATTGCCCACGGATGGCGGCAGAGACGCTTTCCAGCGGCAGTTGCGCAGGCTTCAGGTGTTCCTTGGCACGCAACACGATCACGGTTTCCGGATCGAGTTCGATGGCGGTGCTGTTGGCACCCTCATCCAGCACTTCAGGACTGAACGCGGCAGCGATCACCGCACGGTTGGCTGCAACGCCGTCGCCACCTTCCCGGCCGAACGGCTTGGAGGTGTGAACGGTCAGTTTCAGGTCCTGTGCCGGCTGGGCCAGATCGGAAGATTCAAACGACGAGTCCTCCAGTTGCTTGGTCGCCTCGACGAAACGCTGCTCGACCTGCTGGGTTTTCAGCTCTTTGGTCAGCTTGTCTTTCAGGCTGGCCAGGGTTGGAACTTCCGGCGCCTCGACACCCAACAGCTTGATCAGGTGGAAGCCGAAATCAGTACGAACCGGGGCCGAAACCTGGTCCTTGGCCAACGCATACAGCGCGGTTTCGAACGCTGGATCGTAGACGCCAGGGCCTGCGTAACCGAGGTCACCACCGTTGTTCGCCGAACCTGGATCCTGGGAGAATTCCTTGGCCAGGGCCTCGAACTTCTCGCCTTTGGCCAGACGGGCCTGAACTTCTTCGATCTTGGCCTTGGCTTGCGCCTCGGTCACCTTGCCGTTCACTTCGATCAGAATGTGCGCCGCCCGACGTTGCTCGGACAGGTTGGCGATTTCTTTCTGATACGCCGCTTGCAGGTCTTCGTCTTTCACCGCGACCTGATCAAAGAAGGAAGACTTCTTCAACTCGAGGTAATCGATGATCACCTGATCCGGCGTCATGAATTCCTTGGCGTGTTCGTCGTAGTAGGCCTTGACCTCATCGTCGGTCAGCTTCACAGCCGCCGGGTCAGCCTTGACGTTCAGGGTAGCGAAATCGCGGGTCTGTTTTTCCAGACGGGCGAAGGCCAGCACCTGTGCGTCGGTAACGAAACCGCTGCCAGCCAGGCCTGCGCGCAGTTGGCCGATCAGCATTTCCTGAGCCAGCATCTGGCGGAATTGCATGCGGCTGTAGCCGAGCTGACGAATAACCTGATCGAAACGCTCGGAGCTGAACTTGCCGTCCACCTGGAACTCAGGGGTTTGCAGGATCACTTGGTCCAAAGCCGCTTCGGAAAAAGCGAATTTCGAGTTTTCTGCGCCTTGCAGCAGCAGTTTGCGGTCGATCAAGCCTTTGAGGGCCGATTCGCGCAGCATTTTTTCGTCGAGCAAGGAAGCATCGAAATCCTTGCCCAGCTGTTGCATGAGTTGACGGCGTTGCATATCGACCGCCTGGCTCAGCTCGTTCTGGCTGATTTCTTCGCCGTTGACCTTGGCCGCATCGTTACGATGGGTGGTGGCCTGAAAAATGGCGTCGAAACCGGTCAAAGCCATCAGTGCAACGATGACCCCGATAATGGTCTTGGCAATCCAGCCTTGTGAATTGTCCCTGATATTCTGCAGCATGCGTCCCCCAGAAACGGTTGAACTTCAAAATTAGGCAACCGTGGAGCGTGGGTAGAATCCGGATAGAAGAAAGGCGCATCCGAGGATGCGCCTTCTCGTAACTGGCGGAGCGGACCAAGGGTTCGAACTTGCGACCCTCGGTGTCTCGGACCGGCAACTTGCCGACTGGACTACCGCTCCGCTGCCAGGTCAGGCATGACCCCGACCCGGATAGGCAAAAACCTGAATCGAACTTAGTTGACAGCTTCTTTCAGTGCTTTACCGGCTTTGAAACCTGGTTTTTTGGCTGCTGCGATTTCCAGTGTCTTACCGGTCTGTGGGTTACGACCAATGCGAGCTGGACGATCAGTCACGGAGAAAGTACCGAAACCAACCAGAACAACAGAGTCGCCAGCCTTGAGAGCGCCAGTGACGGATTCGATTACAGCGTCCAGCGCACGGCCAGCAGCAGCTTTCGGGATATCAGCGGATGCAGCGATAGCATCAATCAGTTCCGACTTGTTCACTCTAAGTCCCCTTATATCTATTTGAGTATGATTCTAAGTTTTTTGGTGAAAGCAAAAACGAGTGCTGAATGGCCTACAGACACTTAAGAGCCGCTTTATAACAAGGGCTCTAAAAAGCTGTCAACAAGCCCTCCAGGCAAATGCGTACTAATGCGTGCTAATTCTTTCCTTAGAGTCAGACTCGCGTTTTTCATCCTTTGCAACTATCTCCGGAGCTACATCGGGCAAGGGCTCCGGCGCGTATTGCAGCGCAATTTGCAGGACCTCGTCAATCCATTTAACCGGTTTAATCTGCAGATCTTGCTTGATATTGTCAGGAATTTCCTTCAGATCGCGTACGTTCTCTTCAGGAATGATCACCGTCTTGATCCCGCCACGGTGGGCAGCAAGCAGTTTTTCTTTCAGACCGCCAATCGCCAGCACTTGACCGCGCAAGGTGATTTCACCCGTCATGGCCACGTCAGCGCGCACCGGGATCCCGGTCAACGCCGACACCAGGGCCGTGCACATGCCTACACCGGCGCTAGGGCCGTCCTTCGGGGTCGCCCCTTCCGGCATGTGGATGTGCGTGTCGCGCTTCTCGTGGAAGTCCAGGGGAATGCCTAGGCTCTTCGCGCGGCTGCGGACAACGGTCAAGGCAGCGGTGATCGATTCGACCATCACGTCACCCAGCGAACCGGTCTTGATCAACTGGCCTTTGCCCGGTACGACAGCGGCTTCGATGGTCAGCAATTCGCCGCCCACCTGAGTCCATGCCAGGCCGGTCACCTGACCGATCTGATCCTGCGATTCAGCCAGGCCGTAGCGGAATTTACGCACGCCCAGGAAGTGCTCCAGCATGTCGGCAGTGACCTTCACCGAGAAGCGTTTTTCCAGTGCATGCTCTTTGACCGCCTTGCGGCAAACCTTGGCAATCTGGCGCTCCAGCCCACGTACACCGGCTTCGCGGGTGTAGTAGCGGATGATGTCGCGGATCGCTTCGGCGTCGAATTCCAGCTCGCCTTTCTTCAAACCGTTGGCCGTGATCTGCTTCGGCGAAAGGTATTTGACGGCGATATTGATCTTCTCGTCTTCGGTGTAACCCGGCAGACGAATCACTTCCATCCGGTCGAGCAGCGCCGGCGGAATATTCATCGAGTTCGAGGTGCACAGGAACATCACATCGGACAGGTCGTAATCGACTTCCAGATAGTGATCGTTGAAGTTGTGGTTCTGCTCCGGATCGAGCACTTCCAGCAACGCCGACGCTGGATCGCCACGCATGTCGCTGCCCATTTTGTCGATTTCATCGAGCAGGAACAGCGGGTTGCGGACGCCCACTTTTGTCATCTTTTGAATCAATCTACCTGGCATCGAACCGATATAAGTCCGGCGATGACCACGAATTTCCGCTTCATCGCGTACACCGCCGAGGGCCATGCGCACGAATTTACGGTTGGTGGCGTGAGCAATCGACTCCGCCAGCGAAGTTTTACCCACGCCAGGAGGACCGACCAGGCACAACACCGGGCCACGAATCTTCTTCACGCGCTTTTGCACGGCGAGGTATTCGAGGATGCGTTCTTTGACCTCTTCCAGACCGTAGTGGTCGGCGTCGAGGATGTCTTCGGCACGCGCCAGGTCCAGACGCACTTTGCTCTGAGCCTTCCACGGCACCTGAACCAGCCAGTCGATGTACGAACGAACCACGGTCGCTTCCGCGGACATTGGCGACATTTGTTTCAGCTTGTTCAGTTCGCCCTGGGCCTTGGCCAAGGCGTCTTTCGGCAGGCCGGCGGCATCGATGCGCTTTTTCAGCTCTTCGATTTCGTTGTGGCCTTCATCGCTGTCGCCGAGTTCTTTCTGAATGGCCTTCATCTGCTCATTCAGGTAGTACTCGCGCTGGCTGCGCTCCATTTGTTTTTTGACGCGACCGCGAATGCGTTTTTCGACTTGCAGCAGGTCGATCTCGGCATCCAGCAACGCCAGGACGTGCTCGACCCGGGCCGACAAATCGATGATTTCGAGAATTTCCTGCTTCTGCTCGATCTTCAGGGCCATGTGCGCGGCCATGGTATCGACCAGGCGGCCTGGCTCGTCGATGCTGTTGAGCGACGACAGGACTTCAGCGGGGACTTTCTTGCCCAGCTGCACATATTGTTCGAACTGAGCCAGCAGGCTGCGGACAAACACTTCCGACTCGCGCTCAGGCGCATCGACTTCATCGATCAAGGAGACTTCGGCACGGCAATGGCCGTCCACTTCGCTGAAACGCTCCACGGCGCCGCGCTGCTCACCTTCGACCAGAACCTTGACCGTGCCGTCAGGCAGCTTGAGTAACTGCAGAACGGTAGCGATCGTACCTACGCGATAAAGTGCTTCTTCACCGGGATCGTCGTCAGCAGGGTTTCTCTGGGCCAGCAGAAGGATCTGCTTGTCGCCCGTCATCGCTGCCTCGAGGGCTTCGATGGATTTCTCGCGCCCCACGAACAGCGGGATAACCATGTGCGGATAAACCACAACATCACGCAATGGCAGGAGAGGCAATTCGATGGTTGTCTTCATGATTTCGCCTCTACGGCGGCCATAAGGCCGTAAACAGATGGAAGTAAGCTTGAAACCAAGATGGGGGCTGCCTTGAAAAAAAACAAGCGCAAAGAGGACGTTAAAAATGGTTTAAAAGAAAAGGGGCCCGAAGGCCCCTTCTTTATTCCAGCTGCGTGACGCTTAAGCGTCTGGCGCGGCCTTGGCAGCCGGCTCACTGTTTTCGTAGATATACAGTGGCTTGGACTTGCCTTCTATAACGCTTTCATCGATCACTACTTTACTCACCTCGGACTGCGAGGGGATTTCATACATAGTGTCGAGCAATACACCTTCGAGAATCGAGCGCAGTCCACGGGCACCGGTCTTGCGTTCCAGGGCACGTTTGGCGACCGACTTGAGTGCGTCGGCCCGGAATTCCAGGTCCACGCCTTCCATCTCGAACAGCTTGGCATACTGTTTGGTCAGAGCATTTTTCGGCTCGGTGAGGATCTGCATCAATGCAGCCTCATCAAGCTCGTCCAGCGTGGCAAGAACCGGCAGACGACCGACGAATTCCGGGATCAGACCGAACTTGACCAGATCGTCAGGCTCGACTTCACGCAGGGATTCACCGACTTTCTTGCCTTCTTCCTTGCTGCGAACTTCTGCGTTGAAACCGATGCCGCCCTTGGTGGAACGGTTTTGAATAACCTTTTCCAGACCAGAGAATGCGCCGCCGCAGATGAACAGGATGTTACGGGTGTCAACCTGAAGGAATTCCTGCTGCGGATGCTTGCGACCACCTTGAGGCGGAACGGAAGCGACCGTACCTTCGATCAGCTTGAGCAGGGCCTGCTGCACGCCTTCACCGGAAACGTCCCGGGTGATCGACGGGTTGTCAGACTTGCGCGAGATCTTGTCGATCTCATCGATGTAGACAATGCCCATCTGGGCTTTTTCTACGTCGTAATCGCACTTCTGCAACAGCTTCTGAATGATGTTCTCGACATCTTCACCCACATAACCCGCCTCGGTGAGGGTGGTTGCGTCGGCGATGGTGAACGGAACGTTCAACAAGCGGGCCAGTGTTTCGGCAAGCAGGGTTTTACCCGAGCCTGTCGGGCCGATCAGCAAGATGTTGCTCTTGCCAAGTTCGACATCGTCATTCTTTTTGTCACGCTGGTTCAGGCGCTTGTAGTGGTTGTACACCGCTACAGCCAGAACCTTTTTTGCACGCTCCTGACCAATCACGTACTGATCAAGGATGCCGCTGATTTCTTTAGGCGAAGGCAATTTATGCGCGCTGCTTTCCGCCTGGGCTTCCTGCACCTCCTCTCGGATGATGTCATTGCACAGGTCGACGCACTCGTCGCAGATAAAGACCGAGGGGCCGGCAATCAATTTGCGCACTTCATGCTGGCTTTTGCCACAGAAGGAGCAATAGAGCAGCTTGCCGTTGTCCTCGCCGTTGCGGGTGTCAGTCATTCGTTCGATCCAAATCCGATAGGCTTGCAACACAAGATGAAGGCTATTGCGGGCTTTTTCAAGCCCGCTGGTGATCGGACCAGCCGACCTGCCTTATTTTGAGCTGCTTATATTAAGCGGGGCGCTGGGTGATCACTTCATCGATCAACCCGTATTCACGCGCGGCTTCTGCACTCATGAAATTGTCGCGGTTGGTGTCGCGCTCGATCTCTTCAAGCGTGCGCCCGCTATGCTTGGCCATCAGCGTGTTGAGACGCTCACGAATGAAGAGGATTTCCTTGGCATGGATTTCGATATCCGAAGCCTGCCCCTGGAAACCGCCCAGTGGCTGGTGAATCATCACGCGTGAGTTCGGCAGGCAGTAACGCTTGCCAGGAGCACCGGCGGTCAGCAGGAATGCGCCCATGCTGCAAGCCTGACCGATACAGGTGGTCGACACGTTTGGCTTGATGAACTGCATGGTGTCGTAGATCGACATGCCCGCCGTCACCGAACCGCCCGGGGAGTTGATATAGAGATGGATGTCCTTGTCCGGGTTTTCCGCTTCAAGGAACAGCAGCTGCGCACAAATCAGGTTGGCCATGTAGTCCTCTACCGGACCCACCAGAAAGATCACCCGCTCCTTGAGAAGACGCGAGTAAATGTCGTAGGCGCGCTCGCCACGAGCAGACTGCTCGACAACCATCGGGACCAGGCCGCCTGCGGCCTGGATATCAGAGTTCTGCTGAATATACGAATTACGGAACATGCTCTGCAGTCACTCCCAAATAGTTATGTCTTGAATACGCATAAGCCAGCACGAAGGCTGGCTTATGGTGTGTGCTTCTTACCGCAGAAAAGATCAGTCGGCTTGTGGAGCTTCTACCGGCTTGACCGCTTCTTCGTAAGAGACCGATTTGTCGGTCACGCTAGCTTTCTGCAGAACAGTATCCACAACTTGCTCTTCCAGCACAACCGAACGGACTTCGTTCAGTTGCTGCTCGTTCTTGTAGTACCAGGACACAACCTGCTCAGGCTCTTGGTAGGCCGAAGCCATTTCCTGGATCATTTCGCGAACGCGGGCTTCGTCAGGCTTGAGGTCGAATTGCTTGACCACTTCAGCCACGATCAGACCCAGAACAACGCGACGCTTGGCTTGCTCTTCGAACAGCTCGGCCGGCAGTTGGTCAGGCTTGATGTTGCCGCCGAACTGCTGAACAGCCTGCACGCGCAGACGGTCAACTTCGTTGGACAGCAGAGCCTTTGGCACTTCGATCGGGTTGGTGGCCAGCAGACCGTCCATTACCTGATTCTTGACCTTGGATTTGATTGCCTGACGCAGTTCACGCTCCATGTTCTTGCGAACTTCGGCGCGGAAGCCTTCCAGACCGGTTTCCTTGATGCCGAATTGAGCGAAGAATTCTTCGTTCAGCTCAGGCAGTTTTGGCTCGGAAACAGTGTTCACAGTCACGGTGAACTCAGCGGTTTTGCCCGCCAGGTCCAGGTTCTGATAGTCAGCTGGGAAGGTCAGGTTCAGAACGCGCTCTTCGCCGGCTTTAGCGCCAACCAGACCGTCTTCGAAACCCGGGATCATGCGGCCGGAACCCAGAACCAGCTGAGTGCCTTTGGCGGAACCGCCAGCGAACACTTCACCGTCAACCTTGCCGACGAAATCGATGTTCAGCTGGTCGTCGTTCTGAGCGGCGCGATCGGCCACTTCGAAACGGGTGTTCTGCTTGCGCAGCACGTCCAGCATTTTGTCCAGATCGGCGTCAGCCACGTCAGCGCTCAGGCGCTCAACGGTGATGCCTTCGAAACCGGCAACGGTGAACTCTGGGAACACTTCGAAAATCGCGACGTATTCCAGGTCTTTGCCAGCTTCCAGGGATTTCGGCTCGATCGAAGGAGCGCCAGCCGGGTTCAGCTTTTGCTCAACTACGGCTTCGTAGAAAGAGGACTGGATGACGTCGCCGACAGCTTCCTGACGTGCATCAGCACCAAAACGGCGCTTGATTTCGCTCATCGGCACTTTGCCTGGACGGAAACCAGCGATCTTGGCCTTTTGGGCGGTCTGCTGCAGACGCTTGTTGACCTGAGTCTCGATGCGCTCAGCCGGCACGGTGATGCTCATGCGGCGCTCAAGAGCAGAAGTATTTTCAACAGAAACTTGCATGGATATTCCTCGTTGCACAGACGTTGGCCGGCCGTTTCCGACCCCAGAATCAAGGGCATGCATTCTAGTAGGTCAAACTCAAGAAGTCACCCTACTGAAAACGGGTAACAACGCAGCAGGCAATTTATAGGTGCGAATGCATAAATGCATCTCGCCCCGGTGGCAAATACAGCCAATCATGCCAGGGCTCTGCGCCAACCCTTCTATATATAGAAGCGATTGCCAGGCATCTCCCTGACAGCCGATCTCGCGAGCAAGACCGGCGAGCAGCACGGCATCATCGAGAAACAAAAATACGACGAAACGCCCTGCGCCCGCGACCCAGAACCTGCAGCCGCGAAACACTCAAACCACTAAAACAAAAAAGGCGCCAGACTGTTAAATCTGGCGCCTTTCGGAATATGGGGTGGACGATGGGGATCGAACCCACGACAACGGGAGTCACAATCCCGTGCTCTACCAACTGAGCTACGCCCACCATATTGCGTAACAAAGAAGCCAAACAACTTCTTCGTTGAGCCCCAGCCAAGCCAGCGGCCTGAATGAAGCTTTATTTGGTGCGGATGAAGAGACTCGAACTCTTACGCCTCGCGGCGCTGGAACCTAAATCCAGTGTGTCTACCAATTCCACCACATCCGCATGTAGCCGTTAAAGCAAAGGCGCCAGACTGTTAATCTGGCGCCTTTCGAAATATGGGGTGGACGATGGGGATCGAACCCACGACAACGGGAGTCACAATCCCGTGCTCTACCAACTGAGCTACGCCCACCATATCGCGTTACTTGTGCCAAAGCTGCCTAATGGCGCACCCGGCAGGACTCGAACCTGCGACCATCCGCTTAGAAGGCGGATGCTCTATCCAGCTGAGCTACGGGCGCCTTTTTAATCTGTACCCTTGAAGGACTACAAACTAAGTGCTTTCCAGCCTTGCAGAACCGTAATTCCACTCGACCTTCTTAACCAGTGCTAGGCTGTGCCCGACAAGTGCGACGAATAGTATAGAGCCCCCCGTAGGGCGTCAAATCCTTTTTAAAAAAAATTCATTTAATTAAAGGGGTTAGAGGAATTTGCAGACCAAGCGCCTTTGCCCTCACCTCATGACATGCGAGAATGCGTTCTCTTTTTTTCCCCTCTCGATGGTTAATCACGCGCAATGACTGCACAACTAATCGACGGCAAATCGATCGCCGCCAGCCTGCGCCAGCAGATCGCCAAACGCGTCACCGAGCGTCGCCAGCAAGGCCTGCGCACTCCCGGTCTCGCGGTGATCCTGGTCGGCAGCGATCCTGCCTCTCAGGTTTATGTCTCGCACAAGCGTAAAGACTGTGAAGAGGTCGGCTTCATTTCCCAAGCCTACGACCTGCCTTCCGAAACCACTCAAGAAGCGCTGACCGCCCTGATCGATCGCCTGAACGACGACCCGGCAATCGACGGCGTTCTGCTTCAGCTTCCGTTGCCTGAACACCTGGACGCGTCCAAATTGCTGGAACGCATTCGTCCGGACAAAGACGTCGACGGCTTCCATCCTTATAACGTCGGTCGTCTGGCCCAGCGCATTCCGCTGCTGCGCCCTTGCACGCCCAAAGGGATCATGACCCTGCTGGAAAGCACCGGGGCCGATCTTTACGGGATGGATGCAGTGGTCGTCGGCGCCTCCAACATTGTCGGGCGACCGATGGCGATGGAATTGCTGCTGGCCGGTTGCACCGTGACCGTCACCCACCGCTTCACCAAGGATCTGGCAGGCCACGTCGGTCGTGCCGATCTGGTGGTGGTCGCCGCCGGCAAGCCGGGCCTGGTCAAGGGTGAATGGATCAAGGAAGGCGCGATCGTGATCGACGTCGGCATCAACCGTCAGGAAGACGGCAAACTGGTCGGCGACGTGATCTACGAAACCGCCCTGCCCCGCGCTGGCTGGATCACTCCAGTACCGGGCGGCGTCGGCCCGATGACCCGCGCCTGCCTGCTGGAAAACACGCTGTACGCAGCGGAAACACTGCACAGCTGAGTTCACGCCTCGATCCAGGCAACGAACAAAAGAACCCCGCCAATGGCGGGGTTCTTTTTGCCCGCTGAACAGCCCCTACCACTCGCCGGAAACCTGCTGTTTTGTAGGGCTTTTCAAGGACTTTGACTTGTTGATTGAACAACCATCGACAGTTCTTCAGCCATACTCCTAAAATGCGTCGTTTTTAAAGAAACAACCCGTTACAAAACGGCTAATCCACACCTTATGAGTCTGCCAGCGTGAAAATCCGTCTTTCCATCCTGAGCCTATTTTTTGCATTTACAGGGACGTTCATCACGCCAGCGGTCAATGCTGCTGAAACCACCGCGGCACCTCGAGATACGAAACAACTCAAGCTGGCTTCCGGCAGCTCTTTGCTGCTGGATTTGCAGACCAACAAAGTCATCTATGCCAGTAACCCCGATGTGGTTGTCCCTATCGCCTCCGTCAGCAAATTGATGACCGGTCTTGTCGTGGTCGAAGCCAGGCAGAACATGGACGAGTACATCAATATCAACATCAGCGATACGCCAGAAATGAAAGGCGTGTTTTCCCGGGTGAAACTCAAAAGCGAATTGCCGCGCAGGGAAATGCTGCTGATCGCCCTGATGTCCTCGGAAAACCGCGCAGCCGCGAGCCTGGCCCACCACTATCCGGGCGGCTATGTCGCATTCATTGCCGCGATGAACGCCAAGGCCAAGGCGTTGGGCATGACCAGCACCCACTTCGTCGAACCGACCGGCCTCTCCCCTCGCAACGTCTCTACCGCACGCGACCTGAGCAAATTGCTGATCGCGGCGCACAAGTACCCGTTATTGACCGAGTTGAGCACCACCAAGGAAAAAACCGTCTCGTTTCGCAAACCCAATTACAGCTTGGGTTTTCGCAACACCGACCATCTGGTCGGCAAGCCGAACTGGGATATCAAGTTGACCAAAACCGGCTTTACCAATGAAGCCGGCCACTGCCTGGTACTGGTGACCAGCATGGGTAATCGTCCGGTGGCGCTGGTGATTCTCGATGCGTACGGCAAGTACACACACTTCGCCGATGCCAGTCGTATTCGCAACTGGGTCGAGACCGGCAAGGGCGCCAACGTTCCGTCTGAGGCCTTGCAGTACAAGTCGGAGAAGAACCTCAAGCACCGTCAGAGTGGTGTGGTTGAGGCTTCGAAGTAGTTGGGTGTATATCCGTTTCTTCGGTAACGGCGGCTGGCGGTTTCGCCCTTACGGCGAGTCACTTGGAAGAGCCCCAAGTAACCAAGGGCTCTTGCCCCTTTCGTTCGGTGGCTCGCTCCGGTCCTGCTCCGTGGGCCCGCCGCCATCGGCCATCCATGGCCGGGGGCGGCTAACCCGGCATCCATGCCGGGTTGCCCACTGCGCAGAACCTCCACTCGGCCTCTCGAGGGGGCGCTCAGATCAAAAGCTGAAGGCGAGCTAACGCTCGGCCTGATGAGTGGTGGGAATCAAAAGCGTATGGGATTCCCTGTAGGAGCCGGCTTGCCGGCGAAAAACGTCTAGGCGACGCGTTCATTCAGACAGCCCGCGTCATCGTTGACGTCCATCCAGTTAGTAAATATGTTGGATGACCCACCGCTATCGCCAGCAAGCCGGCTCCTACAGGGGGGTGGTGTACATGTCGGGAATGAGTGAACGCATCAGAGAAGGACAACGCGGACAACTAAAGAGCCAGGTCGGCTTTCAGGCCGCCTCGGCGGCTGTGGCGGTAGTCGCCCCCTCGAGAGGCCGAGTGGAGGTTCTGCGCAGTGGGCAACCCGGCATGGATGCCGGGTTAGCCGCGCACGGCCAAGGATGGCCGATCGCGGCGGGCCCACGGAGCAGGACCGGAGCGAGGGCATGCCGAGCCTTAGCGAGGGCACCGAACGAAAGGGGCAAAAGCGCTTTGGTTACTTTCGCGCTTTTCGAAAGTGACTCGCTGTAAAAGCGAAACCAATAGCCGCCGTTACCGCAATAACGGATATACCCCCAACCCACTGAACGCCAAACCAAAAACCTCAATCATTCGGCAACGGCATCAGGTCATCATCCGGAATACCATCCCCCGCACTCGGATCCCTTGTACCGCGAGGACGCTCAGTCGGCTTCACCACCGGCCTGGCCAACGGATCACGCATCGGACTGTCCGGATCCATCACTGGATCAATATCATCCTCCACAGTGGTTGGAACACTGTCCGGACGCTTGTCGTCAAAACTCGAATCAGTAGACATACGCACCTCACACAAAACGTCAGGGTTTCAAATTCGCGAGCGGGTCGTAAGGTTTGGCGGGAGCCTTGCCCGGCTCGCCCGGTTTAACATCCCTGGGCGCCCTGGCAGGTCCGATGGGGTCGACCTGAGGGTCGGCAACGTCCGGTGAATCCGGATCGAAACCCAACTCATTGCCTGATGAATGCTCGGACGAATGCGGGCCGGAGGGTGAAGTGGGATGTGTCATGGGCGCCTCCTTGGGACGGACCCGGAAACATCCGGGCCCTTATCCTTTAGAGGCCAATCGCAAGTGGCAGTGCCGGGCAGATGACGAACGGGAAGCTTACTGCGAAGTCAGCGCCTTCTTCGCACGGGCAGCGGCCTGCTCCTGGCCGGCCTGCGCCAGGTCGTTCGCCGCTTTCAACCAACGCGACTGATCAACATTGGCCGGAATCTGCTCCGGTTTCTGGATCAGCACCGCCCAACCACCCGCATCTTTGAACGACGACTCAAACGAGCTGAAGCTCATCAACTCCCGACGATTCATTCCCGAGCGCAGCAACACAGTCCGCTTCTGACGGTTGTACCCGGCAAGAATGGCGTAACGCGGTTCAGCCCAGAACGCCGAGCCTTCAGTGAAGCGCACCATCACCGGGTAACCCGCCGCAACCTGGGTCAGCAGCGCAGGCAAATGACTGTCGAGTGGGTAAACGACCATCCCGTACTCGCGGGCGAGGTTCTGCATGTTCTGCTGCAATTGCGCTTCGGCGCCCGGCAGGTGCAAAGGTTTTTCGAGCAACCCCGGGGTAATCACGATGCCCTGCTGGGCCAACAGACTGGCCAGCACCTGGGGCCCGCTTTGAAAGCTTTGCCCACGGTAGAACGTCCCACTGAGTTCCACGCGTTCCGGCAGACGCTTGACCTCCGGCGCCACACTGCCCGCGCAGCCTGCCAGACCTGCAACACAGCCAACAATCAGGGCTGCCGTTCGAATTCGCGAAAATACCCGCACCATCATCACTCTCTTGTTCAGACGCCAGGTGTCCGTGCTCCCGGCTTGGCCGCTGATCATAGGACGCCGCGCGACAGCGGTATAGCCTTAACCGGCAGTTGATTGCGTTCGATAGAGCGAACTGATTGGTCGGCACCGACCTTTGGTCAATAGCCTGCAACATGGCAGCGACTAGACTGTCACTTGCAAAGCGTGTGTGCCCGAGGCAGGGCGAAGAGGAGGCACTGATGAGCCTGACAATGACCATTGTGATGTTGATTTTCAGTTGGCTGGCTGTTGCCGCCGCCATGTTGTGGGGAGTCCTGCGAATTGCCCGCAGACACCATCACCACCCCGCCCAGCCGGCTCGGGTGACGAAAACCGGTAAACCGGTTGCACGTCACGCCACTGCGCACTGACGGGCACTTTTTACTACCCCGAATACAAACGGCCGCCTGGACTCTTGCGAGTGCAGGCGGCCGTTTTCGTTTCAGCCCAGGTTACGCTTCAGCGGCAATGCGCTTCTGCTTGGCCCGTCGCGACATCATGTTCAAGCCTTCAATCGTTGCCGAGAACGCCATGGCTGCGTAAACGTAGCCTTTCGGTACGTGGGCGCCGAAGCCTTCGGCGATCAGCGTCATGCCGATCATGATCAGGAAGCCCAGCGCCAGCATCACCACCGTCGGGTTGTCGTTGATGAACTTGGCCAATGGGTCAGCCGCCAACAACATCACCAGCACCGACACCACCACCGCGATGATCATGATCGGCAAATGCTCGGTCATGCCGACAGCAGTAATGATGCTGTCGATGGAGAACACCATGTCCAGCATCAGGATCTGACCGATCGCGGCGGCAAAGCCCAGGGTCACGGTCGAGGTCGCCGACTTCGGATCTTCCGGCGCCGGGTCCATGCTGTGATGGATCTCGGTGGTCGCCTTCCACAACAGGAACAGGCCGCCGGCGATCAGGATCATGTCCTTCCAGGAGAACGCGTGGCCGAGGATCTCGATTACCGGCTCAGTCAACTGGACGATGAACGCGATGGTGCTCAGCAATGCCAGTCGCAGGATCAGCGCCATGCCGATACCGATGCGCCGCGCCTTCTGCCGATGCTGCTCCGGCAGTTTGTTGGTCAGGATCGAGATGAAGATCAGGTTATCGATGCCGAGCACGATTTCCATCACCACTAGCGTGGCCAGGGCGACCCAGGCGGTGGGGCTTGCAGCAAGTTCTAAAAGGTATTCCATGGGTCAGTCCTGACTCGTTTTAAGACGGTTTAGATTTCCTGGGACGACGATTCGGTTTTCTCTTTATCGTCGCCCGATGATTCTTTCTTGCTGATCAGCCCGCCGGTGGCATCGCTGAGCGCTTGCTCGGCGGCCTTGTGGGTGTCGTCAATCGCTTGCTTGGCGGATTCGGCAGCCTTGCCCATCAGTTGCTGAGCGCTTTTTTCGGCCTGGTCGCAACCGGCCAGCACCAGTAAAGACGCAATCAGCAGTGCCGTGGTTTTAAGCTTCATGATGCATTCCTCGATAGAACAGAACGGGCCGAAACGATGGCCCGTTGATAGCGAGGCATTCTAGGGAGGCAAACACTTCAGGAAAATTCGTATTTTTAGCGGTTATACTTCGGTTTTCACGAACTGTAGGTCGCCATGCTCAACTATCGACAACTGCATTACTTCTGGGTCGTGGCCAAGACCGGCAGCATCGTGCGCGCCTGCGAACAGCTGAACCTGACGCCGCAGACCATCAGCGGACAGATTTCCCTGCTCGAACAAACCTACGGTATCGAGTTGTTTCGCCGGGTTGGCCGACAGCTGGAACTCACTGAAGCCGGACGCCAGACCCTGCCCTACGCCGAGCAGATGTTTCAGCTCGGCGGTGAACTGGAGCTGATGTTGCGGGCACAACCCAATGAGCAGCAGATTCTGTTTCGGGTTGGCGTGGCTGATGTGGTGCCCAAATCCATCGTCTATCGTCTGATCGCGCCGACTATGGAGCTGAGCGAACCCCTGCGCATTACCTGCCGCGAAGACAAACTCGAACGCTTGCTCGCCGACCTGGCGATTCAGCGCCTCGATCTGGTGATCTCCGACAGCCCGATGCCATCGCACCTCGACATCAAGGGCTACAGCCAGAAACTCGGGGAATGCGGAATCAGCTTCTTCGCCACCGCCGAACTGGCGGCGCAGTACGGCCAGGATTTCCCGCGCAGCCTGCACGGCGCACCGCTGCTGATTCCGGGGCCGGAAACCGTGGTGCGCAGTCGTTTGCAACGCTGGTTTGCCGAGCAGCAGATTCAGCCGCGCATCGTCGGCGAGTTCGACGACAGCGCGTTGATGCAGGCCTTCGGCCAATCCGGCAGCGGGATTTTCATCGGCCCGAGCGTGATTGCCGATGAAGTGAAGCGTCAGTGCGGCGTGGAATTGATTGGCCAGACCGACGCTGTGACCGAGTCGTTCTACGCCATTTCGGTGGAGCGCAAGGTCAAGCACCCCGGCATCGTTGCGATTACCGAAGGTGCCCGACGCGAGCTGTTCACCGCGATGTGAGGGTCAGGCGCAGACTTCGCGGGGCTTGAAGGTCATCAGCGCCATGGCCAACAGGATCGAGATCAGAATAAAACCCGCCGCCGCAAAGCCCAGTCCACCCAGGCCAACGCTGTCGATCACCCGGCCACCGACCATCGCGCCCAGACCGATACCGAGGTTGGCGCCGGCAATGTTCAGCGACGCGGCAAAGGCCGGCGCCTCGGGCGCGGCTTTCATCAAACGCACATGGCTGACCAGGAACAACGCCGCTTGTGTCACGCCCCAAATGCCCATTGCCGCCGCCAGACCCAGCGGCGAATGAATGTTCGGCACCAGCGTCACCATGCCGGCGATCATGAACGCGCAGAACGTCACGGAAGCAATCAGCGGATGACGATCCACCGCGCGACCGCCCAACGAGTTGCCTATCAGGCCCACCGCGCCGAAGCCCATCAGGCACCAACCCACCACAGTGCCGTTGAAACCGGCCAGCCGCTCAAGAATGTCCGCCAGATAGGTGTAAGCGGTGAACATGCCGCTGAACACCAGGATCGACAGCAACACGTGCCCGATCATCAACGGGCTGCGCAGGATCTTGAACTGCGAACGGAAGCTCACCTGGTGTTGATGCAGACTGGTTTTGGGCAGGTAGATAAACAGCAGCAACGCCTTGGCAAACGCGATCACCGCCAGAATGCCGAAGGCACTGCGCCAGCCGAACGCATCGGAAATCAACGTACCCACCGGAATCCCGAACACGGTCGCGCAAACGATGCCGAAACCGATCTTGGCAATGGCGCGCCCGGCGTAATCCGGCCCGACGATGTCCACCGCCGTTTCACTGGCCAGGGCCCAGAACACCGGCAACCCGAGCGCGGGGATCAACCGCGCAACGGCCATCACCCAGATGTTCGGCGCAAACGCCGCGAGGGTGTTGGCCAGGCCGAACATGATCAACACCGAAATGAACAGCTTGCGCCGTTCGAACCGGGCGAAGTAAGCGGTCAGGAACGGCCCGAACGCGGCGACAGTGAAGGCGAACAACGTCACCAGCAACCCGGCCTGGGGGATGGTCACTTCAAGATCCCGGGCGATTGCCGGCAACAGGCCGACGATGATGAATTCCGTGGTCAGCACCGTGAAACCGGCGGCGGACAACAGAAGGATGGGCAACAGCATGCAGAACTCCAGAAAACGACAACACCAGCGATAGCCCGAAGGCCCACTGGCAGACATGAAAATGAGGATGCGCAATCTTAACAGAGTGTTTCCAAAGGCGGTTGCACGAACCTGCACATCGCGTTTAACAGGCGGGTGGCAGATCGTCACAGGTCTGAGGGATGCGGACGACGCTGTGATAAAGTCCGCGCCCTGCGATTCGTACACGCTGTTCATCCGCCCTTTAATGGCCGCGATGTCGCGACACCCCGCACCTAATAAAATCAGAGATGCCGTTTTATGACCGCTTCATCCCCTTCGCTATTGCAACGCTTGAAACGCTTGAGCCTGGTTACGCAAATCATCATCGGCCTGCTCGCCGGGATTGTCCTGGCGCTGATTGCGCCGGACGTGGCGAAGTCCACTGCGTTCATTGGCAAAGTGTTCGTCTCGGCGCTGAAAGCCGTCGCGCCGATTCTGGTGTTCGTGCTGGTCATGGCGTCGATCGCCAACCACAAGCACGGCCAGGAAACCCACATTCGGCCGATTCTGTTTCTGTACTTGCTGGGCACGTTTGCGGCGGCCGTGGTCGCGGTCGTGGCCAGCATGATGTTCCCGTCGAGCCTGGTGCTGTCCACCCACGACGTCGCGGTGACGGCGCCGGGCGGTATCGGTGAAGTGCTGCAAAGTCTGCTGCTGAGTGTGGTGGATAACCCGGTCAGCGCGCTGATGAATGCCAATTTCATCGGCATTCTGGCGTGGGCCATCGGCATGGGCGTCGCCATTCGCCATGCCGGTGACACCACGCGTGAAGTGCTCGGCGACTTGTCCAACGGCGTGACTCTGATCGTGCGCCTGGTGATCCGTTTTGCGCCGCTGGGGATTTTCGGCCTGGTGGCGTCGACCCTCGCCACTTCCGGTTTCGGTGCCTTGATCGGCTACGCGCATCTGCTGGCGGTGTTGCTGGGTTGCATGCTGTTTGTGGCGCTGGTGATGAACCCGGTGATCGTGTTCTGGAAGCTGCGTCGCAACCCGTATCCGCTGGTGATCATGTGCTTGCGTGAAAGCGGCATTACGGCGTTTTTCACCCGCAGTTCGGCGGCGAATATTCCGGTCAATCTGGAACTGAGCAAGCGCCTGGGTCTGCATGAGGACACTTATTCGGTTTCGATTCCGCTGGGTGCGACGATCAACATGGCGGGTGCTGCGATCACCATTACGGTGCTGACTCTGGCGGCTGTGCATACGCTGGGTATTGCCGTGGACATTCCGACGGCCATCTTGCTGAGTGTCGTTGCGGCGATTTGTGCCTGTGGCGCTTCGGGTGTGGCGGGTGGTTCGTTGTTGTTGATTCCGCTGGCGTGCAGTCTGTTTGGCATTCCGAGTGAGATCGCGATGCAGGTGGTGGCGGTTGGTTTCATTATTGGTGTGTTGCAGGATTCGGCGGAGACTGCGCTGAATTCTTCGACTGATGTGCTGTTTACGGCGGCGGCTTGTTTGGGTGAGGACGAGAAGGCTCAGCGTTTGGCTTGATGCGCTGTTTGGTGGTTTGGTTTGGGGCATATCCGTTGCTGCGGTAACGGCCACTTATGGTTTCGCTTTTACAGCGAGTCACTTTGGAAAAGCCCCAAAGTAACCAAAAGGCTCTTGCCCCTTTCGTTCGGTGCCTCGCCTAGGCTCGGCATGCCCTCGCTCCGGTCCTGCTCCGTGGGCCCGCCGCCATCGGCCATCCATGGCCGGGGGCGGCTAACCCGGCATCCATGCCGGGTTGCCCACTGCGCAGAACCTCCACTCGGCCTCTCGAGGGGGCGCTCAGATCAAAAGCTGAAGGCGAGCTAACGCTCGGCCTGATGAGTGGTGGAAATCAAAAGCGCACATCGCCCCCTGTAGGAGCCGGCTTGCCGGCGAAAAACGTCGGGGCAACGCGTTCATTCAGACAGTACGCGTTATCGTTGACGTCCATCGCCAGCAAGCTGGCTCCTACAAGGGAAATGCATATGTATTTGGATAAATACGATCAACTGTAGGAGCCGGCTTGCTGGCGATAGCGTCCGTCCAGTCAATAAATGCGTCGACTGACCCACCGCTATCGCCAGCAAGCCGGCTCCTACAGGGGGATGTGCAAATATCCATAACTGGTGCGGCCACCACAGTGCGGAAGTGTGCGCACGACCAAAGAGCCAGGTCGGCTTTCAGGCCGCCTCGGCGGCTGTGGCGGTAGTCGCCCCCTCGAGAGGCCGAGCGCAGGTTCTGCGCAGTGGGCAACCCGGCATGGATGCCGGGTTAGCCGCGCACGGCCAAGGATGGCCGATCGCGGCGGGCCCACGGAGCAGGACCGGAGCGAGGGCATGCCGAGCCTTAGCGAGGCACCGAACGAAAGGGGCAAAAGCGCTTTGGTTACTTTCGCGCTCTTCGAAAGTGACTCGCCGTAAGGGCGAAACCAATAGCCGCCGCAACCGAAAAAACGGATATGCCCCCAGACAAAAAACCATAACCCCACTCCCACAAGAACAATAAAAAGCCCGCCAAAGCGCAAACCTTGGCGGGCTTTTTTGTATCCGGGCGGTTTAGAACGCGCCCATGTAATCGCGCTTGCCCACTTCCACACCGTTATGACGCAGCAATGCGTAAGCGGTGGTGACGTGGAAGAAGAACTGCGGCAGACCGTAGCTCAGCAAGTAAGCCTGGCCGCTGAAGCGCTTCTCTTTCGGCGTGCCCTGACGGGTGATGATCTCGATGCCTTCCTTGCCATTGATCTGCTCAGGCTTGATCTCGCCGATGTAGGCCAGAACCTTGGTCAGCAACGCTTGCAGCTCGGCGAAGGTGGTTTCAGTGTCGTCGTACTTCGGCACTTCGATCTCGGCCAGACGCGAAGAAACACCCTTGGCGAAATCAACGGCGATCTGCACCTGACGCACCAGCGGGAACATGTCCGGGTACAAACGGGCTTGCAGGAAAGCGTTCGGATCAATGTTCTTGGCGGTGGCGTGGGCTTCGGCCTTGTTCAGAACGTCGCTCAGGGCGTTGAGCATTTGTTTGAAAACAGGAACGGAAGCGTCGTACAGGGAAATGGTCATGGCAGTCTCGTGTGGTGACAGGAGTGAAACGTGGGGTCGATTATAGCGATGCACGGTCCCAGGTGAAGCGATAGATATGGGCCGGCGGACCAGGATGGCAATTGCCGTTGTCGGCGTCGGCACCGACGATCGACCATTGCGCCCGGGAGGTTTCGCCCAACTCGCGGGCAGCCTGCGGATTGAAGCACTGACCGAGCTGTTCATCCGGCACCAACGCATACGCCTGCGGATGTTCACGCAACCACTGCGCCGCCTGCTCGACCGTTGAACCGATCATGCCGAAATGCACGATCGGCTGCCTTGCGAACAACCAATGGCCCTCGCGCCAGTGGACCAACACCAGGTCTGCACCACGAGTCATGGTCGCCGCCTGCACCATCAACGCCTCGTGGGGATTGGCGCCGTCCTTGACCGGCTCGATGAACCCTCGGGCGAACCACAGCGTGAACCAGACCACCGCCACCCCCTGAAAAATCCGCCAACCCAGTTGGCGTTGGCGGAACCAGCGCCTGAGCAACCAAGGCACCAGCGGTGCAGCAACCAGCACCAATCCCGGCAGCGCCGGATAAATGTACAACTTGCGCTTGCCGCTGCTCAGACAGAAAAACAGCACCACCAGCACCACCCACCCCAGCAGCACCAACACGCGACCATCGCGCTTGCGTAATTGCCGGCGCCAGGCGGGGATCAGCCACGGCAGCGCGAGCACCAGCGGCAACCAATATTGCGGAATGACGCTGACGAAGAAGTACCAGAACGGCTCCCGGTGGTCCCAGGCGGCCGCATAACGCCCCGCTGTCTGGCGCAGCAGGATTTCCCGCACGTAGGCAATTTCCTCAGCACCGCCATTGAGAGCAATGGTCAGCGCCAAGGGCAGCAGCCAGATGCCCACGGCACCGAACAGCACCACAACACCCAGGCACCATTTGCGCGCTTCGCCCGGCATCGCCACCACGCCGGACCAACCTTTGCGCACCGCGTAGGCATACGGGATCAGCATCAACGCCGGCACAAAGCCGACCCCTTTGGTGATCACGCCGATTCCCATCGCCGCGCAGCCCACATAAAACCAGCGCCAGGCCGGCCCGAGGAGCAGGTGTCGGGCCAGACCGTACAGGCCCAGCGAGGTGAACAGAATCAGAAAACTGTCGATCTGGCCGGTGCGCAAAATGCTGTAGGTCTGATAGGTCGCCAGGTACAGCAACGCGGCCGTCCGACCGGCTCGTTGGTTCCAAAGCCTGCGACCCAAGTCGTAGAGCATCGCCGTGACCGAGGTGGCAGACAGCAGCCCCGGCACGTAAAGGGCAATGGCGGGCATCCCGGTGATCCAGGTGAAAAACGCCACGGTCCACATGAATATCGGTGGTTTATCGCCGTAAGTCTCGGCAGCGCGATGGGGAATCAACCACGAACCGTTGTGCAGCATTTCCAGCGCCACGCCGAGGAAGCGTTCCTCGTCCACATTCTGCGGCTGGCGCAACCCGAGCCCCGCGCCGACCAGCAACAAAGCAAGCAGCATCAGCCCCAGGCATTCGATGCCGGGTGAAAGGGTTCGGCGCATGGGTCAGTCCTTCAAGGTTTTGCTGCGGGCAATCAATTGCAGGTTGCGCAAATAGACGATGGAACCGAACGCCTGGCCGGCGATGAACACTGGGTCCTGTCGATAGATGGCGTACGCGAACAACAGCGCGCTGCCGATGATGCTCAGGTACCAGAAGCTCACCGGTATCACGCTGCGTTTTTTGTATTCGCTGTACAGCCACTGCAGGACAAAGCGCCCGGTGAATGCGATCTGGCCGCTGAAACCGACCACCAGCCACAGGGTTTCGCGGGACAGATTCATCCTTCGATCTCCTGCGGCCGGGTGTTCAGACGTGTGCGCCGGATCAGCCACCAGACGCCGATCAAGTCGAGAATCCCCACCAGCGCGCGGTCGATGTTGCCGTATTTGGAGACACCGGCCGTGCGCGGTCGATGATTGACCGGGTGGGTGAGCATGCGGCCGTTGTGGCGTTGGATCAGCGCGGGGATGAAGCGGTGCATATGGTCGAAATACGGCAAACGCAGGAACGCCGCGCGCTGGATCAGTTTCAACCCGCAGCCGGTGTCCGGCGTCTGATCCTTGAGCATGCGTCGGCGCAACCCGTTGGCAAACCGCGAAGCCCAGCGCTTGCTGGCGGTGTCGCGGCGGTTGACCCGATGTCCGGCGACCAACTGCAGGTCGGCGGCTGCCGGCTCACGGCGCACCAGCGCCAGCATGCCGGGGATGTCCGCAGGGTCGTTTTGCCCGTCACCATCGAGGGTTGCCAGCCATTGGCCACGGGCGGCGAGCGCGGCGTGATAGAGCGACGTGCTCTGCCCCAGCGAACGTTCATGTTGCAGAATGCGCAGCGTGTTCAGCCCGTTATGCCGGGTCTGCCGCAACGCCTGCAACGTGGTGTCAGTGCTGCCATCGTCGACGACGACGATTTCATACGCTTCATCCGCCAGCGCGACGCGGATTTCTTCCAGCAGCGCGGTGAGATTGCTCGCTTCGTTCTTTGCCGGAATCAGCACGGATACAAATAAGTCCTGGCTCATGGAGGCCCCTGTTTTCCTGAATTTTTTATGTTCGAAGATCAACGCTTCAGCGCTGATAAAAGTGGCGATACCACTTCACGAATTGCCCGACGCCGGCCTCGACCGTCACGTGCGGACGAAAGTCGACCCACTGCGCCAATGCCGACACATCCGCCCAGGTCCTGTGCACATCGCCCGCCTGCATCGGCATCAAGTTGCGCCGGGCAGGCCGGCCCAGCGCCGCCTCCAGGCATTCGACGAAATCCAGCAGCGCCACCGGCGTGCCGCGCCCGATGTTGAAAATCCGGTTGACGCCCTCCCCGGCGTTCTCCGGCAACGGCGGGCGTGGACGCAGGCGCACGATGCTTTCGACGATGTCGTCGATGTAGGTGAAATCCCGCGACATCAAGCCCTGGTTGTAGAGGTCGATGGGGCGATCGTTGAGGATCGCGTCGGTGAACTTGAACAGCGCCATGTCAGGGCGGCCCCAAGGTCCGTACACGGTAAAAAACCGCAGGCCGCTGGCCTGGAGCCCGTAGAGATGGCAGTAGCTGTGAGCCATCAGCTCATTGGCGCGCTTGCTTGCCGCATACAGCGAAACCGGGTGATCGACGGCGTCTTCGACGCTGAATGGCAACTTGCTGTTGGTGCCGTACACCGAACTGCTCGAGGCATAAATCAGATGGTCCGGGCGATGGTGTCGGCAGGCCTCCAGCACATTCAAAAACCCTGTCAGGTTCGATTGCGCGTACACGTCCGGGTTGTCCAGCGAGTAGCGAACACCCGCCTGGGCCGCCAGATGGATGACATCTGTGAAGCGGTGATCCTTGAACAACGCCATCAAGGCAGGTTTGTCGACGATATCCAGCGTCTGGAAACGAAAGCCCGACAAGGCTCGCAGCTCCTTGAGCCGAGCGTGTTTGAGCGCCACGCTGTAGTAGTCGTTGAGGTTATCAATGCCGACCACTTCAAGGCCTTGCTCACACAGGCGCTTGACCGTGTGAAAACCGATGAAACCAGCGGCGCCGGTGACCAGTACGGTCATGGCAGGTGCGCGCCGATCAGCGCATTATTGCCAGTCGATTCCAACGTCAGCGTCATGCCTTGCTCCCGGTTGCAGTCAGTAAGGCCAGTGACGTCGTCGATACGCTCTGACGCCGCGCCCCTCAGGCGCGACCGTCATCGCGCGGCCATGCATACGGTGCCCGTCGAATTGTAAAAATCGCGTTATGGATTGATGTAGCTTTTATGACCATTGCCGGAGGACGCGACGAATTCAGTTGCCATTGGCGCCCGCCGATCTAAAGTGCATGCCAGCTGAAGAAGAATATGAACCGGGTAAGGACGCAGCATCATGAGCATTGAGCAAGAAACAACCTTCGACGAGCCACGGCTCAACAGCACGGAAATCCGCATTCTGGGTTCGCTGATCGAGAAACAGGCCACCAGCCCGGAAACCTATCCGCTGACCCTCAATGCCCTGGTGATTGCCTGCAACCAGAAAACCAGCCGCGAACCGGTGATGAACCTCACCCAGGGCCAGGTCGGCCAGAGCCTGCGCGCCCTCGAAGGTCGCGGCTTCGCCAAACTGGTGATGGGCAGTCGTGCCGACCGCTGGGAGCACAAGGTCGACAAGGCACTGGAATTGGTGCCGGCGCAGGTGATCTTGACGGGACTGCTGTTTCTGCGGGGTCCGCAGACAGTCAACGAACTGCTGACCCGCAGCGGCCGCATGCATGAATTCGAAGATGCCGAGCAGGTTGTGCATCAGCTTGAACGGCTGATTGCGCGCGGTCTGGCGCTGCTGATTCCGCGCCAGGCGGGGCAGCGTGAAGACCGCTACATGCATGCGCTGGGTGATCCGGCAGACATCGAAGCGATCCTCGCGGCACGGCACAATCCGGTGGAGCGTGGTGGCAGCAGCGGCGTGTCGGTAGAACGCATCGAAGAGCTCGAAGCGCGGATTGCAGCGCTGGAAGAGCGCCTGGCACGCCTCGAGTAACCACAGGCGCCCCAGATCCACCTGTAGGAGCGAGACCGGCTTGCCGGCGATAGCGGTTTATCAGCTACATCACTGTTGACTGACACTCCACTATCGCCGGCAAGCCGGTCTCGCTCCCACAGTTTGGATAGGTGGTGTTAGTGGTTACTCGCCGTCCCAGTAATCCACGCCGTCAGCCTGTCTGGCGATGGCAACGAAGCCCGAGGCATTGCCTTCGGCATCGACCTTGAAGTCGTCCATCACCGCGTATTTGCCGGAGTCCGGGTATTCGCAGATTTCCGGCGATTGCTGGGTGCTGACCGCCAAATAGCGCAATTCAGCCTTGCTGGTGTTGATGATCTGGTGCGCCGCTTCCGGACCGCCCGGCGGGCACGCGATCACGTCACCGGCGCGGATCGGAAAACGCTCGGCACCGAGCCGAACCTCCCCTTCCCCCGCGACGACGTAGAACATCTCCTCGTTGACCCGATGACTGTGAAACGGGCTGCCGCGCATGCCCGGTTCCAGCACGTACAAACGATAACCGAGCTTTTGCGCACCCAGTTGCTGACCGACGCGAGCCATCCGCTGTTGATAACGGCCGGCGGTCTCACCGGTGGGCGCGAGGGCTTCGGGCAGCGGTTCGAGTTCGACCTGATGCAGGTTGAGGATGGGGGGATGCATGGGAAACCTCGGGCACGGTTTGATGGGGTGGCAAGTCTTTGCTTGCTGGGGAGCAGTATAGGAAATTTGCTGCGACTGACTGGATACCGAGTCGCAGCCATCGCGAGCGGGCTCGCTCCCACATTTGATCGCATTTCTACTGGAAGAACTCGGTCGAATGTGGGAGCGAGCCCGCTCGCGATGAGGCCAGTATTGCCAACAAATAGCGGAAGGCCTCAACTGCGGGCGAACTCCACCGCCTTCTGAAACTGCTCCTGCGTCGGACGCACGCCGGTGTACAACACGAACTGCTCCAGCGCCTGGATCGCGATCACTTCCAGTCCGGTGATCACCCGCTTGCCTTCGGCACGTCCCCGCACGATCAGCGGTGTTTCTGAGGGGATCGCCACCACATCAAAGATGGTCTCCGCTGCTGCGATGGTTTGCGCATCGAACGCCAGGTGATCGGCCTCAGGCCCGCCGGTCATGCCGATCGGTGTCACGTTGATCAACATTTGCGGACGCCGGCTGCCCAGTTCGGCTTGCCATTCATAGCCCAGCGATTCAGCCAGGGCACGTCCGGCGTGCTCGTTGCGGGCCACAATCAGGCCGTTCTGGTAGCCACCATCGCGCAATGCGCTGGCCACAGCCTTGGCCATGCCGCCGCTGCCGCGCAGGGCAAAAGTCGACGCCTTGGGCACCTGGTGGGTTTCCAGCAACTGGGCGATGGCGATGTAATCGGTGTTGTAAGCCTTGAGGTGGCCGTCCGTATTGACGATGGTGTTGATCGATTGAATCGCGGCAGCCGATGCGTCCAGTTCATCGACCAGCGCAATGCTGGCTTCCTTGAATGGCATCGACACGCCGCAGCCGCGAATCCCCAGGGCGCGGATGCCTGCGACGGCACCGGTCAGGTCCTGGCTGCGGAACGCCTTGTAGTAGAAATTCAGGCCAAGTTGTTCGTACAGATGATTGTGAAATCGCAGGCCAAAGTTCCCGGGGCGGCCCGACAGGGACATGCACAGCTGGGTGTCTTTGTTGGGGTTCATCTGCATGAAAAATCTCCTTCAATTGCACTTTCAGATGGACGGGATTAGCCATGCCATCGCGTTCTGATCGATCATATCCGCGTACCTGCTCGTGGCAGCGAAGTTGGTAAGGAAGCCGGTACAGACCTTACACAAAATTTACCCAACGGCTGTGCTGATTTTCAGAAATACGCTGTCTTAGAAGTATCCCCGCGACAATCCTTGGGTCTATTGCAGACGCAAGCGCCGGGTCGATGAACCGAGGAACTATCATGATCCGTAAAATCCCCACAGTTGCCTTGCTGATCGGTGCTCTTGCTATCGCAGGGCAGGCAGAAGCGCATGGCGGTGGCGGGTGGCAAGGTCCAGCGGTATTTGGTGCGATCGTTGGCTCGGCCATCGTCGGTTCGGCCATCATCAATAGCGGCCGGCCGGTCTATGTGCAGCAACCGGTTTACGTGCAGCCACAGCCGGTTTATGTGCAGCAGCCGCCACCGGTTTATTACCAGCCGGCATCGGTTTATGTGCAACAACCGGGTTATTACGGCCCGCCGCCGGTCTACTACGGTCCTCCCCGTGGTTATTACGGCCCGCCGCGTGGCTATTACGGGCCTCCGCATGGTTATGGCCGCTGGTAACAGGCTCGGGCGCTAACCGCAGGTTTTGACTGCGTGTATATCCATTATTTGGTGATGGCGGCTGGCGGTTTCGCCCTTACGGCGAGTCACTTGGAGAAGCGCCAAGTAACCAAGCGCTTTTGCCCCTTTCGTTCGGTGCCTCGCCTAGGCTCGGCATGCCCTCGCTCCGGTCCTGCTCCGTGGGCCCGCCGCCATCGGCCATCCATGGCCGGGGGCGGCTAACCCGGCATCCATGCCGGGTTGCCCACTACGCAGAACCTCCACTCGGCCTCTCGAGGGGGCGCTCAGATCAAAAGCTGAAGGCGAGCTAACGCTCGGCCTGATGAGTGGTGGGAAGCAAAAGCGTATGGGATTCCCTGTAGGAGCCGGCTTGCTGGCGATAGCGGTGGGTCAGTCGACGTTTGTATTGGCTGGACGGACGCCATCGCCAGCAAGCCGGCTCCTACAGGGGATAGGTGTACATATCCGGAATGAGGGGACCCGTGCACCAAAGAGCCAGGTCGGCTTTCAGGCCGCCTCGGCGGCTGTGGCGGTAGTCGCCCCCTCGAGAGGCCGAGCGCAGGTTCTGCGCAGTGGGCAACCCGGCATGGATGCCGGGTTAGCCGCCCCCGGCCATGGATGGCCGATGGCGGCGGGCCCACGGAGCAGGACCGGAGCGAGGGCATGCCGAGCCTTAGCGAGGCACCGAACGAAAGGGGCAAAAGCGCTTTGGTTACTTTCGCGCTTTTCGAAAGTGACTCGCCGTAAGGGCGAAACCAATAGCCGCCGTTACCGCAGAAACGGATATGCCCCCCAACCAATCCCAATCCCAAAAACCTCCTCAACATCACACTCGAACAGCAGCTTTATGGCCCCACCCGTCGGCAAAAGTCTGGATAAATCGCATCAAGGTCGCTATCGGGACAGTGCTGACGATTTAAGTTGGCAAGATTGACTCACCCACCCTCACCCTCGCCTTGGGGGAACACGGTCATATTTATGTCATGTCAGGTCCGCAAGCTCGGACCTGTCCGCCAACAACAGGTTGATAACAACAAGGACGACCACATGCCCACACAAAACCCGCACCGCAACCTCGGTTTGTGCACCTCCAGCAAGGTCTACAACGCCCTGACCGAACTCAAGCACCTGGAAGGTCATCGCAGCGCCAAATTTCTTTCGCTGCTGGCCGAAAACCTTGTGCGAAAAGGCCTGCTAAACGAACAGGAAGTGGTCCACATGCTGGACCTTGTGGTCGACTGACCGACAGACGGTCGTTTGCACCCGCTGCCGTCAATGTCGACTATCGAAAGCGATGATTGTTCGTTCGCACGGCAGACCCGTAAGGTAGCTCCATAGATTGATGGAGGTACTTATGTCCCAGGTTCAAATCATGTCCGTTATTGGCAGCGCCGTTCCCGCCTCGCTCAGAGAGCTAGGATTGCTCGCCTGTTGGTATCTGGTCCAGGACGGTGAACAAATCAGCGGTCCGCTGCCATCGCTGACCGCCGCCAAGGCACTGTCACAGAGCTTCGACGCCGGCCGACTCAGCGCTTAAGGCAACTGCACTCGCGGTTTGGTTTCGATGAAAATCGCCCAGCTCGACATAAACAGCGCGGCGATCAACGGTCCGATGACAAAGCCATTGAGCCCGAAAATCGCCAGGCCGCCGAGGGTCGAGATGAGGATCAGATAGTCCGGCATCTTCGTGTCCTTGCCCACCAGGATCGGGCGCAGCACGTTGTCCACCAGGCCAATCACGAACACCCCGAACAGCCCCAGCACCACGCCCTGCCAGATCGCACCGCTGAACAGGAAAAACGCGGCCACCGGCGCCCAGACAATCCCTGCGCCGACCGCCGGCAACAGCGACAGAAACGCCATCAACACCGCCCAGAGCAACGAGCTCGGGATGTCCAGAAACCAGAAAATAAAACCGCCCAATGCGCCTTGAGTGATCGCCACAAAAAGGTTGCCCTTCACCGTGGCGCGCACCACGCGGTTGAATTTGAGCTGCAAACGGCGTTTCTGGTGTTCTTCCAGCGGCACCGCGGCGCGCACTTTGCGCGCCAGTTCTGCACCGTCGCGCAAAAAGAAGAACAACAGGTACAGCATGATGAAAAAACCCACCACGAAATCAAACGTACCCTGACCGAAACTGAAGGCTTTGTTGGCAATGAACTCATTGCCCGTCACCGCGCTCTTGATGATTTTCTCCCGCAGCCCCTCCAGCTCACCGATCCCGGCGCGATCGAGCAAGTGCTGGAAGTACGGAGGCAGGCTGTGTTTGAAATGCGTGATGTACCCCGCGATGTCCAGCTCGCCACTTTCGATGCTCTTGTAAAGCGCCGCCCCTTCCTGGACCAGCAGAATACTGAGGATGATCACCGGCAGGATCGCAATGACCATGCAAATGCTCAACGTCAGCATTGACGTCAGGTTGCGCTCCCAGCCGAACCTCAGTTGCAGTCGCCGCTGCAATGGCGCGAAGAGAATGCCGAGGATCACCGCCCAGAACACCGCGCCGTAGAATGGCAGCAAAATCCAGATAAACGCGGCGGTCACCACCCCCAGCAAAATCACCAGTGATTTGTCTTGTACCTTCTCTTCGTTCATGTCCGATCCATGTCAGTCCGCAGGGCATAGGCCCTTGTAGCAAGAGCCGTCCTGATGCTTAGTCCGCCACGGTTCGCGCGAGTGCCATCCGTTTGTTCATCAAGCATAGATCCAGATCAATGAATGCCGCGGGTATGCCGACTATCCTCGCCGGCTTTTGCGATCGACCCGCCCATGACCCTTTTCACACCTGAGCTGCTCGCCCCCGCCGGCACCCTGAAAAACATGCGTTATGCCTTCGCCTATGGCGCCGACGCGGTGTACGCCGGTCAGCCTCGCTACAGCCTGCGGGTGCGCAACAACGAGTTCGATCACGCCAACCTGGCGCTCGGCATTCGCGAGGCCCAGGCACAGGGCAAGCGCTTCTACGTGGTGGTGAACATCGCCCCGCACAACGCCAAACTCAAAACCTTCCTCAAGGATCTGGAGCCGGTGATTGCCATGGCGCCGGACGCGCTGATCATGTCCGACCCGGGCCTGATCATGCTGGTGCGCCGGCACTTTCCGCAGATGCCGATCCACCTGTCGGTGCAAGCCAACACGGTCAACTGGGCGAGTGTCGAGTTCTGGCAACAACAAGGCTTGAGCCGGATCATCCTGTCACGGGAACTGTCCCTGGAAGAAATCGCCGAAATCCGCCAGCAAGTGCCCGCCATGGAACTGGAAGTGTTCGTCCACGGCGCGTTGTGCATGGCCTATTCCGGCCGCTGCCTGCTGTCGGGCTACATGAACAAACGCGATGCCAATCAGGGCAGTTGCACCAATGCCTGTCGCTGGAAGTACTCGGCGCAAGAAGCCACGGAAAATCTGCTCGGCGACATCGTACAGACCTTCCAGCCCGAACCGACGCTGGGAATTGGCGCGCCCACCGATCAAGTGTTCCTGTTGCAGGAAGCCAACCACCCCGACGAACTGATGCCGGCCTTCGAAGACGAACACGGCACCTATATCATGAACGCCAAGGACCTGCGCGCCGTGCAGCACGTCGAGCGCCTGACGCAGATGGGCGTGCATTCGCTGAAAATCGAAGGCCGAACCAAATCGCACTTTTACTGTGCGCGCACCACTCAGGTTTACCGCCGGGCGATCGACGATGCGGTGGCCGGTCGCGACTTCGACCGGGGCCTGATGACCGATCTGGAATCCCTCGCCCAGCGCGGTTACACCGAAGGTTTTCTGCGTCGTCATGTGCATGACGAATATCAGAATTATCAGAACGGCAGCTCGGTGTCGGAGCGGCAGCAATTTGTCGGTGAATTGACCGGCGAGCGGCGTGACCGGCTGGCGGAAGTCAAAGTGAAGAACCGCTTTGGCCTGGGCGATCACATGGAACTGATGACGCCCAAGGGCAACTTCCACTTCGATTTACATCAGTTGCAGAACATCAAAGGCCAGCCCATCGATGTGGCGCCGGGGGATGGGCACACCGTGTACCTGCCGATTCCGGATGCGGTGGATTTGCGCTTCGGGTTGTTGATGCGGGATGTGCGCGAGATGTGATCTTCGATCAACATCGCTATCCCCAAAACACCGCAACCTCTGTAGGAGCCGGCTTGCTGGCGATCCAGGCGACGCGGTCTATCAAATGAACCGCGTCGCACGCATCGCCAGCAAGCCGGCTCCTACAGAGGTTGCTGTGTTCTTACGTGAACTCCTCGCGCAACATCGCCACAAACGCTTCTCGCGCCGGGTGAACCCCGGCGTTTTCATGCCAGTAAAACAGGTTGTCGATGGCGGTCAGTTCAGGGAACTCATACCCCGCGCACCCCGCGCCTTTGGCGTACTGATCGAACACCCCTTTAGGCACCAGCGCGACCCCCGCCCCCGCACTGACGCACCCGACAATCGCGCCGTAACTCGCCAGGCTGACAATCGGCAGCGCCTGCCCCTGGCGTAACAACCAATGTTCCAGCGCCGCACGGTAAGGGCACCCCTGGGGCCACATGAACACGGTCTTGTCCTGCAAATCGGCGATCTCGCGCACCGGCCCCAGCGACGTCGAAGCGATCAACAGCAGCTCCTCGCGGTACATCGGCGTGCGCTTGAGTTGAGAGCGCTCGACATCCACCGCGACGATTGCGCCGTCGAGCCGGTGGTTGGCGGTGTCATCGAGCAATTGGCCCCAGGTGCCGGTGGTCAGCTCCAGCGCCACCGCCGGATAGCGCTTGTGGAACTTGGCGAGCAAACGCGGCAAGCGACCGGTGGCCGACGATTCGATGGCGCCGATGCGCAACGGGCCGGACGGCTCGGCGGCGGGGTCGACCGCCCGTTTGGCCTCAGCCGTCATGGCGAGAATCTTCGAGGCGTAGGCCAGAAAAGTCTGCCCCGACGGACTGATGCGCAACCCTCTGCCTTCGCGGATAAACAACGCGACGCCCAACTCCGCTTCCAGCGACTTGATCCGTGCCGTGATGTTCGACGGCACGCAATGCAACAGCTCGGCCGCCCGGGCGATGCTGCCGACGTCGGCCACGGTCTTGAACATGCGAATCTGTGCCAGCTCCATACATCACCCAAAGTGAACGGTCAGCGCAGTATAAGTCAGTTGTGGCGAACGGTCCGCGTTCTGATACTCGAAGCATCTGCCCACAGGTGTCCGACCATGCAAGCGCTCTCAACCACCACCCCTCCCCTCAAAATCATCCTGGCCATGGCCTTCGTCGTCGCGTGCTGGGGCTATTCCCCGACCGGTATTCACATCGGCTTGCAAGCCTATGATCCCGGGCATCTGGCATTGCTGCGGTTTCTGCTGGCGTCGGTGTTCATGGCGCTGGTCGCGGTGTTCAAAGGCATCAGCCTGCCGACCCTTCGCGATTTGCCAATGCTGTTCGGCCTCGGCTTTTTTGCGGTGAGCCTGCACCACGTGGCGATCAATTTTGGTCAGCAAGGGGTCAGCGCCGGTGCGTCCAGCGTGTTGGCGCAATCGACGCCCTTGTTCAGCACGCTGCTGGCGCGCTTCGTGTTCAAAGACCAGGTGAGCGCGTGGCGTTGGGGCTGTGTTTTTCTGGGATTGATCGGTGTGGTGATTGTGGTGGCGGGCGATCGCGGACTGGGCAGCATCGACGCCCATGGCCTGTTGATTCTGCTGGCGGCGGTGTCCTGGAGTTTCTACTTCGCGTTACAGAAACATCACTCCGGGCGTTACGACGGGCTGACACTGGTCTGCTACACGGTGTGGTCGGGGACCGCGTTGTTACTGGTTTATCTGCCGGGATTGGCGGCGCAAGTGGTCAACGCGCCGATGCATGTGCAACTGGCGGTGCTGGCGCTGGGCATTTTTCCGAGCGCGCTCGCCTACCTGGCCTGGGCATTTGTGTTGACTCACGTTGATTTGAGCCGGGCGACGATGACGCTGTATCTGGTGCCGCCGACGGCCATGGCGATTGCCTCGTTTGGCTTGGGGGAACGGCCGACGGTGATGATCGTTGTCGGGGGGACGGTGGTGTTGGTCAGTGTGTTGGCGTTGAATCTGGAGCGGCGGTTGGTGGCGATTCGGGTGGCGGGTGTTTGATTGGAGTTTTGTGGTGATGGGGCTGGCGCCTTCGCCGGCAAGCCGGCTCCTACAGGGGATCGCGGTTCGGATCGGTGCCAGCCAGATTCCGCGAAGGCGGTTAATCGCGATCCGCCAGAAACCGGTCCCGGCTGTTGGTCAGGTGCAGCCACATTGCCGCCCGCGCAGCGTCCGCATCCTGACGCTTGATCGCGTTGAGAATCGCCTCGTGTTCCAGATTGGCCAACTGCCCCAGCTTGCTCAAATCCGCCGCGCCACGTTCAGCCGCGTTGACGCGGGTGCGGGGAATCATCGCGCTGCCCAGGTGCTGCATGATTTCCGTGAAGCAGACATTGCCGGTGGCCTCGGCGATCAGCAGATGGAAACGCCTGTCGGCTTCGACGCAGCTGTCGTTGTTGGCGAGCAGGCTTTGGTAATCGTCCAGCGCTTCGCGCATCTGTGCCAATTGCGGGTCCGTCCGCCGAATCGCCGCCAACGCAGCGGCCTGGGTTTCGAGGCCCAGGCGCAACTCCAGAATGCTGCGCACGCCCAGCGCGGTATCGACATTCAGTCGTAGCCCCTGCTCCGGTGCGCGCTCGATGACGAACGTGCCGATGCCGTGCCGGGTTTCCACCAGCCCCGACGCCTGCAACTTCGAGATCGCCTCACGCACCACGGTGCGACTGACCCCGTGATCCTGAACGATGCTGTTCTCCGACGGCAGCTTGTCCCCCGGCAGCATCTGGCCGAGCAGGATGCTCTGGGTCAGTTTCGCGACCAGGTCATGGGCCAGGTTGTGAGTGCGCTTGCGGGCAGGCGCGTCGAGGTCATCTTGCATGGCAATCATCCGAAAGCAGGGCTAAGCGGATCGTAGCACTGCGGTCGAACGGTTTCTCAAGAAAACCGCCTCCAACTTGTATGACAACACTCAACAAAACAGATATCCAAGACAAAAACAAAGCGTACAAACGCCCCTTAACCGAATAAAAAATGACCTTAACCATACTATTTTGTTGATCATTGCCACTTGCAGGATAAAAAAATGTAGTTGTATGATGTCTAGCAACAACGCCACACCTACAACACCCCGCATAAAAATAATCAGTGGGAGAAAACCAAGTGAATACATCCGTATCCGGGATGCACGACGGTGCCGATTCGGTCCTGAAGTCCGCCATCTCGAAAGTGAAACGCCACGTTCTGCCGCTGTTCGTCATCATGTTCATCGTCAACTACATCGACCGCGTGAACATCGGCTTCGTCCGCGCCCACATGGAACATGACCTGGGCATTGGCGCTGCCGCCTACGGCCTCGGTGCCGGCCTGTTCTTCATCGGCTACGCGCTGTTCGAAGTCCCCTCCAACATCCTTCTGCAAAAAGTCGGCGCACGAATCTGGCTGACCCGCATCATGCTGACCTGGGGCCTGGTGGCCGCCTGCATGGCGTTCATCCAGAACGAAACCCACTTCTACATCCTGCGATTCCTGCTGGGCGTGGCTGAAGCCGGGTTCTTCCCCGGGGTGATTTATTACTTCACGCGCTGGTTGCCCGGGGTAGAACGCGGCAAGGCCATCGCGATCTTCCTCAGCGGCTCAGCCATTGCCTCTCTGATCTCCGGCCCGTTGTCCGGGTTGCTCCTGCAAATCAGCGGGTTCGGCATGCACGGCTGGCAATGGATGTATTTCATTGAAGGCATGTTCTCGGTCGGGCTGTGCGTATTCGTCTGGTTCTGGCTCGACTCCAAACCCCACGACGCCAAATGGCTGAGCCGCGATGAGCAAGACGCGCTGGTCAAAGCCATCGATGACGAACAACTGGCCCGCGAAGCCGCGACACCGATCAAACCGTCGCTGGGCACGCTGCTCAAGGATCGCCAGATCATCCTGTTCTGCCTGATCTACTTCTTCATCCAGCTGACCATTTATGCCGCGACCTTCTGGCTGCCGAGCATCATCAAGAAGATGGGCGACCTCAGCGACATTCAGGTCGGACTGTTCAACTCGATCCCGTGGTTGCTGTCGATTGTCGGCATGTACGCCTTCGCGTCGCTCTCGACGAAATGGAAACACCAGCAAGCCTGGGTCGCCGCTGCCCTGCTGATCGCTGCGGCGGGGATGTTCATGTCCACCACCGGCGGGCCGGTCTTCGCTTTCGTGGCGATCTGCTTCGCGGCGCTGGGGTTCAAATCGGCTTCTTCGCTGTTCTGGCCGATCCCTCAGGCGTACCTGGATGCACGGATCGCCGCTGGCGTGATCGCGCTGATCAACTCGGTGGGCAACCTCGGCGGCTTCGTCGCGCCGACCACTTTCGGCCTGCTGGAACAACACACCGGCTCGATTCAAGGCGGCCTTTACGGGTTGGCCGCGACCTCGATCATCGCCGCGATCATCGTCTTCGCTGCACGCAACACACCGAAAACCGCACCGGCCGTTGCGCTGGGCAAACCAACGCCCAACCACGCCTGATCGCTGCTATTTAAGGACAAGAACATGAACCAACAAGACACTGCAAAAGCCCCGATCATCACCAGCATGCAAGTGGTTCCGGTGGCCGGTCACGATGGCATGCTGCTCAACCTGAGCGGCGCCCATGGCCCGTTTTTCACCCGCAACATCGTGATCCTCAAGGACAACGCCGGGCACACCGGCGTCGGTGAAGTGCCGGGGGGCGAGCGCATTCGCCAGACTCTGGAAGATGCGCGCAGCCTGGTGGTCGGCAGCCCGATCGGCACCTATCAGAGGATTCTCAACCAGGTGCGCCAGACCTTCGCCGACCGCGATGCCGGGGGTCGCGGCTTGCAGACGTTCGACCTGCGCATCACCATTCACGCGGTGACTGGCCTGGAAGCGGCGCTGCTCGATTTGCTCGGCCAGCATCTGGACGTGCCCGTCGCGGCGCTGCTCGGCGAAGGCCAGCAACGCGACGAAGTGAAGATGCTCGGTTATCTGTTTTATGTCGGTGATCGCAACGCCACCGATCTGGCTTACCGCAGCGAACCGGACGCCGACAACGACTGGTTCCGCGTACGCCACGAGAAAGCCATGACCGCCGACGCCGTGGTGCGCCTGGCAGAAGCCGCCCACGCCCGTTACGGGTTCAAGGACTTCAAGCTCAAGGGCGGCGTGCTCAGTGGCGACGAAGAAATCGAAGCGGTCACCGCGCTGGCCGAACGCTTTCCCGACGCGCGCATCACCCTTGATCCGAATGGCGCCTGGTCGCTGAAAGAAGCGATCCGCCTGTGCCGCGATCAGCATCACGTCCTCGCTTACGCCGAAGACCCGTGCGGCGCGGAAAACGGTTATTCAGGCCGGGAAGTCATGGCCGAATTCCGCCGTGCTACGGGCCTGAAAACCGCGACCAACATGATCGCCACCGACTGGCGGGAAATGGGCCACGCGATCCAGTTGCAATCGGTGGACATCCCGCTGGCCGACCCGCATTTCTGGACGATGCAGGGTTCGGTTCGCGTGGCGCAGATGTGCCACGAATGGGGCCTGACCTGGGGCTCGCACTCCAACAACCACTTCGATATTTCCCTGGCGATGTTCACCCACGTCGCAGCCGCGGCACCGGGTGAAATCACCGCCATCGACACCCACTGGATCTGGCAGGACGGCCAGCGCCTGACCAAAGCGCCGCTGCAAATCGTCGACGGTTGCGTGCAAGTGCCGAAGAAACCGGGGCTCGGGGTTGAACTGGACATGGACCAACTGGCCAAGGCCCATGAGCTGTACAAAGGCATGGGGCTGGGCGCGCGGGATGACAGCGTGGCGATGCAGTTTCTGATTCCGGGGTGGAAATTCGATAACAAGCGGCCGAGCCTGGTGCGCTAGTCGTCGGTACACCGCACACCTGTAGGAGCCGGCTTGCTGGCGATAGCGGTGGTTCAGTCGACACATTTATCGTCTGATAGGACGCCATCGCCAGCAAGCCGGCTCCTACAGGGTGAGCGGTGTTTGTGCGGCTTGCAAAAGCCACCCCTTGAACGCCGCCATCGCCGACGTTTCGGGCCGTGACTGCAAGCGGGTCAGCCAGTAGCTGCCGGTGGTGATGCCGATGGCGAACGGTTGCTCGATGACTCCCGCCGCCAGTTGCCGGGCGAACATCAACGGCGGCGCCAAGGCCACACCCGCACCTTGCAACGCCGCCTCCATCATCGCCAGCGAGGAATCAAAGACGATGCTGCGAGGCGGCGCGACATGGGCAGGCAGGCCGGTGGCCTGAAACCATTCGGGCCACTCATCCGTGCGATAGGAACGCAACAGCGTTTGCTGCAACAGATCGTCCGGCGTGTGCAGTTGCCGGGCAATCTCGGGCACGCACAACACCGACAACGGCGCCTCGATCAACCTGACCGCTTCAATCCCGTGCCACGCTCCCGCGCCAAAGCGAATCGCGTAATCCAGCCCTTCAGCCGCCACGTCCACTCTATTGTTGTGGGTCGACAGGCGCAAATCTATGAACGGATGTTTCGCCTGAAAGTCCGCCAGTCGCGGCAACAGCCAACCGACCGCAAACGTCCCCACTGCGCCCACCGTCAACACCTCACGAAAATGCCCGCCCTCGAAACGCTCCAGGGTTTCGGCGATTCGATCGAAGGACTCGCGCAGCACCGGCAACAAGGTCTCCCCCTCACTGGTCAGCATCAGCCCGCGTGACAGGCGTTTGAACAGGGTGACGTTGAGTTGGGCCTCCAGGCTTTTGACCTGATGGCTCACCGCGGCTTGCGTGACGCACAACTCCACCGCCGCCCGTGTAAAACTCAGATGACGCGCAGAGGCCTCGAAGGCGCGCAGTGCGTTGAGCGGTAATTGCGGGCGGATCATGCCAACTCCCAAATTTTTCTAATGGCTAAGCCGAGATATTGTCGTTTGTCGAAGCACGGCATACTGAATAGATTTGGCACGCCCAGCGACGGCCCGATTCATAAACCGCTCGGAGTGTAGCGGGTTTAATCATCAAATCTCATGGACAGCAGCTCAATCATGCACAACTCAACATTCGGCAAGGTCTTATCCTGCAGCGCTTTCGGACTGCTCCTCAGTGCAGGTTACTGCGTTGCCGGGAATCAGACTGACGCGCAGATCGAAGCCGCGGTGAATGCCGCGGTTGCCCCGGTCATGCAGCAACAGAACATTCCCGGCATGGCCGTCGCGATCACCGTGAATGGCAAGCAGCATTACTTTAACTACGGCGTGGCCTCGAAGGAAACCGGCACGCCTGTCACCGAAAGCACCCTGTTCGAGATCGGTTCGGTGAGCAAAACCTTCACCGCTACCCTCGCCGCCTACGCCCAGGCCAGCGGCAAACTGTCCCTGTCGGACAAGGCCAGCCATGTCCTGCCGGCATTGCGCGGCAGCGCGTTCGATCACGTCAGCGTGCTGCAACTGGGCACTTACACCGCCGGCGGCCTGCCGCTGCAATTCCCCGACAATGCCGATGCAGCCGACAAGATGCTCGGCTATTTCAAACAGTGGAAACCGGCCTACACCGCCGGCAGCCATCGGCTGTATTCGAACCCGAGCCTGGGGTTGTTTGGATATCTGGCGGCCAACAGCATGGGCCAGCCGTTTGATGAGTTGATGGAAAAGACCGTGCTGCCCAAACTCGGCTTGCAGCACACCTACCTCAAGGTGCCGCAGGATCAGATGGCGCTTTACGCTCAGGGTTACAACAAGGAAGACAAACCGGTGCGGGTCGAGCCGGGCGCGCTGGACTCAGAAGCGTATGGCGTAAAAACCAGCGCCTCGGACCTGCTTCGCTACGTCGAGGCGAACATCAAACCGTCTGGCCTTGAAGCGCCGATGCAGCAAGCCATCGCCACGACGCATGCCGGTTACTACACGGTCGGCGACATGACCCAAGGGCTGGGTTGGGAGTTTTACCACTACCCCATCACCCTCGATAAATTGCTCGCCGGCAACTCGTCGCAAATGGCGATGGAGGCGCACAAAGTCCAGTGGCTGAACCCACCGCAAGCTCAACCGGACAACGTGCTGATCAACAAGACCGGCTCCACCGGTGGCTTCGGTGCGTATGTGGCGTACGTGCCCTCGAAAGACATCGGCATCGTGATCCTGGCCAACAAAAACTACCCGAACCCCGAGCGAGTCAAAATCGCCCATGCAGTGCTGAGCACATTGACTCAATAACCTACGAACCAACCCCCTGTAGGAGCGAGCCTGCTCGCGATTGCGGCGTGTCAGGCGAAAGGGATTTCGAATGTTACGGCCTCATCGCGAGCAGGCTCACTCCTACAAGGATTGGCGCAGGCAAAAAAATGGGCGACCTGTTGAGGTCGCCCATTTTTGTTAGCGCATAGCCATCTACGCCTTCAATCGTCAGGCATTTCCGGTGGCTTGGCAGGCTTCGCCGGTTTACCCGGTTTCGCCCCCTTGGTGCCGTTAGGCGGTGCGGTTTCTGTGACGGGCGGCGGGGTTGGCACCGTGACTTCTTTCTCGGCCGACGGCAACTGGTCGACCGTACTGAAAATCGTCTTCAGATCAACCGCATCCGATTGCTCGAGTTTCTTTTCGCCGTCCTTGCCGACCAGAATCACCTTGGTCTTGGCCCCCGCCCCCAACTTGAGCGAACGGATCAAGGCTGCCGTGTCTTGTGGCCCGAGGTCTTTGCCTTCGCGCTGGCCCATCAGGTTGAGCACGGTGTACAGGACCATGTTCCGGTCGGTGAATTCCTTGCGATTGGCCGGCTCATCCAGTGACTTTTTCAGGCTGACCCACGCCGGGTCGACCGTGCTCGGCGCGATGACAATCAGCGGCCGGGACCTGCCCTTGTCCATGTCCAGCGGTGAGTCGCCATCGGCGGCGAGCAAGGGGCCGGCGAAAGCCAGCAGGGTTGTCAGGGTCAATGACCTGATGAGCATGCGCATCTCCTTTTGATATCCACGCTCTAATGATTGCGCATCGCGGCGTTCGTTCCGGGGTCGCACCGCAATTGTGTTTCGCCTTGACCCAAGCTTAGGTCAGGGCGGTCATTGCGCAACAGGCTGAGCTAATCTCAAGACTCGATATACACCTGAACCGCCGTGAGGATCCCGCCATGAGCGCTCAGCTGAATCACACCATCGTCTGGTGCCGAAACAAACAGATATCCGCGTCGTTTCTGGTCGAGATTCTCGGCTTGCCCGCCCCCGCCCCCTTCGGGCCGATGTTGATCGTGAAACTCGAAAACGGCGTGTCGCTGGACTATTACGACAATGACCCGCCGATTGCCTCTCAGCACTATGCGTTTCTGGTCAGCGACGACGATTTCGATGCGGCGTTCGCTCGCCTGCAAGCCAGGCAGCAAGCGTGGTGGGCTGATCCCTGCAAACAGCGGCCGCAACAGATCAACGATTATGGGGGTGGCAGGCGCGTGTATTTCGATGACCCGGACGGGCATCTGCTGGAGATTTTCACCCGAGAATGACAAACGATGCTGCCGGGCATCTTAAGGATCTTCTTGCACCACAAAGGACGTTAGCCGCCTTATCAGCGGTGTCGCAAGCAACACGAATGGCACAATGGTCATCCAGGCAACCAGCCAGGCTTTTAATCCATACGACAGTAACTGGCTGGCCGAAAGGCTTGAAGGACTGGCTATGGCCGTAGCAATAGCGCAGGTGATTGCGGACTGGATCACCGCAGAAGTTCGCTGGCGAAATCGCCGATGGAGCTTGGGCATTTCCGGTACTCCCAGACGGCTGCGTCGCAAGTGGCGAGCAGCCGGCTTGCATGGACCTTACTTGGCTTGGAGCAATTCAACAGTCTGCGCAGTCGTCAACAGAGCGTTGGCGATGTAACGGAAGTTGATCAGCGCGGCCAGGTAACCGTCCCCTTCCGGGGTGGTCGGGCCGGCGGTAGCGTCTCGCACCACCGCCACCTCGAAACCTTGCTCGAGTAATTCACGCAGGTGCGACTCGACGCAAAGGTTGGCCGCCATACCCGCCAGAATAATTTGCGACACACCGTGCTTGCGCAGTTGCAGCGCCAAGTCATTGGTTTCCGGGCCGTAGACCTTGTGTGGCGAAGCGATGATGGTTTTGCCGTCGAGAATGTACGGCTTGAACTCGGGCATGAAGTCCGCACCGGAGTTCTCGAAACCGTCGAGAGTCAACGGGCCTTTGCGATCGAACATGCAGATGGTGTGCATGACCTTTTCCAGCGGCCCGCCGAATTTCCACTCGTGGTCGCACGGATAGTAGTAGTGCGGGGAGACAGCGACCGTGATGCCCGCACCTTTGGCGGCTGCGAACAACTGACCGAGGTGATTGACCACATCGTGTTCGACGATGCTCTTGCCAAACACATCCCAACTCACACCCTCAGGGCTGAGGAAATCTATTTGGGGGTCAATGACGACCAGAGCAGTGCGGGAAAGGTCAATTTTCATACCTGGATCTGGCAGCGCAGGGCTGGCTGGATCTGCGTAATGTGCGAGGAGTGTTGTGTCGTTGCTCATGCCAATAGACTCCGATCGTGGGTAACAAAGTTGCTCTATGCCATGGCGCCCCTGCGGGCCGTTGCTTACCATCGGCGAGAACTTCATCCTATCCACACCTTCTGATCCGACTTTGTCAGCACGTACAGAGTCTTTATCTGGTCGTCGCTATCATGGATATCCTGTCCGAATTCTTCGAACGCACGAACCTTCAGGGCAGGCTTTTCTTCTCTGGTCGGGTCGACGGCACTCTCGTCCTCGACAAGCCGCCAGGCATGGCGTTCATCCATGTCATCAGTCAGGGCGGTATCGACATGGTTCAGCCTGGGTTACCAAAGATTTCCATTGCCGAGCCCAGCGTGCTGTTCTGTCCGAGCAGTTGTCGATATCAACTGCGCTCCAATACGATTGAGGGAGCAGAACTGATTTGCGCCTCATTTCAATTTGGGCGAAACACACAACACCCCTTCCCTCTCGGGCTCAAAGAAACCCTGATCTTCCCATTCAGAGAGCTGGAGAATCTCGACCCGGTCATTGGCGCGTTACTCGCCGAGTTTCGGGATCAGGAGGCTGGAAGGACCAAAGCGCTGAATCTGCTGCTGGAATACATATTTGTCCTGATCGTGCGACGCGCCGTTGCAGACGGGCTGATATCCAGTGGATTGCTCTATGCCCTGCAGGATGGGCGCCTCGGTGCGGTGTTCAACAGCATCCATTCAGTGCCGGATGAGCTTTGGACCGTCGAGAAACTGGCGAGCCTGGCGAACATGTCCAGGTCGAAATTTTCTGCCTGTTTCACTCAGATAATGGGGCAGTCGCCTATGGGGTACGTCACCGCATGGAGGATGAAGGTGGCTCAGGACATGCTTCGTGATGGCGTTCAGATCAAGGTGATCGCCGAGTCGGTCGGTTACAGCTCGCAGGCGTCTTTTTCGAAAAGCTTTCTGAACGTCATTGGTTGTCCTCCAGCCGAGTGGCTGAAACGCGATGCCAGTGCAGAAGCACCCTTGGTGACCGCACACGTGCAGCCTGCACAGGATTTTCTGGTTTCACAGGCGTAACAGACCAAGGATCGCCGAACCAAAATAAAGTCTTTATGACTACTTATCGCGTCATATTGACTCTTCCCAGACGTTGTATATATGACAACACATAATCCTATCTTGCTGATATATAACAACAAATAAAATGGCACGATTCATGAAATGGTTTTGGAAATGCCTCCAAAGCAGGAAATCATCATGTCTCGATCCATGCCCCTCAGCTTTACGCTTTGCCTGTTGCTCTCACCCGTGTGCATGGCCGATCAAGTCGTCCGTGAGGTGCCTGATACCACCGCCGGCAAGGGTGCCGGTGCCGTGACCGGATTGATGGTCGGCGCCGTGGGTGGCCCGATTGGAGCGCTGATCGGTGCCGGCGTCGGATTCTTTGCCGGCAGCGCAGTTCAGGAAGCGGCCGGTCTCACGGAGACCGCTTATGAAGTAAAGGACGCCCAGGGCGAAATCAGCACTGTTCGCTCGCCCAATGCCCGCTTCGAACCAGGTCAGCAAGTGATGCGCAAAGGTCCGCGCCTGGTGCGTCAGGACAGTTGATCCAGCCATCACCACGAACTTCTTCTTGGGATCCGGCCATGGGTCGGATCCTCTTTTTTTTCTCGTTTTCGAGGGTGGACGAGCCGCATCTCGTCTGCCCTTTTTTCTTACACCGCGCTTTATCCTTAAAGGCTGCGGAACACCGTAAACAGCTTCTTGATGATAATCATCGCAATGAATACTCATCGATCTAACGATAGGTATCAGCCGCAAAAGTCGCTTCATCCAAGGCAATGCAAAAAAACAGCAACTTCATAGCCGACTGTCAGACAAACATAGATAAGCATCTAACACACAAGCACTTTTATTTGCTTTCCTGACCATTCGGCCAACAAAGACAGCAAAAATTATCCTCGTCGTCACGTTTTAAGCATTTCAATTCAACACTACTTTCTTATAAAATTCCCCGCCTTAATAGCCCCTGGCCAGCAACCTCAGAAAAAGCGGCTCTCTCTCCCTTGAAAAGAAAAGCCCGGCGACACCTTGTTGCGACTTTTCCTGACATCATCCGGTACAGCTCCGAACACTGAATTCCTTTCGTACAATCATGAACTGCCAGCCAGGCACTTTCTGCCTGGATGCTCCCTTTACTAACGTTTCCCTATCTGTCCGAGACAGAGGAGGATTATTTGCTTCGCAAGCTTGCACTGCCTTATGGTTTGAGGACGATCCTGACGACTGCGCTGGTATTCCAGTGTGCAACTTTAGTCCTCAGCTTATGGTTAGTGAGCAGCAACCAATCGAGCATTGGAACCCTATCAAGTGTCGCTGTCGATCAAGTCGACGCAGTGGCGGAAACAGTTCAACACTTGATGGAGGCACGCCTCTCCCTGTCGCGAGCCAACACCCGTATCGTACTGTTTAATAAAATTCCGCATGAAATGGTGCAACACGCCCGCGCGGAACTGACACTGGCGAATAAATCGTTTGACCGCTTCCTCACACACACAAAGGTTGATGAAGAAAACCACATCCGAGTCCAGGCTTTAAAAGACGTATATTCACGTTATGTGGAGGTGCTCAATCAATTGGTCAAGTACACGGGCGCTGGCGACGTCCAATGGGCACTCGCTCAGCCGGTACAGGACATTCAAGAGCAACTCCTTCTGGAACAAAAAAACTTCATCAAATACGGAAACAGCATCAGCCAGACTTCACTTCAGTCTATGGGTGATCGATTTAGAATATACATCGCCGCTGCTGCAATGATACTTCTCATGGTATTAGCAACAACATTCTTCCTGTTGTACATCATAAAAAAAGTTGAGAAGAGTCGACTTCTGAAAATTGCCGTCAATCGAACTGACAGTGCAATTATCGTCACCAATCCGGACAGCATAATTACTTATGTAAATGAGGGTTTTGTGCGCATGCTGGGTTATGAAATATCAGACCTGGTGGGAAAAAAACCGGACGAGGTATTTTATGGCCGCCATACGGATCAGGAAGCAGTCCTTTCTTTCAGAAACAGTATCCAGAAAGGACAAAGCCACACCACTGAATTACTGGTCTACAACAAATCAAAGACTCCATTATGGGTACGCGTGGTCGCCAATCCGGTGCTCGACCCACAGGGTGTTCAGCAGGACGTCGTGGCTATTGTGACGGACATCACCGAGGCCAAGATGAACGACGAGTTGCAGTTCAAGGTCCTCAGTGCCATGGCCCGCGAAGAGCCACTCCCCGACATCATGAAGTTGATTTGCCTGGAGATAGGTCGTATCGCTCCTGAAATCGGCGTTTCAATAAGACAATTTGATGAGCAGGGCTGCCTTCCACTGGTGGCGGAATTCAACCTGCCGGCCGGGTTGATTCAGTCACTGGAAAGCCTTGCCGAAAGGTCCATCCTGAAAAAAATGGACGTGAAAGAAAGCATCATGCTGAATTTCACTGATCCTGCATCGGACCAGGGCGATTGCATCGATCACAAGCTCTCGCAATCGTTCGGTTTCACGGCCGGCTGGGTTAACACCATTCGCTCCAACAACGGACGTTGTTTAGGCACATTTACCCTTTACTACCGTGAAAATCACCTCCCTGCGGTCCAACATCACAGGCTGCTTGAAACCAGCCTGAAGCTGTGCGCTCTCGCCCTCGAGAGGGACAGTTTTATCAACGATATTGAACGACTGGCCTACTATGACAGCCTGACGATGTTGCCCAATCGGCGACTGTTGATGATGAAAGCAAACTCAATGATTGCCAATGCTCAGCGCTCGCAATCATCAATGGCCGTGTTGTTCATCGACATTAATAAGTTCAAGCAAATCAATGACTCACTTGGGCATGCCGCCGGGGATTTGCTTCTGTCTGAAATAGCCAGGAGGCTTCAGGGTTCTGTGAGGGGCAACGACTTTGTCAGCCGGCTTTCAGGAGATGAATTCGTCATTATTCTGTCCCCCTCCAGCGCTGAACAGGCGATTGCCTTTTCAGAAAGAATGCTCAGCAAACTATCGGAACCCATGATGTTGGCCGATGTAAAAATTGCGCCCTCGGCCAGCATTGGTATTGGTATTTATCCAGACCACGGTAACGACATTCACTCATTGCTTTTGCATGCCGATCAGGCGATGTACAAAGCCAAGTCCGCAGGCCGCCAGGCAATTGAAGTGTTCGACCAGGTGATCAACGATTCAACCAATGACGAACTGACACTGAGCCTGGCCCTCGAGAATGCCCTGGAGTCCAATCAGCTGACGCTGCATTACCAGCCCCAGATAGCGCTCGACGACAACCAACTTTTTGGTGTCGAGGCACTTGCCCGCTGGTGTCATCCAGAGCTTGGAAATATCCCTCCAAATCGATTCATCCCTTTGGTGCGCGAGGCAGGATTGATGCCCAAGCTCAATCAATGGGTACTCACCGAAGCCTGCCGGCAGATGGCTCAATGGCGCGACTCGGGACTTGTTGTGCCTCGCATGTCGGTCAACATCTTCCCCGTCGCCTTTCGCGACAGAGCCATTATTGATCTCATCCAATCTCTGCTGACAAAGCATGGGCTCTTACCCTCCTGCTTGACGCTGGAGGTCACGGAAGACTTCATACTGGACGCCACCGACAATGTCATATCGGTCATTACCGAGGTCCGTCAACTAGGCGTCAGCTTATCCATTGACGATTTTGGCACCGGTTACTCCAGCCTGAGCTACTTGCTGCGACTGCCCGTGGACACCATCAAGCTGGACAAGAGTTTTATCGACGATATCGAAAAAAGTGAAAGCGCCCGAACACTGGCGCAGTCGATTGCCGGGATCTGCAAGAGCTTGCAATTGAACATTGTCGCCGAGGGTGTTGAAACCGATGCGCAACTTGAAATCCTTCGAGGCCAGGGATACCAGATAGCGCAAGGTTATTGTTTCTCGCGCCCTTTGGCCCCACAGGATTTGGCTCAATGGATCCGTGAGAGATTCCTTTCCAGCGATGATAGCGAACGCTACCGAATCTCGGCTCCCAAGAGCCTGCTGTGAGTTTTCAAGGGATGTCGTACAGAACCTAGAACGCCAGTTTGTAGCCGATCAGCACCAGCATCGTCGCCAGGCACGGGCGCAACACCTCATCCGAGATGCGGCCGGTCAGGTGGCTGCCCAGGTAAATCCCCGGCAGCGAACCGACCAGCAAGTAGCCCAGCACATGCCAATCCATGTTGCCCATGCTCGCATGGCCGAGACCGGCGACCAGGGTCAGCGGTACGGCGTGGGCGATTTCCGTGCCGACGAGGCGGCGGGTAGGCAACAGCGGATACAGGATAAACAGCGCCACGGTGCCCAGGGCGCCCGCACCGATGGAGGTCAGGGCGACCATGGTGCCGAGGATCAGGCCGGTGATCACCGTCAGCCCATTCAAGCGTTTGCCGCTTGGGTTGTAGGTGCCGCCGGCGCGTTTGTGGGCGAAGTCGAGCAGGCGTTTCTTGAAGAAAATCGCCAGTGCCGTGGCAAACAGGACAAAGCCCAGCGCCTGTTTGATGATGGCGTTCATCGCGTCGGGGGACGTTTGCAAACTGCTCAGGAACCACAACGTCAGCGCCACGGCCGGCACGCTGCCGAGCGTCAGCCAACCGGTAATGGCCCAGTCGATGTTCTTGTTCTTGCGATGTACCAGCACACCACTGGATTTGGTAATCGCGGCGTACAGCAGGTCCGTACCCACCGCAGTCGCCGGATTGATGCCGAACCAAAGCAGGATCGGCGTCATCAGCGAGCCGCCGCCCACGCCGGTCATACCGACAATGAACCCCACCACCAAACCTGCCACAACCAAACCGAAGTTAACGAAATCCATTAACACGCCCACAAAAACGCATGAAAAAACTGGCCCGCAGCATAGCGATTTTTCTTATAACTACTTATATCGATGCGGTCTATCGTTATTCCTGCACGCGCATTCCTTGTAGGAGCCGGCTTGCTGGCGATTACGGTGTGTCAGTCAAATCAATGTTGCAGATATACCGCTATCGCCAGCAAGCCGGCTCCTACAAGTCGGGGTTTACTGGACGGGGAGGAAATTGAGGAACAACAGGCTCTGTGCGTAGTTCAGGCCGATCCGCCGGTAGCGCTCGTCCAGCATCTGGGTCAGCAGGTCCAGGCGCGCAACGATCTTGCCGAACTCCACGGCAAAACTCAGGTTGCTGCCCTCCTCCGAGATCTCGTTGGAAAACAGCAAGGGCTCGCCGTTTTTGTTTTGCCGCTGGCTGAGGATCCAGGTGGCTTTCTCGATGTTGCGCGCAGCGTTGCTGACGAAGACCGGGTTGATCGCATCGGTCATGTAAAACTCCAGCCGATTGCCGTGAGCGGTGACCAGCATGCTGCCGATGGCGTAGATGAAAGCGCCGACCCGGTCGCCGAGGAACTCCGGACTCATGGCGTAATTCAGCGCCGCCAGATCCTTCTTACCCCCCAGCGTCGGCAGCGGTTGTTGCTGCTCGATGGCCAGGCGCACCTGTTTGCCGGCGGTGCGGGCGTCGAGGAACCCGGACTTCTTCAGCTCCTGCGGGTTGCGCAGGTAGAGTTTGCCCATCAGCAAATAGAGGCTGTCGAGGTTGTCACGCATCGCCAGGGTGGCCATGCGGTCGACGCTGGTCTGGAGAAATTCCTGGGGCCTGCCTTCACGAAACTGGCTGACGATGTCCCGGCCCTGCTGCTGACTGCAACCGGTCGTGAAGAGCATCGACAGCACGGCGAGCAGCAGGCAATGGCGGCGGATGTGCACAGCGGTGAGGGGTAAAACTCGGGCCATGGGTGCTTGAACTTGGGCATGGGCCTGCAGAGGGGATCGCCGCAGGCTGCCAAGGGTAGAGCCGTGGATTGCGAAAAAGTGCAGAACCTGCAGTCCGCCCTTTCCCAACAGAGTGAAGGGGATAACTCATTAGTCATACTTTTTAATTGCAACGCCGCACGATTCAGCTATAAATCCTTCCCTGTCGAATTAATAATCGACATTTAGTATGACTACTTTTAAAAAACAATAAAAAGGAAGGTAACCCATGCTTCACTCCAGATACCCGCACTACGCCCTTGGGCTGTCCCTGATGATCGCCACCCTCACCGCCCAGGCCAATGGTCTGTCCAGCGAACATAAAGCCTTCGGCAAAACCAATGACGGCACAGCCGTCGAACAATACGTGTTGCGTAACAGCCGCGGCATGCAGGCCACCGTGATCACCTACGGAGCGACGCTGCAGTCGCTTGCCGTGCCGGACAAAAACGGCAAGCTCGAAGACGTGGTGCTCGGCTTCGACAACGTACAGGGCTATCAGAGCGGCAAGGCCTACTTCGGCGCGACCATCGGGCGCTTCGGTAATCGCCTGGCCAACGGTGCGTTCGAAATCGATGGCAAGCGCTTTCAGGTGCCGCAAAATGACGGCTCGAATTCACTGCACGGCGGCCCGCAGGGTTTTGACAAACATGTCTGGAAAGCCAAACCGGCGAAGGGCAAGGATTCAGTGGGCGTGACGCTGACATACCTGTCGGCGGACGGCGAAATGGGTTTTCCTGGCAACCTGACAACCGAGGTCACCTACAGCCTCAACGAAAACAACGAGCTGCGCATTGAGTACAAGGCCTCCACCGACAAACCGACGGTGCTGAACCTGACCAATCACAGCTACTTCAACCTGGCCGGCGCGGGTAACGGCGACGTGTTGCAACAGGTCGCAACCTTGCACGCCAGTCACTACACGCCGGTCAACGGTAAGTTGATTCCTACCGGCGAGCTGGCTCCGGTGGCCGGTACGCCGATGGACTTCACCCAACCCACCGCCATTGGCAAACACATCAAGGCGGATCATCCGCAGCTGAAATTCGCTGAGCCGAAACAGGGTGGCTTCGATTTCAACTGGGTGCTGGATGCCAAGGGGGACCTCGGCAAACTGGCTGCCGATGTCAGCGACCCGCAGTCTGGGCGTCGTTTGCAGCTCTATACCACTGAGCCTGGCGTGCAGTTCTATACCAGCAACTTCCTTGATGGCTCGGTCAAGGGTAAGGCTGGCAAGACTTACGCACACTGGAGCGCGTTCACTCTGGAAACCCAGCATTACCCGGACGCGCCCAATCAGCCGAACTTCCCGTCTACGCGACTGGATCCGGGCAAGACGTATACCCAGAATACTGTGTTGAAGTTTTCTGCTCGGTAAGACGTTGGGGGGGCATCGGCGCTTGGGTGAATATCCATTATTTCGGTGATGGCTGATCGTGGTTTCGCCCTTACGGCGAGTCACTTGGAAGAGCCCCAAGTAACCAAGGGCTTTTGCCCCTTTCGTTCGGTGGCTCGCTAAGGCTCGCCATGCCCTCGCTCCGGTCCTGCTCCGTGGGCCCGCCGCCATCGGCCATCCATGGCCGGGGGCGGCTAACCCGGCATCCATGCCGGGTTGCCCACTGCGCAGAACCTGCGCTCGGCCTCTCGAGGGGGCGCTCGGATCAAAAGCGGAAGGCGAGCTAACGCTCGGCCTGATGAGTGGTGAAAATCAAAAGCAAACGCGATTTCCTGTAGGAGCCGGCTTGCCGGCGAAAAACGTCTGGGCAACGCGTTTGTTCAGACAGGCCGCGTTATCGTTGACACCTACAGCCCAGGGAACCCATGGGCTATTCTGCTGCCAACCGAAGTATCGACCGAATGACATCAAGGAGCTTTGCATGCGGACTCTCGAACTGGCCGGCATCAACGTACCGGTTATCGGCCAGGGCACCTGGCGCATGGGTGAAGATCGCGCTCGACACCGCGAGGAAGTCGCCGCGTTGCGCCTGGGCATCGAGTTGGGCATGACCTTGATCGACACCGCAGAAATGTATGGCGAAGGGGGCGCCGAGGAAGTCGTCGGCGAAGCCATTGCCGGCCTGCGCGACAAGGTGTTTCTGGTCAGCAAGGTGTATCCGCACAACGCCAGCCGCAAGGGCATTCCCGAGGCCTGCGAACGCAGCCTGCGGCGGTTGAACACCGATTACATTGATTTGTACCTGCTGCACTGGCGCGGCCGGTATCCCCTTGAAGAAACCGTTGAGGCATTCGAACGCCTGCGCGAGGCCGGCAAGATTGGCCGTTGGGGCGTGTCCAATTTCGACGTGGATGACCTGCAAGAACTGGCCTCCCCGGCCTGCGCCACCAATCAAGTGCTCTACAACCTTGAGGAGCGAGGAATAGAATTTGATTTACTGCCGTGGAGCCAACAGCATCGTCAGCCATTGATGGCGTACTGTCCCATTGGCCAGGGCGGGAGTTTGCTCGCTCACTCGACACTCAAGCAGGTGGCCGCCCGTCACGCGGCGACACCGGCCCAAGTAGCCTTGGCATGGATTCTGCGGCAGGATGGAGTCATTGCCATCCCCAAGGCGGTCCGACCTGAGCATGTGCAACTGAATGCGCATGCCGCGCAATTGAAGCTTGAAGCTGGGGATCTGGAGGCGCTGGACCGAGCGTTTCACGCGCCACAACGCAAACAGCGACTGGCCATGGTCTGAGCCATCGCGGTTCTGTCAGAGGGCTTCTCATGAGAAGCACCGATCAGCTCGACGCCTTTAATCTGCAACGCTTCATCCAGGCGCAGGACCCGGTGTTCGAGCGCGTGCAAAACGAACTCGGCGCAGGCCGCAAGCGCAGTCACTGGATGTGGTTCATCTTTCCGCAACTCATCGGCCTGGGCGGCAGTGAAATGTCGAAACGATATGCCATTCACTCGGGCGAGGAGGCTTCGGCATACCTCAAGCATGCGTTGCTGGGCCCACGGCTGCGCACCTGCACGCAGTTGGTGCTGGATATTCCGGAACGCTCCATCATCGAAATTTTCGGCCATCCGGACAATCTGAAGTTCCGCTCATCGATGACCCTGTTCGCGCAGTTCGCCCCGGATGACAGCCTGTTCCAGCAAGCGCTGATGCGGCACTTCCATGGGATTCCGGATGACTGGACGTTATCGCTGCTGGACTCAAAACAGGCCCAACTGCCCCCCAATCAGGGTTGAGAAATCGTCATCCACGAACGGCAGAATCGCATCCGCCACCGGTTGCAGCTGCCGGGTGACGTAATGGTCGTAATCGATCGGCGCGCTACGGATCTCCAGCGGCTCGGGCCCGGCGACGGTGATCACGTAGCTGATCCAGCCGCCGTTCTGGTATTGCCGCGGACGGCCCTGCTGATCGTTGTAGTCGTCGGCGATCCGCGCCGCGCGGACATGCGGCGGCACGTTGCGCTCATAGTCATCCAGGGTCCGGCGCAAGCGCTTGCGGTAGATCAGGCGATCATCGAACTCGCCCGCCAGGGTCTTGCGCACGTACTCGCGGACATAGTCCTGATAGGGCTGGCGATGGAAGATCCGTGTGTACAGCTCTTGCTGGAATTGCCGGGCCAGCAGCGACCAGTCGGTGCGCACGGTTTCCAGCCCCTTGTAGACCATCTCGTCGCTGCCGTCGTCACGCGTGACCAGCCCGGCATAACGCTTCTTGCTGCCCTCCTCCGCACCGCGAATGGTCGGCATCAGAAAGCGCTTGTAGTGGGTTTCGAACTGTAACTCCAATGCGCTCTGCAGCCCGTACTCCTCTTGCACATGCACGCGCCACCACTGGTTGACGTGATCCACCAGCGCGTGGCCGATCTGCGCCGCTTCCTGCTGACCGTGGGCGCGGCGCAGCCAGACAAACGTCGAGTCGGTATCGCCATAGATCACTGTGTGCCCCTGGGCTTCGATCAACTGGCGGGTACGCAGCATGATTTCGTGCCCGCGCAACGTGATCGACGAGGCCAGACGCGTATCGAAGAAACGGCAACCGCTGGAACCGAGCACGCCGTAGAAGGCGTTCATGATGATCTTCAGCGCCTGGGACAACGGCGCGTTGTGTTCGCGCTTGGCGGTTTCGCGGCCCTCGGCGACCCGGGCGACAATGGCCGGCAGGCAATGCCGGGTTCTGGAAAAACGCGCCCCGCGAAAACCGGGCACGGACTCGCTGTTCTCGGGATGCTTGAGCCCTTCGATCAGGCCCACCGGGTCGATGAGGAAGGTGCGGATGATCGATGGATAGAGGCTTTTGTAGTCGAGCACCAACACCGATTCGTACAGGCCCGGCTGCGAGTCCATGACAAATCCGCCGGGGCTGGCCTGTGCAGGTTTGCTGCCGAGGTTGGGCGCAACGAAACCCTGGCGGTGCATCAGCGGCATGTACAGGTGCGTGAAGGCCGCCACCGAACCACCGCTGCGATCCGCCGGCAAACCGGTCACGCTGGCCCGCTCCAGCAGGAAAGTGAGCAATTGGGTCTTGGCGAAAATCCGCGTGACCAGTTCGCAGTCCTTGAGGTTGTAAGTGGCGAGGGCCGGTTTGTCCTCGGCGAACATGCGGTTGATTTCGTCCATGCGCTGGTACGGCGTGCTGATCGCCTTGCCCTCGCCGAGCAGGGTTTGCGCGACGTTTTCCAGGCTGAACGATGGAAAACTCCAGGTCGCCGAACGCAGGGATTCGATGCCGTCGATGATCAATCGCCCGGCGGCCGAGGCGAAGTAATGGTTGCGGCTGCCGTGCTCGCGCCACTGCATTTCCTCGCCGCCGCGCCCCAGTTTCAGCGGCACCGCCAGGCGTCGGGCGTGCTCGTGAAGCACGCGCAAATCGAACTGCACGACGTTCCAGCCAATGATCGCGTCAGGGTCGTGCCGGGCGAACCATTCGTTGAGCTTTTTCAGCAGCAGGGTGCGCGACTCGCAATACTCGAGCTGGAAGTCGACCTTGCTGTCGTCGCCGTTGGGCGGGCCGAGCATGTACACCTGACGCTCGCCGCAGCCTTCCAGCGCGATGGAATACAGATCGCCCTGAGCGGTGGTTTCGATGTCCAGGGACACCAGCCTGAGCGTCGGTCGATAGTCGGGATCGGGTTTCATCTGCGCGTCGAGCAGCAGGCCTTCGGCAACGGGTGTGCCACCGAAGATCACCGGCGCGGTGATGAAGCGCTCCATCATGTAGCGTTCCGGTGGGCGTACGTCGGCCTCGAACATCTCGACGCCGGCCTTGCGCAGCGCGGTTTCCAGGCGCATCAGTTGACCGTGTTGCTGGCAATACAGGCCGAGCACCGGGCGATGCTCGAAATCCAGCAGGGCCAGGGGTTTGAGCTCGACGTTTTTTTCGCCGCGTAGCACCTGTTCAGCCTGCTCGCGCTGCTCGGCGGGGATGAACGCCACCGACGGTTGATGCGGCAGGCGAATACGCTGGGGACCGGTGTCGGTCGCCAGCCAGAACTCGACTTCCGTACCGGCCGGGGTATCGCGCCAATGCCGGGTCAGGACGAAGCCCCGCTGTAAATCCACCACTGCAACCTCACATCCGATTCAGGTGGTGATACTACGCGGCATTCCCGCCAATAGCAGTGAACGCCTGGATGGATGAGCCCTTGTAGGAGCTGGCTTGCCGGCGATAGCGGTGTGCCAGACGATATATTTATCGTTTGAACAGGCGCCATCGCCAGCAAGCCGGCTCCTACAAGGTCGGTGGTGTGTTCGAAAATGTGAGGTTTATCGAAGAAAAACAGCTGAATGACGTTTTTTGCGCGTTATCTGCCGTTTTCTGCCTTGCCCTTGGCGCTCGGGTCTACGATTCTTCAAGAACAACGACAACACCCGAGAAGCCACCATGAAAACCGTCGCCCAACTGCTCAAGTTGAAAGATCAGAAAAATCAGGAAGTGCACCAGATCAAACCCGATCACATGGTGCTCGAAGCACTGATGAAGATGGCCGAGAAGAACGTCGGTGCCTTGCTGGTGGTAGAAAATGACGAAGTGCTGGGCATCATCAGTGAACGTGATTACGCGCGCAAACTGGTACTGCATGGCCGCTCTTCCGTGGGCACGCCGGTGCGCGACATCATGGTGTCGCCAGTCATCACCGTAGACACCCATCAAACCGTCGATACGTGCCTGGGCATCATGTCTGACAGGCGTCTGCGTCACCTGCCGGTGGTGGAGAACGGCAAGTTGATCGGCTTGCTGTCGATCGGCGACCTGGTCAAGGAAGCGATCGCGGAGCAGGCAGAACTGATCCGCCAGCTGGAGCAGTACATTCGCGGCGAGTAATGCGAGCCCTGTAGGAGCCGGCTTGCTGGCGATAGCGGTGGCTCAGTCGACACATTTATCGTCTGATAGGACGCTATCGCCAGCAAGCCGGCTCCTACAGGGGTCATCGCTGTTCAGGACGGCCAATGCCGTGCAAAGACCGGTGCCAACGTCGGGTGCCGGTCGATTCGCTCAAGCCAGGCGAAAAAACCTGGCCGGGCACTGCGCAAATGCTCCCGGGTGCCCGCCCACCGCGAGATTACCGCCGCCAGTACATTCAGCGCACCGGGCGTCTCATCGCCCAGGTACAACTCGCCCGAGAACTGATCGGCAAACACCTCCCAACTCCAGTGCAACCGTTCGCGAGCGCCAGCCATGAGGTTGTCACGCGAGGGTTTGTCCGCCACGAGCAACCAGCGCTCGGGGTAATCGATGATGCCGATCGCCGCATAGCAATTGGTGACGATGTACACCAGCCCCCGGATCGCCTGATCGCGCTCGGCGGCGTCTTTCGGCAGCAGTTTCGACTTGGGAAACGTCAACCCGAGATGAATCAAAATCGCCGCACTTTCGGTGAGAACGCTGCCGTCAGGCAGTTGCAGGGTCGGAATCTGCTTCAGCGGGTTGATCTTCTCCAACGCGTGGGCCGCTTCGGTGGATAACTCGACGTCGATGAAGCGGTAAGGAATCTCGCACAGCTCCAACGCGGCTTCGATGGCAGCGGCGCCGGAGTTCTGGTGTCCGTATAGCTGATACATATCGCGCTCCTGGCGAGACGAACAGGTAGTCGGTAGACGAGCGGGCAAAGGTCACGTTCCCTGCCATTTGGCGGATCGATGCAGGTAAGATGCGCGATCCCGGGGCACTCTTTTAATACCCCCGCAGCACACTTCAAGGAAAGAACATGCGCCAACAGGATGGCCAACGCGCCGCACTTTTTCGTACCGTCGGTTTCATTCTGACCTGCCTGGCGCTAAGTGCCTGCTCGCCAAGCGACCACTCGTCATCGGCCAGTCTAGCCGGTGAACAAGGGCGTGGCGGGGCCATGCTCGCCTATGAACACGAATTGCAGCTGTTGCTGCCCCAGGCAGAAATCGCCCCGCGTTTGCAAGCCACGCGTGAGGCGTGCGAAACCGCACGCTTCGGCGCCTGCAACGTCTTGCGCATCGAGCAAGGCGCCGGCCGCGCCGACATCACCCTGCGCATTGCCCCTGCCGGCGTCGAGCCGTTGGTGGCGATGGCCGCCGAGGGTGGCGAACTGGGTCAGCGGATCACCAGCGCCGAAGACCTCGCCGATGCCGTGGACGACACCCGCCGACGCCAGGAACGACTCAAGGCTCAGCAGCAACGCCTGGATGAACTGGCGACCCGCAAAGACATCAGCGTCACCGATCTGATCAGCCTGAGCAAAGAGCAGGCCGGGATCGAAAACGATCTGCAAGCCCTGGCGCAGATTGCCGCCGGGCACCAGCGGCGTCTGGACACCAATCGGGTCACGTTGTCGTTCCTGCCGACCGGCGCCAGCAGTCGCTCGTCGCACTTGAGCCAAGCGTTCAGCAACTTGCTCGACAACCTGGCCGACGGCGCCGCCGATGCACTGGAAAAAACCAGTTACGCCCTGCCCTTCCTGATCCTCGCGTTCCCGCTGTTCATGCTGTGGGTCTGGTTGTGGCGCAAGTTTGTTCGGCGTCGGACCTGAGCCGGGCGTCAACCGCCCTCCGCCTGCCGACAACTGATCCATCACACCTACGCACGGGGAGTTACCTGCTCCATCACTGCCGTCGATGTTCACCATCACGTCAATGAAGTTCTCATAAAAATTGTGCGGCGTACCATCAGCTCCATACCAAACAACTACACCCCGGAGCACACCACCATGAAACGCCAACTCTTCCTCAGCATCGCTTTCTCGGTTTTTGCAGTTAACGCTTTTGCCGCTTCGTCCGCTCACCCGGTTGTCGCTGAAGGCGGCTCGGATCGGTTGATTGAAAGCCGTGTGGCTGAGGGTGGTTCGGATCGTTTGATCGAAAATCGTGTGGCCGAAGGTGGTTCCGACCGTCTGATCGAGAACCGCGTCGCCGAAGGTGGTTCCGACCGTCTGATTGAAAACCGCGTTGCCGAAGGTGGTTCCGACCGTCTGATCGAGAATCGTGTGGCCGAAGGTGGTTCCGACCGTCTGATCGAGAACCGCGTCGCCGAAGGTGGTTCCGACCGTTTGATCGAAAGCCGCGCTGTATGAATGAATGGTTTTGCAGCAACACTCGACAAAAAACCCGGCCTCACCCGCCGGGTTTTTTTATGCATTTTTTGAGACCGGTCACTTCCCCGCCAGCGCCATGCAACGCTGATAACGCTCGTCGACCCGCTTGGCAAACCAAGCCGTGGTGAGTTTTCGGGTGATTTTCGGGCTCTGCAACGCAATCCCCGGCAATACCGCTCGCGGCAATGAACGGCCTTCGGCCTCCTCGGCCAATTCGAAAACCCGCTGATACAACGTGCTGTCCTCGAATTCGAGGCTTTTGCCCTTCTCCAGTTGATCCCGAATCGTCGGATTGCGCACGCCCAGTTGCTTGCCGAGGGTGCGCACGGCCAGTTCCGTGGTGCCGGGCATGATCGAGTCGTAGCGCACCAGATCACCGTCCAGCGCCAGAGGAATCCCCGAAGCACGGCTCACCGCGTTCTGAAACGCGGCGTTTCGACTGGCGTACCAACCGGCGTTGAAATCGGCGAAGCGGTACAGCGGCTGCTTGTAGCTCACCGGATAACCGAGCAAGTGAGCGATGCCAAAATACATACCGCCGCGCCGGCTGAACACTTCATGCCGAATTGAGCCGTCCACCGGGTACGGATACCCCCGCGCCTGCTGCTCGGCGAAGTCGATGCTGACCTGCATCGGCCCACCGGTGTGCACCGGATTGAAACCACCGAACAGCGTGCGGCCCATGGGCACCCTGCCGATGAAATCATCGAAGATCGCGCTCAATTCCTTTTCACTGCGCGCAGCATTCAATCGGTCGCTGTAGCTTTTGCCGGTGCTGGAACGTATTTGCAGCGCACCGCTCACCAACAGGCCGGGGATGTGGGCTTTGGCGGCACGGCGGTCGATTTCCTCTCGGGCGATCTTGCCCAGGCCCGGCACCGGCGGGTCCGCCTGAAAGGTCGACTCCTGCTCGGTGACCGCCAGCACGGAACACAGATTTTGCGTAGAGGGATAAATGTTCTGCGCAGCAAACGCCGCATAGATGTCCGTGGCCCAGCCTTGGCGATCAACGGTTTTAGCCGGCAGCAGGCGCACGATCTCGGCCTTGACCTCTTTGGGTGTGCGGGCCGGGGCTTCCTGGGTGCGCTGAGTCCCGCAACCGGCCAGCACCAACAGCGCCGCGACGCTCGTGATCAATCGATTGGCTTGCATGGCGCTCCATCAGATCCGTTGAACCGGGTTAACCATACGATCAATCGCATGGCGCAGGCTATGACTGTGCCAGCGACACACTGTTCCCGGCACAGACACACTGAACTTTGGGAGCCGGTTTACTGGCGATGGGAGTACCGAGGTGCATCAGGATGACCGCGTTATCGTTCATCGCCAGCAAGCCGGCTCCTACAGGGGCTTTCCGTTGGGCGGGGTGTCTGGCGGCCTTCTTCGGCTGGACCATACTTGAGCCAAGACGCCAGGGGAGAACAGGCGCATGAACCGTAGCGACGTATTGATCATCGGCGCCGGCCCCACCGGGCTGGTGCTCGCGCTGTGGCTGAGCAAACTGGGGATCCGCGTGCGGATTATCGACAAGACCTCGGCCCCCGGCACCACTTCACGGGCGTTGGCCGTGCAGGCGCGCACACTGGAACTGTATCGCCAGCTCGACCTCAACGAGGCCGTGATACACAAAGGGCATCGCGTGGCGGCGGCCAACTTCTGGGTCAAGGGCGAACCCGTGGCGCGCTTGCCGTTGGGCCGGATTGGCGAGGGCCTGACGCCGTACGCGTTCCTGGAAATTTTTCCCCAGGACGAGCACGAACAATTGCTGATTGAACGCCTGGAAGCCTTTGGCATCCGGGTCGAGCGCAACACCGAACTGGAGAGCTTCGAAGAAACCGGCGATGGCATCACCGCGCGGCTGCGCCTGCCCGATGGTCAAGAGGAAACCTGTCAGGCCTGTTACCTCGCCGGCTGCGACGGTGCCCGCTCGCGGGTGCGCAAAACCCTCGATACCGGATTTCCCGGCGGTACCTACCAGCAGATTTTCTACGTGGCCGACGTGCAGGCCAGCGGGCCGGCGCTCAATGGAGAGCTGCACCTGGACCTCGATGAAGCGGACTTTCTCGCGGTGTTTCCCCTCGCCGGTGAAGGTCGTGCGCGGTTGATCGGCACCGTTCGCGACGAACGTGCCGAGCATGTGGAAACCCTGCGATTCGAAGACGTCAGCACCCGCGCCATCGAACACTTGAAGGTGCAGATCGATCAGGTGAACTGGTTCTCGACCTACCGTGTGCATCATCGGGTGGCCGATCACTTTCGCAGCGGTCGCGCATTTCTATTGGGCGACGCGGCCCATGTCCACAGCCCGGCGGGCGGCCAGGGCATGAACACCGGCATCGGCGATGCCATCAACCTCGCCTGGAAACTCGCGGCCGTGTTGAGCGGCGGTGCTGCCCCGCATCTGCTCGACACGTATGAAACCGAGCGCATCGCCTTTGCCCGCAAACTGGTCGCCACCACCGACCGGGTGTTCAGTTTTGTCACCGCCGAAGGACGCATGGCAGATTTGCTGCGTACCCGTCTGGCGCCGTTCCTGTTGCCGAAAATGGCTTCGTTCGAGGCCTCCCGGGAATTCCTGTTTCGTACGGTGTCGCAGATCACCCTCAATTACCGTGGAATGCCATTGAGCACCGGCGTCGCCGGGCACGTTCACGGAGGTGACCGCTTGCCGTGGGCGCATGACGGTGAAGGGGATAATTTCGGGCCGCTGAAGTGCCCGAACTGGCAGGTGCATGTGTACGGCGACACCAGCGACGAAATGATTGCCTGGTGCAATGAACATCACTTGCCGTTGCATGTGTTTGACTGGCGACCGGCGTTTGAAACATCCGGCCTTGGGCGCAACGGGTTTTATTTGTTGCGGCCGGATACCTACGTGGCGGTGGCCGAGTCGTGCTCGGATCCGAAGGTGATCGAACGGTACTTCCGGGATCGCGGGATACGACCGTATTTTGGGGCCTGAGCGCGCCGCAAATCCTGTAGGAGCCAGCTTGCTCGCGATGAGGCCGGCCCCTCCAGCGTCTCGGGTGACTGGCCCACCGCTTCGCCAGCAAGCTGGCTCCTACAGATTTTGTGTGTTTTTTTAAATTCCGGCCAGGGCCAGGTCCATTGCGAAGTAGGTGAAGATCAAATCCGCCCCCGCCCGTTTGATCGCGCCGAGACTCTCGCGCACCACGCGGTCCTCATCGATGGCCCCGGCCTGTGCGCCGAACTTGATCATCGCGTACTCGCCGCTGACCTGATACGCCGACAGCGGCAGGCGCGAAACCTCGCGAATGTCGCGGATGATGTCCAGGTACGCGCCGGCCGGCTTGACCATCAGCGCGTCGGCGCCTTCCTGCTCGTCCATCAGCGATTCACGCACCGCTTCGCGGCGGTTCATCGGGTTCATTTGATAGCTTTTGCGGTCGCCCTTGAGTGCGCTGCCGCCGGCTTCGCGGAACGGGCCGTAGAGCGCCGAGGCGAATTTGGTCGAATAGGCCATGATCGCGGTCTGGGTGAAACCGGCGCCATCCAGCGCCCGGCGAATTGCCTGGACTTGCCCGTCCATGGCCGCCGACGGCGCGATCACATCGGCACCGGCACGGGCTGCCGCGACGGCTTGTTTGCCGAGGTTGATCAGGGTCTGGTCGTTGTCGACTTCGTGGTTGTGCAACACGCCGCAGTGACCGTGGTCGGTGTATTCGCAAAAGCAGGTGTCGGACATCACGATCATCTCCGGCACCGCGTCCTTGGCGATGCGCGCCATGCGCGAGACCAGGCCATTGTCACTCCAGGTGTCGCTGCCGCTGCTGTCCAGATGATGAGAGACGCCGAAGGTCATCACCGACTTGATCCCCGCACGGGCATAGCGCTCGATCTCGCCGGCCAGTTTCGATTCCGGAATCCGCATCACACCGGGCATGCTTTTGATCGGTACGAAGTCGTCGATTTCTTCCTCGACGAAAATCGGCAGCACCAGATCATTCAAGCTGAATTCGGTTTCCTGGAACAGGCTGCGCAGGCTCGCATTGCGGCGCAGACGGCGTGGACGTGCTTCGGGGAACTGGCTGGACATGGGGCTTCCTGAAAAATCAGAGGACGAGACGAAAGTCGTAAGGGGGCGAAAGCTTATGCCCAGTTCGCCGCCGGGCACAAACCTCAGCGGAGTAAAAACCGTTACCGCTTCGGCAACAATCCTCCGAATCCAGCACAAAACCCTGTGGGAGCGAGCCTGCTCGCGATGGTGTATCAGCTAAATTGGTGGCGACTGACACTCCATCGCGAGCAGGCTCGCTCCCACAGGTTTAGATGTTCAGCGTGCCGGTAATGCACGTAACTACAGAACCACCAATCCAGATCTCATCGCCAATCCGCTCGACCGCAATTCGCCCAGCCCGCCCCATGGTCAGGCCCTGACTCACCACATAAGACGCCGGCGCCAGCCCTTCGCTGAGCAGCCATTGAGCGATGCCGGCATTCAGGCTGCCGGTGGCGGGATCTTCCGGCATGCCGTCGCCGGAAATGAACGCCCGCACTTCGAACTGTGCGTCATCGCCGTCACGCTCGGGATGCCACGGCGCAATCACACCGACCGCGAGGCCGAGCATCTGCGAATGGTCCGGCTGAAGATCCAGCACCTGCTGGCGATCCTCGACCATCACCGCCAGCCAACCCGCGCCGTTATCGACCCACTGCGCCCGCACGATGGCGCCCGGTTCCAGTCGGAGCCCACGTCGCACGCGCTCCACCAGCTCCGCCTGCACCGGTCCGGTCTTGAGCAGTGGCGGTGCGAGAAAGGCCAGTTCCGCACCTTGCCGGCGCACCCGCACCAGACCCACGCCGCATTCCTGAATGATCTCCTCGCCCTTGGGCACACCACCGGCTTCGAGCCAGGCATGGCAGGTGCCCAGGGTCGGGTGACCGGCGAACGGCAATTCGTTCAGGGTGGTGAAAATCCGCACCCGGTAATCGGCCCGAGGGTCCTGCGGCGCGAGGATGAACGTGGTTTCACTGAGATTGGTCCATGTGGCGAACGCCGCCATGCGCTCATCGCTGAGCTCATCGGCGCCGAACACCACGGCCAACGGATTGCCCTTGAGCGCAACGCGGCTGAAGACATCTACTTGCTTGAAATCGAATGCGTGCATGGCCTGCCTTGGTCTTGGTGGATTCGAAAGGTCTTACTTGGGAATTTCCAGCCCGCGCATCACCGCCGGCCGCGCCAGGAAGCGCTCCAGCACCCGCGTCACGTTCGGGAAATCCTTGATGCCCACCAGATCGCCCGCCTCATAGAAGCCGATCAGGTTGCGCACCCACGGGAATGTCGCGATGTCGGCGATGGTGTAGCGCTCGCCCATGATCCAGTCACGCCCCTGCAGACGTCCATCAAGCACTTTTAACAAACGTTTACTTTCCTCGACATAACGATCCCGAGGGCGTTTGTCTTCGTAGTCCTTGCCGGCGAATTTGTTGAAAAAACCGAGCTGGCCGAACATTGGCCCGATACCACCCATCTGAAACATCAACCACTGGATCGTCTCGTAACGCGCAGCCGATTCCTGGGCCAGCAACTGCCCGCTCTTGTCGGCGAGGTAAATCAGAATCGCCCCGGATTCGAACAACGGCAGCGGCAGGTCGTCCGGCCCGTGGGGGTCGAGGATCGCCGGGATCTTGTTGTTGGGGTTCAGCGACAGAAACTCGGGCGACAGCTGGTCGTTGGTGTCGAAGCCCACGCGATGCGGCTCGTAGGGCAGGCCGATCTCTTCGAGCATGATCGACACCTTGACGCCGTTGGGGGTCGGCAACGAGTAAAGCTGAATCCACTCAGGGTACTGGGCTGGCCATTTTTGGGTGATAGGGAAAGCAGACAGATCGGTCATCGCATGGATCCACGAAGAGATTGAGAGGCACGATCATAGTGTGAGTGGCCGCAGGCTGCGACGTACGGCGTATCGATATTGATGATTACCAAGATCAATGGATTGCAGTCTGCTCCTGCGACCGCCCCGTGTACTGTGTCCATAAATCCGCAACATCCTGTCGATAACCTCTGCTCCAACCCGTTCATGGTTATCGGTACATTGCTGCGCATGCCGCCGGAATCGAACCAAACGGGCCTCAGTGGACTCTGAGTGTTGCCCTTTCGGAAACGGACCGGATCATCGACATGGAAAACACCCGACGCTGGGAGCGCGTGGTGTAAAGGTTTGTCAGCCTTAACCGAATGCGCTGAAGAAACCCTTATTCCATGATGAACCTTATGAAATTGGTCCAACGCTTCAAACATCGCGCTTATATTGTGCTGCCCTCCCTGTTGGCAATCAGTGCGCTGTTCCTGGCGCTGGAAGTCCGTGAAAGCCGCGCCCAGCCGGCTGACGGCACCCAGACGCTGGTTTTCCTGCGCCACGCGGAAAAACCCGCCGGCGGCCTCGGCCAGCTCAATTGCCAGGGCCTGAACCGCGCCATCGACCTGGCCACCCTGCTCCCGGAAAAATTCGGCAAGGCCAACTACGTGTTTGCAGCCAACCCGACGCGCAATGTCGAGGAAGGCGAGCTGGATAACTCCTACAGCTACATTCGCCCCCTGATGACCATCAGCCCCAGCGCCATCAAGCTCGGTTTGCCGGTGAACATCAACTTCTCGGCCAACGACACCAGTGACCTGGCCGACGAACTGCTGCACGACAAGTACCACAACTCGGTGATCTACACCGCGTGGTCCCACGGCTACCTGCCCGAGCTGATCAACAAGGTCGCCGGCGAAGCGGTCGGCAAGAAACAGAACATCACCGATGACTGGGAGTCCAGCGACTACGACTCGCTGTATGTACTCACCCTGACCTGGCACAACGGCAAGGCCAGTCTGCAGAGCCACAGCTACAAGCAAGGCCTGGATAACGGCCGGGAAACCTGCCCGACATAAGGGCTGGTCGCGCTGTTCGACCCGCGCACGACCTGTAGGAGCCGGCTTGCTGCGGGCGGCGTTCCGACGATGCAGACACCTCGGTCTTCCCGTTGCACCGAGTTGCCCGCATCGTCGGAACGCCGCCCGCAGCAAGCCGGCTCCTACAGGGATGAGTTACGGCAGCAGGATGACTTTGTCGCCACTGCCCTGATTCACTTCGGCATAACGTTCCAGCCCTTCGGCCAGTGGCGATTCGTACAACCCTTGCGGCAACGGCAACAGGTCCTGGTCGAAGAACCGGCCGAACTGATCGAGCATCGCCGCGCACGCTTGCACGCCGTATAGCAACGAGTTGATCCCCACCACCGAACCGCCCTTGCGATACAGCGCCAGGGCCGGCAATTGCACCTGGCCATCCACCGGCGCGGCGATGATCGCGATGCGACCGAACGCGGCCAGCGCGGGGACGGAGGCCGGTAGCCAGAACCCGGTGGTGTCAAAAATCACGTCGGCGCCGCCGGTGTAGACCGCATTCACCTGCGCGCCCAAGTCCTCGGGTTTATCCAGCTGCAACGTCTGATACCCCTGGGCCTGCAAGTCCTTGACCTGCTCCGGCCGACGCGCCGCCGCCAGCACCTGGGCGCCACGCACCTTGGCCAGCGCCAGCGCAGCACTGCCGACCGCCCCGCCACCGATCACCAATAACCGCGTTTTTGCGTTCACCAGGCTGCGCTCCAGCGCATCCCACGCCGTGGTGTAAGGCACGCCGAGGCTGGCGGCCTGGGCAAAACTCAGGTGCGTCGGTTTGCGCGCCACACCGTTGGCCGGCAGCTTGACGAATTGCGCATGGGAGCCGTCGGCGAAAAAGCCCAGTTCACGGCCGGTGCCCCACACTTCCTGACCGATCAGCGCCTGCGGACCTTCGACGACCACACCCGCAAAATCACGCCCGGGAATGCGCGGCAACGTGGTGTAGGGAAAACGTCCCAGCACATTCTTCACATCGCTGGGATTGAGGCCGGCGGCCTTGATTTGCACCAGCACTTCATCGGCGCCGGGCACGGGGGTCGGAACCTCGACATAGCGCAGGGCCGAAAGGTCGCCGGTTTTGTCGAACTGCAATGCTTTCATGGGAGTGTCCATCCAACAGGGAAAGGGAATTCAGGAGATCCAGCCAGTGACCAGTTGCCGCCCCATGGGCCACAACTTTTCACCGGCGAGCATGCCCAGCAGGCCCACCAGCGCGATGGCCGGTGGTGCGGGGGAACGAAAATCCAGCGCGCCGTAAAGCAAACCGACGCCCAGACCGATGACCAGCGAGATGAGGTAGCTCATGGCAGACTCCGTGGGCAATTGAGGGATGCCCAAAGTCTAAAGGCCGGCATCCGCGAGCATCGGCCAAGTGCTTCTGAATTTCAGCCAAACCACCCGCAATAACCTGTAGGAGCCAGCTTGCTGGCGATAGCTGACGTGAGGGCGATGCAAAATCTGAGGATGCTATCGCCAGCAAGCTGGCTCCTACAGGTTCGTGCAGAACTGCGAGGGCGCGACACCCAGTTCCCGACGGAACATGTCACTGAAGCTGCTCGGCGAGTAGCCCAGCTCCCGGGCAATCGCACTGACCGGCGCCCCCTGGATCAGCTCCGCGACCGCAGTCGCCAGTTGTACTTGCCGCCGCCACTCGGCGAAGCCCATGCCCAGACCGTCCTTGAACAGCCGCGCCAGGGTGCGCACGCTGGCCCCGGCGTTTTGCGCGTGTTGTTCGAAGGAAACGTCCAGCGATGGCGCGGCCATGACGGCCTGACACAGGTTCATCAGGCGCCGGTCGGAATCATCCGGCAACGGGATTTTCAGCAGCGAACGCCTGGCTCGCCGCAGTTCCAGCAGTGCCAGCCCGACCAGCGCCTCGTAATACTCCGGCGCGCCGTCGTCGCCCTGCTCCACCAGCCCGACGATGAGTTCACGCAGCAACCCGCCCACTTCGATCACCTGGACCGTGTCGTCCAGCGTCGCCGCCAATGCCGGACGCAGGTAGATGTTGCGCATCTGCAGGTCCGAGACCACGCGAATGCCGTGAGGCACGCCCGGCGGTAACCACACCGCCCGTTGCGGCGGCACCACCAGCGCCTCATGCGGCGTTTCGACCCACATCACGCCGCTCATCGCATACAACAACTGGCCCCAGACATGCTCGTGGGGCTCGATGAACAGCCCACGCGGATAGGTGCGCGCCAGCGGTTGCACGGGCACATCGGTGTCACTCAGGTCGGGGGGCGCGGCAAGGGCCATGGTCAGCATTCATCGGGGGTTTTCAGAAAATCCATGGTAACCAGCCGCAGGCCTCGTCGCCACTGGCCGCAGCCGTCTGACAATCAGAATGAATTTTCCTTACCGCCGACGATCCTTCTATTACCACAGGGAGGAATACGGGCTTTATGAATAACGCAAAACTTTTCGTCATTGAATACACCCTTCATGGCGTCCCAAAGTCTTTCATCATTCGCCTGGACAAAATGGACAACGCGCAGGCTTGGCATTGGGCGAGTTGCGACGCCGGCGTGGGCCGGATCCCGCGTTTTGGAAGGGAGAAAGTGCAAAAGACCAGCAAGCCGATGGCGGAAAAATTCGGCGTGGAAAATGTCACATGGCGACCAGCAAGCTAACAGTGCTTACTCTGTAGGAGTGAGCCTGCTCGCGATGAACGATAACGCGGTCAGCATGAAGAACCTCGGCGCCTGCATCGCGAGCAAGCTTGCTCCTACACAGTCAGTGTTGGGCGCACTTGCAGTCTTTATGCACGCATTCTTCACCGTGTTCATGGTGTTTGGCGCAGGCTTCGCAGCAGTAGTGCTTGCCGTGACGTGCAATCGGATGCTGGCCCAGTTTGCAGTTGCATTTCGGGCAGTCGCAGATGCTTTCACTGTCAATCATGAGTCTGACTCCTGAGGTGGTGGTCGTCGGGGCTACAACCCGTCTCACCAGTGTAGAAGTTGCCACAGACGACGCAGCCCAAACCTGTAGGAGCAAGCTTGCTCGCGATGCGGACGCCGCGGTGTTTCAGGAATACCGCGTTATCGTTCATCGCGAGCAAGCTTGCTCCTACAGAAAATCAACAGCGGTCAGGCCTGGCGGGTATTGCTGCGATACATGAACACCAGCGCCAACCCGAGCAACACCATCGCCAGTATCCGGCTGCCGGACAGCTCGATCTGCGGGTTGCCCAGCCAGCCGAAGTTATCGATCAGCATCCCCATGCCCAACTGCCCGACGATCACCGCGACCGTCGCCACCGCCGTACCCACCCGTGGCACCGCCCCCACCATCACCATCATGTACACCACGCCGAACAGCGCGCCGCTGAGCTGCCATTTCGGCACGTCCAGCAGGCTCACGGCATGGGCCGGCTCGAAAAACAGGATCAGCAACCCGGTGCTTACCGCCCCCACCACGAACGTCAACAAACTGCTGCGCAGCACGCCGACCGTTTCGCCCAGACGCCCATTGATGGCGGCCTGAACACTCAACACCGCACCGGCAGCCACGACCACCGCCAACAAAATAATCAGATTCATCATTAACCCCGCGCAATCAGAACAAGTGCCGCCACAATCAGCAGCAAGGCCAGCCAACGTTCACCGTTGACCTTTTTACGAGTGGCGCCGAACCAGCCGAAGTGGTCGATCAGCACGCTTTTACCGACCTGCCCGGACAGGATCGCGATCATCGTCATCGCAATGCCGATGTACGGCGTGGCCAGGGTCAGCACCACCACGTAGATCGGCCCGAGAAAACCGCCGATCAACTGCCAGCGCGGCAAGTCGCTGAAGGCCGGTCCCTTTTGCGGGCCGCTGAGCAACAGCAGGAAAAACAGGATCGCCGAGCCGACGCCGAAGATGCTCAACGTCGCCCACAAGTGACCGACCTGACCCCCCAGCGGCCCGAGCAGACCGGCCTCCACGGACAGGCCCATACCGGCCAGGATCACCAAAGGCAGCAGCAAAAGCCGCAACCCCGGTTGGGTTGCTGGTGTGACAGCGATATCGATTGAAGAAGATTGCATTCGGAACTCCTGTGTTATCGATCAACACGCGATCCCTGTAGGAGCCGGCTTGCCGGCGATGGCGTCCTCGAGATTGCTATCGCCGGCAAGCCGGCTCCTACACGGGATTTGTGTTGTCGGTGTGATTGGCGCGCATTATCGGCTGGAGCTGCTGTGCGATAAATGGGAGCATCCTGACAACACTTTTGCGCAACTCGCACAGCAGGATTCTTCATGCACGGCCTCAACGAATTGGGTTTCAAGGCACTTCGGCTGTTTGTCGCGGTACTCGACCACGGCAGTTTCTCTGAAGTCGCGCGCCGCGAAGGCCTGGCGCCGTCGTCGATTTCCCGGCAGATCCAGTTGATGGAACAGGCGCTGAGCCAGCAATTGCTTTACCGCCACACCCGCGCGGTCACGCCGACAGAAGCCGGACGCTTGCTCGGCGAGCATGCGCGATTGGTGCTGGTGCAGTTGGAGGAAGCCGAACAGGCGTTGCAGGAACAACAAAGCGAGCCGAGCGGACTGGTGCGGATCAACGCGCCGGTGGTGTTTGGCCAGCGGCACCTGACGCCCTGGCTGGGACAACTGTGCGAGCGTTACCCGAAATTGCAGCTGGATATCCAGCAGACCGACAGCTATGTCGCACCGTTACAGGAAGGTGCCGACCTGCTGTTTCGCATCGGCCCGCTGCACGATTCGAGCATGCAGGCGCGGATTCTGGCGCCGCAACGCTTTCAGGTCGCGGCGAGCCCGGCGTACTTGAAACGCCATGGCACACCGTTGCATCCCGAAGACCTCGCGGCGCATCAATGCCTGGCCTACAAAGGCGTGGCCGGCCAGCAACGCTGGTTTTTCCGCCAGGGTCAGCAGGACTGGAGGCCCTACTCGGTGAAGGGACCGATCACCGGCAACCACGCCGACACACTCACACAGGCCGCCGAACAAGGCCTGGGCCTGGTGATGTTTCCGTCATGGCTGATTGGCGAAGCGGTGCGCAACGGCACGCTGGTGCCGGTGCTGGGGGAATATCAGGTGTCCAACAGCCTTGAGCCGCAACAGATCGCCGTGCTCTGGCCCGGGAGCCGGCGGTTGTCGGTGAAGGTAAGGACGGTGATTGATTTCTATGTCGAATGCTTCGGGGCCGTGCCGTATTGGGACAGACCCTGACATAGAAAGCACAACCTGTAGGAGCCGGCTTGCTGGCGATGGCGGCGCGTCAGTCAACATTGATGGCGCCTGACACACCGCTATCGCCAGCAAGCCGGCTCCTACAAAGGGGCGTTGTGTCAGTCGACATCGATGTTGGCTGACATGTCGCCATCGCCGGCAAGCCGGCTCCTACAAGGGGGTGTTGTGTCAGTCGACATCGATGTTGGCTGACATATCGCCATCGCCGGCAAGCCGGCTCCTACAGGGTGTGGGTCAGATGCGGAACTGGCCGACCAGAGTGCCGAGGCGCTGGCCAAGATCAGCCAGGCTGCGGGACGTCTGGGCGCCGAGTTGGGTTTCGCCGGCCACGTTGTCCACGGCCACCGCGATCTGATGCACGCTGCGGTTGATCTCTTCGGCCACGGCGGTCTGCTCCTCGGCGGCGCTGGCGATCTGCGCGTTCATCGAGTTGATGGTGCCGATCAGTTGAGCCATGGTGTCCAGCGAAGCACCCGCTTCGTTGGCCTGCATGGACGTACCGTCGCCGGCCTCGCTGGAGCGGCGCATCGCTTCCACCGCCGACTGAGTGCCTGCCTGCAAGCGGTCGATCATGCCCTGGATTTCCTGGGTGCTGATTTGCGTGCGGCTGGCCAGCGCACGGACTTCGTCGGCCACCACCGCAAATCCGCGACCGGCCTCACCGGCACGGGCCGCTTCAATGGCGGCGTTGAGCGCCAACAGGTTGGTCTGCTCGGCAATCGAACGGATCACCCCGAGCACGCTGACAATCGATGACACGTCCTTCTGCAGGCTGTCGAGGGACACGCCGCTGCTGCGAATATCGTCGACCAACGCATGAATCTTGACGATGCTGCCGGCCACCACACGCTTGGCCGTCTGGCCTTCTTCGTCGGTCTGCTGCGCCGCCACTGCGGCGTTTTGCGCACTTTTCGCCACTTCTTGCGCAGCGGCCGACATTTCGTTGATCGCCGTGGCCACCTGATCAGTCTCGTGACGCTGACGCTCCATCGCTTGATCCGAACGCTGGGCCTGATCGGAGACCTGGTTCACCAGCCCGGTCAATTGCGAGGTCATTTCGGTAATCTGACGCACCAGGCCGTGGATCTTGTCGACAAACCGGTTGAACGAGCCGGCGAGTTGGCCGAGTTCATCCTGGCTGGTGATGGTCAGGCGCCGGGTCAGGTCGCCCTCGCCCGCCGCGATGTCGTCGAGGTTGGCTTTCATCAGGTTCAGCGGACGCAGAATGGTGTTGGCCAGCAGCATGCCGGCGGCGGCAATCAGTAGCAGCACGACGGCGGCGATGCCGATGATGCTCAGCAACACGCCTTCCATCCGGTCTTGAACCTTGGCTTCGACCACCGCCACTTGCGCTTCGATACCGTCAAGGTTGACCGAGGTGCCGACCGCCATGTCCCACTTCGGCAGGTATTCGGTGTAGCCGAGTTTCGGCACCAGCACCTTGGTATTGCCGGGCAATGGCGAGCTGTATTGCAGGTAGTGAGTACCGTCCTTGGCGACTTTCACCAGGTCGCGGTTGACGTAGACGCCGTTCGGATCGCGGTTGTCCTTGAAGCTCTGGCCCACGCCTTCGGGGCTGTTGGCCTTGAACAGGCGCACGGTGTTGGAGTCGTAGCCGAAGAAGTAGCCTTCCTTGCCGTAGCTGATGCTCGACAGCAATTTGATCACCTGGGCCCGCGCCGCGTCATCGCCAGGGGCGGCGGCCTCGTAGAGCGGTTTGATCGCGGTCATGGCCACGGCGACGTAACTTTGCAGGGTGGCCTTGGCGTCGCTGAGCAGGCGCTGGCGCGTCTCCTCGACTTCCTTGCGAGCCTGTTCCTGCAGAACGAACAACGTGGTCAGGCTGATGACCAGCGCAAAGAGCAACACCGGGAGGACGGCAAGGGACAGGACTTTAGCCTTCAGGCTCATGCGCATGACGGTTCACTCTTTTGGTTTTATTGGCGTGGTTAAAGGCTTTAACGGCACGCCAACGCAAAACTGTAGGAGTCCGGCTTGCCGGCGATGGCGTATTTGAAATTGCCATCGCCAGCAAGCCGGCTCCTACAGATTGCGCGATCAACGCTGACCCTACCGACACCTCTGACCTGTAGGAGCCAGCTTGCTGGCGACGGCGTTTTCACAGGCGCCGCCACAGGGCAGGTTGGAATCAGAGAACCATCGCCGCCACCCAGCCGAACGCCAGCAGCGGCAGGTTGTAATGCAGGAAGGTCGGGACCACGGTGTCCCAGATGTGGTGGTGCTGACCGTCGATGTTCAGGCCGGAGGTCGGGCCGAGCGTCGAGTCGGAAGCAGGCGAACCGGCGTCGCCCAGCGCGCCGGCAGTGCCGACGATGCAGACGATGGCGATCGGGCTGAACCCCAGTTGCACGCACAGCGGCACGAAAATCGCCGCCAGAATCGGCACGGTGGAAAACGACGAACCGATACCCATGGTCACCAGCAGACCGACCAGCAACATCAGCAGCGCACCGATGCCTTTACTGTGGCCGATCCACGACGCCGACGCTTCAACCAGCGTCTGCACCTGACCGGTGGCTTTCATCACTTCGGCAAACCCCGAGGCGGCGATCATGATGAAACCGATCATCGCCATCATCTTCATGCCTTCGGTGAACAGGTCATCGGTGTCGCGCCACTTCACGATGCCCGACACCGAGAAGATCAAAAAGCCTGCCAGTGCACCGATAATCATCGAGTCCAGCAACAGCTGAATAATGAACGCCGCCGCAATCGCCACACCCGCAACCATCAGGCTCAGCGGGTTGTACTGCACCGCGACCTGCTCAACCTGTTCGATCTTTTCCAGGTCGTAGACGCGCTTCTTGCGGTAGCTGATAAAGGCTGCCGCAAGCCCCACCACCATGCCCAGCGCCGGAATGCCCATGGCATGGGTGACGTTGATGCCGCTGATATCGACGCCGCTGCGGGCCACGTTGGCCAGCAGGATTTCATTAAGGAAGATGTTGCCGAAGCCCACTGGCAGGAACATGTACGGGGTGATCAGGCCGAAGGTCATGACGCAGGCGATCAACCGCCGATCCAGTTGCAGCTTGGTCAGCACATACAACAGCGGCGGCACCAGCAACGGAATGAAAGCGATATGTATCGGCAGAATATTCTGTGAAGCGATGGCCACCACCCACAGCAGGCCGATCAGCAGCCACTTCACCGAACCGCCACCGTTGGCGTGCTGGCGGTCAACCATGGCCAGGGCTTTGTCGGCCAGCGCATGGGCCAGGCCGGACTTGGCGATCGCCACCGCGAAGGCGCCGAGCAAGGCATAAGACAAGGCCACCGTCGCCCCGCCGCCGAGGCCGCTGTTGAAGGCTTTCAAGGTGGCGTCGATGCCGAGGCCACCGGTCAAACCACCCACCAGCGCGCCGATAATCAGCGCGATCACCACGTGCACGCGGGACAGGCTGAGAATCAGCATGATGCCGACCGCGGCAATTACAGCATTAATCATCGTTACCTCAAGGCAAGCGAAATGAGCCCGGCCGGCAGTCTGCGAAGAGCCGCCAGCGGGATAAGGAATGGGTTTTATTAGAGGGCGCGCACTGTGCCGGACCATCACCGCCTTGTCAAAGCCGCGAGACCCGAACGCAAGCAAGCCCCTCCCTTTCCAAAACGACATCTCCCCCTGTAGGAGCCGGCTTGCTGGCGATGGCGTCCGTCCAGTCAATAACGGATTGGCTGACCCACCGCTATCGCCAGCAAGCCGGCTCCTACAAGGGTTGTGCGGGTGATTCGATTTCCGTCGGATGGCGTAAAGAAAGCGGATTTTCGGCCGTTACAGTGCAAAGTCTCAGATATTTATCGAATAAGGACGTCTCCATGTCGCTCAGACAACTTTCCATTCAATGGAAAATCACCCTGCTGGCCGGGCTTTGCCTCGCCGGTATCGTGACCTTGCTGGTAGGTCTTTCGCTGTATCGCATGGAGCACAGTTCCGAGCTGGTGAAAGCCTCGAGCATGGAGATGCTCACTGAAGCCGCCCAGGCCCGGATCGAGTCCCAGGGCGAAAACCAGGCGCTGAACATTCGCCAGCAGTTCATGGATGCCTATCAATATGGCCACGGCTTTTCGCGTCAGGTGTTGTTCCTGCGCGATCAGGCCGAAAAGCGCTTTCTCGATGCCTTCGACCTGCGTGAAGACCTGACCCGCCAGGTCAAGTCTGCGTTGCAAGCCAACCCGGAATTGCTCGGCCTGTCGCTGGTGTTCGAACCCAATGGGCTGGACGGCAAGGACGAGCTGTTCGCCGGCCAGGCCGAGTTGGGTAGCAACGACAAGGGCCGTTTCGCGCTGTACTGGTCGCAACCGACACCCGGCAAGGTGACGTCGATGGCGCTGCCCGAAACTGACATGGCCGACACCAGCACCGGCCCCAGCGGTGAACCCGCCAACGCCTGGTTCACCTGCCCGCGCACCTCGCTCAAGCCCTGCGTGATCGAACCCTACTTCTATGTGATCGACGGCCAGAACGTGCTGATGACCAGCATCGTGTTCCCGCTGATGGTCAACGGCAAAGTCATCGCCTCGCTGTCGGTGGACATCAACCTCAACAGCCTGCAAGCGGTCAGTCAGGGCGCGAGCAAGAAGCTTTATGACGGCCAGACCAACGTCAGCATCATCAGCCCGGCCGGTTTGCTCGCCGGCTACAGCCCGGACGCCAGCAAACTCGCCCAGCGCCTGGACGCTGTGGATAAAACCAACGGCACCGAACTGATCCGCCTGCTCGCCGCCAGCAGCAAAACCGCAAGCCTGCACAGCAACCAGCAGTTGAAAGTGCTGTCGCCGTTCCAGCCGATCCCCGACGGCAAATCGTGGGGCGTGTTGCTCGACGTACCGGAAAAAGTCCTGGTCGGCCCCGCCGAAACCCTGAAAAAACAACTCGATGAAAGCAACACCGCCGGCACACTGGTCGAACTAGGCCTCGGCGTGCTGGCCGCGTTGATCGGCCTGTTGCTGGTGTGGCTAATGGCGCGCAGCGTGACCAAACCGATTCTGGGTGTGGCGCACATGCTCGAAGACATCGCCAGCGGCGAAGGCGACCTGACCCGGCGTCTGGCCTACGACAAAAAGGATGAGCTGGGCCAGTTGGCCGGCTGGTTCAACCGCTTCCTAGACAAGTTGCAGCCGATCATCGCCGAGGTGAAACGCTCGGTACAGGACGCGCGCAGCACGGCGGACCAGTCTTCTGCCATCGCCACGCAGACCAGCGCCGGCATGGAACAGCAATACCGTCAGGTCGATCAAGTGGCGACCGCCTCCCACGAAATGAGCGCCACCGCCCAGGACGTTGCCCGCAGCGCGGCACAAGCGGCACAAGCAGCGCGCGATGCCGATCACGCCACCCGCCGTGGCTTGACCGTGATCGACCAGACCACCACCAGCATCGACAACCTCGCCGCCGACATGAGCGCAGCGATGGTGCAGGTCGAAGGTTTGGCGGCCAACAGCGAGAAAATCGGCTCGGTACTGGAAGTGATCCGCGCCATCGCCGAGCAGACCAACCTGCTGGCCCTCAACGCCGCCATCGAAGCGGCCCGTGCCGGTGAGGCCGGACGCGGTTTTGCGGTGGTCGCCGACGAAGTGCGCAACCTGGCGCGGCGTACGCAGGAGTCGGTTGAAGAAACCCGTCTGGTGATCGAGCAGTTGCAGAACGGCACGCAGGATGTGGTGGGGTCGATGAACAACAGCCATCGCCAGGCTCAGGGCAGTGTCGAACAGGTCAGCCAGGCCGTCACGGCGTTGCGCCAGATCGGTGATGCGGTGACGGTGATCAGCGACATGAACCTGCAGATTGCCTCAGCGGCGGAAGAGCAAAGCGCGGTGGCGGAAGAGATCAACAACAACGTGGCGACGATCCGGGACGTGACCGAGTCGCTGTCGGGACAGGCCAATGAGTCGGCGCGGGTGAGCCAGTCGCTGAATAGCCTGGCGAATCAGCAGCAGAGCCTGATGGATCAATTCCGCGTCTGACTGACAACACACCCCTTGTAGGAGCCGGCTTGCCGGCGATGGCGATTTTGAGGACGCCATCGCCGGCAAGCCGGCTCCTACAGGTTATCGGGGTTTTCAATGTCAGCGTTTGGGCAGTTCGATGACAACCTTCAACCCGCCCCACTCGCTCTCCTCCAGCCGCAACACCCCGCCCCACGTGTCGACGATGTCGCGCACGATTCCCAGCCCCAACCCATGCCCATCCGTCTGCTCATCCAGCCGCGTGCCCCGGCTGAACACCTGAGCACGTTGGTCCTCGGGAATGCCCGGCCCATCATCTTCCACGCTTAGCTCAAACCCTGCAGCCGTCTCGACCACGCTCAACCGCACCTCGGCATCCGCCCATTTGCAGGCGTTGTCCAGCAGGTTGCCCAGCAGTTCCAACAAGTCTTCGCGATCCCACGGCAACTGCAACCCGGCCGGCGCGCGATAGCTCAGTTCAAGGTGTTCGCCGTGGATCATGTTCAACGTGGCGAGCAATCCCGGCAGTTCCGCATCGCAATCAAACAACGCCCCCGGCAGCGCATCGCCGGACAACCGTGCGCGGTTAAGCTCGCGATTGAGTCGTTGCTGAACCTGTGCCAATTGATCTTTGAGGATCTTGCGCAGCTCGGGATGGGCGTCGAGTTTCTCGCTGGACGCCAGGCTCAACAACACCGCCAGCGGGGTTTTCAAGGCATGCCCAAGGTTGCCCAGCGCATTGCGCGAACGCTTGAGGCTGTCTTCGGTGTGAGCGAGCAAATGGTTGATCTGCGCCACCAGCGGCTCAAGTTCCACCGGCACCTGATCATCCAGCTGCGAACGCTGGCCCTGCTGCAACTGGGCAATCTGTTCACGGGCCTTTTCCAGTGGACGCAAGGCTCGGCGCACGGTGATCCGTTGCAACAGCAAAATCAGCAGCAATCCCGCCAGCCCCAGCCCCAGCCCCACTTGCTGCATGCGCTTGAAACTCTCGCGCACCGGCGTGTAGTCCTGAGCGACGCTGATGGAGATCGATTGTCCCAAACGACGGTAGTCCGAACGCAAGACCAGCAATTGCTGGCCTTCCGGCCCCAGTTGCAGGTTGCTGTGCAGGCCGGGATGTTCGAGGCGCGGCAATTCCTGATCCCACAACGAACGCGAACGCCAATGGCTGTCGGCAAAATCTATTCGGAAGTAATGCCCGGAAAACGGCCGTTGATAAGCCGGTGACAGATGTCGTTCATCCAGCTGCAAGCCCTGCGGCCCGCGCACCAGCGCCACCAGCAAACTTTCGCTGTCGTTGCGCAGCCCCGCTTCGAGGTAGCGCTGCAAGCCCACTTCGAACAACCACAGGCTGGTTTGCGCCAGCACCAGGCCAACGATCACCATCACGCTGATCAGCCCCAGACTCAAGCGGCGCTGGATCGACCTCACTGCGCTTGCCCGCCGAACAGGTAACCCTGGCCGCGACGGGTTTCGATCACGCTGCGCCCGAGCTTGCGCCGCAGGTGGTTGACGTGAACTTCCAGCACGTTGGAATCGCGCTCGGTTTCACCGTCGTAGAGGTGTTCGGCGAGGTGGCTTTTGGAGAGGATCTGCTCGGGGTGCAGCATGAAATAGCGCAGCAGGCGAAACTCCGCAGCGGTGAGCTGGATGTCAGCACCGTCGCGGGTCACGCATTGCCGGCCTTCGTCCAGGTGCAATCCAGCCGACTGCAGCGTCGGTTGATTGACCTGGCCATGGGAACGGCGCAACAACGCCTGAATGCGCAAATGCAGCTCTTCAGGATGGAAAGGTTTGCTCAGGTAATCGTCGGCGCCGGCCTTGAGGCCTTCGATCCGTTCGGCCCAGGAACCGCGCGCGGTGAGGATCAACACCGGCGTGGCCAGCCCACCGGCGCGCCATTGCGCCAACACGTCGAGCCCTGGCAAACCCGGCAGACCGAGGTCGAGGATGATCAGGTCATACGGTTCGCTGCTGCCCTGATACACCGCATCTCGACCGTCGGCCAGCCAATCCACGGCGTAGCCCTGGCGGTTGAGGCCGGCCATCAGTTCGTCGGCCAGGGGCACATGGTCTTCCACCAGCAGCAATCGCATCGGTCAATCTTCCTTGTCTTTCAGTAACTCGCCAGTGGTGGCGTCGAGGTCCAGTTCACGGACCTCGCCTTCGGTGGTCAGCAGTTCGACTTCATAAATGTAGACGTCGTGTTTCTCTTCGAGCTCGGCTTCCAGCAGTTTTGAGCCTGGATAACGCTCCAGCGCCTGCTTCACCACTTGCTCGAGCGGCAGGATCACGCCCTGCTGGCGCAGGCGCAGGGCTTCGTCCTGATCAAGGTCGCGGGCCATGACGATCGAGCAAAACGCCAGAAGCACCAGCGCCATGCGTGACAATAAACACACCTTCATTACGTATCCTGATGATCCTTGAGAAGTTGCCCGCTGACCGCGTCTAATTCCAGGTCCCACTCAATGCCTTGCGGGTCGCGCAGCTCTACCTGATAGATGTATTTGCCGTACTCTTCTTCCAGCTCGGTTTCGGTGACCGTCGAGCCTGGGTGTTTGGCCAGTGCCGTGGCGTTGAGCTTCTCGAAAGACACAATGGTACCAGCGTCGCGCAGCCGCAGGGCTTCGTCGGGGCCCAGGTCGCGAGCGTGGGCGATGCTGACGGTCATGGCGACGATGGAGGCGGTGAACAGGGCAGTCAGGGTTTTCATGGGTGTCTCCGTATTTTTTATGTGTTGCGTACGGAAGGCACCTTAGCGATTCGAACTTAATTGAAACTGAATTGCCATCATTGGCCATGACAACGCGCCATCACCGACCGACACAAAACCTGTGGGAGCGAGCCTGCTCGCGATGGCGTCGTGGCAGTCGACATCAATGTTGAATGTCCGTACGCCATCGCGAGCAGGCTCGCTCCCACAGTAGATTGGTGACGTTGCCTGACCTGTTTATAATCCGCCCGCTTGCCAGACATCGAGACCGGTATGACCGCCATCCACATCAAGTTCCCTTCCCTGACCCTCAAGGCCGGCCCGCGTGCCTTGGCGCGCATCCGTGAGCACGGCTTGAACGCCGCCGATGTCGGTACGCTGCCGGGTGCTGCCGGCGGGCCGAAGGCGTTGGGGATTCAAGGTCTGGACCTGGCGCTGTTTGGCGAATGGCTGCCCGCCGCGCCGCGTGAACGGTCGCTGATCGGCGCCTCGGTCGGCTCCTGGCGCTTCGCCAGTGCGTGCCTGCCGGACGCCGCCGAAGGCATCCGCCGCCTCGGTCACCTCTACACCGAGCAGAACTTCGCCAAAGGCGTGACCATGGCGCAGATCAGCCAGAGCTCGCAACGCATGCTCAATGACCTGCTCGACGGCCGCGATGCGGCGATTTTGAGCAACGCGAATTACCGGCTGAACATCATGGTGGTCAAAAGTCATGGCCTGCTTGCGGACGATCATCGCGGTCGTCTCGGGCTGGGCCTGTCGTCGGTGATCGCCGACAACCTGCGCGGTCGCGCGCGGCTGTCGCGGCATTTCGAGCGGCTGATCATCCACGACCCGCGCCTGGCACCGCCGGTCAACGCGCTGAACGATTTCCCCTCGCGCTTCGTCGCACTGAATGCCGGCAACCTGCGCCAAGCCCTGCTCGCCTCGGGTTCGATCCCGATGGTCATGGAAGGCGTGCGCGACCTGCCGGGCGCTGGCGCCGGGACGTTCCGCGACGGCGGCCTGCTCGACTATCACCTCGACCTGCCCTACAGCGGCAGCGACATCGTGCTGTATCCACATTTCACCGACCGGGTGATTCCCGGCTGGTTCGACAAAACCCTGCCCTGGCGCCGTGCCTGTCCAACCCGCTTGCAAGATGTCCTGTTGCTGGCGCCGTCCAAGGAATACCTGGCCCGCCTGCCCTACGGCAAACTGCCGGACCGTAACGACTTCAAGCGCTTCATGGGCGATGCGCCGAGCCGGCAGAAATACTGGCGTGCAACCATGGATGAAAGCCGCAGGCTGGGCGATGAGTTTCTCGAACTGGCCGCCAACGGTCGCCTTGGCGAACGCTTGCTGACCCTTTAGTCAGGACAAACTGTTAAACTCGCCGCCTGCCCACATCGCTGCGGCGATCGCCACCTGACAGAGCTGAAACCACTGTGGAAATCTTCAAAGAATTTACCTTCGAATCCGCCCACCGCCTGCCCCACGTCCCGGAAGGCCACAAGTGCGGCCGCCTGCACGGTCACTCGTTCAAAGTGGCGATTCATTTGAGTGGCGATCTGGACCCGCATACCGGCTGGATTCGCGACTTTTCCGAGATCAAGGCGATCTTCAAGCCGTTGTATGAGCGGTTGGATCACAACTATCTGAATGACATTCCGGGGTTGGAGAATCCGACCAGTGAAGTGTTGGCGAAGTGGATCTGGGTTGAACTCAAGCCATTGCTGCCAGAACTCAGCGCGATCCGTATTCACGAGACCTGCACCAGCGGTTGCATCTATCGCGGCGAATAAGTCGATAGATCAAAAAACCACCGAAATCGGTGGTTTTTAGGTTGTTAACTTGGTGAAAATATCGTCAGCAAGCCTACAACCCAGGATGATTCAGTTTCATATGTTTTCTTAACGCTTGTGGAGAACTCAACCGACTGTAACATCCCTCAACCGGGCAAGTATCCCTTACCCTATGAACCCAAGCATGTTCATTACGCTTGCTACTATCCGCAAACGCCTTACCGCACCCTTCTTCCGAGCACATATATTGCAGAGTATGAGTTAGTAAGTGTTTCGCAAGTTTGCTTTCCTGCGCAAACGCTGCGCCACACCCATCTGCTGTGCAGACATTTGGCCTGTTATGCTTTTTTTTATGACGAGTAAGATTACTGCTCTGCGTAAACGCTTCCCCACATCCCTCTACTTTGCAGACAAATGGTCTTTCACCAGTATGCGTTTTCTTATGTTTCGTAAGGCTGGAATATTGCGTAAATTTTTCGGTGCACCCCACTTTTTTGCAGGCATATCGTCTTTCATTAGTATGTATCCGCATATGTTCGCGCAGAATACCTTTACTGGAAAATTTTCCACCACAGTCCCCCCAAGAACACAAGTATGGCTTTTCTCCGGTATGCATTCTCGAATGCTCGGAAAGGTGCCCCTGGTTATTAAAACTTTTATCACAATCAGGACAAGCATAACGTTTGGCCGATGGGGGAGGCACAGTAGGCCCAACTTCGGATGTAAATGCCTGTTCAGTGAGTGAGTTAAAATTCAACACTGCCGAAGGATCCGTGTCTCCATGAAATGAAGAAATGTTCGAATACTGCGTGTCTTGCGAGCGCAAATCACCCTCGATTATTGCAATCGCATGAGGCGGAAGTGGACCGGTATCTTGGAGAAAATCATCGATATTATCCGGAACATCCAGATCGTCCGCCATCATCCGCCCATCCACATCCACATGCCCCACCGGCGAATTCCCCACAAAACAATACAAATTCAACCCATCCACCGCCCCCGCCGGGTCCGGGTTGATCCAGCGGCACAGCCACGGCGCAAAGTAACGATAACCGTAGTAATACAACCCAGTCGCATCCCGTTCCTTGCCCGAATAGCGGATGGTTTTGTACGCACCGCTCTGATCGCGGTGATCTTCCCAGGCCGAGCCGCCAAACGGGTAAAACTCTTCGCGGCTCTGCACCCTGGCCTGTTCATCCAATTCCAGCGTCCCGGACCCGAGATGGTCGGTCAGGTGGTAACGCAACGAATGGTCGGGCGCATCGGCGCCGTGCAGCCACTTCACCCGATTGCGTCCGGCCTCCAGGTCGAGCACTTCATGCTGTTTGCCGCCCGGACGATGATGGATCTCCAGTCCCGGCAGGTAGCGTACTTCGGCGATCACCGTGCGGGCGGCGGCCAGTGCGGTGCGGACTTTGCGCAGGCGTTTGCCACCGCCGCCATAGAGGTAGCGCTCGGTGTCGTCGTCTTCGTCTTCGCGCACCACCGGTGACACGCAGGCTAACTGATTGCGCACATCCCAGGTCATGGCTTGGCCTGGCTGCAAATATTGCAGGTTGCCGTTGGCGTCGAAATGGCGGGCGAAATCCGTCGGCTGTTCGTCCTTGAGCAGGCTGCGATTGCTGGCCGGGTCGATGTCCCAGCGCCGGGTGAACGGCTGGACGCCGAGGTGGCGCAGTTCGGTCAGGTTGCCGCCCGCGTCGTAGTCGTATTCTTCGCGGTAGTTGACCACCGCGTTGGGGTTGGCCGAGGCGCGATACGCAGTGCCGGGATACATCGATGGGCATTCGGCTTCCCTGCCAGTGGCGCAGGTTAACTGATCCAGCGTGTCGTAGCCGTAGGTGCATTGACCATCGATGCGCTGGTTGTTGTGGTAACGGACCGGCACTGCGTGATTGTCGATCTGAAGGATGTTGCCCATTGGGTCGACACTGTATCGAAGATCTTGCAGCGGCGCGGCGTTCGGCAACCCGGCGCACAAACGCAGCAGGCGCCCGTCATCAAGCGCGTACTGCACCTCGGTGACCACGCCGTTGCCGGCGGTTTCCCGTTCGACTTTTCCGCCGGGGTTGTAGTGGATGTCGTGCACCAGGCATTGTCCGGGCGCGACAGTGTTCGCCGGTTGCAGCCAGCCGCCTTTGAGCTGCCCGGCCACGGTGTAGGTGAAGTGACGATGGTGTTTTTTGGCGTCGGTGAGGCTGAGCAAATCGCCCAACGGGTTATAGGCCCAATGGCTTGCGAGCCCGGGATCAGCTTCCAGCAAGCGATCGCGTGCGGCGCAGTCCAGCGGCCAATCCGGCGGATCGAGGGTGACCAGAAAGTGGCTGATTTCACTTAACGCCAGGCCCCGCAGATCGTACGCCGGCATGTGCCGGGTGCCGACTAAATCGTCGTGACGAATCACTCGGCCGCATTGATTGGCAGCATCAAAACCGGCCCCGGCGCGGCCGTATTCAAAGCGCTCCACAACCCGTTCCAGCTCCCTTATGGCAACAGGCCGCAGCGATAAATCGTACTGCGTTTCCTGCCGAGCCCCCCGACTGTCCCATCCACTCAAGACCTGATCCGCTTGCCCGGGCAACAACACCCGCCAACCGGCATCGACACTGTCAGTCGCCAACACCTTGCCGGTCAGGGTGAAACGATGACTCAACGCAGACGCGGACAACCGCGCATCCCGTTGCTCAATCCCCCTTCCCGCCGCATCAAACACCTGCCGCGTGACCCGCGCTTGCGGCGTTTGCCCACTCTCCCCACGCCAGTACGCCACGCTGCGCACAGCGAGACCGCGCGGGTCGATAACCGCCAGTGTGGGCGTTCCGTGATGCAGGCTGAGGTTGTCCATGGGCTGTGGATATCATCCGCCATCAACAGCCGTCTACTGTCACAAATCACAGGTATTCATCCCGCTGATCCGACAGATCAAAAAAACTGCCGGGACGAGCGGTTTTTTTATGCCTATGCTTTTTCGCTAGCACCCGCCAAGAGGACGTCCCCATGACTGACTGGCCGCTAGCTCAAACCTATCGCTTCAACGGGCACTCCGTCCGTTACGCCGTGCGTGGCGACGGCCCGCCGTTGGTGTTCGTGCATGGCACGCCGTTCTCTTCGTTTGTGTGGCACCGGATTGCGCCGCACTTCATCACGTCGCACCGGGTGCATTATTTCGACCTGCTGGGTTACGGGCTGTCCGAGAAGGTCGAGGGCGATGTATCGCTGGGAGTGCAGAACGAGCTGTTGACGCAGCTGCTGGAGCATTGGGGGCTGGATTGCCCGGATGTGGTGGCCCACGATTTCGGCGGCGCAACGGTGCTGCGCGCGCATCTGCTGAACGGCAAGGACTACCGCAGCCTGACGCTGATCGACCCGGTGGCGTTGACGCCGTGGGGCTCGCCGTTCGTGCAGCAGGTGCGTCAGCATGAAGCGGCGTTCAGCGGCGTGCCCGATTACATTCAGCGGGCGATTGTGTCGGCCTATGTTCGCGGGGCGATCAAGCGCGACATACCCGATGATGAACTCGCGCCTTACGTGCAACCGTGGCTGGGCGATCCGGGGCAAGCGGCGTTTTACCGGCAGATTGCGCAGATGGATCAGCGCTATACCCGTGAAGTTGAGGGGTTGTACCCGACCATTCGTTGCCCGGTGCAGATTCTGTGGGGCGAGGATGATCAGTGGATTCCCATCGAGCGCGGCCGCGCACTGCAGCAGATGATTGCGGGGGCGCAGTTCCACCCAATCCCCAATGCCGGGCATCTGGTTCAGGAAGATGCGCCCGAAGCGATCGTCGCCGCGCTGCTGCGTTTTCTCCCAGCACATAGATCCCCTTGAAAACACACGGACTCTTGTAGGAGCCGGCTTGCTGCGGGCGGCGTTCCGACGATAGCGGTGTGTCATTCGGCACATATGTTGCCTGTTATACCGCTATCGCCAGCAAGCCGGCTCCTACAAAAAGCGGTGTTTCTTCAGTTGGTCCCGATCAATGGCGGGCATTTTTCTTTTGCTGTCGTGGTCAAAGTTCGCATCTGACCGATGCTCTATTTCCGTTGCCGCGCTAATGTCTATAACTGACGCGCCAACGCACTACTACAAGACCTTCTAAAGGATTCGCCTGATGCACATCATCAACGCCCGCCTGCGCAACCAAGAAGGCCTGCATGAGTTGCACCTGGAAAACGGCCTGATCAGCAACATCTCCCGTCAGACCGAAGCCCCAACTCTGGGCCCCGATGATCTGGACGCCGGCGGCAACCTGGTGGTGCCGCCCTTCGTCGAACCGCACATCCACCTCGACGCCACGCTCACCGCCGGCGAACCGCGCTGGAACATGAGCGGCACGCTGTTCGAAGGAATCGAATGTTGGGGCGAGCGCAAGGTGACGATCACCGAGGAAGACACCAAGACCCGCGCCAGGAAAACCATCCAGGCCCTCGCCGCCCACGGCATCCAGCATGTGCGCACCCATGTCGATGTCACCGACCCGCAGCTGACGGCGCTGAAGGCGATGCTCGAAGTGCGCGAGGAAAGCCGTCACCTGATCGACATGCAAATCGTCGCCTTCCCCCAGGAGGGCATCGAGTCGTACCGCAACGGTCGTGAGCTGATGGAAGAAGCGATCCGCATGGGCGCGGACGTGGTCGGCGGGATTCCGCATTTCGAATACACCCGCGATCAGGGCGTGAGTTCAGTGAAGTTCCTGATGGACCTCGCCGAACGCACCGGTTGCCTGGTGGACGTGCATTGCGATGAAACCGACGACCCGCACTCGCGGTTTCTCGAAGTGCTCGCCGAAGAAGCCCGCAGCCGCGACATGGGCTCGCGGGTCACGGCCAGCCACACCACGGCCATGGGCTCTTACGACAACGCGTACTGCGCCAAACTCTTTCGCCTGCTCGGGCATTCGGGGATCAGTTTTGTCTCCTGCCCCACCGAAAGCATTCACCTGCAAGGGCGATTCGACAACTTTCCGAAACGTCGTGGCGTCACTCGGGTGAATGAATTGCTCGAAGCGGGGATGAACGTGTGCTTCGGTCAGGATTCGATCGTCGACCCGTGGTATCCGCTGGGTAACGGCAACATTTTGCGGGTGCTCGAAGCGGGTCTGCACATCTGTCACATGCTCGGGTATCGCAACCTGCAAAGCGCGCTGGACCTGGTCACCGACAACAGCGCCAAGGCGATGAACCTGGGGGATCGGTATGGACTGGAGCGCGGGCGGCCGGCGAATTTGCTGATTCTTTCGGCAGACAGCGATTACGAGGTGATCCGCAGTCAGGGCTTGCCGCTGTATTCGGTTCGTGATGGGAAGGTGTTGATGAAGCGGCAGATGCCGGTGGTGGAGTTTTTTGGTGAGCAACCCTGAGTTTTGTGTTGGCTGAGCTGACGCCTTCGCGGGCAAGTCGGATCGCCGCATCGCTCGCTCCTACAGGGATCGCCGAACCTGTAGGAGCGAGGCTTGCCCGCGAAAGCAATCTTGAATTCAACCCATCAACCGCGCCGTACCAAACAGACTAACCCGACTCAATTCCCCATCCGTTTCCTCCAACAAAATCGGCGCCGTCCCACCGGGCATCACCACTTTCACCTCACCCGCCGCCACCCAACCCACCCGCCACGCCGCACACGCCACCGCGCTCGCACTGGTGCCGGACGACGCCGTCGGCCCTTCCCCACGCTCAAACACCCGCGCAGCAATTTTCCACGCTGACTCACGCATCGCCCATTGCAAATTAACCCCCGCCGGGCACGGTCGCCCTGCCCCGGTCGGCATCGCGTAGGCAATGCGCGTCAACCCTTCGGACAATCGCGCTTCGCGCATCTGCTCATTGGCCGGCAATGCCTCGGCATCGTCCACAAGCGTTACACAATGCGGATTGCCGACCCGCACGAACTGGCTGCGCGACCAGGTGGGAGCCAGCGCCGACAGCGGTTGAACATGGCTGAGCCCACGGCCGTTGAATGCCACATCGGTCACCCCTTGAGCACTGACCGCCTCGGGTCCGAACGCCGGTTTTCCCAGGTCCAGCCAGAAACCCTGCACACCCTCGACCTGCGCGCGGTTCACCGATGTTTCACCGGGCGAAGGCGTGTCGACCTTGTCGTGATGAACCCTGAGCACACACGGCGCGTTTTCCGGAAACAGCCCTTGATCGCTGAGCGCCTGGGAGAAAATCGTCAGCCCGTTGCCACTGCGCTCGGCCAGGGTGCCGTCGGTGTTGACGATCAACAGATCGAACGGCGGCGAAGTTTGAAACGGGCCCACCAGCAGACCGTCGCAGCGATGGTCCTTGCTGCCGGGCGGTTGCGTACCCGGCGCCCAGGCACAGAACGCCTCGATGGCCGACAATGCCCAGGTCGTGCGGGTTTGCGCCGCCAGACTGGCCTGTTCAGGTAAATCGATCCCTTCGCGGCGCACTGCATCCGGCGCCACTACCGCGTAGATATTGCCTCGAGCATCGTAGAACGGCGTCATGGCGCCTCCCGTGTAAACATCACAGGCGTGCAACATATCGCGAAACCGCGACGGGCTGTGCAAGGATGTCACCCTGCCTGACCGCGAAACCGTCCGGACGCTGACCGAACCTCATGGGTGAGTCACTGTCCCTTGGGGACGCGACGTTTTTTGCCAAGGATCGATATGACCAACCTCAACACGCCCACCACTTTCGTGCCCGGACGCCTGGAACAGATGTCCACGCGCATTGCCTTTTTCATTGCCGGTTTCGGGATTGCCGCGTGGGCGCCGCTGGTGCCTTATGCCAAGGCCCGGGCCGGGCTGGATGAAGGCACCCTCGGTTTGCTGCTGTTGTGCCTGGGGGTGGGCTCGATTCTGGCGATGCCGATGGCGGGGCTGCTGGCCACGCGTTTCGGCTGCCGGCGCGTGCTGACGGGCGGTACGTTGTTGATCTGTCTGGCGCTGCCGCTGTTGGCGACGGTGTCCTCGGTCCCGGCGCTGATAGCGGCCTTGTTCATGTTCGGCGCGGGCCTCGGCACGGTGGATTCGACGGTGAACCTGCAAGCGGTGATCGTCGAGCGCGCCAGCGGCAAAACCATGATGTCGGGTTTCCACGGGCTGTTCAGCCTCGGCGGGATTGTCGGGGCGGCGGGCGTCAGTGCCCTGCTCGGCTTCGGGGTTTCTCCGTTGGGGGCGATGCTGGTGGTGATCGTGCTGTTGCTGATCGCACTGTGCAAAGCCGCGCCGCACTTGCTGCCGTATGGCAGCGAAAGTTCCGGGCCGGCCTTTGCCATTCCCCACGGCATCGTGCTGTTTATCGGCGGGATGTGTTTCATCGTGTTCCTTGCCGAGGGCGCGGCGCTGGACTGGAGCGCGGTGTTCCTGGCGCAGGAACGCGGGATCGATACGGCCTATGCGGGATTGGGTTATGCAGCGTTCGCGCTGACCATGACGGCCGGGCGCTTGACCGGTGACAAGATCGTCCGGCACCTCGGCGCGACACGGGTGATCGTGTTCGGTGGGCTGACGGCCGCTGCCGGCCTGTTTCTGGCAACGTTCGCCCCGAGCTGGGAGATGGCGCTGGTGGGATATGCGCTGCTGGGCGCGGGTTGCTCGAATATCGTGCCGGTGCTGTACACCGCCGTGGGCAAGCAGACGGTCATGCCTGAAAGCATTGCCGTGCCGGCGATTACGACGCTGGGTTACGCGGGGATTCTGGCGGGGCCGGCGGTGATCGGGTTCATCGCCCACGGCAGCAGTTTGAGTTTTGCCTTTGGACTGATGGCGGTGTTGTTGGTGGCGGTTGCCATTGGCGGGAAGGTGTTGAAGGCCTGAAAAGCATCGCCGGCAAGCCGGCTCCTACAAGGTTTTGGTCGTGCACAAATTCTGTGAATGACATGAAACCTGTAGGAGCCGGCTTGCCGGCGATGAGGTCAACGCGGTCTATCAGAACCCGACGCTGGCCTGCACGAAGAACGTGCGCGGTGCGCCGACGTACATGCCCGAGTTGTTGTCGCTGGAGCGGGTGAAGTACTGCTTGTCGAAGATGTTTTTCACCCCGGCGCCGACTTTCAGGTTCGATAGCTGCGCGCCAAAGTCATAACCGCCCCGCACGTTCCAGGTGACGTAACCGGGAATGTCACCGTACTGACCGTCGGCAGTGCCTTCGGTGATGTAGTTGTTGGTGAAGCTGCCGTTGGAATTCACGGCAACGCCCGGCGAACGTTGTTTGGACTGGGCAAACGCATCGACGTTGTAGGTCCAGCGGTCGATGTCATATCGCAAGCCGGCAGTCGCGACCTGGCGCGAATAGAACGGCAGGTCACGGCCCTTGAAGCCTGGAATCTCCCCTTCATACACGGCACGTGTGTAGGTGAAACCAGCGTTGGCGCTCAGGCCGTCGAGCCGTGGGTCCAGTGCCGCCATGTCGTAATGCACCGAAGCTTCAACGCCCTGGTGCGTGGTTGCGCCGAGGTTGGTCCAGCCCGCATCGTTGCTGATGTACTGCAACTCTTTATCGAAGTCGATGTAGAACAGCGTCACTTCGCCGCCCCACACATCATCGTTGTAGCGCGTGCCGAGCTCGTAGGTCTTGGCTTTTTCCGGCTCCAGACCGTTGGCGGTGCTGTCACCCGTACCGCCCTGGCCGAGCTGGAAATACTGCAGACTGCCGAACGAAGTCTCGTAGTTGGCGAACAGTTTCCAGGCATCGGAAATGTGATACATCACGCTCAAGGCCGGCAGCGGCTCGTTGCTTTCGATGCTGCGATTCTTCTCTGTCACACGCTTGCCATCGGCATCGCGTCCGGGGCGCTCATGCCAGTCGGTGCTGATGTGCTCGAAACGGATGCCGGGTGTAATCGTCCAGTTGCCGACGTCGATCTTGTCGTCGAGGTAAACGGAGTTGGCTTCCGTGCCGCCGGTACGATCCTGGTACACATGGCCGTCCGAGGCCTTGGTCACGACGGGCTCGTTGCTCTTGTTCAGCTCCAGACGGGTCGCCTGTTCGTGCATGCCTTCCTTGAGGTAGCGATAACCGACGCTGACTTCCTGGGTGGTCGGGCCCACGTCGAACACATGGGACACCCGTGGTTCGATGCCGAAGGTGTAATAGGTCCGCGGGAACGAGCCGATAGTCTTCTGGTCACGGGCGGCGATGTTGCTGCCACGGAAGCTGTCGGAGTAGTACGTCAGCACTTCTGCCTGGGTACGGTCATCGATCTGCCGTGCCCACTTGAACGAGACGTCCTTGCGGCGCCCGCTGAAGTTGTCGTTGTTGCGATCGGATTGAAACGGATTGGCGTCGTACTGCGCCTGAGTCAGGCCGCCGGGCATGTCGGCGCTGGCGTCGTAGTAATGCAGGTTGAAGCTGAAGTCGTCGACGTCGGTCGGCGCCCAGTGGGTCTTGAGCAACACGTCGTCGATGTCGTTGCCGTTGTTGCGCTCACGGTAGCCGTTGCCATTCACGCCCGAATACAACAGCGCCACGCCAATGCCGTTGTCCGCCGTACCGCCGGCAAACGCCGTGTCGATGTGCTTCCAGCCACCGTGCTTGGAGGTTTCCAGGGTGGTGCCGATTTCGGCGGAGGCTTTTTCCGGGATTGCGCGGGTCACGAAGTTGATCACACCGCCAACGTTCTGCGGCCCGTAGCGCACGGAACCGGCACCGCGTACCACGTCGATGCTGTCGAGGTTGCCCGAGGAAATCGGTGCCATGGACAGCTGCGGCTGGCCATACGGCGCGAATGCAGCCGGCACGCCGTCGATCAGCACAGTAGAGCGTGGCGACAGGCGCGAAGTCAGGCCTCGTACGCCGACGTTCAGGGAGATATCGCTGCCGCCCGTGCCGTTGGCCTCCTGCACTTGCACGCCGGGCACGCGCTTCAACACGTCGCCGACGTTCATCGCGCCTTGCTCGACCATGGCTTCGCGGCGAATCACCGTGCGGGCACCAGGATGGTTCTGCACCACGGCGGCATCAGCGTCACCGAGCCAGTCACCGACGACCTTGATGTCAGTCACGCCCAGTTCCAGCGGGCCATTGGCGGCGGAAGTCGGCGATGGAGCCGGCGTCAGGGTCACCGAACCTTCGTCGATCTGATACTCGAGACCGCTGCCCTGCAGCAATTGGCGCAAGGCCTGTTCCGGCGAAAGGTTGCCATCCACCGCCGGGGCCTGTTTGCCGGCGACCAGTTCAGGACTGAAAAAAACCTGCAACGAGGTTTGCTGGCCGAGCTCGCTCAGCGCCTGACCCAAGGGTTGCGCCGGGATGTGAATGGCATCGGCGGCAAAGGCCTGGGGCAGCGCAGCGTTGACCGCCAGCGCAAGGGCCAGCGGCAACCAAAGGGAGTTGTTGTTTTTAGCGGTGGTTTTTTTCACGTCGAACGTAGTCCTGTGGATCGCAAGAGTGTGCGCCTGTTAATGCAAACCAGTTGCAGTTGGACAGGAAGACGATCAACTCGAAAAAAACCTGAATCTATTTTGAAATTATTTCCTGACTGCCGTCATCGAGGGTGCGCACGGCCACCGGCAAGATGGTCGGCAAGGCCTTGAGCAGCGCGTCGGTGTTGTCGGATTTGAACACGCTGGTCAGGCGCAGATTGCCCACTGTGTCGTTGCCGACGGTGAGTGGCTTGGCCCGATAACGCGACACTTCCTCGGCCACTTCGGCCAGGCTGGCGTTGTTGAACACCAGTTTGCCGTTGCGCCAGGCCGTCAATTCCGCAGGGTTGACCGCATAGGCCGCGGCCACTTTGCCCTGGGCATCAATGCGCGTTCCCAGGCCAGCGGTAAGGTTGACGAACTCATTGTCCACCGCGCCGTGCCCCTGAACCCTGACCGTGCCCTGCTCCACCACGACCCGGGTGTCACTGACGCCGCGACGCACATCGAAGCGCGTGCCGGTGACCGTGACCTTGCCGCTGCCCGCCTCGACCACAAATGGCCGATCGCTGTCGTGGGCGACGCTGAACATTGCCTCGCCTTGCGTCAACTCGATGCCGCGCTGGCCTTTCTCAAAGCGCACCTGAAGACGACTGCGGCTGTTCAGGTCGATCACCGAACCGTCCGGCAGCGCCACCTGGCGACGCTCGCCCATGGCTGTCGAATACTCGGCGGTGTATGGCGCCGGTTGATTCAAACCGCTGAACAGGCCCAGGCCCAGCGCCACGGCCACCACACTGGCCGCCACCGCATAACGCACCAGCGGCCGACGTTTGCTGCGCGCCGGCGGGGTTTCGCACAAGGCTTGCAGTCGCGCACGCGGCACCAGGTCAGCGGCTGTCCACAGGCCCTGAAGCAACTGAAATTCGTCGCGGTGCTGAGGGTGCTCGTTCAGCCAGTGCTCGAAACGCTGGCGCTCTTCGACGTCGATGGCCGGCTCCTGCAAACGCACAAACCACTGCGCCGCCTCATCGCGAACCGTCGTTTGCCCGCACGCGCAATCACGAGTATCCATCATGGAAGTTCCTGTTTGGCTGGGGAAGAGAGTGCACGGCCGATCATGGTTGCAAACCGTCGAGGCGGTCGCGCAGATGCCGCAGGGTGCGGATCATATACTTTTCCACCATGTTCTTGGACAGCCCCAGGCGTTCGGCGATTTCAGCCTGGGTCAGCCCTTCGATCTTCTGCCAAACAAAAACCTTGCGACAGTTGACCGGCAACTCGGTGAGCGCCCGTTCAATGGAATCAGCCAACTGGATCGCATGCATGAAATGCTCCGGGTCGCCGGACGACGACACACTGTGATCAATCGCCTCCGACTCCATGGCGCCCCGCCGATCCTCACGCCGATAACCATCCACCGCGATGTTGCGCGCAGTCTGGTGCAAATAGGCTCGGGGTTGCTGCACCGCCGCCGAATCGGACTCAAGCACCCGCACGAAAGTGTCGTGGGCCAGATCCTCGGCCTGCTGACGATTTCTCAGGCGACGGGTCCAGGTGCCAACCAACTCTTCGTAATGCTCGAAAAAGCCGTGTCTGCGGGGCAACTTGGGGGTCATTGCGGTGTGCTGTGATGACGGGGCGTGAATAGTAATGCTTCCTATTAACTGGAAGCAATGGATTCCAGACAGCCGCCTCGCCACCACTCGTCAACGAGAAAAGTTGATTTAGGCACACAGCCAAAGGATTCTGGCAGGCATCCAAAAGAAGCCAGCCACAAGCTGTAGCAAAGTGCAGTCATGCCAGTCACCGGCGTTCGTCCAGGAATTCAGACATGTTCACCTCCTTTGCCTCACTGAAAAGAAAACCCCTCGCCCGCCTCGCGCTGGCCATCAGCCTTGGCACGCTTGGCCTGCCTTACTGGGCGGGCACCGCTCAGGCCCATGGCGGGCACGCCGAGATGGTGCCGCTGCAAGCGGGCCTTGAGGAGTTTGGGGCCACGGTGAAATGGGACGACTACGCCGACCTGTTCGTGATTGCCAAGGACGGCGTTTATCTCAAGGTCAAACCGGGCAGCAAGGTTGCCATGCTCAACGGCAAACGGATGGAGCTGAGCGTGCCGGTGGTGTTCAAGGGCAAGACCGCCTTCATGTCCAAGGACTTCATCAATCAGGTGTTCCAGTCCGGCCTGGACAAGACCTTTGTCGTCGAGACGCGCCCTAACCCGCTCAACCCGCTGAGCGCGGATGAGATCAAGACCGCTGTCGAGATCATCAAGCAATCGGAGCACTACAAACCCGGTTTCCGCTTCACGGAAGTATCGGTCAACGAGCCGCCGAAGGATCAGGTGTGGAATTTCGTCTACAGCGGGCAAAACGTCGCCCAACCGCGCCAGGCCAACATTGTGGTGCTCGACGGCAAGCATGTGGTTGAAGGCCTGGTCGATCTCGACAGCAAGACGCTCAAATCGTGGAAGCCGATTGAAGGCGCCCACGGCATGGTCTTGCTGGATGACTTCGCGACGGTGCAATCGGCGATTGAAGCGAGCCCCGAGTATGCGCAGGCGCTGACCAAACGCGGTATCAGCGATGTGAAGAAGGTGGTGGCCACGCCGTTGACGGTCGGGTACTTCGACGGCAAGGACGGGCTGGCGCAGGACAAGCGTCTGTTGAAAATCGTCAGCTATCTGAATACCGGTGACGGCAACTACTGGGCGCACCCGATCGAGGGGCTGGTGGCGATTGTCGATCTGGAACAGAAGAAACTGATCAAGATCGAAGACGACGCGGTCATTCCGGTGCCGATGAAATCGACGCCGTACGACGGACGCGGGCGTAAGGGCACGTCGGTCAAGCCGCTGGAAATCATCGAGCCCGAAGGCAAAAACTACACCATCTCCGGCAACAGCATTCACTGGCAGAACTGGGATTTCCATGTTCGCCTCGACTCGCGCGTCGGCCCGATCCTGTCCACCGTCACCTATGACGACAAGGGCAAGAAACGCAAAATCATGTACGAAGGCTCGCTGGGCGGCATGATCGTGCCTTACGGCGATCCGGATGGCGGCTGGTACTTCAAGGCTTATCTCGACTCGGGCGATTACGGCATGGGCACGCTGACCTCGCCGATTGCGCGCGGTAAAGATGCTCCGGAAAACGCGGTGCTGCTGGACGCCACCATTGCCGACTACACCGGCGCCCCGACTTCGATTCCCCGCGCCATGGCGGTGTTCGAACGCTACGCCGGCCCGGAATACAAACACCAGGAAATGGGCCAGCCCAACCTCAGCACCGAGCGTCGCGAACTGGTGGTGCGCTGGATCAGCACCGTCGGCAACTACGACTACATTTTCGACTGGGTCTTCCAGCAAAACGGCACCATTGGCATCGACGCCGGCGCCACCGGTATCGAAGCGGTCAAGGGCGTGAAATCGAAAACCATGCACGAAGCCACGGCCAAGGAAGACACGCGCTACGGCACGCTGCTGGATCACAACATCGTCGGCACCACGCACCAGCACATCTACAACTTCCGCCTGGACATGGACGTGGACGGTGAGAACAACTCGCTGGTGGAAGTGAACCCGGTGGTTGCCCCGAACGACCGTGGCGGACCGCGCACCAGCACGATGCAGACCGAAACCAAAGTCGTCGGCACCGAGCAGCAAGCCGCGCAGAAATTCGACCCGTCGACTGTTCGCCTGCTGACCAATACCAGCAAGGAAAACAAAGTCGGCAACCCGGTTTCCTATCAGTTGATTCCGTATGCCGGCGGCACGCACCCGGTGGCCAAGGGAGCCAATTTCGGCAAGGACGAATGGCTCTATCACCGCCTGAGCTTCATGGACAAACAGCTGTGGGTGACGCGCTACAACCCGGAAGAGAAGTATCCGGAAGGCAAATACCCGAACCGCTCGGACAAGGATGCGGGGCTTGGGCAGTTCACCCACGACAACCAGTCCATCGAAAACAGCGATGACGTGGTCTGGCTGACCACCGGCACCACGCACATCGCCCGTGCGGAGGAATGGCCGATCATGCCGACCGAGTGGGTGCATGTGCTGTTGAAGCCTTGGAATTTCTTCGATGAAACGCCGACGCTGAACCTCAACGTGCCGCAGTAATGCGCGCCCCCCTGTAGGAGCCGGCTTGCTGCGGGCGGCGTTCCGACGATCGCGGTGTGTCAGTCGAGATTAATGTTTCTGACACTCCGCCATCGTCGGAACGCCGCCCGCAGCAAGCCGGCTCCTACAGGGGGTAATGTGTTTTCAAGGGGACGGTCAAGCGTGTTTTTTGCGGTACTCACCGGGCGAAATGCCGAAGCGCGATTTGAACGCGGTGGAAAAGTAGCTCGAATCCGAAAAGCCCCACGAATACCCCAGCACCGACAACTTCTGCTCGGTACGCGTTTGGCGCAGAGACTCCGCGCACAAATCCAGACGCCGATTCTTGATGTACCGCGCCACCACCAATCCCTTCTTGGCAAACATCCGGTACAAACCACGCGTCGACATTCCCACCTCGCGCGCCAGCCATTCGGGGCAGAGGTCTTCCGAGCGGATGTGCTCATCGATGAAGCCCAGAGTCTTGCGAAAAAGGCGCTCATGCACGTCCGCGCATGCTTCGCTGTGACTGATGGCCGGACGCAGCAGGCTGACAATCGCCTCCAGCGTCGCTTCGCTTTCTGCCCGGCTCAGGCATTGCTGGTGCGTGGCGTCCAGAATCAAACGGTGCGAGAGCATCGCGATGGGGGATGTCGCGGCGATCCGGTGACCGCACCGGACCTGATTGAAGCGCAGGGTTTGCTCGACCAGTTGCGACGGCAGAATCAATGACAGCTGCCGGGAGTTTTCACTGTAGGTAAAGTCGCTGGGGCGCGAGGCGTCGATCAGCGTGATATCCCCGGCCGACAGCAACACCTTGCTGTCGCCCTGAGCCATGCCGGCGCTGCCATCGAGCTGAAACACCGCAAAGTATTTACCGTCCTCGCCCGCCGCCACTTCGTGAGGCGTGCGGTACAGCCGTGCCTGGCGGGCATCGACAAAACTGAGCTTCAGCGCGCCGTCCTGGTGCTCGCGGATCTGTCCGGCAAACTCATCGCCCAGAGGTTGCGCATTGAAGGCGCCACAAATCTGGTTGATCTGATGAATCCACTGATCGAAGCCATCACGGCGCTGTGCAATTGAAGAAATCATGTCGGGCCTCACGCAGGCTTGTTTTTATTATCTACGCCAATCCACGGGTTCTCCTGAACAGTGCCGCTCCTACGGAAACAGACGGGTTATTTAAGCCCGCCAAAACGCCGATAAAAGCTTTCGCCCACGTCCGGCAACGGACCATCGGCGGTTTCCAGTGCATTGTTCAACCACTCTTCGGCCTTGGCGTAGATCAGCCGGTAAATGTTGCGGCACAACTGGCGGGCGGCGCGTCCTTCCCAATCGCCGGGCAACAACTCGTCCGGCAATTGCGGGTCACGCAGCAGCAGTTTGCGGTACTCGTGAATAAGCAGGACCCGTGCCAGGAAGCAGTCCGACGGTTGCAGGTTTTCCTGCTCGCGAAGCGCTTGCCAGAGCGGTCGGAACAGCTGGATGAACTCGCTGTAATGGGCCGCCAGCTCCTCGATGTTCCAGCTCTCGCGCACCTGCAAACGCAGGGCCTTGGAGGCAAGCACGTCTTGTGCGGTGGTTTCGAAGACGATGGTGTCTTCCTGGGCACCCAGGTCGAGCAAGGTTGCGTTGACGTCGGCCCGATCACTGCGCGGGCAGGCCAGCACGGCGGGCGATATCGCACCAAAACCTTGCCACTCCAGTTCTTCGCGCACTTGTTTGCGCTTGTCCTGGGTCAGTTGGGTGAGCATCACCAGGCACCACGAACCGTCCCAGGCCGGAACGGTGGAGCTGTAGACCCGCTTGAAGGCTTTGTCGAAACGCCGACGGCCGGCGCCGGTCAGGCTGTAGTAGCTGCGGCGCCCGACTTTTTCGGCGGTCAGCCAGCCTTCCTTGGTCAGGCGAAAAATCGAGGTGCGGATCAGCCGTTCGTTGATGCCGATAGGCTCGAGCAACTGAATCAGGCTGCCCAGCCACACCGTGCCGCCGTGGGGTTCGATGGCATCCCCGTACAGCGTGATGATCAAGGAGCTGGCGCGGATCGGCGTCTGCTCCTGGAAGCGGGTAATCAGATGGTTCAAGGGTGTCAGGGACGACATGGGCGTACCGAGCTGAAAAAAGAAAAGGAATATACCGAATGTCCGCCGGATAAGCGCATTCCCCTGTAGGAGCCGGCTTGCTGGCGATAGCGGTGTGTCAGAAACATTAATGTCGGCTGACACACCGCTATCGCCAGCAAGCCGGCTCCTACAGGGGATTGTGTGTTCACAGAGAACTGCCCTTGGGCCGCAGGCCGCTGTCGCTGATACGTGGGCGGTCGGGCTCCGGTTCGGTCAGCGGCTCGCAGACTTGCATCTGCTCCAGGCAACGCTTGGCCAGTTGCTGATATTCACGAGTGCCCGCCTGCTTCCACGACACCTCTTCATCGCTGAGGCTGCGCTTGACGCTGGCCGGCGCGCCCATGATCAGCGACTGCTCGGGGCCTTCGAAACCGGCCTTGACGAAGGCCGCCGCCGAGACGAATGAACGGGCACCGATGCGCGCATTGTCCATCACCACCGCATTCATGCCCACCAACGCGTCGGCGCCAATCCGGCAGCCGTGCAACACCGCGCCATGGCCGATGTGACCGTTGCGCTCGACCACGGTGTCGCTGTCCGGGAAACCGTGCATCACGCAGGTGTCCTGCAGATTGGCGCCCTCCTCCAGCACGATCCGGCCGAAGTCACCGCGCAGACTCGCCAGCGGACCGACGTAGCAATGGGGACCGATGATCACGTCGCCGATCAGCACGGCGGACGGGTGAACGTAAGCGCTGGGGTCAACCACCGGAGTCAGGCCATCGAGGCTGTAGCAGGTCATGGGGCGTTTCCTTATAGAGCATTCACAAAGCGATGCCGATGCAGGCTCATTTTGTATCACATCACTTTTACATTAACAAAGCACAAAAACCGTATCACTTACAAAGCCACTGGCCCGCCGCGTCTATTTAGACGACAAAACCCCGGCTAAAACCAATAAAACAGGCGCATCCAGCGCTTGAGCAAAGCCATTCAAACCACAGCCATAAAACCACAAACCCGACGATAGGACACATTAAATCTATTTTTGTATTGCATTTACGTATCACGTTATAGGTATACTCCGGCAAAACCGGCCTACGCGCCGATCCAATAATGAGCCGGCATTACAGCCGAGCGTGCACCGTGAGGGCATCCGCCATGCCTCTAACCCTTGCTGTCGAACTCTTCGAACCGGGCGTCCGCCTGATTACCTTGCAGCGTCCGCAAGCGTTGAATGCCCTGACCACCCAATTGCTGGGTGAACTGGCGGACGAACTGACGGCCGCGCAAGCCGATGCCGAGACCCGCGTCGTGGTCCTGACCGGCAGCCGCAAAGCCTTCGCGGCCGGTGCCGACATAAAGGAAATGGCCGAACGCAATCTGGTCGGCATCCTCGACGACCCGCGCCAGGCGTCGTGGCAAACCATCACCCGCTTCAACAAACCGCTGATCGCCGCCGTCAACGGCTTCGCCCTCGGCGGTGGCTGCGAACTGGCGATGCACGCCGACATCATCATCGCCGGCGAGGACGCACGTTTCGGCCAGCCGGAAATCAATCTCGGGATCATGCCCGGCGCCGGTGGAACCCAACGTTTGCTGCGCGCCGTTGGCAAATCCATGGCCATGCAGATGGTCCTGACCGGCGAGCCGATCGACGCCCGCCAGGCCCAGCGCGCCGGGCTAGTCAGCGAAGTCACCCAACCGGAATTCACCGTCGAGCGTGCGCTGCAGATCGCCCGCAGCATTGCCACGAAAGCACCGCTGGCGGTGCGTCTGGCCAAGGAAGCGCTGCTCAAGGCGATGGACACCGACCTCGCCAGCGGCCTGCGTTTCGAGCGCCACGCCTTCACCGTGCTGGCCGGCACCCGCGACCGCGACGAAGGCATTGCGGCCTTTCAGCAAAAGCGCACGCCGACCTTCACTGGCCAGTAATCCGGCCATCGATAACGAATTCGAACGACCTCCCAGAGAACGCCAAGACCATGAACTTCGAACACATCCTGTTTTCCATCGAGGCCGGCGTTGCCCTGCTGAGCCTCAATCGCCCGGACCAACTCAATAGCTTCAACACGCAGATGCACGGCGAAGTGAAGGAAGCGCTCAAGCAGGTTCGGCAGAACCCGGACGTGCGCGTACTGTTGCTGACCGGTGAAGGTCGCGGTTTCTGCGCCGGGCAAGACCTCAGCGACCGCAATGTCGCGCCGGGCAGCGCCGTGCCGGATCTGGGCGAGTCCATCGAGAAGTTCTACAACCCGCTGATCCGCCAATTGCGCGACCTGCCGCTGCCGGTGATCTGCGCGGTCAACGGCGTGGCGGCCGGCGCCGGCGCCAACATTCCACTGGCTTGCGATCTGGTATTGGCAGCGCGTTCGGCGAGCTTCATCCAGGCCTTCTGCAAGATCGGTTTGATCCCGGATTCCGGCGGCACCTGGACCTTGCCGCGCCTGGTCGGCATGGCCCGCGCCAAGGCGCTGGCCTTGCTCGGCAATCGCCTGAGCGCCGAGCAAGCCGAGCAATGGGGGCTGATCTACCGCGTGGTGGATGACGCCGAATTGCGCAATGAAGCCCTGACCCTCGCCCGCCATCTGGCCACGCAACCGACGTATGGCCTGGCGCTGATCAAGCGCAGCCTCAACGCCAGCCTGAGCAACACCTTCGACGAACAGCTGGAGCTGGAAAAAGACCTGCAACGCCTGGCCGGGCGCAGCGAGGATTACCGTGAAGGCGTCAGCGCGTTCATGGAAAAACGCAGCCCAAGTTTCAAGGGGCGCTGAGTCATGACCGCACTGAACACTAACGCGCGCATCGCAGTGATCGGCGCCGGCGCCATGGGCGCTGGCATTGCCCAGGTCGCGGCGCAGGCCGGTCATCCGGTGTTGCTGCTGGACAATCGCCCCGGCGCTGCGGCCCAGGCCATTGAAGGCATTGATCGACAACTGGGCAAACGGGTCGAGAACGGCAAACTGTCCGCCGAGTCGCGCAGCGCAACGATTGCGCGCCTGCACGCCGTGGAGGCCATCGAAGCGCTGGCCGAGTGCGAGTTGATCATCGAGGCCATCGTCGAAAACCTTGAGGTCAAACGCGCGCTCTTTCGCCAACTTGAAGGCATCTGCGGTGAGCACTGCATTCTGGCGAGCAACACCTCGTCGCTGTCGATCACCAGCATCGCCGCGCAACTGAACCATCCGCAACGCTTGCTCGGCTTGCACTTCTTCAACCCGGCGCCGGTCATGGCGCTGGTGGAAATCGTGTCGGGGCTGGCCAGCGATCCGGCGTTGGCCGAGTGTCTGTACGACACCGCCAAAGCCTGGGGCAAAAAACCCGTACACACCCGCTCGACACCGGGCTTCATCGTCAACCGCGTCGCCCGCCCGTTCTACGCCGAAAGCCTGCGCCTGCTGCAGGAAGGCGCGGCGGATTGCCCGACGCTGGATGCGCTGATGCGCGAGGCCGGTGGTTTTGCGATGGGCGCCTTCGAACTGACCGATCTGATCGGCCATGACGTCAACTATGCCGTGACCTGTTCGGTGTTTGATGCCTATTACGGGGACACACGTTTTCTGCCTTCGCTGATTCAGAAGGAATTGGTCGACGCCGGGCGCCTGGGTCGCAAGAGCGGCCATGGCTTCTACCGTTATGCCGAAAGCTCCGAGCGGCCGCAGCCGACCTCTATTAGCAGCGATCACCCGGTTGAAACCTGCGTCATGGAAGGTGATCTCGGCATCGCCAACGCGTTGATTGCACGTCTGCGCGAACATCAGATCAACGTCATTCAGCGCGATGGCCAAGGCCTGTTGAAAGTCGGCGATGCCGTGCTGGCGCTTAGCGACGGGCGCATGGCCTGTCAGCGGGCGAAAGAAGACGGGCTGCGCAATCTGATCCTGCTGGACCTGGCCTTCGACTACGGCAAGGCCAGCCGCATCGCCATCAGTTGCTCGGCAGACATCTCCCCTTCGGCACTCGAACACGGCGTCGCACTGCTGCAACGCGCTGGATTCACCGTCAGCCAACTCAGCGACAGCCCGGCGCTCGCGGTGTTGCGCACGGTGGCGATGCTCGCCAACGAAGCCGCCGACGCCGTGCTGCAAGGCGTGGCCTCGGCCGCCGACATCGATCTGGCGATGCGCGCCGGGGTCAATTACCCGCAAGGCCCGCTGGCCTGGGCCGACGCCATTGGCCTCGCACACATCCTCAACGTGCTGGAAAACCTGCAAACGAGTTACGGCGAACAACGCTATCGACCGTCGCTGCTGTTGCGCCGCCGCGTCGCTGAAGGGAGGACGCTCCATGACTAATCACGAAGCAATGAACCTGGCCAGCAACTGCGCGCAAACGATGTTCAAGCGCGACGCCGCGAGCCAGGCCATGGGCATGCGCCTGCTCTCGGCGGCACCGGGCTGCGCCCGCGTCGGCATGAGCGTGCGCGCCGACATGATTCAGGGCCACGGCACTTGCCACGGCGGTTACCTGTTCGCCCTCGCCGACTCGGCGTTTGCCTTTGCCTGCAACAGCTACAACGAAGCCACCGTGGCCATCGGTTGCAGCATCGACTACATCGCCCCGGCACGCCTGGGCGACACCTTGACCGCCGATTGCACCGAGCAGAGCCGCTCCGGTCGCACCGGCAACTACGACGTGCGCATTGAAAACCAACTGGGCCAGCTGATCGCGCTGTTCCATGGCAAATCCTACAAAGTGCGCGGCGCTGTGCTCGCGCAGGAGACCCCGAATGAATGACGCCTTGATCATCGACGCCGTGCGGACCCCGATCGGCCGCTACGCTGGTGCCTTGAGCAGCGTACGCGCCGACGACCTCGGTGCAGTGCCGTTGCGCGAACTGCTGCGCCGCCACCCGCAGGTCAACTGGAATGCCGTTGATGATGTGATCTACGGTTGCGCCAACCAGGCCGGCGAAGACAACCGCAACGTCGCGCGCATGTCGGCGCTGTTGGCCGGGTTGCCGGTCAGCGTGCCGGGCACCACGCTCAACCGTTTGTGCGGTTCCGGGCTGGATGCCATCGGCACCGCAGCGCGGGCGATTCGTTGCGGCGAAGCCGGGCTGATGCTGGTCGGCGGCGTCGAATCGATGTCCCGCGCGCCGTTGGTCATGGGCAAGGCCGAACAGGCCTTCTCCCGGGATGCGCAGGTCTACGACACCACCATCGGCTGGCGCTTCGTCAATCCGCTGATGAAAAAAACCTACGGCATCGACTCGATGCCGGAAACCGCCGAGAACGTCGCCGAGCAGTTCAACATCTCTCGCGCCGACCAGGACGCCTTTGCCCTGCGCAGCCAGCAGCGTGCCGGCGCGGCCCAGGCCAGTGGGCGCCTGGCCAAGGAAATCGTCGCGGTGGAAATCCCGCAGCGCAAAGGCCCGGCCAAAGTCGTCGAACACGACGAACACCCGCGCGGCGACACCACGCTTGAGCAGTTGCAGAAACTCGGCACGCCGTTTCGCGAAGGCGGCAGCGTCACCGCCGGCAATGCCTCCGGGGTCAATGACGGCGCTTGCGCGCTGTTGCTGGCCAGCCCGGCGGTCGCCAAACGCCATGGCCTGAAGGCTCGCGGCCGGGTTGTGGCCATGGCCACTGCCGGCGTCGAGCCGCGCATCATGGGCATCGGCCCAGTGCCAGCGACGCGCAAAGTGCTGGAACTGGCCAACCTGAGCCTCGCCGACATGGACGTGATCGAACTCAACGAAGCCTTCGCCGCGCAAGGCCTGGCGGTGTTGCGTGAACTGGGTTTGAGCGACACCGACCCGCGGGTCAACCCGAATGGCGGCGCCATCGCCCTCGGCCACCCATTGGGCATGAGCGGTGCACGGCTGGTGACCACCGCCCTGCACGAACTGGAAGAACGTCAGGGCCGCTACGCCTTGTGCACCATGTGCATCGGCGTCGGCCAGGGCATTGCGCTGATCATCGAGCGCTTGTCCGACTAAAGAATCGCGATTCCCGGGGAGCCTAGAGGTATCCTTGGGGCATGCACTCAAAGCCCGGCTGCGGCCGGGCTGAAACACAAAAATAATTCGAGTGAAGTTATGAACATGCCAATTGCCAAAGCCGTGCTTGATCCCGTGCTGGACCCGCTGGAAACCGCCAGCATCGACGAACTCCGTCAGCACCAGCTGGAACGCCTGCGCTGGAGCCTCAACCACGCCTACAAAAATGTGCCGCTGTACCGTCAGCGCTTTGATGCACTGGGCGTGCACCCGGATGACATCAAATCCCTGGAAGACCTGGCGAAGTTTCCGTTCACCACCAAATCCGACCTGCGCGACAACTACCCCTACGGCATGTTTGCCGTGCCGATGCAGGACGTGGTGCGCCTGCACGCGTCCAGCGGCACCACCGGCAAACCGACCGTCGTCGGTTACACACAGAACGACATCGACACCTGGGCCAACGTGGTCGCGCGCTCGATCCGCGCAGCCGGTGGCCGACGTGGCGACAAAGTGCACATTTCCTATGGCTACGGCCTGTTCACCGGCGGCCTCGGCGCGCACTACGGTGCCGAACGCCTGGGTTGCACGGTGATTCCGATGTCCGGCGGGCAGACTGAAAAGCAAGTGCAACTGATCAAGGATTTCCAGCCGGACATCATCATGGTCACGCCGTCGTACATGCTCAACATCGCCGATGAAATCGAGCGACAGGGCATCGACCCGCACAAACTGGCCCTGCGCCTGGGCATCTTCGGTGCCGAGCCGTGGACCGGCGAACTGCGCAGCGCCATCGAGAACCGTTTGGGCATCACCGCACTGGACATCTACGGCCTCTCGGAAATCATGGGGCCGGGCGTCGCCATGGAATGCGCCGAAACCAAGGACGGCCCGACGATCTGGGAAGACCACTTCTACCCGGAAATCATCGACCCGGTCACCGGCGAAGTGCTGCCGGACGGGCAGATGGGCGAACTGGTGTTCACGTCCCTGAGCAAGGAAGCCTTGCCGATGATCCGCTACCGCACCCGCGACCTGACGCGCTTGTTGCCGGGGACTGCGCGGCCGATGCGGCGGATCGACAAGATCACCGGGCGTAGCGACGACATGTTGATCATTCGCGGGGTTAACGTGTTTCCGACGCAGATCGAGGAGCAGGTGCTGAAAATCAAACAGCTTTCAGAGTGTTATGAGATTCATCTGTATCGCAACGGGAACCTGGACAGCGTGGATGTGCATGTCGAGTTGAAGGCTGAGCACCAGCACTTGAGCGATGAGCAGCAGAGGGCTGTTTGTGGCGAGTTGAGCAAGCACATCAAGACGTATATCGGGATCAGTTCGCGGATTGTTTTGCAGCCTCTGCATTCGATCAAGCGCTCTGAGGGCAAGGCTTGTCACGTAATGGACAAACGCCCGAAAGCATGACTGCTGCACCCTTTAAGCCCCGCTTTTGCGGGGCTTTTTTTTTGGGTGTGTGCGCACGAATCCTGTGGGAGCTGGCTTGCTCGGGAAGGCTTTATAGGCAGCCCGACTCTCGCGGATGTACACGGTCCTTGTAGGAGCCGGCTTGCTGGCGATGGCTATATGAGGGTGTACATATCCATTCCTGCGGTAACGGCGGCTATTGGTTTCGCCCTTACGGCGAGTCACTTGGAAAAGCCCCAAGTAACCAAGGGCTCTTGCCCCTTTCGTTCGGTGCCTCGCTAATGCTCGGCATGCCCTCGCTCCGGTCCTGCTCCGTGGGCCCGCCGCCATCGGCCATCCATGGCCGGGGGCGGCTACCGCGGCATCCATGCCGCGGTGCCCACTGCGCAGAACCTCCACTCGGCCTCTCGAGGGGGCGCTCAGTTCAAAAGCGGAAGGCGAGCTAACGCTCGACCTGATGAGTGGTGGGAATCAAAAGCGTATGGGATTCCCTGTAGGAGCCGGCTTGCCGGCGAAAAGCATTTGGGCGACGCGTTCATTCAGACAGCCCGCGTTATCGTTGACCTCCATCGCTGGCAAGCCAGCTCCTACAATTTTGAATCGTGTGAACCCAATCACCGTGTAGGAGCCGGCTTGCTGGCGATAGCGGTGGATCAGTCGACGCATGTATTGGCTGGACGGACGACATCGCCAGCAAGCCGGCTCCTACAGGGGGCGGTGTACAAATTCGGAATGGGTGAGCGCAGCCGAGAAGAACAACGCGTTCGAACAGAGAGCCAGGTCGGCTTTCAGGCCGCCTCGGCGGCTGCGGCGGTGGTCGCCCCCTCGAGAGGCCGAGTGGAGGTTCTGCGCAGTGGGCAACCCGGCATGGATGCCGGGTTAGCCGCGCACGGCCATGGATGGCCGATCGCGGCGGGCCCACGGAGCAGGACCGGA